>JADLCX010000024.1 GCA_020846975.1 Phycisphaerales bacterium
GGCGAAGCGCACGGACACAATCCCGATGCACCCGCAACTTGCCGAAGCCCTGCGGCGGCGGCTGGCGGCGTTCCCCGCCCTTCCGACGGCGCGGGTGTGGTCCGACACGGTGGGCGACGTGACGCGGTTGAAAGACTTTCTGCGGGCCGGGATCGCCCGTCGCGTCCCGGTGCTGGACGCGGACGGGAAGCCGGTGAAGATCGGCACCGGAAAGCGCGAACGGGTCAAGACGCGGATCGTGGTGGAAGATGACGAAGGGCGGGTGATCGACCTGCACGCGCTGCGGACGACGCTGGGGACCCAACTGGCCCGCGCGGGCGTCACCCCGCAGATTGCCCAACGGATCATGCGGCATAGCGACTACCGGACCACGTTGAAGCACTACACGGTGCTTGGCCTGACGGACACGGCGGCGGCGATGGATCGACTTCCGGGCGTCGCGCCGGAGCGGCAAGCTAACGCGGCCACGGGGACCACCGATTCGGTCCCGATTGATCCCCAGCAATACTGCCAGCAAGTGGAGCGCGGAAACGAGAGAAACGGCGCGGCATCGCGCGGCGGGTTGACGATTCGCCACGATCGGCACGAAAGCGAAAAAACCCAGTCTTCACCGGGGTTTTGGCGTGATTCGGCCGGGAATCCTGCAATGGAGCGGAGGAGACTCGAACTCCCGACATCTAGCTTGCAAAGCTAGCGCTCTACCAACTGAGCTACCGCCCCGAGGGGACGGGATGGTATTCCGACCGGCTCCCGCACGCGCGGCGATACACTGGCGCGATGGCCTCGCTCCTGTGCGTCCCGATCATGGTCCTCGACGAGCACACCGCGCTCGCCGATGCCGCGGCGGCGCGGGATGCGGATGCCGATCTCGTCGAGTTCCGGATCGACGAGTTCTTCACCGGGGCTCGCGGGTCCGGCAATGCCCTCGATCCGCGAGAGGTGCGCACCATCCTCCGGATCATCGCCGAGTCACCCCTGCCGTGCATCGTCACCTGCCGCGCGGCGGCCGAGTCGGGCGGGGTGGGGGGGTACGACGGCGACGAGATGGCCCGCGTATCGCTCTTTGAGCGGCTCGGGACCGCCACGCCGCGCTCGATGACCGAGGCCGCGGGCGCGGGCCGCGGCGTTGCCGAGCATCCCCCACGCTACATCGATTTCGAGTTCGCCTCGTACGCCGCATCCGCGAACGTGCGCCAGAAGCTCAACCTCGCGGTCGATCATCCCGGCCAGCGACGCGACGTTCGCACCGGTCTGATCCTCTCGACCCACGATTTCACCGGCCGGCCCCGCGACCTCTTGCGCCGGCTCGCGATCATGCGGAACGAGCCCGCGGCCTCGATCGTCAAGGTCGCCTACGCGGCCCGGTCCATCCGCGACAATCTCGAACTCTTCGACCTGCTCATCGAGGGCGCGAGCGGCGACGACAAACCCATGATCGCGCTCGCGATGGGCCGCTTCGGGCTCATGTCCCGCGTGCTGGCGCCGAAGTTCGGCGGGTTCCTGACCTTCGCCTCGCTGCGTCCTTCGGCCGCGACCGCTCCTGGTCAGCCGACCGTGGCGGAACTGCTGGATGTGTACCGCTTCCGGTCGATCACGCCGCGCACGCGCGTGTTCGGGCTGATCGGCTGGCCGGTCGAGCACTCCCTCGGCCCGCTCATCCACAACGCGGGCTTCGATGCGCTCGAACCCGATACGTGGAACGACAACGACAACAGCAACGGCAACGGCGAGCAAGAGCCGCGCGGCGGCCGCGCATTTCACGGCGTCTACCTGCCGCTGCCCGTCCCGCCCGAATGGGAGCACTTCAAGGCCACGCTCGCCGCGCTGATCGATCATCCCCGTCTGGACTTCTGCGGTTGCTCGATCACCGTGCCCCACAAGCAGCACCTCGTGCGGTTTGCGAGCGAGGCCCGATCGCTCGGCGCCGACGGCATCGAGTGGACCATCGACGATCTTTCCGAGGCCTGCGGCGCGGCCAACACGCTGGCGATCGAACGCGACGCCGGCGGCCGTCCGCTCCGCGCCCGCGTGGTGAACACCGACTCGGCGGCGGCCGTGGCCTGCATCGGCGACGCGGTCGGTGACCTTCGCGGCGTGCGGGTCGGCCTGATCGGTGCCGGAGGCGTGTCGCGGGCCATCGCCGCGGGGCTGCTGAGGGCGCGGGCGACGGTGTTCGTCCTCAACCGCACCATCGAGAACGCCGAGCGGCTTTGCGACGAACTCCGGTCCGCCGTACGAACCGATCACGAATCTCCGGAGATCTCCCCCGCCAACCCCGCAAGACTTGCCGATCTCGGCTGCCGCGTTCTCATCAACTGCACCCCCGTGGGGATGGCCAATCCTGCCGAGTCCGATGAAGAACCGGTCACGCCGGTGATGTCTGTTCCGCTGGACGTGCTGAAAGCATGTGCGGAGCAGTCCGAAGAAACCGTTGTGATGGACACCGTGTATATCCCTCTTGAGACGGAACTCCTGAAGGCGGCGCGGCGTCTGAGGATGAGGACCATCGACGGGCTGGGCATGTTTGTGAGACAGGCGGGGGATCAGTTCACGGCGTGGACGGGCGCGCCCGCCCCCGTCGGGTTGTTCGAGCGGGTTGCAAGGGAAGCACTCCAAGAGCGGCAGGCCCCATGAACACGGCGATCACCAGAAGGCTCGGCGCGACGACGCGGATCAAGGACCCGTCAAGGCCGGCGGTGCTCTACCCGCAGCTCTACGCGTGGTACATACTCGCCGCGACGCTCGATGTCGTCGTCACGCACGCGATCCTGCACCACTTCGGCGGCGAAGAACTCAATCGGATCGCCGATGCCTTGATACGAAGGTTCGGTGTCGCGGGCATGATCGGGCTCAAGTATTCCTCGATCATCCTCGTGATCAGCATCTGCGAGTTCGTCGGCCAGCGCAACCTGCGACTCGGGCGTCGTCTCGCGGTCCTCGCGGTCGGGCTCTCCGCGCTGCCGGTGGGCGTGGGTCTGCTCAAGACCTGGCAATGGACCCGCACGCCCAACGCCGCGATTGAGACCCTGTGCTTCGAGAATCGGGAGTTCGACGGCTGCGCCCTGCCGATCGAGCGTCCGTGGATGAGGGACGCGGCGAGGGAACAGCCGTGCCCCGGCGATCCCTTGCGTCCGCTGGCCTCGTGGTGAAGGCCGTCAGTCCGGAACCGCGATCCCGCTGGTCCGCAGCAGGGTCTTGAAGCCCTCGCCGAACACGAAGTTGTGCTCGGGAAACTGCGCCCCGGCCATGTTCTGATCGAGGTGGCTGAACATCAGGTCGATCGTCCCGATCGGGCGAAAGCCCGCGTCCGGTCTCGCGTGGTCGAGCAGATCGATCGCACCCCTCGTGCTCGCGCCCACGGCATCCATCCGCTCGATCTCAGCGGTGTATCGGAGCGTCGTGCCCGGCGCGGCATCCGCGGTCAGTTCGGCGCGGCTGATCTTGGCGAGGATCACCTTCTCCCGGAACCCCTCGGCGTGGCCGACGAGGATCCCCGCCGTCTGCGCCATGCCCTCAAGGATCAGGCTCGCGGGCATGACCGGCAACGCGATCAGCCCGCGCTGCGTGTCCGCGGCGAAATGGTCGTGCAGGTGCTCCTCGGCCAGCGAGACGTTCTTGACCGCCACCATCTTCTGGCGCGGCACCAGCTCGATCACACGGTCGATCCACATCCAGCGCATGCGTCGTTCACTTCACGCCGAGTTTGTTGGCGACAAACCGCACCAGCGTGTCCACCGTGAAGATTCCCGCGACTTTGGTGATCTGAGGGTCCTGCTCCAGCGCGGAGAAATCGATGTGCGGCAGGCGCGCCTTGAGGCTGGCCAGCCCTTCCGGAGTCACCACGCCGTTCTGAACGTACTTCGGATCCGACTGCACGCCCTCGGGGAACAACTCGCCCTGCGCCACCTTGAACCCGAACGCCTGCTCGAGCTTGAACACGATGTCGAGAAAGTCGATCGACTCCGCACCGAGGTCGTTGCGAAGCGATGCGGTCGGAGTGACCTCCTCCTCGTCCACGGCCAGTGCATCTACCAACACATTCCGAACTTTGGCGGCGATCTCGTCTCGTGTCATGGGAAGCAAGTGTATGCCAACATCCGGTTGGGCTCACTGCGCCACACCGACTGGGTGTAGTCCACGATTATGGTGATCACGCGGCCTTGGACGACCAGTAGGTCTGCCAGAGTTCGCTGTATTGCAGGGAGGGAAGGGCGGCGAGGTGGCGGGCGCGTTCGGGCCGCCAGCGGGCGCAGTTGAGTTTGAGGCGGCGACCGACGACGTTCTTGCACGCCCCTTCGATCTGGCCGCTGCCGATGGGCAGACCGCGTCGGAGCCGATCGGCGTAGTTCATGCGGGTCTGGTTGTCGCGGATGTATCCGATGAGGCCCGCGACGGCCTTCTGCGTTGCGGCCCGCTGGGTGTCCCATCTCGCCAGCAAGTTGTCCAGGCGGCTCAGGGTCGGTCCCGGCCCGTGCCGGACCAGGTCCATCAAGGTGCCCCGCGCCCACGACGCGGCCGCGGGCGTGTGCTCCCCTTCGAGCACGCCCGCGCACCGATGCACATGCTGGCTGAGGTGGTAGACGTCGAGCACTTCTTCGGCCCGCGGCAGAGCGTGACCCACCTGACTCCAGATCCACTTGGCCCCGTCGCACAGCACGCTCACGCCGCGTCCATCGCCCAGCCCCAGACGCGTGGCCTGCGTCTTCCACACCTCGCCCATCTGCTCGCAGTCGGCAAAGCGTGCCGTCACCATGCGTGCGCGGGCCGCGGGAAGAGCGCGGCCTTCGACCTCCTCCCATCCGCACGGGTCCACGCCCTTGCCCGGATCGCGCCGGGCCAGCGATGTCACACGCATCTCCTTCCAGCCCTCCACCGTGTTCACCATCGTGCCGTCGCCGGAGAACTCGGGCTGCCCCGCCGCACGCGTGAAGGCGGTGGTCGCCGCGTACGCCGTGTCCATCCATTCCGCGGCCCGCATCCCCTCGGCGTCGGCCACCCGCCGGATCGTCTGGTCGCTGATTGACAGCCCGCAGAACTCGGCGAGGTGCTCGCTGGCCTTGTCGAACGACCACGACGCGGCCGCCAGGCACGCCAGCCGAACCGCGCCGATCGTCAGGTGGGTCTTGCCCACACCCGCCCAGTCGTCGAAGGGGATCACCCCTTGCCGGCAGTGGACGCACCGGAAGTACTTCCGCTCCACCCGCACCGCTCCCACCACCGTCACGATCTCACGCCCGGAGCGGTACTTCAGTCCGGCACGCTCGCCGCACGAACACCCCGCCGAAGAACGGCCCCCCCTTTTTCCCCCTCCGCCGCCGCCAGCAGGGCCTGCTCCATCATCGCCAGCGTCGTCTTGCGTCCCTGCTCCTGTACCGCCCGCTCGGTCACCGCCAGCCCCCGGCCGTGCGGTGCCGCCGCCATCGCCCGCATGGACTCCCGGAACGACAACACCGCCTGCTCCGCGATCAACGCCTCCCGCGCATCCAACTTCGTCAGGTCCATCCTTGAACCTCCCGTCCCCACCCCGCCACGCCGGCATCCCGCCAGCCATGCTTCTGTCATCGGTCGCCACCATAATCGTGGACTACACCC
>JADLCX010000025.1 GCA_020846975.1 Phycisphaerales bacterium
CAATCGGGTCATTCGCCAAGCCGGAGGCGAGCAACGCGACTTCGGGCATATCGGCAGACTGGGCCTTGTCGATCGGCCGCGCGTGCTGTTCGGCCATCCAGACGCGGTTCCCCGGCTTGATCGTCAGGTTGAACGGCCCGAATCCGTTGAGAATGTGGATCAGGGCGTCCTCGGCAAGCGTGAACGGGTCGGTAGCTTCGATCACCGCGCACCCCCAGTCAGCGTCCGGTGCATCGTGGCCGAGGCGATCCGCGACATACGCCGGAGCGTCGCCGCGTCGGGCGGGACGATGATCTCTCGCTTGGGGTTGTGGCCGAGGCCCTGGTCGTGGATCGCGGCGAGGCGGCCGATGGTGATCGCGCCCGTGCGACGGCCGGAGGCTCGAGAGCCCGACCGCTGGCCGCGAAGGGCCTGGGCGAGCTTCTGTCGGTTGGCGTCGCCCTTGTTCGTTCCCCGCGTGTTGGCACCCTTGCCCGCCGCGAGCGCACGCTTGATGGCCGCGTGACGGGCCGGTCCGCCGATGCCGAAGCGGACGCCGTAGGGCACGTATTTCTTGACGTTGCCCAGCGCGTTGATCGACAGGGCGTTGAAGAGTTGGCCCGTGTCCTTGAGGATCGAGACCTTGCGATCGGCGCGCACCAGTGCCCCGCGGCGATCGAACGCCAGCGATGATCGGGCGTCGCCCTTGCTGTTCGCCGCGGCCGCTCGGGACCGGGCCGTACCGACTCGCCGCGCTCCGATCGTCGCCTGCTTGAGCGGCGGCCAGTTGCCACCGCCGCGGCTGAAGGTGTTGTACCGGCGGCGGATGAACGAGCCGTACAGGAACGCCCACTCGTCGTACATCTGCGCGATGGCCGGCGGGGGCGGTGTGCGGCCCATCCCCGCGAGCGTCTTGCGCGTCGCGTCGAGGTTCGGCGTGCGGACTTGTACTCGGACGGAGATCATGGTTCAGACAACAACCGCGGCGACCGCGTTCGGGCGTGATTCCTTGAGCTGGTAAGGGATGGACCTGGAGCCCCCGACGATCATGTCGATCGCCGCATACGCCTGCGTCTTGTGGCTCGCAACGCGATCGGCCGCCCGTCCGCCGGCCGCGACATCGCGGATGCCGCGGCTCTCATAGAGCAGCGAACCCGCGATCTTGGCGAGGATGTTCTTCACCTCGTAGTCGTGCGAGCCGGTAGGCGAGAGCGGCACGGCGTACTTGCTGGTCCGCAGACGGTTCGCCAACTCAGCCTCGGCCGAAGCGATTGCCCACGTGATCCGAGCGGTGTCCGCCGTCGCCGAGTCGCTTTTGAGGTTCGACCACACAGCGACGTTCGTTTCGCCGAACACAAGCTCGATGTCGTCTTGCGTGATGATCGCCACGGGTGTTGATCCAACAAAGAAGGCCCGGCCCGTTGGTGGGGACCGGGCCTTGGGGCGGTTGAAAGTGAGGTGTTACACCGTGTCGCAGTGGCCGACCGCGCCGGCAACCTTGATCGACGGGAACCAGTTGTCGCCGTAGTGGATGACCATGCCGACGGTGTTCTGCTGGCGGTCAGCCCACTGCCACATGCCCTGCTGAGTCTCGATGCCGCCCCACAGCGCGGCGGCGTCGGGGTCGGAGCTGCTGCCGTAGACCGGGGTCGTGCCCTCGATGAGGTCGTACCACTCGGACGAGGGCGTCGGCATGAACACGATGTGGTCCTGATCCAGCGTGCCTGCGGAGCCCGTCTGGAACTGGCGATCCGTGCCGTCGTTGTCCTCGAAGAACCCGAACTGGCCGGGCCACCACGTGATACCGCCAAGCTCAAACACCATGCCCTGCGGCGCGCCGTTGAGAACGTTGCCGTTCGCGGCGATGTTGCGGATGATGAGGTCGCGGCAGTCCGTGTTCGTCATCAAGCTCTTCAACACGCGCGAGCCGTAGATCGCGTGCTGGATCGGCAAGCCGGTCGTGCGAAGCGACTGGGCCTGGAAGCTGGCAAGGTCACCAAGGATGTCCGTCGTGGCGGTCTGCCACGAGGCTGACTTGGTGTAGGTCGTCGGGGTCGGGGCGGAGATCGTGTTGATTGCGCCGGAGGAGGACGGAAGCAGGTTGCCCTCGGCGTCCTGGTAGGCCGCGCCGAGAACGAGCAGGCTGGTGAGGTACGCGACGCGGGCGTTCATGCGCAGGGTCGTCGCCTCACGCAGGAGCCGCTGAACCTCGGACTCGCCGAGACGCTGGATCGCGTTGTTCTCGGGGTTCTTGAGGGCCACCATCGCCGCGGCGTTGACCTCCATCTGTTCGCCAGAGGTGATCGTCACGCCGGGCAGGGCACCGACGCCGACCTTCGTGCGGCCGCGGGTCGGGGCACCGTACGCGCCCGCACGGATCACCTTCTGGGTGCCCGAGTAGGTCGTGTAGGTGAACGTGTTGCCCTCGACGCGCTTGGGGCTCGCGGTCAGCAGGCCCGGCGGGAGGTGCATGACCGGGAGACCGGCCTTGACCTTCTCGACATACCCGAGCATCTGATCGGCGTAGAGAACTTCGGGGAGCGTGGTGGACATTTGGGCGTTCCTTGTCTCGGATCAGCCGCGGCGTTTCGACCGCGGGCGGGTGCGTGCGTGCGTGAGGTGTGCGACGATCAGGCCACGTCGGGGCCGTCGAAACGGAACCGATAGCCGGAGCCAGCGACGTTGAGCAGGCCCTTGAGGTACGTGACGGTCGAGGTATCCGCGGGCCAGTCGATGATCTGGCTCTCGTCGATCTGGCCGCCGACGAGCATGGTCGGGTAGTGCTGATTGAGGCGGACGCCGTCCTGGTCGGAGCACTTGACGCCGGCGCCGTCGTCGATGAAGCCGAAGGTTCCAGCGGTGTAGCTTGCGACGCGGAGCGCGATCAGCGAGTCCGTCACCTTTGCGAGGTTGAGGTCGGAGATCGTGAGCGTCGTGCCGGAGGCGGCCGTGACAGTGATGTCGGTGGCGGCGACGGTGCCGGCCGCGGAGGGCGGGCCGATGAAGGCCAGCGACAGGGACGCGCCCGCAGCGGCGATCAACCTGGCAACCTCGGTCGCGGTCGCGGCCGAGACGGTGATCGTGGTGTCGTTGTCCACGTAGGCGGCGGTGCTCTTGCCGATGATGAAGTTGCGGTAGAGGCCGCCGGAGGCAGCCCGAACCATCAGCTTGCCGGGGCGAATCACATCGACGTTGCCCGTGTTCCCGGCATCGCCGGAGTAGGTGCCGTCGAGGATGACGCCGCCGGGCAGGTAATCCGCGCCCGCGCTGGTCTTGCGGATGCGCCGATAGGTCGCGTTGCGCTCGGTGCGGAAGCCGGGGCCACCTGTGATCGAGTTCATTGGTCAATCTCCGAGAGCGGCCATCGGCCGCGCGTATGCGGTGTGCGTGCCGATCAGTACTTCTTGTTGAGTTCGGGGTCGAGTTCCGCGAGGCGGTCCGCGCCGGACTTGCCGCCGTTGGACTTGTCGCCGGGGACGTTGCGGCTGAACGCCTGCGTTCCGGCCTTGCCGCCGGTCGCGGGGCCGGCGACGACCTCGCCCAAAGCGTCGATGACGAGCTTGCTGATGCTGTCGGGAAGGCCCGCGGCGGTCGCGGCCGTGCGGGACAGGCAGAGCGGGTTTCGCTTGCCGGCCTCACCGCAGAGCAGGCCCTTGAACCGCTTCACAGCCTCCGGGCCGATCTTGGGGGTGAGGGTGTCGATGCGGGCGGCCGTCGCGTCCGCGCTCATGTCGAGTACGTCGGCGGGTACTTCGGGGGCCTTGCCAGCCTCAAGAGCCTTGATCCGCGCGTTGGCGGTCTCGACTTCCTTGCGGCTCGCGGCCATCGCCTGGGCGTGCTCTTCGTCGCCGCCCTTGAGCTTCTTGATCGCGGCGAGAACCGCTTCGGGGCCGGTCTTGTCGTCGAGGCCTTCGGCGTTGATACCGAGGGCGGACGCGAGTGCCTTCCAGTCCATGTTCGACTCCTGGGAAAACTGCGCCATGGTGAAACACGGCGCATCGACCGTGCCGCCGCCGCGCGAAGCTGCGAGGGGGAGCGGGATAAACCCGCCCTGCTTGGGGATGACGGGATCGGTGACGAGGGCGATGTGCGTGATTGCGTCGGTGAACTCCGCGCCGTTGCCCGCCTTCAACTTGGGCTCGGCGCAGATCGAGACTTCCGTGCGGTTGGCGAGCGAGAGGGCGTCATCGCCGATCAACTCGACCTCGGCCTTGAGCGTGGGCGTTCCGTCGGTGTCATCGACGAACATCCCGACCGCGTATCCGCGATTCCGCTCCGGGTCGGTCGTGTGTCCGAGGGGAAGGGGAACCTTCACGCCCGCCTCGGTCATCTTTCCGAAGGTCGCGGCCCAATGGTCGAGGCGTTCGCGGGGAACCTGGTGCGCCGTGTCGCCCTTGTACCACGTTCCAGCGCGGATCAAGTCCTTGACGAACCGGCGGCGGACCACGCCATCCTCGCTCTTGACCGCGGCACTCGCGGCCGAGAACGCGGCGACGCCACCGACGAATACGGCGGGGAGTGCTGCGGACTTGGCGGGCTTTGCGGCCATGAAACAACGAGCGCGACCGATCAGGTCGCACCCATTGGTGTGCTCTTATGCGAGCAAAAGTGTCTGTTGGAGGGGCGTGACATCGCGGAGCCTTCCGGCCCGCAAAGAGGTCACACACAGAGACAATACTGGGTCGGACCGCTCAAAGTGGGCCGGGGAAGCCCGCCGCGCCAATCTGGATACGGGGTACGGCGTACACTGTGGCGCGTAGACGGGACGCACCACGCGGAGCGCAGTCGAATGAGCGAATCACACGGGCGGGCTGAACTTCTGACGGTTGGGGTGATCTCGCGGCGGCTGAGCCTGCCGGTGACGCGGATCGAGTACATCATCGAGAGCCGCAACATCGAACCGATCGGCATGGCCGGGAACGCTCGGGTGTTCGACGAATCGGTGATCGCGGAGATCAAGAAGCACGCGGTGCGGATCGCGGCAGACAAGGTGAGGGAGGCGTGATGCCCACGGACTGGAACGACTTTGGAACGCATGATGTCCTCGCAGACCTGCGCCGAGCGACGACGGAGGCAAGGCGCGCGTCCGGCTGGGGACGGAGGCTATCGAGTGGCGTGCGACTCACGCCCGAAGCCGCGGCGCAAATCAAGGAATCCGCGAACTTGCCGCCCGACACAATCATCGAGACTGTGTACGGCCTTCCTGTGACGATCGACCTCCCAAGCGGGCACGTGCCCAGCGTGGTGGTGTGGTGATGGCCAAGTGGGAGGGGGCAACTACCCCACCAACCGCCACGCCGGGGAAACAGTGAACCCCTCATCGGGCGGCAGCGCATCGACGGCCCCGCTGTCTGACGCCAGATCAGCCTCATCCTTGTAGATTTCGAGCGTCGAGCACCGACACCCGTAGTCGATCGGCGGCGTGTGGCGCACCCAAAACGGATCGTCCTTCGGCTTGCGCGTGCCGTCGAGTGCCGCGTGCGTGGGCCTGACTCGATCATCCCCCACCGTGACGTACTCCCACCCCCACAACAAACTCTGCAAGTCCGGGCTGTTCTGGATGACCGCAAGCCGTCCCGCAGCGTAGGCCGAGCCCACCTCCAGCCGGTATGCTGTCTCCAACTGGTAAGGGTTCTGCACCGTGATACCCGCCGCGTCGAACGCTTGGCGGATGATCTCCATGCCCCTCTGTGTGTGTACGCCCGTGCGGATGATCTCGGCCGTCGCCGCAGTGAGCTTCTGTTCGAGCACCGCCGAAATATCGACGAGCCGGGATGCCGCTGCCTGCGCGAACAGCGTGCCGTAGGCGTCGGGGTCGATCCCGAGCGAGCGGGCCTTCTCGCGGAGCAACCGCAGTGCCTCGTCATACGCGCTATCGAAGCGGAGCCGACGCTTGAGCGCGGCCGCGCCGGTCTTTGACGCGCGCAGCGAGCCAGTCATGTGCGCCGCGAGCATCCCGTCAGCGAGCACGGGCAGCATGTCGCGGAGCGCGATCTTCGCGGCCTCGATCGGGCTTGCGCCAGTCTGGAACGCACGGAGCGCGGCGGTTCGGGCGAGTACACCGATCGCGCCGGTCTGCTTGATCCCGACACGCTCGATCCGCCGCTTCTCGCGGTCCATTGTGTCGGCAAGGGCGATGGATGAGGGGGAGGCGGGCATTGCGTTACACCGGCAACTGCCCCGACGCCGCACAGAACGCATCCGCCCACACGAACGCTCGTGCGACGACGGCCGTGATCGTTGCGGCCGCCGGTTGGCCCGTTTGCTGCACCACCTTCGGGTCTTCGTGCAGCCGGATCAGTTCCTTGAGGATTTCGAGGGCGGCGTAGTCACGCGCGCCGATGCCCGCTTCGCTTCCGAGTAGTCCCACGCTGTTGCTCAATGCGGCCA
>JADLCX010000026.1 GCA_020846975.1 Phycisphaerales bacterium
GACACAGACAAAGGCACGAACCAAGGCTCAGACTCGGCGGTTCTTGTCTGGGCTCATCTGGGTTCATCCGCGGCTTGGCTCCATCCACCCCGCTTCTTGCCACAGATGACCCGGATGGACACAGACAGAGGCACGAACCAAGGCTCAGACTCGGCGGTTCTTGTCTGGGCTCATCTGGGTTCATCTGTGGCTTGGTTCCGTCAGATGTACCTCGCCACTTCCTTCGCCACTTCGATGGTCGTGTTCTTGCCGCCCATGTCGTAGGTCTTGACCTTGCCCTCCTTGATGACGCGGGCGACAGCGGCTTCGAGGCGCTGGGCCATCTGCTTCTCGGCGGCCCCCCCCGCTTGTCCGTGCCCGAGCGCAGCGCCGTTGCCATCGCCGAGCCAGTCCAGCATCATCTTCGCCGTCAGCAACATCGCGTGCGGGTTGACCTTGTACTGCCCGGCGTACTTGGGCGCTGAGCCGTGCGTGGGCTCGAAGACGGCGTACTTGTCGCCGAGGTTGGCGCTGGGCGCGAAGCCCAGGCCGCCGACCAGCCCGGCGCAGAGGTCGGAGACGATGTCGCCGAACATGTTCTCGGCGACGATGACGGAGTAGTCCTGCGGGTTCTTGAACATCCACATGCAGATGGCGTCGATGTTGGCCTCGTCGGCCCAGATGCCTTCGTATTCCTTGGCCATCTTCTTGAAGACGCGCGTCATCAGGCCGCCGGTCTCGCGGAGGACGTTGGGCTTCTCGACCAGCGTGACGCGCTTGCGGCCGGACTTCCTGGCGAACTCGAAGGCCTGGCGGCAGATGCTGGTACACCCTTGGATCGAGACGATGCGGGTGGAGAGGGCGACGTTGTCGAGGCCCTTGTCCTTCCACGGCTTCATCTTGGGGTTGGCGCACAGCGCGGTGTAGACCGACTCGGGAAGCGGGTGGAACTCGACGCCGCCGTAGGACCCTTCGGTGTTCTCGCGGAAGACGACCTGATCGATCATCACGTCCTTGGATTCCGGGTTGGCGAGCCTCGTGCCGCGGTAGTTGAGCGGGTTGCCCTCGTAGCTCCTGCACGGCCGCATGTTGGTGTGCAGGTTGAACATCTGGCGGAGCTTGACGATGGGGGAGAAGTAGACCAGGCCCTTGCCCCTGAGCTCGGGCGCCAGTTCCTCCTTGGCCTCGTCCTGGGGCTTGCTGGTGATCGCTCCGAACAGGCCGCAGGTCGTCGAGTTGAGCACCTTCACGGAACGCTCGGGCAGCGGGTTGCCCTCCTTGCACCAGAAGTCCCACCCGATGTCGCAGGGGACGTATTCGGCATCGAGCTTGAGGGTGTCGAGCACGATGCGGGTCGCTTCCATCACATCGTTGCCGATGCCGTCGCCGGGCATCCACGCGATCGAGAACTTGGCCATTGGACGGGGTCTCCTCAGAAAGTGTGGGGAGAGGATAGCGGCGGGAGGCGAGCCCGGAACCTGGAGCACGGAACTCGGGGCCGAAAGGCCGAGACCGACGCGGCCCCTGCTCGGTGTCGCGTCCCCTCTGGCTCCAAGTTTCGCACTCCGAACTCCGGGTTTCTGGTACACTCCGACCTCTATGGCCATCCCGCACCTGACCGAAGACCAGATCCAGAACTGGACGCGCGAGCAGAAGGACCAGTGGTGGCTCACGAAGGTCTTCCGCGGCGACATGCCGCAGCTCACGATCCGCTCGGCCCTGACCGGGTTCATCCTGGGCGGGCTGCTCTCGATGACCAACCTCTACATCGGGGCCAAGACCGGGTGGTCGCTGGGGGTCGGGCTGACCAGCGTCA
The DNA here is from genome assembly GCA_020846975.1 of Phycisphaerales bacterium. Taxonomy (GTDB): domain Bacteria; phylum Planctomycetota; class Phycisphaerae; order Phycisphaerales; family UBA1924; genus JADLCX01. Next base: position 1,796 of record JADLCX010000026.1, read on the forward strand.
TCCTGGCGTTCGCGATGTTCAAGGTGCTCGCGGGGATCGGCCTGTCCAGGGACTTCACGATCCTTGAGAACAACTGCATGCAGTCGATCGCCACCAGCGCGGGCTACATGACCGGCCCGCTGATCTCGGGCATCGCGGCGTACATGATGGTCAGCAACACGGTGATGCCGTGGCACGAGATGCTGCTGCTCAACATCGTGCTCGCGCTGCTGGGCGTGCTGGTGGCGTTCCCGATGAAGCGCCGGTTCATCAACGACGAGCAGCACCCGTTCCCCGAGGGGGCGGCCTGCGGCGTGGTGCTGGACACGCTGTACACGTCCGACGCGAAGGTGGGGCTGTTCAAGGCCAAGGCGCTGGGCGCGGCGGCCGGGCTGGCGGGGTTCATCTCCTTCGCCGCCGGGTCGGGCTACCAGACGCTGATCCAGGTGAAGGCGCTGGGGCTCAAGGCCGCGCACACGCTCCCCTTGAACCTGGACGGGTGGTACTACTGGCTGGTGCAGAAGGGGCACGCGAAGGTGCCCCGCATCTTCGGCTCGGACATCCGCTGCCTCGGCCTCTCGCCGACGGTCGATCTGGCCATGATCGGCGCGGGCGGGCTGCTGAACATCCGCTACGCGGTCAGCATGCTCCTGGGCATGGCGGTCATGTGGGGCGGGCTGGCGCCCTGGGCGGTGAGCCACGGGGATGTGACCAGGCCGCTGCGTGAGAAGGATGCGGCGGGTCGCATGGTGACCGTCGGCATCGAGAAGATCGTTCCCGCGGTGGAATACTCGTACCGCGATGTGCTGGTGTCGTGGGCGCTGTGGCCCGGGATCGCGATCCTCGTCGTGGCGAGCATGCTGGCGCTGTTCGCCAAGCCCAAGCTGATCATCTCGGCGTTCACCGGCCTGTTCTCGAAGCGCGATGCGGCCGGGAAGGACGTGCTCCGGCACATCGAGCTGCCGCTGTGGGTCTCGTTCGTGGGCGTGCCGATCATCGGCGCGCTCGGTGTGTGGATGCTGCACGACTGGTACGGCGTGCACTGGCACTGGGGCGCGCTGTCGATCCCGCTGATCATCGTGCTGACGCTCATCGCGGCCAACTCGACCGCGCTGACCAGCATCACGCCGACCGGCTCGCTCTCCAAGATCACGCAGTTCACCTTCGGCGGGCTGGAACGCGCCACCGCGTTGAAGGCCGGCACGACGCCCAACCCCGCGACGAACCTGATGACCGCGCTGATGACCACCGAGGTCGCCGGCAACGCCAGCAACCTGTTGATGGACATCAAGCCGGGCTACATGCTCGGCGCCAAGCCGCGCCAGCAGGCCATCGGGCACTGCATCGGCATCGTCGCCGGCGCGGCCGCCAGCACGCCGATGTTCTACATTCTGTTCATGTCCAAGGCGCCCGAAGGGGCGCCGGTCATCGATCAGCTGGTGCGGGGGCAGTTCGCATTCCCCGGCGCGCTGCAGTGGAAGGGCGTCAGCGACCTGCTCTCCAAGGGCATCGGCGATCTGCCGTCCTCGGCCCTTTGGGTCATGGGCATCGCCGCGGTCCTCGGCGTGATCTTCGAGGTCGCCCGGATGGCCACCAAGAACCGGTTCCCGATCTCGCCGATCGCCCTTGGGCTCGGGGTGGTCATCCCGCCGGAATCGACCATGGCGATGTTCGCGGGGTCGGCGTTCTTCTACATCATGGGCCGGCTGTTCAAGAAGCGCGATGAGTCTTCGTTCGGGCGGCGGCTGTGGGTCGATACGCACGAGCCGATCTGCGCCGGCATCATCGCCGGGGCCGCGCTGGTGGGCATCGGCGACATCGTCGTGGACACGCTGTTCGGCTGAGCCATCCAACCCGCGGAAGGTCAGATCATCGGCTCGTGGCCGCGGGGATCATCGTCCCACGCCACGCGGTTGCGGACGCCCATGGGCGTGTAGGTCGTCATCAACTCGATGGGGGGTGAGTAGATGTGCATGGTGACCAGCTCCTTGCCGGGGGGCTGGGTGTTGGCGACCTGGTGGATGTCGGCATCCTCGGCCGCGCAGATGAAGCCGGGGGACATCTCCACGACGCCGACCGGACAGACCAGCCCGGAATCCGTGACGCGGTAGCGGATCTCGGTGCCGAGGCCGTTCATGACCCTGAACGCGCAGCTGCAGCCGGCGTGGTCGTGGATCGGGGTGCAGTCGCCGCTGCGCCAGCACAGGGCGAGCAGTTCGTACCAGCGGGAGCGTCTGATGGTGTTGCGGCGGTAGCCGCGGGTGCCGAACTGGCACCACGGATCAAGGTCGGAACGGGTTGTCCTGAGGTTCCTGAGCATCCCGGCGAGGATGCGCAGGTCGGCGCGGGCGGTGAGGCTGTCGAGGTAACCGACCAACTCGCGGAGTGACTCCGGGATCGGCGCGGCGACCGTGTTCGGCGATGCCGACGGCGAGCCGGGCGAGGGGGCAAGCGGATGGGTCAGGCTTGACATGCGTTCATCCTCGCGGCGAAAGGGGCGCACGATCGTATCCGTACTGAAGCGAGATCGAGGCGGCGTTTGTGCGGGGCCGGACTCTCGAAGCAGCACCGGACGGAAAAGAAGAAGGCTCCCCGGACGGGGAGCCTTTGCAGGATCGTCATGGACCCCTTCGACGGTTCAGCGGCGGCGCCGCAGGCCGACAAGCCCCGCCAGGGCCAAGAGCGGGGCCGCGCCGGGCGTGGGGACGATCGCGGAGATCTGGCAGTTGTCAACCGCCAAGCCGGCATCGTTCCCGGTATCGTTGGCATCGGTCCAGCGGATGAAGAGGCTTTGGCCGGGCGCCCACGTCAGGCCGGTGATCGTCAGGGCCACGGGCACGACGCTCGGCGGGAGCGGGCCGTTGGTTGCGACCGCCGCATCGCCGACCAGGTCTCCGGCGGAGAAGGGTGTCATGCTCGCTTCGGAGAGGTAGTTCGCGGAGGTGATCGTCCCGCCGGAAAGGCCGTAAGCGAACACGAGCGTGTTCGCCACCGAGGTTGAGGACCGCCATTGCTCCCGGTCCAGGCCGATGGTGACTTCGGCAAACGTGTCCGAAGAGTTGTTCACCAGCTCGAGACCGAACGCCATGATGTTCGAGCCCGAGGCCAACGCTCCGAGCGCGCGCTCTGAGGTGCCCGCAGCGCCGTGGGAGTGCAACCCGCCGGCGTTGCTGTCGCCGAAGTCGGCGATGAAGTTGGAGGCCGAGGGTCCGGTTCCGGCGATCTTGGCACCATCCCATCCCGTCGGTCCCGGGACCGGTGACTGAGCACCGATCGTCGCCGAAAACGCGCCGGTGACGGTGGCACTCGGCAGCGTGTCGAAGTTCTCAAGGTAGGTACCACCCGTGTAACTGACCGACGCCAACGCCGGCGCGGTCACAGCAAGGGCGGTCAACAACGCAACACAGTTCTTCATGGGTCTCTCCTCACAACTCAATCTCGGACAGGGCGTCACCCCGTCTCACTCTCTGCCAAGCATACTACCACGATGGGCTGGGTTCATGTCAAGTCCAAGTGTGGACAAGTCGTCGTTTGGGCGGAATCCGTACAGAAGCCTTTTGGCAATCTGGGGGGCTTCGGGAGCGATGGGACGGTGGCCGTCAAGCGGGCCTGGACTACGCTTGCCGCCCCCATGACACTGAGCACGCACCCTGATGCCCGTTGATGCTCAACCAAGCCCGTCCGCGATCCGCTTGGCCGGGGAACATCCGTTCAGGGTCCTCCTGTTCGCGATCGCGCTCGCGGCAACGCTTCACCCCCGGGTCGGCCCGCCGCACGCGCTGGCTTTGGGGATCGTGATCGCGCTCGGCGGGTTCGCGGCGTTTGCGAGCCGCACGCGGAAGTGGTCCAAGTTGCTGATCCAAGTGGGTGTTGTGCTGCTGGGCTTCAGGATGGACCTGCACAAGGTCCTCGAAGCCGGCGTGATCGGGGTGGCGTTTGCGGCCGGGACGATCGCAATGACGTTCGCGTTGGGTGTCACGCTGGGCGGATGGCTCGCGATCGATCGCAAGGTCACGACGCTGGTTTCCTGCGGCACGGCGATCTGCGGCGGCTCGGCCATCGCGGCCACGGGCGCGGTCATCGCCGCGACGGAGGCGCAGATCGCGGTGGCGATGGGGTGCGTGTTCGTCCTGAACGCGATCGGCTTGTACATCTTCCCGCCGCTGGGTGAGATGATGCACCTGAGTGCAAACCAGTTCGGCACATGGGCCGCGGTGGCGATTCACGATGTCTCGTCGGTTGTCGGTGCGGCGAGTGTGTTCGATGCGTCGTCGCACGGCGCGGCGGCTGTCGCGGGTGGCACCGCGCTGGAGTCGGCCACGGCGGTGAAACTCTCCCGAACGTTGTGGATCGCGCCGATCGCGCTCGCCGCGGGGTGGTGGTTCCGGCGTGCGGAGGCACGCGAGGCGGATCCATCGAGTTCCGCGCCGACGCGCCGGGCTGTGCCGCCCCTGCCGTGGTTCATCGGCCTGTTCCTGCTGGCCTCGCTGCTGCGGTCGTTTGTCCCCGAGATCGCCGGATGGTCGCCGACGATCGAAGCGCTCGCCAAGAAGGTCCTGACGGTCGCGCTGCTGCTGATCGGGTTGGGGATGTCTCGCAAGGCCATCGCCTCGGTGGGCTGGCGGGCGATGGCGTTGGCGGTGGCTCTGTGGGTGGCGATCAGCGTGGTGGCGCTGGTGGTGGTGAGGCAGACCGTCACCTGAGCCACGGCGGCCGGGCTTGGCGGCGTCGAAACGCGGGTTCTACAGTTGAGAATGTCCAGCACCGCCCGCGCCGCCACAGCCGCTTCCGTCTCGCCTTCGACCAGCGCTCCCGCGGTGAACCGCCCGGCCGGCGAGAGGGTGTTCAACTTTTCCGCCGGTCCGGGGTGCATGCCCGAGGAGGTGCTGCGCCAGATTCAGGAAGAGGTCTGGAACTGCAGGAACTCGGGCGTGGGAATCCTCGAGCACAGTCACCGGGCGGCGGTGTACGACCGGATCCTGGCCGAGGCGTTCGAGGACTGCCGTGAGGTGGGGAGCATCCCCAGGAACTACCACGTCCTGTTCCTGACCGGCGGCTCGACGCAGCAGAACTTCATGGTGCCCATGAACTTCCTGCCGGCCGACAAGTCCGGCACGGCAGACTACCTGAACACCGGGTACTGGGCGGCGAGGTCGATCGAGGATGCGCACATCTTCGGCACGATCCATCAGGCGTCCAGCAGCAAGGATGCGGGGTACACGTTCATCCCGTCGGCGGCCGAGACGAAGTACTCGGCGAAGCCCGCGTACGTGCACTACACCAGCAACAACACACTCTACGGGACGCAGTTTCACTACACACCGCAGCCCCCCGCCGGGGTGCCGCTGGTGTGCGACATGTGCAGCGACATCTTCTCGCGCCCGTTCGACGTCACGAAGTACGGGCTGGTGTACGCGAGCGCGCAGAAGAACCTCGGCCCGGCGGGCGCGACGATGGTGATCGCCAGCGACGAGCTGGTCCGCAGAGGCCGGACGGACATCGCGCACATGCTGCAGTACCGCACCTTCGCCGACAGCGAGTCTCGGCCCAACACCCCCCCGGTGTTCCCGATCTACGCGATGGGCCTGATGTTCAAGTGGATCAGGAAGCAGGGCGGCGTGAAGCATTTCGAGAAGTTCAATGCGGAGAAGGCCGGGATCGTCTACAACGTGCTGGACTCCTCGAAGTTCTACAAGGGGCATGCGCGGGCAGATTCTCGCTCGCTCATGAACCTCACGTTCCGCTGCCCGACACCGAAGCTCGACGACCTGTTCTGCACGGAAGCGGCGACGAACGGGCTGGACTGCCTGAAGGGCCACCGCGCGACCGGGGGCATGCGGGTGAGCCTGTACAACGCCATGCCGATGGCGGGCGCCAGGGCGCTCGCCCAGTTCATGGTGGAGTTCGAGCGGAAGAACGGCTGAACCGGGCAGACGGACTACTCAACCCCGCCGGCGAAGAAGCCGCCCGGCGGCTCGGGCACGCTGGGCCGCCTCAGTTCGACGGTCGCCGTGAGCCGAAGCTCGCTGACCGAATCCACATTCTCGGTCTCTTCGGTGGGCACGCCCTCGCGGTACGCCATGCTGCCCATGGCCCGTCGAACCAGTTCGCGCTGCCGGGTTTGAGGCGTGTTGAGTTCCTCGATGATGCTGATCAAGCCGACCCGCCACGGCCGCGTGTCGGAGGGGAGCATCGCGTTGAGCGTCTCGGCTTCGCGCCCCGCGTTGCGGTAGAGGTCTTTGCGCAGTTCCACGCGGGCCGCGTCGATTTCCTTCTTCGGCGGGCGCGTGGAGAGCTCCTTCAACTCCAAACGCAGCCCCGGGCGGCACGCCTTCTTGAGCCGCTCCACCAGCCCGCCCGTTGCCTGCTCGGGCACGCGAACGCTGGCGACCGTCACGATGCGCTCTAGGCCCGAATCGTCCTCCCGTCGGTCGATAGATGAGAAACGCCACACACCGTCGAGCACGCCTGCCAGAGCGTCCGAAACCAACGATCGGACCCGCGCCGGCTCCTCGCCCGAGAGCGACAGTGTCGCCTGGACGTACACGCGCACGCTGTCGCTGGCGATGACCCGCTCGGCGTGCAGTTTGCACTCGGTCTTGTCCCAAGGGATCAGCACGGCGTGCTCCAATCCGGCCTCATGCCTGATGACGCTCCTGCAGTACACGCACACAACCGGCTTGCCCGCCACCGAAGCCGGGGCGTTCAGGCCGCCGCAGTTCGGACAGGTCAGTTCCATCGCGGATTACTTCAATCCGTCCTTCTCCGCCATCAGCCTGAACATATCCACGCACCGGGACGCGTAGCCCGCTTCATTGTCGTACCACGTGACGACCTTGAAGAACCGGTCGTTGAGCTGGATGCCCGCCCTGGCATCAAAGATCGAGCTGCGGCGGTCACCGACGAAGTCGCTCGAGACGACCTCCTCGTCGGTGTATCCGAGCACGCCCTTCATGGAGCCCTCGCTGGCCTTCTTCATCGCGGCGCAGATCGCCTCGTAGTTTGTCGCCTTGCCAGGCCGGAAGGTCAGGTCCACGCACGAGACATCCGCCGTCGGAACGCGGAACGACATGCCCGTGATCTTGCCCTTGAGCGCGGGGATGACCAGCGCAGCGGCCTTGGCCGCGCCCGTGCTCGACGGGATGATGTTCATGTACGCGTTGCGGCCGCCGCGCCAGTCCTTCTTGCTGGGGCCGTCCTGCGTGGGCTGCGTGGCGGTGACGGCGTGGATCGTCGTCATGAGCGCCTCCTCGATGCCGAACTCGTCGTTGAGCACCTTGGCGACCGGGGCCAGGCAGTTGGTGGTGCAGCTGGCGTTGGAGATGACGTGGTGCTTGGCCGGGTCGTAGCCGCCGCAGTTGACCTTGTGCACGAACGTCGGCACCTGCGCCGGCTCGCTCTTGGTCGGCGCGCTGATCATGACGCGCTTCGCGCCCGCCTGGATGTGCAGGCTCGCCTTCTCCAGGTCGGTGAACAGGCCCGTGCTCTCCAGCACGTACTGCACGCCCAGATCCTTCCACGGCAACTTCGCCGGGTCCTTCTCCGCCATGGTCCTGGTGGTGAATCCGTTGACCGTGAAACTGGTCTCGGTGGCCGAGACCTGGACCGGCTCGTTGCGCACGCGGAACATCCCGTGCATGGTGTCGTGCTTCAAGAGATACGCGAGGTTGTCGGCGGGCACAAGGTCGTTGACCGCGACGACCTGGACGTTGTGCTCGAGGCCGATGCGATAGACCAGGCGGCCGATGCGTCCGAAACCGTTGATGCCGATGCGGATGGGGGAAGCCATGGCTGGGGAAGCTCCGTTGCTGATGTGCGGGAAAACAACGGTAGAACGCGGCGGGGGGGTTGTAAAGCGGCCGCGACTTCGCGACGGCGTACCATCCGGCCCTATGTCGAGCCAATCCTCCCGCGGGGCCATGCATCGCTGGTCCCAGACCCTCATCCCGACGACCCGCGAGGCTCCGGCCGACGCGGAGAGCCCGTCCCACATCCTTCTCTCCCGTGCCGGCTACATCCGCAAGCTCGGCTCGGGCATCTACGATTACCTGCCCTTGGCATGGCGGTCGCTCCGCAAGATCAGCCAGATCGTGCGTGAGGAGATGGATGCGACCGGCGCGGCGGAGCTCTGCCTGCCCGTCATGCTGCCGATCGAGTTGTACGCGGGCACCAAGCGCGATGTGGATTACGGCGACCTGCTCTTCAAGGTTACCGACCGCAAGGGCGCGGTGGCCGCACTCGGACCGACGCACGAAGAGCCGATCACCGAACTCGTCAGGGGCTCGATCAACAGCTACAAGCAACTCCCGCTCTCGCTCTACCAGGTTCAGACCAAGTTCCGCGACGAGGCGAGGCCGCGCTCGGGCCTCCTGCGCTGCCGTGAGTTCATCATGAAGGACGCTTACTCGTTCCACATGGAGGTGGAAGGAGCGGGGGGGCTGAACGAGACCTACGACGCGATGTACCGCGCGTACAGCAATGTGTTCAAGCGCTGCGGCCTGGACTTCACGGTCGTCGAGGCCGAGGCCGGGCCGATCGGCGGTTCGGCGAGTCACGAGTTCATGGTCAACGCCGCGAGCGGGGAGGACACGATCCTCAAGTGCCCGGTTTCGGGCTACGCGGCCAACGTTGAGAAGTGCGAGATCGGCGTTCGCGAAGTCAGTGGGGGGGCTTTCGACGGATCTCCCACCGGCGAGCTGGCCGAGGTGCACACGCCGAACCTGCCCGGCATCGATGAAGTCGGGAAGTTCATGAAGGTCAAACCGGATCGGATGCTGAAGACCATCGTGTTCAGGGTGGTTGGGGACGCGCCGACGAAGTGGGTCCTCGCCGTGGTTCGCGGCGATCACGACGTCAACGAGGGCAAGGTCAAGTCGGTGTGCGGCCACCAGGTCGAACTCGCGCCGGAGAAGGAAGCCCGCGCCGCGGGCTTCGCCATCGGCTACGTCTCACCCCGCGCGGTCAACAGCGTGCCGGGTGTGCTGATGCTCGTCGATCCCGATGTCGCCGGCGGGGGATTCTGGGCCACGGGCGCCGACAAGCCCGACCACCACGTCAAGCACTTCAACTGGAAGCGTGATGTTGGCGAGAAACTGGGCGATCCGCGTTATGTAAAGCTCGCGGATGTGCGCAACGCGCTGGCGGGCGATCCCTCCCCTCGCGCTGCCGGCGCCCGGCTCGAGACGGGCCGCGGGATCGAGGTCGGACACATCTTCAAGCTCGGCACCAAGTACTCCGACGCCATGGACCTGAAGATGCTGTACAAGGAGCAGCAGCGCAGCGTCATCATGGGCTGCTACGGAATCGGTGTCAGCCGCACCATGGCCGCAAGCGTCGAGCAGAACCACGACGAGAACGGGATCATCTGGCCCGCGGCGATCGCACCGTACCACGTGCTCATCACGCTGATGAAGCCCGATCAGGCGTCGCACGTCGAAGCGGCGGGCCGCATCGCCGCATCGCTGAGCGAGGCCGGGCTGGATGTGCTGATCGATGATCGCGACGAGCGGCCGGGCGTGAAGTTCAAGGATGCCGACCTGATCGGTGTGCCGATCCGGCTCACCATCGGCGACAAGGCCCTGGCTGAGGGTGGGGTGGAGTTCAAGTTGCGGCGGGATGTCGCTGCCAAGGGCGAGGTTGTCAGGTTGGACCAGGTGACGAGCAGGTGCAGCTCTGCGCTCTGAACGTGCTCCAAGAAGCCGGCGCGTGTTGCCGGGCCTCGGGTTCACGGGGAATCGACCGATGGCACGTTCTTCGCCGACATCCGGTGCGGCTGAACCCGGCTCTCCGACGATCGTGCCCGCCGACACCGACGAGCGCCTGATGCTCGCCCGCGAACTCATCAGCGAGTACGGACGCAGCATCACCGACGTCGCCGCGTGCAGCCTTGTACATCAGGGGTTCGACGATGAACTCGCCCATCTCCCCGGGCGGTACGCCCCGTCCCGCGGCGGGTGCCTGTTGCTCGCGATGATCGGCGACCGGCCCGCGGGGTGCATCGCGATGCGATCGCTGCCCGAGATCAGTGCGCGGGTGTGCGAGATGAAGCGCATGTACGTGAAGCCCGAGTTCCGAGGGCGGCACATCGGTCGTCGCCTGGTCGAACGGGTCCTGGCCGAGGCACGCGCCGCCGGGTACATGCTCATGAAACTCGACACCGACACGGACCCCAGGTTCGCCGCGGCCATCGCCTTGTACCGCTCGTTCGGCTTCATCGAGTGTGACCGCTACAACGCGGACCCCGATCCCAAGACGTTGTGGTTTGAGAAGCAACTCTGAGAGAGCGTGGCGTCCGCGAGTGGAAGGCGACCGGCGGCGTGCCCGCGGATTCGCAGTTTTACATAACTGCCATTATAGGACCTTATGAATCGACGCCACCTCATCAGTCTGAGGCGGACTCTGAAACTCAACCGGGAGTCTTGCCGCCCGTACCGGCCGCGGCGGAGACCGGCACCTTGCGGATGACCTTCGCGTGCTTGTCCACCCATTCCGCGATGGGCTTCACGTGGTCGTGCAGTCGCCAGAACAGCATCCGATGCCCGCCGGGAAAGGTCCACCGTTCGGGGCGACCCAGGCATTCCCACATCAGATCGCCCCCAGAAGCCTGCACGGTGGTGTCGAAGGCCGCCTGGACCATCAGCACGGGCATCGATCGCATGGCGATCGAGGTGCGGAAGGGATCGAGTTGCGACGCGGCGAGGAACTCGTCGTAGAGGCGGTTGCGCTGCGCGGCGTTGCCAACAGGGTCGGTCCACACGAGCTGGATTCCCCCGTCGGTCAGGTCGCTCATCTGGCTGAGTTTGAGCAGGTTCGCGCCGCCGCTGACGAGGACCGCGGCATCGAACTTTCCCGGCAGCCTCGCAACCACCGCGGGCGAGGCGAGCGAGCCCGCACTGCATCCGACCATGACCATCGGCGATTGGCTGATGGCCGGGCGCTCGCGGGCCAGATACTCCAGCGCGGCCTCCGCCGCGTACGCGGTTTCGGCCACCAGATCATCGATGACCACCGCCAGGCGGTGTGCGGTCGGCGTGATGTCGGATTCTCGATCGATTCGGTACGGGGGAGACTCGTACCACCAGACGCTCGGGGTCTCGATGCGAAGCACAGTCCAGCCGCGCTCGCGGAGTTCGTCCAGCAGCGGCTGCTCGTACTCGATGCTCCCCAACCCCGCGATGTGCACGATGAGACCCGCGGACTTGCCGTTTCTCAACGCTTCCGGCTTGGGCTCGGCGAGCTGGATCTGTGTCCCCTCGTAGAGCAGCGTCAGGGTTTTTTCGTCGTTGGGTTTCAGGCCCGCGGCGTTGCTCTCGAGAAACTTCTGCAACGACTCGCGCGACCGCTGCACGAGTTTCGGAATGCGAGTGTCAACCGGGCGATCCTCAAGGGTCGAGTACGAAACGAAACGGGTGAAAACGCGATCCGCGTAGCGGACGCGGCGGATGATGCCCTGGCCGAACTTTCGCTGGTAGACGATCCGGCCGTCGGCCCGCCGCGCGGCCCGTAGCCAGTCCGGATCGATCTCGGACTCCGGCACCGTTCCGTCCAGCACCAGCCGCGGAATCCGCCGCGGGGTGTTCTTGATCCTCTGGTCAAGATCATCGGTCTTGCGCTCGGGCCATCTGATGGTGTCCTGGCTGGTCCGCTCGAACTCCATCCGGTAGGGGTCCGGCCCTTCGGTGGCCAAGCACCCCCCCATGACCGCTGCCACGATTCCACAACCCGCGAGCATCCAGCGACCCAGCCGTACGCCGGGTATCGCCGGAAGAACCCGGTTTTCGCCCATCCTGGGCAGTCCGGGGTTGTTGTTCCGATAGGGCATCGTGCACGATGGATCACGCATGTACACACGATACCACGAGGATCGGCTGTGGTTGTGGTGGAATGGAGACTGTCGCAGCCGGGGTGACGTTCCACTCTCGCAGCCGCGATTGCCGAAGATTGTGCTCGATTCTCGGCGTGGGCTCCGTGGGCTTCGCGGTCGCACCGTACCCGCCAGGACTATCGAGGTGGTTTGGCCCGGTCCCGGTCGTCCGAGTCGAGGGCATCCGTGGGCGAACTTTGTCCGTATGGTGGTTTGTTCAGGATCGCGGGCTAGACTTTTTCTGCCGACTTTCTCCCGAACCGGAGGTCCGTGACCATGCTCCGACCCAGCCGCTCGAAGTTGCTCGCCCATCCCCCCCACTCCGCCCCCAACTCCGCCTCAGCGGTGCGGTCTGGCTTCACGCTCGTGGAACTGCTGGTTGTGATTGCGATCATCGGTATTCTGATGACGCTCGCGCTGGTTGTGGGAGGCCGCGTCGCCAAGGGTGGCGAGCGGAGCCTGACCGAAAGCACAATCCGAGCCTTGGATGCCACGCTCACGGCGTACATTGCCGAGCGCGAAGCGAAGTTCCCGACGTACTTCGTGGACGACTCGAACCAGGTCTTCCCCATCATCGACGGCCGCCTCGCCGGACAGAACACGCTCGGCGCGCCGGCCCAGCCGACCATCGCGCTCTACCTCCTGCTCGCCGAGCAGGTCCCGGGCGTGCAGGAGGCGCTGAAGGGCATCGACAAGAAGTTCATGACCCGCAAGCAGGTCGTCGATTCGGATCCGAGCCGGATCGTGAAGGACCGGAACGGCCAACCGATCGACGGGCTGTTCATCAACGATGCGTGGGGCAACCCGATCCGCTTGGTCCTGCCCCGGTATCACGGCGGGCACGGAGAGTTTGCGGATGCGAACGGGAACGTTGTCAACAGCCGACCGGTTATGGATGTTGAACTCGGAAGCCTCGGTTACATCCAGCAGTGGCGACGTTCCTACCGGCCCTTCGGAAGCGCCCAGATCGGCCGCTTCGTCGGAGACGGCGACGAAGGCATGTGCGTCGGCGGCCGCCCCTATTTCTACTCGGCGGGACCGGACGGTGACCCCGGCACGAGGGATGACAACGTCTACACCGTGACGCCGCAGTTTCCGCTGGAAACCCGCGACCTCAAGTAGCGGGTTGACGCACCTCCGGGCTGCTACGCGGGCGCGGTTACAAGCGAGATCGAGAATCCATCGAGGCCCTTGCTGCCCACCGTCTGGATGGCCGTCGATACCGCGCGCCGCTCGCCGGACATGATCTCGTACAGGCGACGTATTCCCACGATACTGGGGTCGGGACTCTCCGCGTCAAGGATGTTGCCCTCACGCACCACGTTGTCCACGACAATCAGACCGCCCGGCCGAGTGAGTCGCAGAGCCCAGGCGAAGTAGTCCGGCGCGGCCGCCTTGTCGGCGTCGATGAAAACCATGTCGAAGGGTTTGGGGTCATGGGTCGCGAGCCCGGGGAGCAGGTCGAGCGCCGGGCCAACCTGGATCTCGACGATGCTATCGCAACCGGCCCGCGCCACGTTCTGACGGGCGACCTCGGCATGAGCCGGCTGGATCTCCATCGTGACCACGCGGCCGGCAGGACCAACCGCACGGGCGAGCCAGATCGTGCTGTACCCGCCGAGTGTGCCGATCTCCAGGATGCGCCGGGCGCGGATCGAATGCGCGAGGATCATCAGCAGTTTGCCCTGGTTGGCGGTGATGCTGATCGGCGGCAGCCCCGCGGCCGTGCCGGCCTTCAAGGCCGCTTCGAGCGAGGCGTCTTCGGGCGCCAAGAGGGAACAGATGAACTCGTCAACGCTCGACCACAGTTCCTGGGACATGGGCGAGCGTATGCCCAGGCGATCAACGGGCGTACTCCACCTCGATGCGGCTCGGAATCCGCTGAACCGGTATCAACGCGCCCTGTGCGGTCACCTTGGCTCCATCGCACCGGATCGAGCGGATGGCGGTTGCATGCGGTGGGGCGATCCAGATGCCGCCGGTCGGCGGGACGATGCCCTCGTGGACCTCCCAGACCGACAGATTCGGCATCTCTCCTCGCCTGACGGAGCAGCTCAGGTCGCCGCAGTGCGTGCCCAGGCCCTTCACGCGAACACCCTCAGGATCGAGGGCCCACGACACGGGCAAGCCCGCGCCGATCACCAATCGCCGCGCGCGATCGTCGTCGAACGCGAGCATCGCGCGAAAACTGTTGATGAAGTCCGAGCCGCACCAGGTGTGGGGCATGTCACCGATGAATCCAGGTCGCCGCAGGTCACGCCACACCACCTCGGCCCAGTGGTTGAAGCCGGCCGGCCGAGAATCGGCCATGAAGCACTCGATCGCCTCGTGGGCACGCGCTCGCCATGGAGTCGCGCCGGCGCCTTCGAGCGTCCCGAGGCGGACCATCGTTCCGACGGTGCGCCACTCGTAGGGCGTGTAGTTCACCCATCCGGCAGCCTGACCGGCGCCGTCGCGCCGGTCCTTGAAGTATCTCCAATACCGCTCGAACGTTTCCTTCAGTGCCGGGGTCGGCATGGCGAGGCTGCCCATGAGGTCGCACGGCCAGAGTCCGATCGTCGTGCTGGTCGCGTCGAAGTCGCCGAGTTCCGCACATCCGGGAATGTACGAGATCGACTTCATCCGCATCGCGAGCTCGACCGACTCCCCGACCGAACGCTCGAACGACTCCCGCAGCGAGTTCAGACGCGATGCCTCGGTATCGTGGCCCAGGACTGCAGCAATCTCGGCCGCGTCGCCGACGCCCTTGAGACCCCAGAAATCGTCCCAGTACGAGTGCATGGGCTTGGCCGAGTAGCCCTCGTGGCTGATCGACTCCGGCAACAGCCCCGCGAGCACGCGGCGGTCATCCGCGGTCGATGGGAATGTGAACTCGTCGGTCAGCCGCCGGGAGCGGAGGGACTCGGTGTGAGCCGCGGCCCGGCGAACCGCGTCCCAGTGCTTCCGAAGGAACTCGACATCCCGCGTGTGCCGGTAGAGATTCATCACGGCGTAGATGAACTCGCCATCGCTGTCGTGCTCGGGCACCGGGTCGGGTCCGCGGCGGTCCACCACGCACGGGACCTTGCCGGATGGGTACTGGTTCGGCGCATACCAATCCACGAACGCGCGAGCCTGATCAGTGAGGCCGAACGCCAGTAGCGAGGAGGAAGTCAGGCTCCCATCACGAATCCATGATCGCTCGTACGAGCGAGAACCCGGCTGGATGGCCGCGCCGTCACGGTTGATGAGGATGTACGCGAGGTTGCTGCGAGCGACATCCCAGAGCTTCCGAGCCTCGCCCGGCAGGGAGATCGTGACTCGATCGGTGGTCGCACGCCAGCGGGCCAACACATCGTTCAGGCGATCTTCAAACATCCCGGCGGGGTCTGCGGCCATGCCGTCCCATGCGATCGCGGTGCCATGCAAGGGCGAGGCGATGACAACCGTCATGGCGGCGCCGGCTTCGAGCGCGAACGGATACTCCATCGCGGCGGAGGCGAGCGAGTCGTCATCGCTGACCTCCTTGTGCGCGGGCAACTTGCCGGCCCCGATGTGCTCGACAATCTCGCCTTCCTGGAACGCACACGCTCCGACTCTTGCGGCGGGAGTCAACGGTTGTACCACGAACTCACCGGCCCGAATCGCTTCATCGCTAACACTCACTCGCCCGATCCGGGATGCGCCGCCCGCTTGATTCAGGAACTGGTACGTCGGATTGACCTGCATCGGCCTGACGGCAACGAACAGGCTTCCCTCGTGCCTGGTTGACCCGGTATTGGTCAGTCGGTAGCGAGCGAGGATCACGCCCTGGCCGCGGACGAAGGGCGGCGCATCATCCGCCAGGCAGGTGACTTCGAGCCGGAGCCCGACCGCCCCACCATTCCCCGCGGTCTCTCGCGTGACGGTGGGCGCGGGCAAGTACCCGTCCGCCAACCGCTGGCTGAGCGTGGACTCGTGCCAAGTGAGCAGGCGGCCGCTGGATCGGACGAAGGGTTCCAGGCTCGGTCCTTGCTTTCCGAGTTCGATCGTGCCATCTTCGCTGACCAGCGCCTCCCGTTCGTCATCCTCCACGCCGACGACGGTCCAGTACGAGGCCTCGCCGAGCAGGTATCGTGGCCACCAGCCGCGTGCCGCGGCCGCCGCGTGCAGCCGCAGACGTGCGTTGACATCGTCCGCGTGCTCCGGGGGAAGGAACGTCAATGCACGCAGGCGGACACCCTCGCGGTCCGCGGGTTCGGTGCAACGAATCCGGACGCGGCTTGCGACGGCATCGGGGGTAACCAAGTCATCAAGCCCGCCGTTCCCGCCTCGCACCTTCCCGATGACAAACCACTCGCCGCCGAGGCTGCCGGATACCTCGTATGAGGATGCGTGGGCTCCCGGCTCCCACTCGATGGCGACGCCCCCGAACTCGCGTGCCTCGCCGAAGTCGATCGTCGCTTCCGGCGCGGGGTCAACCGATGCCGGCTTGCTCTTCCACCCGATGAAGCCGTCGGGGCCGATGGCCAACGGTCCTCCTCCTTCGGCCCGCGAACTGGCCTCGACGCTCGGCGTCCGCTGGTGAGGCCGAACTTCCGGGAGAGGCTCGATCCGAAGCTCGTCGAGCCAGACCGTCCCCTTTCCGCCGTTGAAACTCGTCACCACGATCTCGATCGCATCGATCCGCTTGGCGAAGTCTCGTGGCTCCGGTCCCCACGCGAAAGTGAACTTCCGCCGCGGAAGGCGCACTTCGCGCCACGGGCCGTCAAACGCGTAGTCTCGCTGGTTCACCCACCAGACGTTCTCACCCGGAGCCGCGCCCCCACCCCCGGCGGTGCGTTCAATTAGTTTCACTTCCAGCGTGTTTCGCGGCCCGTTGCCCTTCAGCTGAAGCGCAACGCGGTGGTTCGGCGGGAGTTCCAGCGGCGGCGACAACTCCCTTCGGACGATCGCGTAGCCGGATCCGCGGGTGAAGTCGTAGTCCAGTTTGAGACACGGACCAGCGTGTCCGTCCGCATCCGCGGAGGTCACCAGGCCGATGCCGTCGGCGGCGATGGCCTTCCAGTCCGCTGGGCGGTCAAAGCCATCCCGGAAGCAGGGCTGGTCGGCGTTGGCCGGTGCGGCGGCGGGAGCAAGGATCGCCGCTGCCAGCGAGAGAATCGCAAGTCTCATGGTCGGTACCGCTCGAAGCCAAAACGCTGTCGGCGTTCGTGTGCGGCGGGCAACCCCGTCACTCACGAACGCCGATGGCTGAGGAGCAAAGGATCCGCACGGCAGAGGGCCGATTCAGCAGCCCGCGAAGTACAGCGCCAGGAAGTCGAAGATGTCCTGCACCGTGACGGAGTTCGAGTTGTTCAAGTCCGCGCTGAGGTCGTTCATGAAGTACGCGGACAGGAAGTCGAAGATGTCCTGCACCGTGACCGAGCCCGAGTTGTTGAAGTCCGCGAGGCACGGGCTGCCGACCGTGACCGTGATGTCGTCGAAGAAGGTCGTTCCTCGAGCTCCGGCGACATGAGGACTTCCGAAGCGAAGGGCAAGCGCGCTCACCTTTGCGTTGGGATTCTCGGGAGGAAGCGGCCAGTTGGGCTGTCCCAGGCCATTGAGCGCAAACTGGCTCTGATGGAAAGTCGCCCGCAGTTCCAGCCACACGCCGTTGGTGTGGACACCCGGTCCGGTCGGTGTTGTCACACCCACGAGCCCCGGCATGCTTCCGGGGTTGGCAGGATCGATGAAGAACCACTCGAAGGGTTCATAGACCGAGTCGTCGGCCGTGCGGCGGAACTCCAGCTTCAAGCCGGCCCGCTGCGCGACCACCGGCTCGGTCGCCGGGATCATCACCCACCCGCTGATCTGCAGATCTTCGCCGTCCGGCGGATCGAAAAGGTAGCCGGTGTTGTTCTTAGGGCTCACCGCATCGTTCGGATCGAGCGGCGAGTTGCTCGAATAGCCGATGAAGTCCGACGGCCCGAACGGCTGCGGCGTCAACTCGATCACGGCCGAGCCGGTGTGCGCGGCGGTCAGTTCGGGCAGCAGGCCATCGCCGACGGTCCGCCGACGGGCACCGTTGAAGGGGTTCCAACCGAGCGGCTGGGTAGAGTCCACCGGGCTCACAGTCTCAAAGCTGGTGTGCTGCATCTGTTGAAAGGGCTGCGCGACGGCACCCGCACCGCCGAGCGCCAACGTTGCTGCCGCGGCCAGAACAAGGCTCTTGCACTTCATGGTCATCACCTCCGAGCAAACCTGGGGATAGGGGTTGTTTGCGAGCACCATCGCCGGACACAGGGCACGCGGCCGACGACAGTAAGCGTTTACATTGTGCTCCCGATTGTTGGCGTGGGCAAGCGAAATCTTGAGATGGATACCCAACTTTTTTGCAAACACCTACTTCAGGCCTTCACTGGCCACCCCCTGCACGAACGTCCGCTGGGCGAGCAGGAAGAGGAGGATCAAGGGTGCAACGACCATCGTGCTCGCCGCCATCAGCAGGTTCCACGGCGTGTTCCCGGCCTGAGACTGGTACAACTGGAGCCCAAGTGCGAGCGTGAACTGATCCCGGTTGGTCAGGAAGATCAACGGACCGACGAAGTCGTTCCAGACATAAATGAAGTGGAAGAGGGCGACCACGGCGAGCGCGGGGCGGCTGAGCGGAAGGATCACCCGCCAGAACGTCCGCCAGCTCGAACACCCGTCGATGGTGGCGGCCTCGTCGAGTTCGCGCGGGATGGTCATGAAGAACTGGCGGAGCAGGAAGATGTTGAAAGCACCGCCAAACCAGGCCGGCAGCCACAGCGGCTTGAGCGTGCCCAGCATCTGCATCCAGGGCGCACGCTCGAGCACGCCGGCGGCGCGCATCCCGTCGTCGATGTTCTTGAACACCAGGTAGAGCGGCGCCATGATGACCGGGAACGGCACCATCATCGTCGTCAGCACCAGCGCGAACACCACCCCGCGGCCTCGCCATCGAACACGGCTCAGGCCGAACGCGACGATCGCGCTGGACAACGTCATGCCCGCCACGCTCAGCAGCGCGACGACCAGCGTGTTCCGCAGATAGAGTGGGAACTTGACCGTGCGGTCGTTCCACACGCTCGAGTAGTTCGCGGCGGCCTGCGACGGCGCCCCGCTCGCGGGATCAGGCAGCAGCCGGATCGCGCCGCTGGCGGCCTGCGATTCGGGCTTGATCGAGGTGCTCACCATCCACACCAGAGGCGCGATGAATGCGACCGCCACGCACGCCAGAAGCATGAACGTGAGCCACCGCCCGACACTGATCCGGCTTGCCTCTCGCATCAGACCCTTCGGTAATGGACCAGTCTGCGGCTGGCCAGCAGCATCACGCCCGTCAACACCAGCACCACCAGCAACTGCACCCACGCCATCGCGCTGGCGTACCCCATGTTCCCGTACACGAACGCGTTCTCGTAGAGGTACATCGTGTAGAAGTGCCCCGCCGGGTTGGTCCCGTCGGGCTTGCGGAACATCACGTACGGGATCGCGAACACCTGCACGCACGCGATCGTGAGCGAGATCACGTTGAAAAGGATCGCCGGCGAGATCATGGGCAGCGTCACGCTCGAAAACTGCCGCAGCGCGCCCATGCCGTCGATCCTCGCGGCCTCGTACAACTGCCGTGGGACATCCTGCAGCGCGGCGAGGAACACGATCATCGCCTGCCCGACCCCCCAGAGGCTCATCAGCACCATCGACGGCATGACCCAGTCGCGATCCACCAGCCATGCCGGTCCATCCACGCCGAGCACCGAGAGCACCCGGTTGACCAGCCCGAGCTCGCCGTTGAACAACCACATCCACACCATCGCGCTGGCGATCAGCGGGACCAGCGTCGGGATGAAGATGCACGCCTGGATCGTTCGGCGCAGCGGGATCCGGCCGTTGAGGAGCACCGCGAGCACGATGGCCAGGATCGTCTGGAGCGGGATCGACAGCACGCAGAACAGCGCGGTGTTCTTGACAACCCGCAGGAAGACAGGGTCGTCGGCCATCCTTCGATAGTTGTCCAGCCCCGACCACAGCGGAGGCTCGAGAAGCGGGTAGTCGGTCAGCGAGTAATACAGGCTCATCGCCATCGGCACGAACAGGAACGCCGCCGAGCCGACAAGCCACGGGCTGACCCACAGCAGACCGCGTGCGGTCGATCCGAACCGCGGTCTGACTCGCGAGGCTGAACCCTGAGCCCGCATTCAGGCGTTCCTCCGTCGCCGCTGCGCCGCGGCGTGGTCGATGATCGCCTGGGTCCGCGACTGCAACCCCCCCATCACTTCTCGTGGCAGGGCTTCGAGCCTCCACACCCGCTGCACGGCCGAGTCAAACTCGTCCTTGAACTGCTGCCAGGTCGGAGTCTTGGGCGCGATGTACGCGCGATTGCTCCCGAAGATGGCGTAGTGCACGCGGATGCCGCGGTTGGGGTGCCGCGACAGGAACTCATCGCTCGCCACGGCCAGCGGGCTGGGCTTGCAGTGGGCGGTCGCGAGCAACTCGGACATGTCCTGCCGCTGCGTCCAGGCGATGAACTCCATGCTGGCCTCCGGGTGGCGCGCGTTCCTGGGAATCACCAGGACATCGGTGTCGATGAGCCCTACGGGCTGGTCCGCGGCATGGCCGGAAACGGTGGGAAAGGGGGCGACGCCGTAGTCCAGGTCGGGCTTGAATGCCTGCACGAGATTGGCGATCCACGGTCCCTGGACGATCATCCCAACCTTCCCGGTTAGGAATGGATTCTCCGGCGTGAAATAGTTGCCGAAACCCTCCTGAAAACTCTTCACGCGATCGACCCCAAGGTCCCGGGCGTAGGACTGCATCCACTCCATCGCGCGAATGTTGGCATCGCTCGCGGTCAGCGACACTCCCCCACCGCCGGTCCCGCCGTCGGGCGAGTAGATCGCCCCGCCGAAGTGGTACGCCCAAAGCCAACTCCACCATCCGGGTTCGCGGTGCAGGAACCCGACACGCTCCAGCTTCTTCCCATCGTCGCCGATCTTCGACAGTTTTCGGTGCGCTTCGTCGAGTTCGGCAATCGTGGAAGGCGGACGATCGGGGTCGAGCCCGACCTTGCGAAACAGTTCGCGGTTGTAGTAGAGCGCGATCGAGCCCGCGGTGTTGACGGTCGCCCACCATCGCCCCTTGTGCCGCATCACCTGCCGAACTCCCGCGGCATACCGGTCGAGCGTGACGCCGAACTTCGGCGCGAGTTCGTCCATCGGGATGATCGCCCCGGCCTCGGCGTAGAACGGGATGTTGAACGAATACAGCCCGATGAGGTCGGGTGGGTTTCCAGAGCCGATCGCGATGAGCGACTTCTGCCCGATGTCGCTGGTCACCACATAGCGGACGTGGATACGGTCCTGCGAGGCGTTGAACGCCGCGATGACCTTCTCCATCGCATCGCCTTCGTGGCGGGTCCACTTCTCCCAGTAGTCCAGCACGATCCGGCCGTCGACCGAGGCCCGCGCTCGCTCGCCGCGCGGCCCGAAGAGCGCGAAGCCCGCCCCCGCCGCCGCCATGCCGCCCAGCGCGGCCCGTCGCGTCATCGCCCCCCCTCCGGCTCGGCCCGGACGCGTGTGACGGGTGCTTGCTTCCATGACTTGGGTAGTTTACTTCTTCACGGGCTGTGGGGTGTTCCCGCCGCGCGACTTCGAGAACGCATCGCGATCGGCGGTGATGCGTTCGAGCGTCTCCTTCCAGTCATCAACCGGGAAGCCTGTCCGCTTGCCGGTCTCCGGGTTGATGAGCCCCTCGTCGGGTTTCAACGGCAGGGGGCGCATGTACAACTCCTTCTCCATCGCGCCCCGCGTCATCTCCCACGTCGCCCCCGTCTCCGAGCAGCGGATCGTGACCGTCCTGCTGAGTTCGAGGGTTTCGCCGCCGGTAAAATGCCGGTAGACAAACACCGCCGCGACGAGCATGAGCACCGCGGCGAGTGCCCATCCGAGCATGGGCCGTTTCTCGAGCGCCTGTCGAAGCATGCGCAATCTCCCACTATCGAGGTTACGGGTAGAAGTGCCCCCAGTTGAAGAACGATCCCGGCGCGCCGAACGGGTCGCGGGCCTCCGGCGGGATGCACTCGGCCCATGTGTATGCTCGCAGGCTCTGATCCCCCATCAGCATGTAGATCTGGTTGAGCCGCTTGTTCGACGTGGTGAGGTTCTGCCGCTCCGACCGGGACTTGCCGGAGTGCCGCGGCACCTCGTCGTACGCATCCGCGATCCACACGAGCGATTCAGGGTGCTTCGCGCGCGAATAGCGTGCGCCGGACACGCCCGAGGCGTTGATCGTCCCATCCGCGCGCGGCGTGCTGCGGGGCGCCGAATCGTTGAACCAGTACTCGGTGTAATACTTCGGGTTGGTCAGGTCCTGAGCGTTGCCCGTGAGCGACGCGGCGTCGGGGTTGTTGGGGTCGGGATCGATGAACACGCGCCCGCCCGATGTCAGATACAGCCGAACGCTCGTGTCCGTGACCGATGTCGGTCCGACCGCGCGTGCGCAGTGATAGGTCTTCGAGCTCGAATCGGGAGCGTACTCGCCGGCCGCCAGCGCTCGCGGCACGTTCCAGTGGTCAAACACCCCGGGCTGTCGCGGCCGCAGGTTGAACCAGAATGGCTCCTTCTGATCGTCCAGGTACATCTGGATCGACAGCCCCAGCTGGCGCATGTTGTTCTTGCACAGGATGTCCCGGGCCGCATCGCGGGCAGAAGAAAGCGCGGGCAGCAGCAGACTGATCAACAGCGCGATGATCGCTACCACCACCAACAGCTCGATCAGCGTGAAACCCGTACGCACGCGAGAAGCCAGAGCAGCCCCACTCCCGCTCCGCGTCAGATCAAACGGCGTTCGATTGTTCATCACGTGACTCCAGTTGACACGCACGGGTTCATCGGGAAGTTGGTGCCGCGGTCGGAGTCTTCGGCTCCGCCGCGGCGGTCGCCATGTGCGCGACCCCGTTGGTGCGCACCTCCAGGCCCCACGCGACATCGATCACGACCTCACCATGCCCACACTTCGATACGTCGGCCGTGGTGATGAGATTGCCTGAGTGGGCTATTCCGTTGATCGTCAGTCTCGGAACGCCGCCGGGAACGACGGCCGCGGCGTCGAAGCGCACGCGGATCGACCGTCCTCTCCACAGACGGGTGGCCTCGACACGCCCCAGGCTCGGGAACGGGCACGGGTCGATCAACAGCCCCTCCCACGTCGGACGCAGGCCGATCACCCACTCCAGGCTCACGCGGTTCAGCCACGCAGCCGAACCCGTGTACCAGGTCCAGCCGGCCTTGCCCGGCGTGCTGGACAGCGGGCCATCGACGTTGCCGGGCATGACGTAGGGCTCCGCCCAGTAAGAGTCAGCATCCGCCGCGCAGCGGGCGGGCGGAGAGACGGCTCGCCAGATCCGTTCGACCGACTCAATATCGCGTCGCTTGGCCGCGGCGGCGAGAGCCCATGTCGCGGCGTGCATGTACACGCCGCCGTTCTCACGCAGGCCGGGCGCATACCGTGTGATGTACCCGATCGTGGGATCCGGCTCGGTATAGGCCGGCCACGAAAGCAGCGGGCCCATCGGCGCCAGCAGGTGCCGCCGCACGGCCTCCCACGCCGCCTGTTCTCGGTCCGCCGGAGCCGACTCCGACAGCACGGCCCAGGTCTGGGTGTTCAGGAACAGCTTGCCCTCCTGGTTGTCCCGCGTGCCGATCCACGATCCGTCGTCTCGCGTCGCGGCGCGGTACCAGCCGCCCGATCGATCGTGGGCCTCCCAGGCGTGCTGATTCACGCTGCGGGCCAGGTCGCGTCGCGCCGTCCGGTACTTCTCCGCGAGTTTCGCATCCGGCGCGATTGAGCCGTCATTCGCGACGACATGCGCAAAGTCGTCGAGCATCGCGATCATGAACTGCGCCAACCACACGCTCTCGCCGCGGCCCTCCACGCCCATCGACGACAACCCATCGTTCCAGTCGCACGAACCGATCAGCGGCAGGCCGCGAGCCGACAGCCGGGACAACCCCCGCTCAATGCTCCGCCGGCAATGGTCCAGCAGCGAGGCTCCGGCCGCGTCATCGACGAACGGCGCGGTCGCCGACAGGATCGTCCAATCACCCGTGTCTTTGATGTATTGCGCGGTCAGGAACGGGAGCCACAGGTAGTCGTCGCTGCAGAGGGTGCGAAGCCCGAACTCCGCGAGCGGGTGCCACCAGTGGTACACGCTCCCATCCGCGAACTGGTGGGCCGCGTGGAGCAGAATCTGCTCGCGCGTGCGGGCCGGATCTCGCGGCAGCCAGACCTGGCTGTCCTGCAACTGGTCCCGGAACCCGAAAGCCCCTGACTGCTGGTAGTAGCCGGTGCGTCCCCAAAGGCGGCCGCTGATCGCCTGATACGGCAACCAGATCGAGTTCAGCAGGTCAAAGTCCGGCATCGAGGTCTGAACGGTGGATGCGGCGAGCGGTCCATCCCACATCCGCGAGGCACCGTCGATGGCCTTTGCGGCCTGTTCGGGACGGGCGAGCCGTTGGGCGAGCGATGCGGCAGCCTCCTCGTCTTCCGCGATCGCGATGCTGAAGCCGAGCGTGGCGCTCGCGCCGGGCGCGAGATCGAAGTCACCACCCAGCGAGGCCGACGCGTCGCCGAACCGACCGAAGTTGTTGAGCGCATCGCGATCGGGCATGGTCTTCGAGACCATCGCCGCGGGCCGGGAGGCCTGGCCGTAGCGACCGAAGAACGCCGACTTGTTGCCAAGCGCAAGGTCAGCCGAAAGCGTCAGGCCATTCCCGGGACACACCGCGTGCGCCGCGGCGTACGGCCACGGCCGATTCCAGTGGTCGCGTTGGCGCTCGATGAGCGATGCATCGTTGCGGAGTGGCGCGTCCCACATGTTCTTTCGAGCCGTGATTGTGCGGCCTGCCGCGTCGTAGCGCGTTGTGAAGAACAAGCGATGGAACTCTCGCTTGGTGTCCGGCGCGACTCCGCAGCACCACTCGAAGAAAGACGCGATCCGAAGTTTGCGGGGGGTGCTGCTCCGATTCGTCAGCTTCACCAGCCAGACCTCGCCGTTCTCGTTCGGCGGAACCGACAGCGTCCACTCGGCCTCGATGCCGTGAACCCGCGTCACAAACCTCGTGATTCCCGGTGAGTGCTCGCATCGATACGACTCGAACTCGGTCCCACACGGCTGGGGGGTCAATGACCATACCGTGCCGCTCTCTCTATCCGCGAGGAAGAGGAACCGTCCGTGATCATCCCGCGCAAGGTCCATCTCCCACCGCGTCAGTACGTTCAACTGGCTGTTGTCGAACCAGCTAAACCCCCCACCGTTCTGGCTCACGACCAGCCCGTAGCGTCCGTTGCAGATCACGTTCACCCAGGGCATGGGGGTGGCGGGATCGGTGACGACAAAGCGGCGTCCCGAGGACTCGAAGTGGCCGTAGCGGTTGGCGAGCGTGGTAGACATAGCGGCTGAGAGACCGAAAGAGCGAACCTGAAAACGATCCTGCAATCGCTTACATCCAAGTGTGCACGCGATTGTGGCCTCTGTCAAGTGGCTGCGGATGTGGAAAGTTCGTCGGTGGAGTGTCGGGAATCTGCAAAACGAAACGAGACGGCCCTGCTGGACCGTCTCGCTCGAAGACCGTTCGACACAAAGCTCAGCGACGACGACGGAGCGCGGTCAGACCACCCAGGCCGAGGAGGGCCAGGCTGGCGGGCGCCGGGATCATGATGCTGAGGTTGGTGAACTGCACATCGACATCGCCGCGCGGGTGCTCATCGGTCGGGCCAAACCAGTTCGGACCCTGCACAAACACACCCAGCAGCGAATCAGGCAGGAAGCCCGCCGTGTCGATGCCCTCGATCTTGAGGGGTGTGAACACGCCGTTCACACCGTACTGGTAGGTGCGGGGCGAAACATCGGCGTTGTAGATGAACGTGAGATGGAACGTCGTGTCGCGGGCGGCCGCGGGCATCCCCGCGTTCTCAGGCTGGTTAGAGCTGAAGAACGGCATTCGCCCGCCGAACGCGGCGATCTCGGCGCCCGTCTGCGTGGCCGGCGGGCGGACCATGAACTGCCCGGTGTCCGCGTTCGCCGAGTTCGGGAAGAACGGCGCGGTGCCGTGCCAGATCCCCGCCTCTGTCCGGCCGGGACCGGTGATCACCACATCGCACTCGAACTTGAACGACTGGTTCGTCTGGAAGCGATAGGGCACGCCACCCACGGCGAGCGCGAAGTGGTGCCGGTTCGCGAAGCCCGAGTTGATGAAGTTGCGGTCCTCAACCCGAACGCCCGCGAGCCCGTTGTTGGTGATCGTGAGGTTCGACTCGCCGAAATAGTCGGCGAACCAATACGGGGCTTCGGCAAGGCTGTTGATCGACCCGTACTGGGCCAACGCCGAACCTGAGCACGCGAAAACGACGGCTGCGCACACACCGAAACGATTGTTCATGGAACACCTCTCTCCTGCCTGGTGAAGCGAACGAACTCGATCCATTTCCCCGCCTCGCGGCGGTCTCTCACGGAAATGGAAACGCTTTCATTATGCCAAAACATCACCTCGATGCAAGAGATTTTCCCGAAATCTCTGATGCTCTTGTGGATAACCTGGCAAGTGCATCCCTTATTGTGGGTGTGCGAGCCGCGATCGAGAAAGGGCCGCCTTCACGATCGGATGCCCGTGAAACCACTTCCAAACCTTGCCGGTTCGCGCGTTCTCAATGGCCAGGAGCAACGGCCCCTGGTCTATTGCGACGAAATCGGGAGCAACCCACCCGATCGGAGCGTTGAAGGAGTCACGGAATCCCGCTCCGTGCACGGCTTCGGCGTCCGGGTCTCGCCAAACCAACGGGCGTCCTGAAGAATCCATCAGCGAGCGATAGTGTCGCAACGCGTCGAGAGCGGCATCCCGATCGAACAGAATGCTGCATCCCGCGCCGTAAGGGGCGATCGTCCCATCCCCGAAGTCATCCCTGGGTGCCCACTTGGCGTAGTCGACATCCGGTATCAGGTCCGGCGAATCGATGGGATCGGGATAGACACCGGGCACCATGTATCCTTTGGGGCCGTCGCACGCCGTCAAGCCCCAGGAGTTCGGTCCCAGGTTTGGGAAACGATGGCTTGCTTCCATCGCCTTGGCACGATGCAACGCGACGGTACGGCGCGAGTTTTCCCACCAATCAACTCTCGGCCGGCGATCGACGCCGCATGACTTCGGATCGTCCGGTCCCATGTGCGCGTAGTCGATGAAGCAGTGCGCGAAGAAACTCGTGAACAGCGCGCCGGACCACGGGAGATACACCATCGGCCCGATCTCCCCGTACCGTCCCATCGGGCGTCGCATCCGGTAGTAGAGCATGGGGTCCACGCGACGTTCCGGCCGCGGCGCGCCGATGGCGAGCAGGGTGACAAGACGGTGCTCATCGCCGCAATCGGCCCAGTAGTACGGCTTCAGCGCCCCATCCCCGGTCGGATCATCAAAGCTCCTGGGTTGCCAGCCCAGCGACAGGAATCCTTTCATGTGCGGTTCGTGCGGCCGCGGCGAATGCTCGACGAAGAATGCCCAGTCCGCGGCCTCGAAGAGGGCATCGCCTCTGTGTCGAACCTCGCCTCCGAAATACGAGCCGGCGGTCAGAATGCCGGCGAACAGCAGGCCCGAGTCGATCGTGCTGACGACATCCTGCGGCACCGGCGACGCATCGACGCCGGTTAGAAAGTGGTAGAACAAGCCCGCCTTGCGGTTCTTGTCGTTGGCATCCAAAGACCTCAGGATCAAGAGCGCGCGTTCCTCGGCTTGTCGGTGGGTCACCCATCCTCGCTCGACGCCGACCGGCAAGGCCGCGAGTTGAAAACCGACACCCGCCGCGCTGGCGAACGTGACGCTGCTTCGGTCCACGACCATTCCGGTCGTCGGGCTGCACTCTCGCCAGAGGAACAGAAACGCGCCCTTCTGGACTTCGTCCAACATCTGCTCATCCGCGATCGAGAACGAGAATGGGGGCCGGGGCGTTCCGAATGAAGACGAGATCACGACCGACTCGCTCGGAGAGAGCGGCCTACTCGACTCGTCCCCTCGTGGGTGGCTCCCGCAGCAGGTCAAGATCGACATCAGGAGCACCGAGACGGACAGCGGGAAGTTGGAGAATCTGGCCAAGAGTGGCGATGTAAGCCTTTGCATACGTAGAACCTACACCACTTTGACACTATCTTCAACACGTCACCCGAGGCGTTTACGCTTGCCGAACCACCGCCCCGCATCCATGGAGGACGTCGCCAAGGCCGCCGCCGTATCTACGGCGACGGTCAGCCGCGTCCTCAATAGCCCAGAACTTGTGGCTCCGGAAACCGCGGCACGCGTCCAGCGGGCGATCCAGGACCTCGGCTACCGGCCCAACGTCTTTGCACAGGGCCTGATGACCCGCAAGAGCAGGCTTCTGGGTATCGCGCTTCCGGACATCCACGGCGAGTTCTACTCCGAGTTGCTCCGCGGAGCGGATGCCGAGGCCCGCCGGCAGGGGTATCACCTGCTGATCAGTTCGGAAGCCCGCGACGATGAGTCCGGCTTGATCGGATCCGCGGCGGGGTTCGTGGCTGGGGTGGCGGTCATGCTGACGGAACCGAACGAGGCGCTCTGGAAACAGATTCGAGAGGCGTCTGAGCCGTTTGTAGTCATCGACAGTGACATCGGCGCGGCCGGCGTCGATCGTGTGCTGGTCGACAACGCCATCGGGACGCGCGATGCCGTGGACCACCTGTTGGGTTCGGTGAAGCCGGAGCGCTGCTACTTCGTCGGCGGGCCGCGCGAGAACTTCGACACCGAGCAGCGTGCAAGGGTGTTCGCCGACACCCTCAGCGAGCGCGGCCACAGGCCCGACGAACGTCACGTTCGTTTCGGCGACTACAGCGTGGATTGGGGGCATCGGTGTGGAGGCGAAATCCTCGCCGCGGCCAACGGTGAGCCCATCGGCGTGCTCGCCGGCAATGATGAGATCGCTTTCGGCGTGATGCTCGCCGCCGCTGATCGAGGCCTGAACGTCCCCGGAAAAGTCCGGATCATCGGGTTCGACGATACCCGTCTGGCCACTCTCCTGAGACCGGGGCTGACGACCGTGCGTGTGCCGATGGCCCAGGTCGGGGCCGCCGCGATCGCGGCCTTGATCGCACGGATTGACGAGCCGGGCCGCCCGGCCAGTTGCACCCGTCTGCCGACGGAACTGGTTGTTCGGGGCACAAGCGCGCCGGCCAAGCCTTGAGGCGGGCACCTTGTGGACGCTTGCGGCGGGTATCCTCCTGCCGCCATGCCATTTCCTGAACGATTCCTGTGGGGCGGAGCGACAAGTTCTTACCAGATCGAAGGCAACGTCGAGACCGATGGGGCAGGACCATCGATCTTCGAGCCGTTCTGCCGACGACCCGGCGCCGTTTTTGGCGGGCACTCGGGCTCGGTCGCGTGCGATCACTACCGCCGGTTCGCGGGCGACGTTGGGCTGATGGGGCAGATCGGTCTGCGGGCGTACCGCTTCTCGGTTTCATGGCCGCGAGTGATCCCTGGGGGCGTTGGTCGGGTTAATGAGTCGGGCCTGGCGTTCTACGACCGCCTGGTGGATGCCCTGCTCGGCGCGGGGATTCAGCCGTGGCTCACCCTGTATCACTGGGACTTTCCGCAGGCTCTCCAGACGCAGGGTGGTTGGCTCAACAGAGACTCGGCCGACTGGTTCGCCGAGTATGCGGGCGTCGTGGTCGATCGACTCTCGGACCGCGTGCAGCACTGGATGACGATCAACGAGCCGCAGGTGTACATCAAGTTCGGGCACGCCGATGCCAAGATTGCGCCCGGGCTTCGGTTGAGCCTCGAAGAGCAACTCTTGGCCTGCCACAACACGCTCCGGGCGCACGGGCGTGCGGTTCAGGTGATCCGCGCCCGGGCGAAGCGCTCACCGACGGTCGGCTGGGCGGTGGTCGGCCGCACCGACTTCCCGGCGAGCGAGTCCGAGGCGGATGTTGAGGCCGCGCGGCGAGGGATGATGGAGATCCGAGAGCCCGACCTGTGGAACAACACCTGGTACGCCGATCCGGTCATTCAGGGGACATACCCCGAGGACGGCCTTAGGGTCTATCGTGCCGCGGGCGCGTCGCTCCCCACCGTCGGCGCAGGCGACATGGAAGTCATCTCGCAGCGGCTGGACTTCTACGGTGTCAACATCTACGACGGGCGTTGCATCCGTTCCGGAGCCGACGGCTCGCCGGAGGTGGTGCCGTTCCCGTCCGGGCATCCCCAGAACGCGTTCCGGTGGTTCGTCACGCCGCCCGCTCTGCGATGGGGTCCGCGCTTCCTGCACGAGCGGTACCAACTCCCGATCTATATCACCGAGAACGGGTTCGCCGGGCTGGATTGGGTCGCGACCGATGGCGGAGTGCACGATCCTCAGCGGATCGACTACACCCGGCGATACCTCCTGGAGCTCGGGCGTGCGATCACAGATGGGGCGGATGTCCGCGGCTACTTCCATTGGTCGCTGCTGGACAACTTCGAGTGGGCCGAGGGGTATTCGCAACGGTTCGGCCTGATCCACGTGGACTTCGCCACGCAGAAGCGCACGCTCAAGGACTCGGCGCACTGGTATCGGGGCGTCATTGAGAGCAACGGTCGAACGCTCTCGTCGTAATCCGAGCGCCTTCAACGGCCGCTCGTGTCGGCGGGTTCGTGCCGGCGCAGCCATGCCTTGAGGCAGCTCGCGTCGGGCGCGCCGATCGACGAGTCGCCGTTGAGGTCGGTGGGTGACGACAACTGCGCGTGGAGGTCTTCCACGTCGATCTCGCCGTCGGCGTTCCGGTCCACGGGGCAGAGCTCGGTCGGCGGGTACGGCCTGGCCAGAACGGAATCGATGAACCCGGGCTGGATGATCTCGGCCAGGCCCAGCGCGCCCAGGGCGACATCAGGCAGCCCGGCGGAGTTGGGCGAGTAGCCCACCTGCGAGGCCAGATTCGAGCGTCGATACAGCAGGCTCGCCCCGGTCTTCCACGACTGGCGCGCGTTCTTTCGGTAGGCCGCGTAGGCGCCGACCGCCTCGGCCTCATCGCCAAATGCGCACAGCGCCATCAGCGAGGTGAACGTCGCCATGTCGTTGGGGTGGTTGGAGATCGAGTCGGCGTTGTAGCCGGTCGGGACAGTGCCCGCGCTGAAGACCGTGCAGAATCGCGCGTTGTTGTCGTCGGTCCACGCCGCGTTGCTCCAGCGGACATTACGGACCTGCGTGCGCCATCCCCCGGCCGATTGGTCATCGCGGTAAGGTCGCGAGAGCAGCGCGGGGTAAAGGCTGATGAACGCGGGCTCGAAGAGCCCGTTCGCGGTGGAGCTGATCGGCCGTCCCGGCAAGTACGTGGCCGTGGGCCAGAGCGAACGATTGAACCACCGCGCGGCCACCGTGTCGGAGTTTGCACCCCCATAGACGCCGGCCTGCTCGACAAAGAGGATGCCTTCGTGGAAAGGGCGCGACCAGGAGGCTCCGTCCGGGCCCCCACCCAGCGCGCCCTTGAACGACATGGCATCGGTCGAGACTTGGACGTACTGGTCCCAGTTGCGTGTCCGAAAGATGATCCGGCTGGCCGCGCGGGCGATGACCGGATCATCGGGATAATGCTCCATCGCCCTTGCCGCCGCAGCGACGATCTTCATCGTGCTGAGTGTCGCGAACTCGGGGTCCCATCCGGGCTTGGCCTGACCATTGGCCGGATCGATCCAGTGTCGAAAGATGCCATCGGCGGTCCTGGAGGGCGCGATGCCGTCGGACGCAAGGCCCGAGTACCGGGTCAAGACGGTTCGGATCGCGGCCTGCGCCGTCACATCGTCGCGAACCGCATCGCCTGCCAGCAAGAGCAGCACCGTCCACGCGGCCGCGTCCGGAGTCGCCGGGTGGAATCGAGCCGCGCTGGGCGGGACATCGCCATCGATCACCCAACCCGGCGGTTCGCCGTCGGGGGAGATGAGGCCCCGGCCGAACACGATCGTCTGGGCGAGTTCGTCGTCGAGCCACGCCTGATACGCCAGCCTCGTGTCCGCGGAGTCGCGGAGCAGGATGGCGTCCTCGTCCGCGCCGATGAGCATGGCCCCGTCGGCCGTGAACACCGCATCGTGCCAACTTGACAGACTTGCGGTGTACAGAGAAGGGGCTTGAATCGACGAGGAGTAGGCTTGGGTCAGGGTCAGAAAATGCAGGCGACTCAGATTGGGCGCGGGGCCCCCGCTGAGGAGATACAGCCCCTTCTGCGTGCCCGGAACGCCGTAGTGGTCTCCCCATGCGAGAGCCCGGATGTCCGTTCCCACACCGCCACCGACGATCTGCGTGAAGCTCAGCGTCGGCGAAGCCATGATCGGCGCACGCCAGACCCCCGATTCGGAGGCCGCGAAAAGGACGTTGGAATCGCGGTCGATCGTCAGACCACGCACGACCGTGCCCGATGGCAGAGGAACATCCGCCATGGTCGATCCCGTCGCCGCGTTGGATGGTGCGGACAGGACGCGGAGCGATCCGCCATCACGCCCCACGTACAACCGGCCTGCGTGGTGGACCATGGCCAGATGCGGGAACTGATCGCCACGATCGAACACGTCCAATCGGGAAAAAACGGTCAAGGTATCGAACGCGACGTCATACTTCAGTATTGCATCGCTCCCCAAACCGTCGGCCGGGATGGTGTCGTCGTGAACGAGGATGTACAGCACGCGCCCGGTGGCCGTGAAGGCCAGCGCGCTCGGGCCATCGGGTCCGCCGTCGAGAGCCATCCACGGCAGAATCACTTGCATCTCGGCCCGGGTGATGGACCGAACGAGGTCCTGTCGGATACCTCGCACCTCGATGCGGTCCTCGTAGGCATCGCCGGTCGCGTACCAGCCGCTGAACGTCGCCGCAGAGACGCACGAGGTCTCGTCGTCGCCCTCAACCGGCCACGTGGTCGGTTGGGGCGAGGCGAGTCCTGAACTGACCCACGCGGCGGTCCCCGCCGCCGCAGCCACGCTCGTCCAGAGGTTCTGCCGAATGTCCGGGATAGACGCCTTCACGAGACAGACTATGCCACACTCGGGGCCGAACGGCACCTCCCGTCCACCGAATCCCTAACTTCTCTTGACCGCGGTCTTTTCATCGGGCGACAACCCTCCTACCCTATTGGTCCACTCCGGGGTGTAGCGCAGCTTGGTTAGCGCGTTTGACTGGGGGTCAAAAGGTCGGCGGTTCGAATCCGCCCACCCCGATTGCGGATGGACGCCGCGCCCGAGCAGGGCGCGGCGTTATCTTTCCGGGGTTGGCGCTACGGACCGCTCCCGGGCGACCTCGGCCTGATACCGTCTGGCTGATGTCCACCCTGCTCATCGCCAACGGCCGGCTGATCGATCCCGCTTCCGACCACGACGAGATCGCGGATGTCGCCATCGCGGACGGGATTGTCGCGGCGGTCGGATCGGGCCTGGATCGCGGCCATGCCGACCGGATCATCGATGCCGAGGGATGCATCGTCACGCCGGGTCTGATCGACCCGCACGTGCACCTTCGTGAACCCGGCGGGGAAGAGGCCGAGACAATCGCCACGGGCACCCGTGCGGCCGTGGCGGGCGGGTTCACGACGGTCTGTTGCATGCCGAACACGAATCCGGCGATCGATGACGACGCGATGATCGAGTTCATCGACAAGCAGACCGAGCGCACCGGTTCATGCCGGGTGTTTGCGGTCGGCGCCGCTACCAAGGGCCGCAAGGGCATAGAACTGGCCGAGATCATGCTGATGGCCCGCGCCGGCGCGGTCGGGTTCAGTGATGATGGCGACTGCATCGAGTCGGCGGGGCTCATGCTCCGCGCACTGACCTACATCAAGCAGACCGGGCGCGCGTTCATGCAGCACTGCCAGGAGCCTTCGCTCACGCGCGGCGCGAGCATGCACGCCGGGACCGTCTCGATCCGGCTTGGCCTCACGGGGTGGCCGCGGATCGCGGAAGAGGTCATTATCGAAAGGGATGTCCGGTTGAATATGGCCGTCGGGTGTGCGTACCACGTGCAACACCTGTCGTCGGCGGGCAGTGTCGAGATCGTGCGTCGCGCCCGTCGGGACAAGCAGCCGATCTCGGCGGAAGCCTCCCCCCACCACCTTCTGCTCACGCACGAGGAAGTTGCCAGGCACGACGGGTACTGGACGGCGGCGAAGATGAACCCGCCGCTGAGGGAGCAGAGCGACATCAAAGCGATGCTGGAAGGGATCGCGGACGGCACGATCTCCGTTCTTGCGACCGACCACGCGCCCCACACGCCGGAGCGCAAGGCGCTGGATTTCGAGGCCGCGCCGTTCGGTATCGTCGGTCTGGAGACCGCGCTGCCGCTGTACATCAAGGCGCTTGTCGAGCCCGGGGTGATCGGCTGGCCGAGGCTGGTGGCGATGATGACCATCGAGCCCGCAAGGCTCTGCGGCCTGGATCGGCGCGGGTTCGGCCGGCTTCGAGTCGGCGATCCGGGGGATGTGACGGTGATCGATCCCGATGTGGATTGGAAGATCCGGGCCGCGGACTTTGCCGGGTTATCAAAGAACACACCTTTCGACGGATGGGCCGTGAAAGGTCGGGCTTTTGCCACCGTTGTCGGAGGCGAGGTCAAGCACGGCGAGATGGAACCACTGGGGACGGCGAAATCCGCGACGCGCTCCCGGGCTGTTCCTACACTCCGGCGATGAGCAAGGAACCCCGAAGCGCGGCGAGCAAGCTCGAGATCGTCGAGCCCATTGGCGACCGCGTCCTGATCCGCAAGGATGAGGACCGCAAGCAGACCAAGACGGGCATCCACCTGCCTGACAAGATCGAGATCCCCACGCTCACGGGGCGCATTGTCGCCGTGAGCGCCAAGGTCGATGCCGACAAGGACTACCCGATCAAGAAGTACGACCGGGTGCTGTTCAACCCCAAGCACGCGATCCCCGTCGAGTTTGAGGGTGACAATCGGCTATTTGTGATCCCGGTCGAGGATGTGGTGGCGGTCTTCAAGCGCGAGGAATAGGCCGGTGATCTCGGCCCTCGGCCGATATCATGACACCGATCCAGCGGTTCCTACCCGATGTCGAGATGCCCGTAGACCTTTCGCAACCGCTCGAATCCCTCCCCGACCCGCTTCCGATCGAGCCGATCACGCGGCCGTTCGCGGCCACGATCCAGCCTCCGGGCTCCAAGTCGATCACCAACCGGGCGCTCCTCCTGGCCGCGCTCGCCGATGGCGCCAGCACGCTGAGGGGCGCGTTGGTCGATGCGGATGACGCGAAGGTGATGATCGCCGCGCTCCGCAAGTTGGGAGCGAAGATCGAGGTCCAACCCACCGATCGCGGCGACACCTTGCGGGTGGTTGGTGTCAACGGATCATGGCGCAA
Source organism: Phycisphaerales bacterium (assembly GCA_020846975.1). Classification (GTDB taxonomy): domain Bacteria; phylum Planctomycetota; class Phycisphaerae; order Phycisphaerales; family UBA1924; genus JADLCX01. The sequence goes on from JADLCX010000026.1 coordinate 36,985, forward strand.
TGATGCGGAAATCACGCTCGATCTGCACAACGCCGGTACGGCGACGCGGTTTCTGGCGGCCGCGGCGATTCTCGCCGGTCGGAAGGGCGATGGGCACGCGGGCACTCTTGACGCCGGTCACGCACCGATCGTCATCGATGGAGACGAACGGATGCGGCAGCGACCGATCCGCGAACTCACCGACGCCCTGGAGGTTCTGCATGCCCGGGTCGAGTTTCTTGGAACCCCGGGCTACCCGCCGATACGGATTCATCCGCGACGTGACTGGATGGATCCGGAAGAACTGACGTTCGGTCGAACAGCATCCAGCCAGTTCATCTCCGCCGTGCTGCTCATCGCGCCGTGGCTCGAGTACGGGCTGACGGTCCGGTTCGGCCGGGGCATCACGAGCGAACCGTACGTTTCGATGACGATTGAGTTGCTCCGACGGTTGAAGGTGCCTCTGATCGACAACCGGCCGGCATCGGTGCATATCGGTCATCAGCGGGATCCGGAGGGCCGGCCCTTCCCTAGCGTGGGACCGGGTGTCAAGGCGTTTGACCTTGACATCGAGCCGGATGCTTCCGGAGCGACGTACTTCCAAGCCGCGGCCGCGCTCGTGCCGGGAGCGCGAGTTACCATCACCGGACTTGATCTCGGCCCGCGCGGCTCGCTGCAGGGCGATGCCCGGTTTGTGTCGCTGCTGACCGCGGCGGGTTGCCGCGTCGAACGATCCGGCGGGTTGACCGTTCATGGTCCTGAACGGCTGTGCGCGGTCGATCGTGATCTCTCCGACATGCCGGACACCGCCATGACGGCGGCCGTCCTGGCCTGCTTCGCCGAGGGTGCTACGACGCTGCGCGGCCTGCGCACTCTGCGTGTCAAGGAGACCGACCGGCTGGCGGCGTTGCGGACCGAACTCACCAAGCTCGGAGCCAGCGTGGAGATCTGCACGCAAGGCGACGATGAATGCCTGCGCATCACACCACCGCCCGCCCTGCCTCCCTCGACCCGCGGCCCTGGACCCTCAACCCTTTCCTTCGCCACCTACAACGACCATCGCATGGCGATGGCGCTCGCGCTGGTCGGGCTTCGCGTGCCCGGTGTTGCGATCCACAACCCGGCGTGCGTAGCGAAAACCTACCCGCATTTCTGGCGAGACCTGGCACGGCTCTATGCTTGAGGCCGATGTCCGCGACCGCCGACAATGTCTCTCGAGCCTCGTCCGCGACGCTGGTTGGCCTGGCGGTCAATATCGCCCTGGCCCTGGTCAAACTTATCGCGGGTATCCTCGGTCACTCGTACGCCCTCATCGCCGATGCCGTCGAGTCGATCGCGGATATCGCGGGCTCGGTGGTCATCTGGGGCGGATTGCACATCGGGGCTCGTCCCGCAGACGACAACCACCCCTACGGGCATGGGAAAGCCGAGGCCCTCGCCGCGCTGGTCGTGGCGACACTGGTGGTTGTGGCGGGTATCGGAATCATCGTCAAGTCGATTCACATGACGCTGACGCCGCACGGGTCGCCCGCGCTGTTCACGCTCCCCGTGCTCATGCTGGTCGTCGTGGTCAAGTTTGCGCTCAGTCGCTACGTCGAGCGAATCGCCCGCGCCGAAGGCAAGGATGCCGTCCACGTGGATGCCGGGCACCACCTCTCGGACGCAATCACCTCCGCGGCCGCGTTCATCGGGATTTCCGCCGCGCTGCTCGCCAAGCACCGCTTCGAGATGGGCGACCGTTGGGCCAGCGCCGACGACTGGGCCGCTCTGCTCGCGGGCCTGATCATCCTGTACAACGGCGCCCGCCTGGCGCGCCTCCCGCTGCGCGAACTCATGGATGCCGAACCCACGCAGGTGCTCGACGAGGCCCGCCGCATCGCCCTGAGCGTCGAGGGCGTGCGCGGAATCGAGAAGACCCGCGCCCGAACGAGCGGCAGCCGCCACTACCTCGACATGCATATCGAGGTCGACCCCGCGATGACGGTGGCCGATGCGCACGTCATCACCGGCAAGGTCAAGCACGCGATCCGCGCGGCGCAGTCAACAGTTGCCGACGTGCTGATCCATGTCGAACCGCACGACCCGGGAGCCGGTGAGGGGAGCCATTCCGGTCGGTGATCGCCGCTCGCTCGCACCCTCATCCGCCTCAGCGCCGAGCCTCGTGGCGCCGAGGAGTCGAGTCACAGCGTCACAGCGTCGGTCTTGCGTCCAGCCATGTCAAGGTCTCGGCCACCACCGACTCCACCGCCGCTTCGCGCGCCGCACGCACTTCACCATCGAACCCCTCCCCGAGCGTGGCTCGACAAGTCGCCATTGTCGCGGCGATCTGCGCTTCACGCCGGGCGGATCGCTTCATTCCCGTCGCCTCGCGCAGGGCCATCGCGGCCTCTGTGAGCCTGACCGCCCGCGCGTACTCTCCACCCAGGATCGCCAGTTCCGTGATCGCTTCGAGCGACAACGCCAGCCCACCCCGATCCGCGAGCGAGCGTCGGATCTCCATCGCTTCCGCCATCAGTGCTGCTGCCCGCGCAGGTTGTCTCCTCGCCACGGCCACACCGCCGAGGTTGCTCGACGCGAGCGCCAGCCCCGGGGCGTTCCCGCACTCGCGACACAGCCTGACCGAGCGTTCGTACTGCGTGTCGGCGGTGTCGAGATCGCCGGCATCCTCCGCGACCGTGCCGAGATTGTTGCAGATGCGTGAAAGGGCGAGCCGGTTGCCCTCACGCTGGTAGATCGTGCGAGCCCGCTCGTAAAGCTCTCGGGCAAGATTCAACGCCCCACGCTGGCGGGCGACGACGCCGAGGTTCATCAGCGCATCCGCCTCGCCGGGCTCGTCTTTCTCCGCACGTCGGATGCGCAACGCCTCGTCGTACCGCTCGCACGCCGATTCGAGAAGCCCCTTCTGCCGATCAACGTTGCCGAGACTCACCAGCGCGGATGCCTCGCATCGCCGGTCGCCAGCAAGCCGGGAGTGTTCCAACCCACGGTGCAACGCGGCGGCCGCGCCCTCCAGATCGCCCTGCGCCCGAGCAAGCACCCCCAAGCCAACCTGCGCACGACCGATCGCGCCGACCTCGGCGGTGCACGCCCGCTGCCCAAGAGCCTCCGCAGTGAGCGATCGCCCGAGCGTCAGTTGACCGCGCGTGAACCAATAGTCGGACAGATCGGCCACGATGGACAGCGATCGCTCGGCGCGGCCCCCCTCTCCACCCACCGCATCCTTCCCATCACCCCCACCGGATCCCCAGTGGATCGCGGCCACGAGGTTGTCATGTTCAATATCGAGCGCCTCCAGCCAACTCTGCTGAAGCTCGCGGCGCAGCCCGAGCCGAGCTCGTCCGGCGAGCCCGGCAAAGTAGTTCTGGTGTCGATCCCGCAACGCGAACGCGGCGTCATTGATCTCGGCCGTCAGCATCTCCGCGGCGCGCTGACGCACGCTTTCGAGCAGGCGATAGCGCGGCGAACAGTCTCCTTCACGCGAGGAGTGAGCATCTTCAACCACGACCATCGACTTGTCCACCAGCCTCGAAAGCGTGTCGAGCACATCGGCTGCGGACAACCCCTGCGATCCGGTTGTACTCGGTTGTTCGGACCCGTCCGGACAGATGCTCTCCACGGCTTCCAGGTCGAAGCCGCCCCAGAACACGCTCAGCCTCATCAACAACTTCCGCTCATCGTCGGTCAGAAGGCGGATCGACCAGTCAATGGCCGCCCTGAGCGTCTGATGCCGCTCCAGCGAGGTGCGGCTTCCACCGGCAAGCAGGCGAAACTGGTCCTCAAGCCTTTTCGCAATCTGCTCGATGCTCAGCATCTTCACCTTGGCCGCCGCGAGCTCGATCGCGAGCGGAATCCCGTCAAGTCGGCGGCAGATCTGAGCCACCGTCACCGCATCCTTTTCACCGAATGCAAACCCCGGCTTGGCAGACCGGGCTCGCTCAAGAAACAAGACAACCGCCTCGCTGTGCATGGCGGCTCGAGCGGTCGCTCCCGGCAAGGGTGTGCGGCCCGGCATGTTCGGGAATGTCGTTCCCGGACCACGCGAAGAGCCGTCCCCGAACAGCCCATCGTCCTTCGGCAGGCTCAGAGAAGGAACCTTCCACACCACTTCCCCCGTGGTTCCCAGCGCTTCGCGGCTGGTGGCCAGGACTCTCACCCCATGACACTGCCGCACCACCTTCTCCACCGTTGCGGCGGTCTCCCCCAGGACGTGCTCGCAGTTGTCGAGCACGACCAGCATCCGTCGATTGCGCAGGCCGTCGACAAGGCGATCCATGACCGGCGAGCCGCCGTCGTCGCGGATCCCCAGCTCCGAGGCGATCGCCCCGACCACCAGCCGCCCGCCGGAAACACCGGCGAGTTCGACCATCCACACGCCATCAGGAAACGTCCCGAGCAGTTCCTCCGCGACGCGGTGGGCCAGTCGCGTCTTGCCGCACCCGGCCGACCCGACAAGCGTCGTCACAACTCCGCCGACGCTGTTCCCAACCAGGCGCTTGATTTCGGCAACCTGCTCGCCGCGGCCAACAAACGTCGTCAACTGACGCGGCAGGTTGCTTGGCGCCGAGGTCCGCTCGGGCGCTGAACTGTCAACGATGCCGACCGAGCTTGTTGCCAGCACACCCGCGACGCCATTGGTTGAAGCGCCTTCCGAGCACGCGCGTTCGAGCGCCACCCTCAGCTCGTGCGCCTCAACCGTGCGCTGCGATCGATCCTTGATCAGGCTGCGCTTCAGAAGCCCGCGAACCTCCTCGGAAATCGCGGCGGGCAGCAGCGACCAATCCGGCTCGCCCAGAAGCGTGGCCGCGAGCGAGTCGGTGAGCGTCGCGCCCGGAAAAGCGCGGCGGCCCGTCAGCGCTTCGTAGAACACGCACCCCAGAGCCCACACATCCGCCCTCTGGTCCGCGGGCTGTCCTCGGGCCTGTTCCGGGCTCATGAAGCCCGGCGAGCCCATGATGACGCCGTGGCGAGTGCGCTCGGGCGGGGCGGCGGTGTCCCGGTGCCGCACTTCGATCGTTGCAAGAGTCCCGGTTTCGTTCGGCGTGCCGATCGTCGAACACTCTGCCGGCCCGGTCGCCGGAACCAGTTTGGCCAAGCCGAAGTCCAGGACCTTGGCCACGCGGGCGGGCGCCGGGGTGATGCGGATGTTGTCGGGCTTCAAGTCACGGTGAACCAGGCCCCGGCTGTGGGCCGCCTCCACACCTCGCGCCACTTGCGCGAGCAAGCCCAGCATCTCGGCGAGTCCGCCCCCAAGCGAGAACCACCCACGGGAGTACTCGCCGAGCGACTGACCCGGCACATACTCCAACACCAGGTAGGAGGCCCCCTCCCACTCTTCAAGGCTGTAGATTTGCGCCACATTCGGATGGTTGACCGTCGCCAGCAGCCTCGCTTCCTGCCGGAGTCGCTCCATGCGCTCTGGCTCGCCCGCAACCGGCGCGGGCAGCGCTTTGATCGCGACTTCGCGATCCAACCGCAGATCACGACCCAGATAGACCACCCCCATCCCACCGCGCCCCAGCTCGGCCGTCAGCGAGTATCCGCCCCCCACGCCCACTCGGCAAGGCAACTTCATCCGTGCTCCCGTCGGATCGCCGCGACTCCCACGTCCACGGCGATCATCCGCGTGCGGTTGATCGTCATCGAATCGTACCAGATCGGGCGGAGGGCTGGGAAGGGCTACCGAGTGGCTTGGTCGAACGCGGCGACGCATCAGGGCCTCGCCCGGCCCGGCTTGGCTGTCATTCGTACCGCTTGCCGGCAAACTCGATCCAACCGCCCTGCTTCGAGCGGCCATACTTCGGCGCATGGGTGAAGTGGACAGTCCCGCCCTTCTCCGTCCATTCATATTCTCCTCGGAACCGCAGGGTGTCGCCTGCTTGCACGGGGACTCGCGACGCAACATCGATGTTGTGGGCGAGCAGGACCGTCACGTCCGCGCTGACTTCGATGAGCACGCGCTGATGCCGATCGCTGCGGCCGTCGTCGGTTTGGTTGTCATCCGGCAGCAACTTGACCACGCGCCCGCTCGCCTCGACCCAGGCATCGGACTTTCGGCTCCGGAACAACTGCGCGATACCGCCGTCGGACCTCGCGGAGACTTCCCGCGGCGTATCGGCCCGCGGCACCGCGCCCGGCTTGGCCGGGCCCGACGCCGATGACGAAGGCTGACCGGATGGAGGACGCAGCAGATAGGCCGCCGCGGCCGCGACCACGAGCAAGGCCGTCACCCAGAGCGGTCGCTTGGCACGTGTCGATCGGTTGGTCATGTTCGAGGGTAGATCGCTGATTCGCACCGATCGCCCTGAGGCCGTAGACTGTGCGGATACCCGAGGATCACGACATGCCCCGAGTGACACGCGCCGCCCTCATCCAATGCTCCAACCCGTTGTCCGACGAGCGGGACCTGGGCAAGGTCAAGTCGGCGATGATCGAAAAACACCTTCCCTTGATCCGCCAAGCCGCGGAAAAGGGTGCCAAGGTCTGCTGTCTTCAGGAGATCTTCTACGGCCCGTACTTCTGCGCGGAGCAGGATACCAAGTGGTACGCGACCGCGGAGCCGATCCCTGACGGGCCCACCGTGCGGCTCATGCAGGACCTTGCGAAGAAGCACCAGATGGTCATGGTCGTGCCGATCTACGAGGTCGATATGACGGGCGTGTATTACAACACCGCCGCGGTCGTTGACGAGACCGGCAAGTACCTCGGCAAGTACCGCAAGAAGCACATCCCGCACTGCCTTCCCGGATTCTGGGAGAAGTTCTACTTCAAGCCGGGCAACACCGGCGCGGCGGGAGAAGACGGCTCCGGCTACCCGGTCTTCCAGACCCGGTTCGGACGGATCGGGGTCTACATCTGCTACGACCGGCACTTCCCCGAGGGCGCGCGAGAACTGGGGTTGAACGGGGCGGAGATTGTCTTCAACCCGAGCGCGACCGTGGCCGGGCTCAGCGAGTATTTGTGGAAGTTGGAGCAACCCGCGCACGCCGTGGCCAACCAGTACTACGTCGGAGCCATCAACCGCGTCGGTACCGAAAAGCCCTGGTCCATCGGCGAGTTCTATGGCCAGTCCTACTTCTGCAACCCCCGCGGCAAGATCATCGTCGAAGCCTCACGCGACAAGGATGAAGTGGTCTTGGCGGACCTCGATCTCGACATGATCCAGGAAGTCCGCAACGTGTGGCAGTTCTACCGCGACCGACGGCCCGAGACGTACACGCAGATCGCCAGGGCCTGACCACGGCGAACCCGGCGCGGGCTGTGCTGTGAACGGGCCCTGCCAGCCGAAAACGTGGGGATGGCGACACTCACCAACCCGGACCTCGCCCCCACCACCCCCGCCCAGCGCACCTGGTCCACGTGGCACATCGCCGCGCTCTGGATCGGCATGGCGGTCTGCATCCCGACCTACACGCTCGCCGCGGGCATGATCGACGCGGGCATGGCGTGGTGGCAGGCGGTGCTCACCGTCGCGCTGGGCAATCTGATCGTGCTCATCCCGATGATCCTCAACGGCCACCCCGGGGCGAAGCACGGCATCCCGTTCCCCGTGCTCATGCGCGCGAGTTTCGGCACGCGCGGCGCGAACATCCCTGCGATGCTCCGGGCCCTGGTCGCCTGCGGCTGGTTCGGAATCCAGACCTGGATCGGCGGCGCGGCGATCTACCAGTTGTTCGCCGCGCTCGGCTGGATCGACGCGGCCGCGGATGCCTCACGGATGGTTCCCCTGCTGGGAATCTCGGGCTTGCAGGCGGCTTGTTTTCTCGCCTTCTGGGCGATCAACGTCTTCTTCATCTGGAACGGAATGAACTCCATAAAGTGGCTCGAGAGCGTCGCCGCGCCGGTGCTGATCGCCGCCGGGCTTGCGTTGCTCGCTTGGGCGATGTACAAGGTCGGCTCACCCGCCCGGCTGTTCGGCCAGGACTCGAACCTTAAGCCCGGCACGACGTTCTGGTCGGTTTTCATCCCGCAACTCACCGCGATGGTCGGTTTCTGGGCCACGCTCAGCCTCAACATCCCGGACTTCACGCGCTTCGCTCGCTCTCAGCGCTCGCAGGCCCTGGGCCAGGCGATCGGGCTCCCGACCACCATGACGTTGTTCTGCTTTATCGGGATCGCCGTGACGCAGGCGACGGTGCTGATCTACGGGCAGGCCATCTGGGATCCCGTCACGCTGATCGGTCGGATGGGCACGCCGCTGGTCATCATCTCGTCGCTGGTCGTTCTCTCGATCGCGACACTCAGCACGAACATCGCCGCCAACGTGGTGAGCCCCGCGAACGATTTCGCCAACCTCGCGCCCGCGCGCATCTCGTTCCGCATGGGCGGGATGATCACCGCGTGCATCGGCATCCTCATGTGCCCATGGTATCTCTACAACAACCTCGGGTCGTACACGTTCACCTGGCTCCTCGGATACTCCGCGCTGCTCGGTCCGATCGCCGGCATCATGCTCGCCGACTACTACGTGATCCGCCGAACCGAGCTCGACATCGCGGATCTCTACCGCGACACCGGGCGGTACGCCTACCGCGGCGGCTTCAACCCCTGCGCCATCATCGCGCTTGTGATCGCGGTGACGCCGAACATCCCCGGGTTCGTCAACGCGCTGGTCGCGACCGGACGCTCCTCGCAGGCCGCGCCGGCCGCTCCACCGCCGTTCCCGCATGTATTCGATGTGATCTACGGGTACGCATGGTTCCTGGGTCTCGGGCTCGCATTCCTGCTGTACACGGCGCTCATGCAGGGATGGCGTTCATTCTCCGCCGGCGAGAGGTAGAACCCGTCGCCGCGTGCGCTTGAAACGAAAACCCCCTCGGCGGGAAGGCCAAGGGGGTGATGGGTGCTTACGACAGACCCGACATCAAGCGGCGGTCACGGGCAGCCGGCGAAGAACGCCGCCATGTAGTCGAACAGGTCCTGCATCGTCACGTTGCCGTCACCGTTGAAGTCCGGCGGGCAGCCCGAGCCGGTGACCGGCGGAGTGGTCGGCGGCTCTTCCGCCTGCAACATCTTGGCCGCGACGATAAACGCGAAGTCGTTGCCGACGCTCGTCCAGCGCGGGATCGACCGGCCCGGAGCGATCGTGACGCCCGGGTCCCAGTTGATCTGGCACGGATCGCACGGATCAGTGTTCCAGGCCCAGTAGGCACGCTGGCTCTGCGCGAAGGTGTCCTGCACCGAGATGGAGAACCAGTAGTTGCGGTTCCGCTCGAGCACCAGCCCCATCGGGTACTGCGGTGGAGTGGCCATCGGGCAGAACCAGACGCGGTAGGCGTGCAGGTCGTCCACGCCGTCGATCGTGACGGTGTAGCCGAGGTCTTCGATCTTCTCGGCGGTCCAGGTGAAGTACGGAGCGCCGGTCAGGAGGTAGTTCGGGAGCTTGCAGTCATTCTCGTAGACCTCCAGGATGGCGTGGAAGTCCTCGCAGTTGGTGTAGATGTATCCAGCCACCACGCAGACCATGTAGTCGTTGCACGTGCCGATGGCGATCTGGTCCGCGGCGCGGGAGTTCCGCGCGGGCGATGTGGACTTCTCAGACCGCGTGCCGCCGGCGTCCACGGCCGGGCCGGGCCGGCCGTTGTCGAGCAGGATCTTGCACTTGTTGGCCTCGACACAGAAGGACATGTCGGTGCACTCGATGCAGCAGTCGTCCAGCGGCAGCCACTGCTGGTCCTCGCCCACGGTCATCTTCTTGGGCACCGTGCCGCGGATGATGCGGTTGTTGGCCGTCACCCAGTAGGCTTCGTAGTCGGGGTCGGGAACCGGCGAGACGCCCTGGAGCGAGAACCAGTAAGGCTTGCCGCCCTCGATCCACAGCTTCTCTTCGGTCAGGTCGAACTCGAGTACGACCTCCTGGTAGCCGTCGGCATCAACCGGGCCGAAGCGGCAGATGTTGTCGATGTAGGTGTCGTCCCACACCTTGACGACCACACCCGGCATGCCGTCGCAATCCTCGTAGAGCGTGAGCCGCGCCTTGTACGGCAGCGCGGGGTTCTGACGGATCCGCATCGTGCCCGCGAACTTGCACAGGTTGTGCAGGTGACCGACGCACAAGACAAAGTCGTCCGCGACCTTGGTCTCGGGGAACTCGTAGAGCACGGGCACCGCCGAGAGCTGGCCGTCACGACCGTCGTAGCGGCCGTTGTCCCAGGCGTTCTTGGGGTTCTCGCACGGCACGCACCAGCAGCACTCGTCGGGCGGCGACAACCGCACCTCGGTGGTGGTCTCGGCGGGCGGGCAGGGGCAGGTGGCCGGATCGCGCGGCGTCACCCGGACGCGGTAGACATCGGGCGAGGCCTCGGTGGCGGGAGGAAGGACCGGAATACACGTGGCGTTGGTGCCGCCGGCGATGCAGCCGTCGTAGGTCACGCCGTCCAGACTGTAGATGACGCCGTTCTTGTACCACGTGAAGCAGTAGATCACCTCCGGGATGCCCGCGCACCCATCGACCGCCACGCACAGCTCGCCGCGCGTGTCGGGGCAGATGGTCAGCGGCGGCAACGTCGGCACCAGCCGATCAACATCCAGACGGACGCGAGCGCACGCGCGGCACTGACCGGCGGGTTCAAGGTTGACGTACCGGATACACATCTCGTACTCACCCTCGTTGCACTCGGCAACGTTGGTGATCGTGACCTTCTTGCTGCCGCGCACGCGTCCAGTGCCGCACGGCGGCTCGGTGCCTCCGGCAGGTCCGGGCTCGATCGTGACGATACCGGGGCCGGAGCAGTTGGCCGTGACGCAACGGGCCTCGTTGACGCCCGGCGTCGCCGGGTCATCAACCTCGGCGATGTCGGCCGTGCACACGGGGATGCCGTTGCGAGTGAGCGTAAACGTCACCGGGCACAGTTCATCGCGGCAGTACGGGAACGTCAGCATGACCGATCCGCCGATGCAGGTCGCCGCGGGCGAACCGGTGATGAGCGGGGGCTCGAGGATGTCGACACGGAACGTCGCGCAGACCGGCCGGCACTTGTTGGCCGCCAGGTTCGGGCACGACAGACAGACCTCGTAGACTCCGCGATCGGCCAGCGTCGGGTTGTTGATGCGGAACGTGCGGCAGTTGCCGGTCCCGGTGAAGCTGTAGTGCGAACCGAGGCTGATCGGCACGCCGTCCTTTCGGAAGCTGAACGAAGGTGTGCAGCAGACCGGGGCGGTGAAGCAGATGTCGGTGTTGGAGTTCTGACCCACACACACCTTGGAAGGCGGAGTCACCGTCACCGTGGGCGGGTTCTCGACCGTCAGGGTCGTGCAGCACCGCGTGGGCGGACACTTGGCCGGGTTGAGCTGGGTGAGGTTCGAGTAGGTCGCCTCGATGCAGTACTCGCCGCCCGCCGCGACTGTCGCGCCGGTGACGATCACGCGGCAGTTGATGCGGCGGGATGCGTTGATCGGGTCACATGTGTAGGCCGCCAGCGGCAGCGGCGCTCCGCCCTTGGTGATGATCGCCGAGGGAACGAAGCCCGCGAGGTTGGCGGGGCAGAAGTTGGCCGATGCCCCGGACGGGAGCGGGAACGTCGCCGAGAAGTTGAGCGTCTGGTCGCCGCCCAGGCAAACGCACGTCGGGCTGTCGGCCGTGCACGTCGGTGCGGGCACGACACACAGCCGCGCGCAGCCGCGGGCCGGCGGACACTTCGCCGCGGCCAGGTTGCCGCAGGTCAATGACAGGCAGTACTCGCCCGCATCCGCGACCGTCACGTTCGTGAAGCAGACACGGCAGAACTGCGAGGTGGCGTTGATCGGCGTGCAGGTGTAGGACGTCGGCGAGATCGCCGTGCCGTTCTTGGTGATCGAGATCGCCGGAGTGCACGACGCGGTCGGGCAGAACGAGGGGTTCAGCAGCGGGTAGTTGGCCGTGAACTCCAGGCATTGTGAGCCTCCGGCGCAGACCGCCTGGTCGCTGGTCGTAACGCTCGGATTCACGATGCAGAGCTTGGCGCAGTAGCGGGAAGTCCCGCACTTGCCGCCCGTCAGGTTGCCGCAGGTCGCTTCGATGCAGTACTCGGCCTGATCGTCGGCCACGGTCGGGTTGAATCGGATGCGGCAGTTGATGCGGCGCTGCGCGGTGATCGGGTCGCAGGTGTAGCGGTTGGAGGGCAGAGCCACGCCGTTCTTCTTCAGGACGACCGACGGGGTGCAGTTCGACGCCGTGCAGTGCGTGCACGTGCCGACCGGGAAGGACGCGAAGAAGTTGATCGTCTGGTCGCCTCCGAGGCAGACCGTGGCGTCGGAGTCGCCACCCACGACCGGCGCGGGCAGGACGCACAGCCGTGTGCAGGCGCGGAAAGTCCCGCACTTGCCCGGCTGCAGGTTCCCGCACGTCGCCTCGATGCAGTACTCGGCACAGTCGGCCTGTGTCGCCGAGGTGATGACGACGCGGCAGTTCACCGTCCGCTCGGCCGTGATCGGATCGCAGACGAAGCCGCCGACGGGGAGGGCGACGCCGCCCTTGGTGATCGAGATCGACGGAGTGCAGGAAGCGGGCGTGCACCAGGCGCACGTGCCGACCGGGAAGTTCGCGGAGAAGTTCAGCGTCTGCTGGCCACCCTCGCAGACCGCCGCGTTGGGGCTGGCCGTCACGATGATCGGCGGCAGCACGCACAGCCGGGTGCAGGCACGGGCCGTCCCGCACTTGCCGCCGCTGGTCAGGTTGCTGCACGTCGCCTCCATGCAGTACTCGCCGCAACTGGTCAGGGTCGCGTTGGTGATGTTGACGCGGCAGTTCACGACTCGCTGCGCCGTGATCGGGTCGCAGACAAAGCTGCTCGAAGACAGCGCGACGTTGTCCTTCTTGATGACCACGTTCGGCGTGCAGGATGCGTTCGTGCAGAACGAGCACGAACCGACCGGGAAGGAGGCCGAGAAGTTGAGGGTCTGGTTGCTGCCCACGCACACCGACTTGTCAGGATCGGCGGTGACGGTCGGAAGCGGCAGGACGCACAGGTTGGCGCACGACCGGGCGATCCCGCACTTGCCCGCGGCCAGGTTGCTGCACGAGGCTTCGATGCAGTAGGTGCCGCAGTCGGTGAGTTGCGCCGAGGCGAACGCGACCGTGCAGGTGACCTGCCGCGACGCGTTGATGGGCGTGCATGTGTACGCGCTGACGGGCAGCGGCGTGCCATTCTTGGTGATGATCGCGGAGTTGGTGCACGGCGCGGTCGGGCAGAACACGCACGACGAGGCCGGGTAGGTGGCCGTGAACGTCAGCGTCTGCTGGCCGCCCACGCAGACGTTGCGATCGCCGCCGTTGGTCGCGGTCGGCGGCGGCGTGACGCACAGATCCGCCGAGCCCGATGCCGGCGTGCACTTGCCCGCGGCGAGGTTGCTGCACGCCACGGTCAGGGTGTACCGGCCGCAGTCGGAATCCACCGCGTTGGTGAAGCACAGCCGCCAACGCTGCGTCGCAACGCCGTTGGCGATCACGGGCGGGTCATTCTGAATTCGAGGATCGCTCGAAAGAATCGGCGTGTCGGTGCCCGAGGGCGTTGTCCGCTTGCCGAAGTTCACCGCCGGCGTGCACGCGAGCGGCGGGATGGACGAGTATCCGCAGAGCGTCACGGCCTCGGTCGGCAGCACCGCCCAGGTCACATCCCACTCCAGGCACTGGTTGCCGGTGCGGCAGACGATGTCCGGGTTCGGAGGGATGACCGTGACGGTCGGGGGGTTGATGACGAACAGGCGAGCCTGAGCCATGCCGGGCGGGCAGCCCAGCAGCGGGTTGCAGGCGATTCCTGTGAACATGCCGGGTGAATCAGGTGCCGCGAACGGCGGAATCGGGACTGTCACGATCGTTGCGAGCGGGACAAACAACCCCGGGCCGCCTCGATAGACCTTGGCTTTGAAAACGGTGTTGTCGCGCGGTTGGGCCGAAGTGATCGTCAGCGTCGAGCCCGTGCCTGCGCCGGTGGGAGAAACCGTGTAGCCCGGCGCGGGGTTGGTCGCGCTCACAGGCAGGAAGGGGTCGTAAATGACCGTCTCGATGCACGTGCCACCGGGACCCGGATCAAGCCGGCACCAGCCGAAGAAGAACAGCGGACCGACCACCGGCGGCAGCGCGGTATCGCACGCCGAGCTGTCCGGGCAGTTGGCCGAAACCGTGAACGACTGCTGGCCGCCGAGGCAGACCACGCGGTCGTTGCTCGGGGTGACCGTGAAGGTGGTGCGAGATTCATCCGCGCCCATGTCCGACTGACACTGGGTCGCGCGGCAGGTGCGAGGCTGGATCGGCTCGCCGAACTGGTACGGCGTCGTGCAGTTGGGCGCGGGGCAAACCTCGTTGATCGGCGGCACCGCCAGAGCGGGCGCGGGGATCGTGTTGGTCGTGGTTTCGCCATCGTCGTAGTCGTCCTGGAGTGCCGTCGTCACCTGCGCGACCTCATCGTTGAGGTCGATCGGTGGCGTGGAGACGAAGTAACGCAGCGGCTGACCTGCCTGGCGCGCAACACTGGAGATGAATGCCAGGTTGAACTGGTTGCTGGCGCGATCGACGCACGGCGAGGGGCACGTCAGGTGGACGTTGCCCTGCGCGACGAACACGAAGCGGGGATTGGCATCGAAGTTCGAGCCGCTGGGCAGCCCAACCGGTGTCGGGAACGGGTTGTTGTTGCCCGTGTCGATATCCGAGAAGATCACCTGCGGGAAGCCGAACGGGGGGCGGCCGTCCGGCGTGGTGGGCGCGGGCAGCGAGGGGACGTACCCGAAGCTGAACGAAGACCCGAACTGGTTGAAGATCGGTCCGCTCCCGGCGCCGGTGAGATCAGACTGGTTGCCCCAGACAATGCTGTTGAGCACCATCGGCACGCCGTCGTTGGTCTGGATGTGGATGCCCGAACCGGCGGTCGAACCGACAACGCCGCGAAGCCCGGTGCTGATGGTGGCGCGATTGTCGGTGATCGTGCAGTGCACGATCTTGGGATTCCAAGCCATGAAACGCTGGGCGGGATCGGTAACAGCCGTCCCCGGGAACGAGAACGATTGCAGGAACAGACCGCCACCCGCGACCGTGCCAACGTTGGCGTTGATCACGGTGTTGTAGACGACGCCGTCGGCGAGGCAGGCGAACGCCATGCCGCCGCCGCGTGCCGCGCGGTTGCCTCGAACCACGCAATCGTCGAAGACCGGCACCGAACCTTCAACGCAGCACACGCCACCACCACCACCGCTTGCACCATTGGAACCGGTGCGGTTGTTGGTGAAGCAGCACTCGGTCGCCGTGATGCGCGCGGCCGAACTGCCGCCGCGGATGTACAGACCACCACCCGAACCGCCGAAGTCGCCGCCGTTGCTCAACTTGTCGCAGTTGAAGAGCCGCTCGCTGAGAGCCTGGTTGCTCTCGAAGAAGCAGCGCTTGAAGTACGAAGTTGATCGGTTGTTGTAAACACCGCCGCCCTGCAGCCCGGCACGGTTGCCGCCGCCGAGTCCAGCATCCGGAGCAGGCCCTGCGGGATTGGACGGGTTGCACACGCCAGGCGCGCCGCCGCAGTTGCCCACGGCGAGCGGGACATCGCACTCGTTGATCCGCGGCCACTGGGCCAGCGCAAGGACGAGCTCGGCGCTGGTGAGGCCGAACCGAGTGCGGTCAAGCCGCAGGTTGCTGGAGACCAGGAAGGCCGCGCCGCCGCGTCGGGTGACGCGGTTGTTGGCGAAGTCTGCCTCGATCGGCAGTGTTAAGACGGGATCAACGCCCGGTAGGTTCTCGTCTTCGAGCGAAAGTCCGCCGTCAATGTACATGCCGCCGCCGTCGGCGGCCGTGTTGTTGTAGAAAAGCGGCCTGCGGCCGTTCGCATCGGGGCGAATTTGAAGTCGGATGTTGGACTCGACCGAGGAGCCCTTGATGAAATGGATGCCGCCGCCGAAGCCCTCGGTGGCGATTTCAGAAACCACCGAGTTGCCGGAGAACACGCCGCCGAACACATCGAGCCGCGATCGATCCACGTCCACCGCACCGCCCACGGCGCTGGCAGAATTGCAAAGGAACTCGCAGTTCGTCACGCTCAGCAGGTTGGAATTGTCGTTACCGAGGATCTGCGAAACCGAGATCGCACCGCCGCGCGCCGCTACGTTTCGGACGAATCGGCAGTTACGGACCAGCACACCAGTGCAGCGAACACCCTGGATCGCACCGCCGTCGATCGCGCGGCCGTTCGTCAACGTAATGTTGGTGAGCTCAAGAGTTCCGCCTTCCACCACGCGGAAGAAGCGGAACGACTGGGATGAGCCTTCGCAGACGCGGCGCAGCACCACCTCACCGGTAGCGCCGTTTCGCCCCACGATCACGTTCAGATTGCCGATCGTGCGAAACGCGGTGCGATTGTCGTCGTCCGACGCCTGGGTGACCCAGTACTCGCCAGGATCGAGGTTCAGTTCAAGGGTGGTCGTGCCGGGAGGAATGTCCCGAAGCGCCAACTGCAGCGTGCGGCCAGCCAACTGGCACGGCTGCAAGCCGGCAACCTCCGCTGGGTTGGGTACAAACGGGGCAAACGCGCCGGCTTGGTTGTACCTCACCAACACGGCCGCCATCGACCGTGCGCTGGGCACGAGCGTGACCAGCAAGGCAGCCAAGACCGAACAGACCTGCGCGAAGCGCGACGGCACCATTCGAGAACGCACGGATGAAACCCCTTTGCTGACAAGTGATTGGACCATGAACGACACCGACGAGCCGGAAGAGGGGCGTCCACTCGGCAACCATGGCACGACGGAAAGAGACGCGGACTACCTCCCAAACCAGGGGGAGAATACACGATCTCGGAGGGGGCGAATCAATCCCCTAAAGAGGTGAGTTCTCGGCCGTCTCTCCCAAACACGCACCTTTCTCACGGCGCGGTTGCCGCGGGCCACGATGTAAGTTCCGTAATGACAGAACTTTACGAAGTTCGAGCCGGCGATTCCGGACACGAATCATGGGGCCCAATTTTTTTTGACATTTCCCCGTTCGTCGCATCGCGCAGCGTTCCGCTGGCATGGTCCGAACGTCAAAAACGACAACCGGTGAGTGGCGAACCACTCACCGGTCGGTGGACTTGTGCGTCGAATCAAGCTCGATCAGCGCGAGCCGAAGTAGTGCTGGAGGAAGGTGAACAAGTCGTCAACCGTGATCGACTGCGTTTGGTTCATGTCCGCCGCCAGTGACCCGCCGAAGTACGCGTTGAGGAAGTCGAACAGGTCCTGCTCGCTCACCATGCCGTTGTTGTTGAAGTCGCCGGGGAGTCGCTCCGGCAGGGTGGGTTGCGAGGGCTCGATGGCGACCCGGAGGATCGCGTGGTCGCTCGACCCACCGCCGATCAGCGTTGTGACAAACGTGACATCGCCGGTATTGCTCAGGCTGGCCGAGTCGCTGTAGCCCAGTGAACTGAACGCCAAGTCCGCGCCTTGCGTCGAAGTGACGCGTGTTCCGGTCATGGCGATGACGGCCAAGCCGCCGGCCTGATCCACTCGCATGAGCGCGGGCCGCCCGGTCGGGTCTGTTTCATCCCACGCGACCGCGCCGACAAAGACGATCTGACCGAGATCGTTGAACTGCATTCCCGGCATCCAGCGCACGCTGCGCAGGTAGAGTGGCGTTGAGCCGGCGATCGTCTGACCTTCGCACGCGACCATCGAAAGCGTGCCGCCGGAGTAGCGGAGAATGGCGTTCGCAGTCGCCTGGGTGCTCGGATCAGTGACCACCATCGCTCGCAACGCAACCTGGCCGTTGGCGTTAGTTCTGACCGTAGAGCCAACCGACTCGTTCACGATGATCGCACCACCGACATGTTGGCCGCCGCGCATCACCATCTCTCGCGAAGTCGGCGAGTGAAGCAGCCAGAGCGAGCGGTCGTTGGTCGAATCGACGCCGGGTCCCGACAGGCTCGCGATGAGCGCGATCGAGTTTGCGGCATCGTTGGCGATCGTCAGGTTCTGGGCGAGTCCCGCGGGCGAAACGCTCGCGAACGTGGCGCCATCGGTCACGCCGATTCCGGATGCACTGTCGCCCGTCCGCACCATCAACTGCCGGCTCGCCGAGGTGCCGCTCGACCAGGTCCGCCAGATGCCCATCCCAGAGCTGGTTCCGCCGAACGAAGCGGTAAACGCTCCGTACCCGCGGGCGTTGATCGCCGGCGCGGCGGTGGATGTGAAGATCGAAAGGAACGACGCGCCCGGGATGTCTCCGGTCGCCTGACCGGTCCGCGCTGCGAGCTGAAGAATGTCGCCCGATCCGAGGTAGATCGCGGAGTTGTTGGCGCTCGACACCGTCGAACCGACGAGCGTGGAATACAGCAGCGAGTCGCCCGTACCGCCGGACAACCGCCGCAGATTCGTGGAGAACGTCGCGCCGCTGATGCCGGGCGCGTTCTCGCCGACCCGTGCCAGCGACTCCAATCCGGTCGAGTCGAAGTTGTAGTAGGCATGGACTCCGCTGTAGCCCGGGACGGTGGCCTTGAAGGTGCCGAACAGGTCGCTGGTTTCCATCCGCAGATCCGTGATCGCGCCAATCATGGAGCCATCGACCGATGTGCCTTCGCGTGCCACCAGCGCCCGATTTGTTCGGACGAAGGACCAGTACGCCTTCGAGTTGGAACTGATCACCCCGCTACCCGTCAGGGAGCTGAGGAAGCCGACCCGATCATCGCTGCCGACCTGGAGCGAGCTCAGATTCGAGATGGTAACGCCCGCGGAGAACGGCTCTCCGGTGCGTGCGAGCAGGCTGATTGAGTCACCGCCTGTCGACGCACGATCCGCGCCGAACACGGCGATGTTGTTTGAGGCCGTCAGCCCCGAGCCCTGCATCTGGCTCTCGAAGACGATGCGGCCCGATCCTGAAATGATCGGGATCTCCGAGCCTGAGTAGTTGCACAACCGGTAGTACGACCCGCCGGAGAGCGATGTACCGGCCGGAGATGCGCCAACTCTGGCCACCACGCTGTACTGATCCGCATGAGCACTCGACACGCTGCCGCACACCGCCGCGAGAACCGCGGGGGCGACGCCCCAGAACACAAGGGACTTCATCAGGATGCTCCAGCCGCGGCGGAGAGAATGGAACGGAGTGCCGCGGTGGTCGAGGGATCGGTACCCAGTTTGGGTGACTCGAATCTTGAGCAGCCCTTGCCCACCCTCACGGTCAATTCGGGGAGTTTCGCTCGAACGTGACGGATGCGCGGGGCGCAGGCTTCCCGATAACGCTTGACATCGTTGAGTACATCCCGACGGAGCAGCAGTCTGAACGAGCGAGAACCGCAACATACTCAACTCACCGTGCTCGGAACGTCGCAACGCACCCTCAACGGGCGGGTACGAAAGGGTGTCACGGACATCTCTGTTTGCACAACGGTCATGGTGGCGCAAAGGCAGATCCTCATCCCCCGATCCCCCGGACACTCAGATACCTGAAAGGCTCAGACCGCGGCCGTGGCGGGCTGATTCTGACATTATCGGGGAGATCGTCGGGTGCTGGTCGCTACGAGTAGGCTGCGAACTCCGCCGACAAGTTGGGCAAAGAATGCGCAGTCTGATAAGAGTTTCAACAAATTGCAAGGGGGATGTTGCGGAAAATCGACTCCGATCACCGGTTTGGGGTGCGCAACGTTGGAGCGTGCCCCCCTAAACCGGCGGCAATGGTGTACGACTTGATCGATTTGCGTTCGCATGACGAGCGTGAGCGGTTCCTTTGGAATCCAGATTATCGGACGGATTCGCCTCTTTCGGCATCATTGCCTGGATGGCTGGACGAGCCGCCGAGCGCCAGCGACGACCCGATCCCACTGCAACGCGGGGCCGGGGTCGATCTTGTTGGCCTGGATGTGGTAGTGGCCGAGGATGCCTGTGTACGCGGCGAGCGCATCGTCCGGTAGCTTGTCGAGCACCAGGTTTCCCTCCGCATCGCGCGGGTAGTCGCACGGGATGCGCGGAAAAACCGTGCACAGCGCGGCGGTGAGTTTGATGAGCGAGTCGTACTGCTCCGGGGTCAAATCGTACATCGCGAGTTCGCGGCCTTGGACTTGACCGACGATCGGACCCGGCCGATCGGGGCCGTAGGTTCCGGGTCGTCGGAGGCCTCCGTCGCCGAGCCGGGGCGGGATGGTGATGATGGGCCACGCAACCGACGATGCGGGACCGTCCGGTTGGTCGCCGGAGAGCCGGGTCGGGGTCGGCTGATACCACTGGTTGAGAACGGACAGGTCCGATGGCGGGTAAGCGCCGATGTTGGCGATCTCGATGCCGATGGAGCGGTCGTTGCTCGTCGTGGCCTGCCAGGCCCGCTCCTTGAGGTCGAGCGTCTGGTAGATGGTGCCGTCGATGTCGAGCATGAAGTGCACGGACAGGCCGCGCATGTCGTGGAGCACGCGGAAGCACTGGCGGCTGGTCCCGCACACATCGTAATGGAGCACGAACTGATCGACGCAGCGCTGGAGCGTGGTCAGGTCCCACCCCCCGCCGCGGATGCGCTCGAAATCGTCGGGAGAGATGGGACAACCCGGCTGACCGACGGATGAGGCGAAGCGAATTCCGTAACGGTTGGGTGTGCCGGGTTCGGCGTTCGGCTTCGCGGGCGCAACCCACGCGGCCTTGTCCCACGCGACATATCGCTTCTCGGTGCGGTAGGCGTCGTAGCCTCCCGAATCGGTCCAGAGCACGACGGGCGCGCCGGTGTGGAAAAGACGGCCGCAAACGACGATCTCATCGCCCTTTCGCGCGAGTTCCGAGCCGGTGTGGGGCTGGCAGCCGGTGAGCGTGGCAAACAGGGCGCACAGGATGACCAAGAGCGGGGTCGCGTGGGGCATGATGGCAGCGTAGGTGGAGGGTGGGCGTGAGAAGCACGGCGACGGAGGGTCGCGCCCCCGTCAACGGTACAATCGAATGGACATGCCCTCGCACACACCCGCAGGGAACTGCCGCACATGCGGGTACGCCATGGACCCCGGGCAATGCCCTGAGTGCGGCACGATCTGCATGGATGTGCGGCCGGTCCCGCGGCCATCGCGGACGCGGCGTGTTCTCGCGCTTGTCATCGGGCTCGCACCGCTGCCCGCGGCGTTCCTGACCTACCACGCTTCCAAGTTCCTGTACCGTTGCCTGAGCGCAGGACTTGTTCCCGGCGACACACGGTTCAACCGCGCTTATGAACGCGCAACGGATTGGACGCTGTCGTGCTACTTCTTTCTGATGCCGGTCGTGCTCATCGGATTAACGGTGCTCCTTGTTCGCGCCGAGTACCGGGAGTATCACGGCTCGAAGGGCGCGGCCGCTGTGGCAGCGGTTGCCGTGATCCTCGGTGTGATTTCTTGGATGACCGGCTCGCTTGGGCTGTTGTTGACGATGGTGACGAACTGAGCAAGGGCCGCCGGAGCCATGGCTGGCGGGCCTGCGTTGTCTCAGGAGCGTCGGATTGCAGGGGCAAAGCCCCTGCACAGAAACACAACGCGTGCTGAGGGGCGCGGCGAGCGAGCCGCGCGTATGCGCTCCCCTCTACCCCCGGCGCGACCGCCGGGGCTCCGTTGAGCGGGAGGGTTAGGCATCCTGCGCCATCATTGGGATGTCCACCGCCAGCTTCTCGGCACAGCCCTGAGCATCTTCGTAACCGGCATCCACATGCCGGAACACACCCATCATCGGGTCGTTGGTCAGCACGCGGGAGAGCCGGCGCGAAGCCTCCTCGGTGCCATCGGCGACAATGACCTGGCCGGCGTGCTGGCTGAAGCCGATGCCGACACCGCCGCCGTGGTGGAACGAAACCCACGATGCCCCCGAGGCCGTATTCACCAGCGCATTGAGAATCGCCCAGTCGCTGATCGCATCGCTCCCATCCTTCATCGCTTCGGTCTCGCGGTTGGGGCTCGCCACCGAACCGCAATCGAGGTGATCGCGCCCGATCACGATGGGCGCCTTGACCTTCCCTTCGGCCACCAGCCGGTTCAGCAGCAGCCCCGCCTTGTCGCGCTGGCCGAGGCCCAGCCAGCAGATCCGCGCGGGCAGGCCCTGGAACCCGAACCGAGGCTTGCAGCTCGCGAAGTCGCCCTTCACGAGCGCGTCCGGGTTGGCGTGGCACGAAAGGATCCAGCGGTGCAGCCGCTCGATGTAGTCGCGCTCGGCGGGATCGACGGCCGCGCCGGGTTCGGGGATGGGGAACGCTTCGAGGATGGCGTGATCGGTCACGTAGATGTCTCGGGCATCGCCCGACAGGGCGGCCCAGCGGAACGGGCCGCGGCCGATGCAGAACTGCGGCCGGATGAACGCCGGAACAAAGCCGGGGAAGCTGAACGCATCGGTGAACGTTCCACCGGAATGGTCGAAGGCCCGCTGGCGGATGTTGTTGCCGTAGTCGAAGGTGATGCTGCCGCGGCGCTTGAGCTCGACCATCGCCAGCACATGCCGCTCCATGCTCTGCATCGACAACCGCGTGTACTGCTGGGGGCAGGCGATGCGGAGTTGCTCGGCCTCGTGGTGCGTTGTCTCGATCGGGATGTACCCGTTGAGCGGGTCGTGCGCGCTGGTCTGGTCGGTCAGGACATCGGGGGTGATGCCCCGGTGCAGCAGCCGCTCGAGCAACTCGACGGCGTTGCAGTTGACGCCGATAGAACGGGCGGTTCCCCCATTCTTCTCCGTGCAGGCGATCGCGGCATCGATGGCGTTGTCGAGCCCCTCCACGACTTCATCGAGGTAGCGGTCGGTGACGCGCCTCGCAAGCCGGGTGTCATCGGTGTCGGCGATGAGGCAGACGCCGCCGCACATGGTGACGGCCAGAGGTTGAGCACCGCCCATCCCGCCGCAGCCGGCGGTGATGCAGAGCCGGCCTTTGAGCGTTCCGCCGAAGTGCTGGCGGGCGCACTCCGCGAAGGTCTCGTAGGTTCCCTGCAGGATCCCCTGCGTGCCGATGTAGATCCACGAGCCGGCCGTCATCTGGCCGAACATGATCAGACCCTTGCGAGCCAAGGCGTCGAAGTGCGACTGCGTGGCCCAGTGCGGGACCAGGTTGCTGTTGGCGATGAGCACCCGCGGCGCATCGGTGTGCGTGCGGACCACACCCACGGGCTTGCCCGACTGCACGAGCAGCGTCTGGTCGGGTTCGAGCCGCTTGAGCGTCTCGACGATGGCATCGAAACTGGGCCAGTCGCGTGCCGCCTGGCCGCGGCCGCCGTAGACGATCAGGGCCTCTGGCCGCTCGGCAACCTCGGGATCGAGGTTGTTCATGAGCATCCGCATCGCGGCTTCGGCCTGCCAGGTCTTGCAGGTGCGCTTGGGGCCGCGGGGCGCGCGGATCGATCGCGAAGCCGCGTGCGAGCCCGATGAACCGAGGCCGGGGGAGGGGGTGCGGGGCACAGAAGAACCCGAGGCGGGCGGCTTGGCGATCATGGTGGGCGTGGACATGGGTGAGGCTCACTCGATCCGAGATGGATGAGGCCGGGTGAACATTGCGTGCGGCAGCGTGCGAGACGCTGAGAACCGACGCGGCCACGAAGGGCGAGGGTGATGCGTGCACACTACCCCATCCTGCCCCGGAACACAAGCGTACGAAAGCCGGTGCACGAGCATCCGCGGAACAGTAAGCATCCCACCACCAATGGGTTACGAACTCTCCGCGAACACGGCGCGGCGCGGTCACCGCGGGACTAACCTCCACCGATGTTCGGCTCGCACCTCTCGATCTCCGGTTCGATGCTCAACGCCCTCGACGAGGCCGTTGGGCTCGGGCTCGATACGGTCCAGCTCTTCACCAAGAACCAGCAGCAGTGGAAGGCCAAGCCCTTGGACCCTGGGCTCGTGCGGGACTGGAACGCCCGCATCGCGGAACTTGGCTGGAAGGATCGAACGGTTTCGCACGCGTCGTACCTCATCAACCTTGCGAGCCCGGATGACGAGTTGTGGCGGAAATCGATCGACCTGATGACGGACGAAATTGAGCGATGCGAGTCGCTGGGGATCCCGTTCCTGGTCCATCACCCCGGCGCGTTCACAACCTCGGACCGCGAGAGTGGATTGAAGCGCATCGCCGCGGCGTACCGCGAACTGTTCGAGCGGACCGTGGGCTTCCACACCATCTCGTGTCTTGAAAACACCGTGGGCGGAGGATCGACGCTCGGTCGCGAGTTTGAGGAACTCGCAGCCCTGCGCGGGATGATCGCCGAGGCGACCGGGCAGCCGATGCG
Source organism: Phycisphaerales bacterium (assembly GCA_020846975.1). Classification (GTDB taxonomy): domain Bacteria; phylum Planctomycetota; class Phycisphaerae; order Phycisphaerales; family UBA1924; genus JADLCX01. The sequence continues at coordinate 61,089 of JADLCX010000026.1, forward strand.
GGTCGGGTTCTGCTTCGATACGTGCCACGCTCACTCGGGCGGGTACGACCTGTCCAGCCCGGTGACCGCCGCGGCGGTGTTCGAGCAGTGGGACCGCGTGGTCGGGCTGGAGCATCTGCGTGTGCTGCACATGAACGACTCCAAGACGCCCTTCAACTCTCACCGCGACCGGCACGAGCACATCGGGCTGGGGTCCATCGGCGTCAGGGGGTTCGCGGCTGTGCTGGGTGTGCGGGGGGGGGGCGGGTCGGCGTTCGCCGGCGTTCCCAAGATCATGGAGACACCCAAGGGCAAAGATGCCAACGGAGTGCCGTGGGACACGATCAACCTCGGGACGCTTCGAGAATGCCTGTCGGGTGCCACGGTGAAAGCGCCGAAGACCGAACCCGCCCGCAAGCCCGTGCGTACCACCGCGGCCGCGCCGAAGAAGGGCGGGCCGAGGAAGAAGAAGCGCAAACCCGCCGGCAAGACCAAGTCCGCCAAGCGAGCGATACGGCGCAAGGCCTAGCGATCCAATGGCCGTGCCCCATCGCGGGAACCGGGGCGTGCAGGTTTCGCCGCGCTCGGCTATCCTCAGCACCCAAACACCCCCCGCCGCTGCCCCATCCTCCCCCACTTCCCCACCTGCCTGCGACCTGTCCCGGAAGCCTGTCATGCTGACCGTTTCGACCTCCGCCCGCGCCTTCCGACAACTTGTAGCTGGAGTTGCGGCGGGGGCGGTGTTGGCTTCGGTGATGCTGGCTGGGTGCAACAAGGGGGGGAGCGCCAAGCCCGCTGAACCCGCGACGACGGCGGAGTCGTCCACGTCCGGGCCGACGCGGCTGACCGAAGCCCTCACCCACATCGCCACGGCCGAGGATGCCGTGCGGGCCAACGACAAGGAAAAGGCCCTGATCGAGTTCCAGCGGGCGATCGAGATCAACCCGAACCTGACGACCGCCTACATGGGGATGGCGGACATCTACCGGATGGACCGGGACTACGAGAAGGCCGAACTTCGCTACGCCCAGGCAGCCCGCGTCGAGCCGAAGAACTTCGATGCCCAGTTCTACCACGGGCTGATGCTGCACCTGCTCGAGCGCGTGACCGAGGCGATCCAGTCGTACCTGCGGGCGCTCACGATCCGCCCGGACGATTTCCAGGCCAACCTCAACCTGGCCACCGCGTACTACCAGATCGAGGAGAACGCGCAGGCGCTGTCCTACGCGCGCAAGGCCGTGGCCCTCGACAAGGATGACGGTTCGGCTCGGCTGAACCTTGGCGCGATCTACGCCGCGCTCGGTCGCCATCAGGATGCGGTCAACGAGTACCAGCAGGCGGCGGAGCTCATGCCGCTGACCGGCGAACTCCTGCTCAACCTCGCCGAGAGCCTGGCCAACCTGTCCCGCTTCGACGAGATGGCCAACGCGCTCGAACAGGCCGCCAAGACGCACCCCTCCGCGGCGGTGTTCGAGCGGCTGGGCTTTGCCCGCTTCCGGCTCAAGGACTACGCGGCCGCGAGCACGAACTTCCAGAAGTCGCTGGACATTGATGCGGACTATTTTCCCGCGCTGAACGGGCTGGGTGTGAGCACGCTCAACGACTGGATCGGCGGCGACCGGCAGGACGGCTCGCTGAAGGAGCGCGGTGTGGCGATGCTGCGGCGATCGCTGCAACTCGAGCCGGACCAGCCGCAGATCCGCGAGATCGTCACGCGGTACGGACGGTAACGAGGAGAGCCCATGCCCGACATCACGCTCCTCGAAACCTTCGCGACGCCGACGAGTACCCCGTTCGTCATCGAGCACACGTCCGATGAGTTCACTTCTCTGTGCCCCAAGACCGGCCACCCGGACTTCGGGTCGATCACGCTGCGGTACGGCCCCGCGCCGGCGAACACCGACGCCGGGAAGCACGGGTGCGTGGAGCTCAAGTCGCTCAAGCTGTATTACCAGAGTTTCCGCAACGAGGGCATTTTTTACGAGGCGGTGACCAACCGCATCCGCGATGACCTGGTATCGCTGCTCCGCCCCGCGTGGCTCCAGATCGTGGCCGATTGGAGAGGCCGCGGCGGGATTCGCTCGACCATCCGCGCCGATCACGGCGCTGTGCCGGGTCATTGGCTCGGCCGGTAGCGGACCGATCAGGCTTTGGGAGCGCGGGAGTCGAGGACGATCGTGACCGGGCCGTCGTTGATGATGGTCACCACCATGTGGGCACGGAAGACGCCGCACTCGACCTTCGGGTGCAGCGCCCGGGCAGCCCCGACCAGCAGGGCGAACTCTTCCTCCGCTCGCGGCGGCTTCATGGCCCGGTCGAAGCCCGGCCTCCGCCCGCGTGAGGCATCGCCGGCGACGGTGAAGTTGGGCACGACAAGCAGCGTGCCGCCGCAATCGATGGCCGAACGGTTCATCTTCCCTTGCGCATCCTGAAAAACGCGGAGGTTGACCAGTTTGTCGGCCATCCACGAGCGATCGTCGGCGGTGTCGGTCTCTTCGAGGCCGATCAGCGCGACCAAGCCGCCGCTATCCACGGGGACAGCGCCGCGGATGATGCCATCCACTTCAACGCTCGCGCCACGGACGCGCTGCACGACCGCCTTCATGCCGGATCACCGTGCGTAGTGCGCGAAGGCCTTGTTGGCCTCGGCCATGCGGTGGATCTGATCGCGGACGGTCATCGCCTTGCCCTCGCCCTTGGCGGCGGCGTAGAGCTCGTCGGCGAGGCGGCTGGCCATCGGGCGGCCCTTCTCGCCGCGGGCTGAATCGATGATCCAGCGGAAGCTGAGCGACTGCTGGCGGTTGCGGTTCACGGGCATGGGGACCTGGTAGTTGGCGCCGCCGACCCGCTTGGAGCGGACCTCGACAAACGGCTTGACGTTCTCGATCGCGCGGGTGAAGACCTCGATGGCCTGCTTGGGGGCCTCGGGGGCGGTTTCCTTGCCGAGCTTCTGCTGGATGATCTCCATCGCGTCGTAGACGACGCGCTGGGCGACGGCCTTCTTGCCGTCGGACATCACGCAGTTGATGAACTTCGCCAGGACCTTGTCGTTGAAACGCGGGTCGGGGCGGAGCTGGGATTCGGAGGCGGTGATACGTCCGGCCATGGGCGATACTCCTTGGGGCTCATCGACGGGCGGCCCGCCTGTACGAGGCGGGCGCGGCTCCGTCACCTGTTCACCGAAGCACGCCGGCCGGGCGTGCCCCGATTACTTGCCTGAAGGCCGCGCCACGACGGCGGCGGCCGATGTCGATTCGGCAGAAATGAAACCTGGCGTTTCCGCGCCACGTCTCACGGGGGATTACTTCTTGGACTTCTTGGCGCCGTAGAGCGAACGGCTCTGACGACGCTTCTCGACGCCGAGACAGTCGAGCGTGCCGCGGACGATGTGGTAGCGCACACCGGGGAGGTCGCGCACGCGGCCGCCGCGGACCAGCACGATCGAGTGCTCCTGCAGGTTGTGGCCCTCGCCGCCGATGTACGCGGTGACTTCCTTGCCGTTGCTCAGGCGCACGCGGGCCACCTTGCGGAGAGCCGAGTTGGGCTTCTTGGGGGTGACGGTCTTGACGACCAGGCAGACGCCGCGCTTCTGCGGGCACTCGTCCATGTCGCGGACGCGCGACTTGGCGACGACGGGGCGGCGGGGTTTGCGGATGAGCTGGTTGATCGTGGGCATGGGTGGCTGGGATGGGGACTGGTCGAAGTTGGGCGGGAAGTGTAGACGCCCCGTTGCCAAAGGCAAGAACTACTGGGCGGGAGGCGTTTGGGGAGGCTCCTTGCCGCTTTGTTCGGGTCGCACGCAGCTGTCAAGGGCTGGCGGCCGCAGGACCATCCCCCCGCACTCGGGGCATTGCAAGGGCTTCGAGGCGTTCGGATCGGTCCACCCCGGCAGACCGCGCAGGTCGTAGCGGCACCGCGGGCAGCACCCCTCGACCGCCACGCGGCGATCCGCAAGCGAGCGGCGGCGGAGGAAGGCCGCGATGATCGCGAAGGGGCCGGCGATGGCGACCACCGCGAGGATGATCGTGAAGACCCGAACGGCGGATTCGGAGAGGGCGCCGGAGTTGCGCATGACCATCAGCCCGCCGAGCAGGAAGACCCAGATCACCACCACGACCTGGACGATGAGCAGCCGGAACAGGGGGCTGGGTGCGCCGGGGGAGGAAGAGGGGGCGGATGGGGGCGTCGGATGATCCGTGGCCATGAAAACGGGGCTGCGTGGTCAGAATCGGGGTTGAGGCGGGGTCACGCGTGGCTGAAAGGGAACCGGCGAGCCTTGGGAAACAGTTCTTGAGGCCTCAGAAACCAATTCTTAGGCCTGAGAATTGATTCCCTAGGCCTACGAACCGAGTTCTCAGGCCTGGGAAATGATTCCTGAGCCCTAAAGAAGAGTTCCTGAGGCCTCAGAATTGAATTCTGAGGCCTGAGGAATCCATTCTGAGCCTTGAGGAACTCCTCTTTCGCGCTGGTGGAAGGGTATGGCCACCTGTCCGAGGGGAATGCCGGAGTTCGGCTTTCCCCCCGCTTCCTGGTGACGGAAAACCGGACGGATAACACCCCGCACGGCGGCTGCGGTCAGGCTTGCCACGCTCGGATCAGCGCTGCGCTGCCCCCCCCTCCCCCCCCCCCTCCCCCCTCCCCCCCCGCGTTCACTTCTCCGTGCTGACCTTCTTCACATCGACCGAGCCGATCCACACCTTCTCGTTGGTCTCGATGTCGGTGAGGTCGAGGTTGACCTGGTAGTACTTGACCACGGTGCGTCCGTTGAGGCTGCGCTCCTGCACATCGTTGATGTCGCCCAGCAGCATCAGGTCGGCGCCGAGTTCGTTCTTCATGATCTTGCGCGTGGCCTCGCTGTTCCACTCCTGGCCTTGCAGGCGTTCATCGCGCAGCTCGCCCCGCTCGTTGCGGGCGCTGACGACTCGGACCTTGCCGCTGTTGAGCATCTCGCGCTCGAAGTTGCGGGTGAACAGGTTCTGGTTGATGTAGTCCTGGGTCTTGTTGGCGACGGGCCCGATGATGATGATCGGTCGCTGGCCGTTGTGCTCCTGGATCCAGCGGTCCATCCAGCCGCGGAAGGTGGCATCGTTGACCATGCCCTGCCAGACCTGGCGGGCATCCTCATCGTCGAAGCGGTAATCGACATCGACGACTGTCTCGGGCGGGACGCGATCGACATCGCGGTGCGTGGGGCCGCAGGAGACAAGCGACGACAGGACGGTCAGGAGGGTGGCGGGCAGGACGACTCGGTGTGCGGTGTTCATGGGCAATCCTTGGTGGGGTTGGCGTTTGGCGTGATCGGGATCGGAAGCCGCCGGGGGGGGGGGGGTGGGGCGGGGGGTTATCGCCAGAAGTGCTCGACAACGGTGCTGAGGCGGCGATCGGGTGAGACGGTGATGGCGGTTGCTGGAGATGTGTACAGGAGCCCGCCGGAATCCGAGAGGTACTCGACCTTGACGGTGTGCTCGCCGGGCGGGAGATCGAGCAGGCCGACGTGGGCCTGGCCGGGCAGGAAGGTCCAGCACCTCAGGTCGGCCCTCTCGGTCTGCGAGACGAACAACAGACCGCCGATGATGCCGGCGAGTTCGATCGCGGTCCTGGCGTCATGGCTGCCCGCGCCCTTGCGCGCGGCCTCGGTGCCCACGGCCACGGCCGCGGCCTTGAGGGAACTGCGGATGAAGGCGCGGGTGTAGATCAGCGGGAGTTGGCGACGGTGGTTTTCGGTGGCGACGGATCGCATATCCTCGATGAACGCGAGTTCCTGTGTCGCGGTGGCGCCGTCGTCGATCAGCACGCGGGCACGCGCGGCCTCGGCCGAGCCGCCGCGCAGTTCGGGAAGTTCAAAGTAGACCGTGTAGGTGTAGATGGGGATCGGGCCGAATCGCACCGGCTCCTTCGTCGGTCCTCGGCCCGAGAGAGCGACGATGAGCGTGTTGACTCTGCCGGGGCGCAGATCGGAGAGGGAGGCAAAGTCCCCGGCTCGCACCGGGCCGATCAAGCCCCGCTGGGCGTCGATGTCGGTCATCAGTCGCCGCGCGGCCACGCTCTGGCCGCCGGGGTCGCCGGTCATCATGAATGTCACCGCGGTGAGGAAGACGCCCAGCGTGCTCTCGACGAACTCACCATCGGGGTTGGCGTAGCGCTGACCGAGTGAAGGCGGGGAGAAACCGGCGATCAAATCCTCGCCCTTCTTGTCGGCCTCGTTTACCGAGCGGAGGTAGCGGTCTCGCAGCACATCGGCCTTGCCGGCCATCCTCCTGGCCTCGACCGTGGCCCCCCCGTCGAGGTTCCCCTGCTCCAACTGGGCGAGAAGTTTCAGCACGTTGACATACTGCTCTTCGTAGGGCTCGCCGTAGTAGGGCGCCGCCGTGTCGTTGAGCAGCCACTTGGCGATCTCGTCACCGGCCGTGGGCTCGCGCCGGACTTCCATGAAATCCTCGGCCTTCTCAAGCTCGGTGATGGTGCGGGCCGGGTCGTGCTGCGCCAGCGCGACCGACCCGCGATCGAGCCAAAGCAGCAGACGGTTCTTGTCGCCGTAGAGCGCGCGGCCGTCGGGTGAATCCATGAGCGCCGCGGCCTCATCGAAGCGACCCTCGGCATGGAGGGTCTCGAGGGTCTTGCGGTGGGTGAGGAACGGGTCGGTGCATCCCGAGGCCGAGAGAGCGGCCGCGGCGAGCAGCCACCAGAAGGGGCCGCCTCGCCGATTCAACCTCCGTGTGCACGAACCCCACATGCTCGAACGCAACTCCTGTCCTTGCTCCTCCCTCCCCTCCCCCCCACGCTTCCCTTCCGCTCGGCCCAACTTCCCGCGCGAAGACACCAAGTATAGTGTGTCCTAACCCGACGGTTGCACGAGCCGGGGCTACCGTGCTCCCCATGCCCAGCCCCCGCACCTCGTTGACCATCCGAGCATTCCAGGAGTTGATCCGCGAACGGTACTACGCGACCGATTCGGCGCGGGGTGGTGCGGGAACATTCCTGCTGTTCATGGAGGAGGTCGGCGAGTTGGCCACGGCCATCCACGACAACCGGCCGGTGGGACCGCCGCCCGCGCACAAGCGAAACCCGCCGACAGCCGAGGAGCGAGCCAACCTCGAAGAGGAGTTTGCGGATGTGCTTGCGTGGCTGATGACGCTGGCGAACATCCACGGCGTGGACTTCGAGGCCGCGCTCCGAAAGTACACGGATGAGGGACGTGTGGAGGGGATCAAGGAGTAGCACGCCGGATCAAGTCGGCGGCGGCTGATCCGGCTCGGCAGCCCCTGCCTCGGCCGCGCCCGCGCGCCGCTCTCGCTTGTGCTTGTGGTGCGCCTTGGGCGTGACGTGGAAGGTCGCCTCGCACCTGCCCACACGCTTCTCGCGTTCGCCCGTCTTGCCCGGGGCGATCTTGGTGATGCCCTGGTAGATATCGAGATCGATCGTGATGTTGAACTCGCCGCCGTGCCCGAGCAGTTCCTGGATGTTCTCGCGCGGCCTGATCCGGTAGACGGCCGGGCCGAGGCACGGCCGCAGGAAGGTGTACGAGAGGTTCTTGCACACCACCGTGTAGTCGCCGCCCGCGATCCCGAACACGTACATGCCGCCGGCGATCTCGCTGTTGCCCAGGAGGGCCGCGCCGGCCATGGCGTTGTACCAGTTGCGGTTGAAGCGGCGGAAGGGCAGGACCGCGGTGAAGGTCTGCGGGTCAACACGCTTCATCTTGATCCCGCTGCGGAAGGCGAAGGGCAGCCAGATGAGCGAGCAGACGCGGTGCCAGAAGTTGTTCTTGGTGCTCAGCTTGGAGATGTAGGCCTCGATGCGCTCGACCAACGTGCGCTTGCGGGCCGGCGGACGGCCGGTGACGGGGCGCGCCGGGCCGGGCGGGGCCGCGAGCGCCGACCCATCGCGTCCGGCGGATGGCGGGGCATCGCCGCCGGTCGTGGGCGCATCCGAGGATTGAACGGTCGAAGTGGTCACGCGTCGGGCTGTGGGCGGGGGCGGGCGGTGAATCGAGCGATCCGGGCAATGATAGCGTTGCGGCCCGCGGCCCTGTCCGCTCAGACCGGCTCGGGGATCAGGTCGAACCAGCCCTTGCCGTTTTCCCGGACGCGGACCAGCGGGTGTCCGGGCTCGTGGTCAAGGCACAGCACCCAGCCGCCCCGCGCGGCCTCGGAGAGGAACCACCGCCGCGTGAGCATCGAGGTGTACGGCTCGACGTCGTAGGACAGCGAGTAGGCCGCCCCGAGGTGGTTCACCGTGGGCATGACATCGGGTGTGAAGACGATGGTCCGTCCCTTCCCCCCCCCACCTCCCTCCCCCGCATCCGACCCCGGCTCCGTAAAGCGCATCGCCTGCTGGCCCCAGGTATGACCGGGGACCAGGAACGTGCTGATCCCCGCGCCGGGCCAGAGCTCGGTCTGCCGTAGTTCGACGGGTGACTGCGGGTCCTCATCGCGGTCGGGCGTGCGGCCGGGCGGGAAGGGGCGAGGCGAGTCGATCAACCGCAGTCTTGACTCGATCGGTCGGAGGTGGTCGGGGTAGTAGGTCTTGGTCATCACCGAGCGATTGGCCGTGGCATCGGCCCACTCGCGCGCCTGGACATACACCACCGCGTTGGGGAACGTGAGGCAGCACCCGCCGGTCTGCGAAGAACCCCCGCCGCCGTCGCTGTTCGGAGGGCAGAGCCAGGCGGGTGTCTCGCCCGGCCTCGCCAGCCGCGTGAGCGCGCCGGCGTGGTCGAAGTGCAGGTGGCTGACCACCACGGCGTCGATCGACTCGGGCGTCGCGCCGACCTCCGCCAGCGCATCGACGATGGTCCGCACGCGGCCGGTCGCGGGGTTGGTCTGGATCGAGAACACCTCGCGCATCTTCGGGTCGAGCTTGTCACCCGTGCCGACTTCGAGCAGCACGCGCTTCGGGCCATCTCCCGGCCCGACGCGATCGAGCAGCAGGCAGTTGTGCTGGACCGTGATCCGTCCCTTGTCGTCGGTCGGGACCGACCTGGCCCAGACGACCCGCGGTACGAGGCCGAACATGCTGCCGCCGTCGAGTCTGAACTCGCCGGCGCGGAGGAGGCGGAAGTTCCAGCGCGCTGGTGGAGGCGGCGAGGAGGAGCTGGCGGGCGCGTGCTCGGGCATGACCCGAGCGTATCGCCTCATCGCGCCGGCCGCGCATCCGGAGATTCACGGCCCAAACGCCGCCCGAGGCCGCGCGGCTGGGTGACCGCTTCAGCGCGCGAGGCCCGCATCGTCCGACAACACGAACGTTCACACGGCAAACACGATGTTGAACGGCCAGAACATCGTCTCGATGGGCCAAGACATCGTGTTTTTGGCCACCAACCACACGCCGCATGGTCGTATCCGCGACTGTTGACCAACTTCTGATGCTCGCAGGGGCGTTTCGCCGTTCACGCTCCGAACAACTCACGCAACCAGACGACATCCGCCGGGCTCATCGGCCCATCGGCCGCCGCGCGGACATTGCTGCGCGCCTGCCGGGCGTTGCGGAAGCCGGGGATCGCCGAGCACACGTTCTCGTGACCCAGCACCCACCGGCTTGCGATGGAGGACAGGATCGCGGGCTGCTCCTCGGGCGGTTTCCCGGCCGCGCCGAAACGCTCCTTCACCTTCGCCAGCCGTTCGCGGACCTTGCGCAGGGTTTCGGGCGCGAAGTCCTTGCGGTTGGCGCGGTGCTCGCCCGCGCCGAACTTCGGCGGGTCATCAGGGTCGAACCTGTCGAGCAGGATGCCCTGGTCCAGCGGGCCGAAGGCGACGAACGTGCACCCGTGCCGCGCCATCAGTTCCTGAGTGGGCGAGCCCGGGCGGATGAAGTCGGGGTAGCGAAGGTTGGCCTTGTTCTGCAGGACATCGGGCCTGAGCACGGGAACAGCGCGGGCGAAGTCGTCGTGCGAATACGCTGACTGCCCGATCGCACGCACCTTCCCCTCGCTCACCAGCGCCCGCATCGTCGCCGCGGCCTCGTGCAGGTAGTCGTGCATCTGGCCGTCGTACCCCGGCCCGATGTACGTCCCGTGGTGGAAGTAGTAGATGTCGAGATGATCGACGCCCAGGTTCCGCAGCGACTGCTCGCACTGATTTCGAATGTGCGGCGGATCAAACGCCCACGGCGCGGTGCCGCGGAAGTGTCCCACCTTGCTCGCGATCACCTGCGTCTCGCGCTTGACACCGAGCTTCTTCAAACACTGCCCCAGCAGCCGCTCCGCGCGCCCGTTCCCGTAGTTGTCGGCATTGTCCCAATGGTTCACGCCCGCATCAAGCCCGGCCTTGATCCCATCGAGTACCTCGCCCTCATCCACCTTGGCCCAACCGATCGACACGCCCGAATCCGCCGACCAGTTCGGCCCGCCCATGGTCCAGCAGCCGAAGCCGATCTCGGACACCTTGATGTTGGTCTTGCCGATGGGTCGGTAGCGCATGGACAAGCGTACGACCGCCGATCGCCCGCCCGAGCACGCTTGGGTGTAATCCAAGTTTGTGGTGGCGAGAACCGGGGGCCGGGCACCCCGCCTCTCCGAGGCGGCCGGCGCGCCTTGCACGCCCCGTTCTCCGCCCGCGTCGGAGACGCGGAGTACCCGCCACCACGAACTTGGACGACACCCGTATGCTTGGCGCATGGACGGCGTGAAATGGATCGGCGGCGTACTCGTGCTGGGGCTCGAAGCGGCGTTGATGGGCGCGGGGGGGTGCGCTGGGGGGGGCGCGGGCACACCGATCCAGCCCGACAAGTCGAGCGCCGCCCGGGAAAGGGGCATCCTCCTGCGGACCGTGGCCGCGGAGCGGCGAGACAACAGGTACGCCGTGTATGTCCCTCCGAACCTCGATCTGGGCGCGCCGGCGCCGGCGATCGTCTTCCTGCACGGCGCGGGCGAGTGCGGCGCGGATGGGCTGAGGCAACTCACGGTCGGCCTGCTCCCCGCCGCGCTGGGCAACGACGCGGTGTGGGGACAGTTCATCATCATCCTGCCACAGAAGCCCCGCGTGGAGGATTCGTGGTCGCGGCACGAAGAACTCGTGCTTGCCTGCCTGGACGCCACGACACGGGAGTGCGGCATCGACCCGGCGCGGGTGTACCTGACGGGTCTCTCGCAGGGCGGCGCAGGTACGTGGGCCATCGCGGCGGACCATCCCGAACTCTTCGCGGCGATTGCGCCCGTGTGCGGCTTTGTCGGCAACCCGCGCAAGCCGCCGAGCGAGGACGATGCCGCGGCCCGGTCCCGCATCGCCGCCTCGCTCGCGGCCGCGAAGATGCCCGTCTGGGCGTTCCACGGCGAGAAGGACGATGTCGTGCGGCCTGAGCAGATGCGAGAACTCATCGGCGCCCTCACTACGGCGGGCTGGACCGGCGATGTGCGTGCAACGTACTACGCCGAGGCGAACCACAACTCGTGGGACAAGGCCTACCGAGACGATGGCCCCGCGCTCGCCAAGTGGTTCCTCTCCCGGGTATCCAGCGTGTCCGAGGCGGGGGCCAAGCGATAACCGACATGCTCACGCAGCCACCTCGTCCGCCCTCCCCCCCGCCTCTGGCCGCACGAACAGCCGCGCCACGAGCACGACGCCCAGCCCCGGCACGAGCCACACCGCCTCGCGCTCGATGAACCCCATCCAATAGCACGGCGCGGCCAGCAAACACGCGACGCCCAGCACCGCCCGCTTCCGTCGCGTCGGCCGCTGCGTCCCCATCTCTCCGCGCGCGGGGATCATGCACAGCCACACGTACGCCGGAAAGACCAGACCGTAGAAGGACATGAAGAGGCGGTAGGCGATCTCGAAGCCGGTCATGGCACCAGAGAGGCCGTCGCGCCAGCGAGCAAGCACAACCCCCGCACCGAGCATCACCGTGGCGGCGATTACCGCACCCATGAGTTGGGTCTCGGCCCGTACCCGAGCCGGCTTCTCGCCTTCATCCTCGCTCGCCGGCCTTGCGAGTTCGTCCATGTGGACCCAGATCGTGAAACTCAACTGCGCCGCGATGTGCAGCAGGATCGCCGCCGCGCCGGCTCGGTTGGCGGGAAACGAGCCGCCGCGAAGCACGCCGAGCGCGAACGACGCGTACAGCAGCGTCCCCACGATCATCGCCAGGAACAGGACACCAAAGCCGAGAGAGAACGCGGACCGCGACTGAGCATCGGTTGTTTCCGCACGTGCTCGCAGGAACGTCAGGTCGAGATAGGGACAGAGCGCGAAGCCGAACACGCACACGGGTGCGAGGTACAGGACGGATTCATCGGGCAGGACTCCCGATTCAGGCGGGATCGTCAGGTCGCCCGCTCGCCAAGCAACCGCGAGAGCCGCGGCGGAACCGAGCCACGCACCCACCGCGCCCCAACCGCGAAACCCGAGCGTGCCTCCGATCACGATCGCCGCGATGATCCAGAGCACCGGGCCGATCTGAGAGAGCGACATCAGAAAGAACAACTGGAACGCGATCGTGACCACCGAGAACCACTTGCACGCACCCGCGTGCGCCGCCCTGATCCGTCGCGCGGCCTGGGCCGATCGCAGCACCCAGCCCATCGCCGCCGCGCCGATGACGTTGGGCACGCCGAACACCACGAACCCCCAGACGCCGTAGTCGCGGACCAGCAGCACCGGCAGGAACATGCCGATGCACCACGTCCACGAGCACGCGAGGTACGCGGCCCAACCGAGGGTCTTCACCCACGATGACCCGGCTGCGGATGGCTGCGGTTCGGACACGGGGCCAGTGTAGCGGAACGCGGTGCGCCCGTTCGTTCACATCAGACCTTCGGTCTCATCCAATCCCAGCATGAGGTTGGCGTTCTGCACCGCCTGCCCGCTGGCGCCTTTCACAAGATTGTCCTCGACGCCCACGACGACGACCCGCCCGCCGACGACGCGGGCGCTGAGGTGGACCATGTTGGTCCGCTGGACGTCGCGGAGCGTTGGAGCTTCAGCGCCTTCCCGCACCACCACGAACCGCTCGCCCCGGTACGCCTGCTTCAGGCAATCCTGAACACGGGCGGTGTCGATCCCGGCCCCAGCGGGCTCGGCGTAGATGGTTTCCAGGATGCCGCGTTCCAACGGGAGCAGGTGGGGAACGAACAGAGGATCCCGGGAGCCCGCACCGACGGCGGCTGGGAGAGCCGTCGTGCCAAAGGTCCTCAGACTCTGCGCGATCTCCGGCTGGTGGCGGTGCACACCGATGCCGTACGCCGAGAAGTTCTCGTTGGCCTCGGGGTAGTGCAGGTTCTGCTTCGGTGATCGGCCCGCGCCGCTGACACCACTGGCGGCGTTGATGACGATCGAGTCGGGAACGATCAGCCCGGTGCGGAGGAGCGGGACCAGCGCGAGCGCGGCGACCGTCGGGTAGCAGCCGGGGTTGGCGACAAGCGATGCACTGCGGACCTGCTCGCGGGCGAACTCGGTCAGGCCGTAAACGGCGTGCTCGAGGTTCTTGGGGTCGGTGTGGTGATGGCCATAGGCCCTCTCGTACACGGCCGTATCGCGGATTCGGTAGGCTGCGGAGAGGTCCACAACCTTGACTCCACGGGCGAGCAAGGGCGGCGCGTGCTCCATCGCGGCTTCGTGGGGCAGACAGAGGAACGCGAGCTTGCACCCCCCCCCTTCCGCCGCGATGGCGTCGTGGTCAATGGCGCGGCACTCCGCGCTCACGCCTTCGCCCATGCGTCCTGCAAGCCGCGGAAACTCGGCATCGATCCGCGGCGCGGGTGTTCGTGCGGAGCCGAGGTAGGCAACCCTCATCCGCGGGTGGCGTGCGACGATCTCGATCAGTTCCAGCCCGGTGTAACCCGTAGGCCCGAGGATCGCGACGGGAGCGCGGCTGTCAGCATTCTTGGTCATTGACGGATTGTTTGCATCTTCCGCGCGGCGTCAACCCCGGGATGCGGGCGTGGAAGATTTCGCGCGTTCCGCGCCGGCGGTTGCGGAGGCCGCGTTCGGCATCGCCACGGCTTCTATCGAAGGCCGCTCCTGGATGCGCCGCGTGATCTCGACGAACAGGGTGTCGTCCGCTGGCGGCCCTTCGCGGTGCTGCTCCACGATCCGAAGCAGTTGCGCCGTCAGCTCGGAACGTCCGGCGAGACACGCCGCGAGCGCCTTCTGGAAGCCGAAGACCCCCAGCATCCGGCCCTCGGGGTTGCGGGCTTCGATCGCCCCGTCTGTGTACGCGATCAGTGAATCGCCGGGCGAGAACCGAACGGTCTGCATGCCCGAGTCGAACTCTCCCGGCGCGGCCGCGCCGAGAACGTAGGCCGTCGCACTCAGATCGATGATCGAGCCGTCGGCACCGCAGAGGAACGCGGGCGGGTGCCCGCCGCTGGCGTAGTCCAGCCGGTTGTTCTCGATGTCGACGCGCACGCAGAGCGCCGTGGCGAAGACCGAGTGACGGGCGAGCGTGAGGTGGACGTAGCGGTTGAGGGCGGCGAGCACATCCGCCGGACTGGCGTAGGGGTCCTCCGCGAACAACCGTTCGACTTCCCCGTAGAGCCGGTTGACGGTCAGTGCGGCCGCGATTCCGTGGCCCGTGACGTCGATGAGCAGGAAGTTGAACACCGGCTCGCCTTCGCCGCGGTCCAGGGGCGGTGGACTGAACCGCGCGTAGAGATAGTCGCCCCCGATCTGGAGCATCGGTTCGTAGCGGTACGAGAACGTGAGCGAGCCCTCGGAGATCGGCCTGGGGAAGAGGGCTTCGTGGATGCGACGGGCATCGACCAGCTCGCGGCGCATCTGCCCGTAGCGGTCCTGCAGAAAACGGAGCTTGAACTCCTCGGCACGCCGGCTTGTCTTGAACGCCGCGATAAGCAATCCCGGCACGGCGAGAAGACAGGCCACGATGATCCACGCGATGTCGCCGCCAACACCGTGTTTGGCGGACGCGAACTGCAAGGCCGCGTGCAAGGGCAGGAGCACGAACATGGGGCGCAGCGCCTGCATCGGCGTCCAAGGGAGCAGCGTGCACGCCAGAACGTGGTAGGCGCCGAGGTACCACGCAAACCCCTCGGTGCGCAGCAGGAAGGCCGCGAGCAGATCGGCGATCCCTCGAAACACGAAGAACGCGAAGGTCAGCCGCAACAGTTGCCGTCGATTGTTCCGCCGCGCCGTGGCCTCTCGGAAGCACCAGAGGAACACGCAGATATCCGCGCTGATGATGAGGAGCAGTGCAAGGAAGCCCCAGTACCCGCCCCGCACTTCGATGAGCCGCTGGGCGGCGATCTCTCGATCCACACCGAGCGCGATCACCACAAAGCTGGCGATCGTAACGACCAGGGCCAGGCCGTAGATGGTGGCGACCAGCCCGAGCAGCCATTGAAACCGCCTACGAAGCAGCCGCAACGTGTCGGCCTCGAACTCCTGACGCAGATCCTGGGTGTAACTGACCTGGGACATAGTCGGTCACAACGAATCGACCGGTGAGGCGAGCCTGTGCGGAGTCTACGTGGATCGGTTGGCGCCCGGAATCCACTTGATGTCCGTCGCACCATCGCTGTTGGCGACCCGAGCGAGCACAAAGAGAAGGTCGCTGAGTCGGTTCAGGTAATGCACGGTCTGGCCGTTGGTCGGCCCGGGCTCCGCGAGCAGGAGCGAGACCACATCGCGCTCGGCCCTCCGTGTCACCGTCCTCGCTACATGAAGAGCCGCCGCGAAGGCCGAGCCGCCGGGCAGGACGAAGCTGTCGAGCGGACGAAGCCGTGCGTTGTATCGGTCGATCGCCGACTCCAGCCTCTGCGTCTGAGCGGGCGACACGCGAAGCCGCGTGCCCGGGGCTTCTTGCGGCCCGATCGGGCAGCACAGATCGGCCCCGACATCGAACAGGTCGTTCTGAATCGAGGACAGAAGCAAGACCAGCTCGCCCGCGAGCGGGAAGGGATGGGCGCCACGACCGCCCTCGGTGATCGCCATGCCGATGGCCGCGTTGCACTCATCCACCGCGCCATACGCCGCGACACGGAGATCGTGCTTCGGCACGCGCGTGCCGTCACCCAGGCCGGTCGTGCCGTCGTCTCCTGTGCGGGTGTAGATCCGATTGAGCTTGACCATTCTCGCGGGAACCTCGGCCAGGACTGACGGCGACCCCCAGCACCCTCACCATCTCCAGTGCCGCCACAGTGTACCTCGACCGCGAGCGGTGGTTCACCCGTGCTCTCCTCAATCCGAGTTGCGAGCGTCCTTCAACATCGCCCGTGTTCGCGTACTGTTGACCCGATGAGGGGATTGCTGGCCAGGTGGGAGTATCGCTCAGATGCGGCCTCGCGAGACGCAGCGGCTTCGCTCCTCCTTCGCGAACGCATCCTGGCGGCACGCGGCCTCGCCGACCCTGGCACGCTGGCGGCCTACCTCGATCCCAAGCTCACGCACCTGCACGACCCCTCGTTGATCCCTGATCTGGATCGCGCGGCCGAGCGGATTCTGCGTGCCTGCCACGACGGCGAGCAAATCGTCATCTACGGCGATTACGACGTTGACGGTGTCACCGGGACCGCCATTCTGTGGCACATGGTTCGGGCGATCTCGCCCCAAGCGAACATCCGCACGTATGTTCCGCACCGGCTTGAGGAGGGATACGGCCTCAACGAAAGTGCGGTTCGAGAACTCGCTGGGGATGGAGCGAAACTGTTGGTCTCCGTCGATTGCGGCATCACAGCGCTCGTCCCGGTGCAGATCGCGTCGTCGCTGGGACTCGCGGTGATCATCACCGATCACCACAACCCGCCGACTCGCCTCGATGATCTGCCGGGGGCGTTCGCGGTAGTCCACCCGCGTAGGCCGGATTCCCAGTACCCGTTCAAGGACCTTTCCGGCGCGGGGGTCGCGTACAAACTGGCCTGGCGTCTCGCGACCATGCACGCCGGCGGACGCCACACATCGCCGGAGCTGCGCGGGCTGCTGGTGGACCTTCTCGCGTTTGCGTCGCTGGGCACCATCGCCGATGTCGTTCCGCTGCACGGCGAGAACCGGGTTCTCGCGAGGCATGGCCTGGTGCGCTGCCGCCATTCCCGCTTCGTCGGGTTGAACGCCCTGGTCGAGGCGTCGGGCTTGGCGGGCGAGGATATCGACGCGATGGCCGTGGGCTTCCGGCTCGGGCCGAGGCTGAACGCGGCAGGCCGGATGGGGCACGCGCGAGAGGCCAACGAACTCTTTACCACCACCGATGCTGACCGCGCGAAGCTCATCGCCGCGCAACTCTCGAAGCAGAACCGGGAGCGGCAGGAAGCCGAGCAGCGCATCCTCGATCAGGCGGATGAGATGGCGGGACGGATGGGCATGACGGGCGCGGGCGGCGGACGCGCGATCGTGCTGGCCCACCCGGAGTGGCACGCGGGCATCGTGGGGATCGTGTGCTCGCGACTGGTCGAGCGGCACCACCGGCCCGTGATCCTGCTGAGCCTGCGCGACGGTGTGGCGCACGGGTCAGGGCGTTCGATCGAGGGGTTCAACCTGCACGCGGGGCTGGCGACGTGCGCCGAGCACCTGGAGAAGTTCGGCGGTCACAACATGGCGGCGGGCCTGCGGCTCGCGGAGCCGAAACTCGGTGCGTTCACGCGGTCGTTCCTGGACCACGCGGCGGTTGAGGTGAAGCCGGAACAGATGTGCCGGAGGGTGACGATCGATTGCGACGCGACGCTCGGCGAACTGACGTTCGAGTCGGTGCGCGGGCTTGCGGGGTTTCAGCCGTGCGGCGCGGGCAACGCCGAGCCGGTGCTGCGGCTGCGCGGCGCGGTCATCGCGGATCGTCCGATACCGCTGGGGACGACGGGGAAGCACATCGCGGTGCAGGTGCGGGCGGCCGGCGAGGATAGACGGATACGGCTGGTCGGGTGGGGATACGCCGCGCACCGGGAGAAGTTTGTACCGGGGGTTGAGTTGGATGTGCTCGTTCGGCCGCGGGTGAGCTGGTGGCAGGGGAGCGGGCGCGTGGAGGGGGAGATTGTGGATGTGAGTGTGTGAGGACGACGGAGACGGGGTGCGCTACGGCACGGTGGTTGCCGGAAGTGCGAACACGCGACCACACTCGGGACACAACGGTTGCGAGAGGCCTCGCAAGTCGTAACCGCAGCACTGGCAACGCCCGGCACGGCGGCGCAAGATGCGACGAAGGGCCGGAATGCTGAGGGGGGCGAACCAGAGCATCGCCATCAAGGTAGAGTTGACGAGCAATCCCGACCAGATGGGACGGCAAGGCAACGCACGCGGCTGGAAGATTCGGGCGCCGTCGCGGATCTCGAAGCAATCGAGCGCAAATCCGCCGCGGGGAGTGTAAATCGCACCTCGGGTTACGGGGTCCTGCACGGGCTCGTCGAACTCGCAGGAGAGGGCCCGCATCGGCCAGCCTGCGCCTGTTTCATAGAGCCCCGATTCATGCGCCCAATCTCCCCAAGTTCCGGGCGGACGCGCCGGACGGACCTTGCTCCACGCCTGAGACCAGCGCGGGAAACCGGATTCGGGTACGAACCCGGAGCGCACGTCGTACTCGCCTGGCTGGCGAGAAAGTCGGTCTGTCCATTCAAGCGACGTATTGGTGACGAACCAGCCGTGCTTCACGGCTCCGTGCGCAACAAACGTGTCGTGCCGAAGGTACTTCGTGTTGTGTGGTTCGCGGAGCGTGTGCTCGAAGGCGGCGCCGAGCCATGCGATGGCGATGGTTGAAATCGGTCCCAGAAGCGCGGCGGAAACGATCCGTACATTGATGCTCTTGATTGTCATTCCGAGGGTTCCGCTCGAAGCAACCAAGAACGGGTGAAGTCACGGCGCGAGCAACGCGGCCACGGCGCGGCCTTTCTCGTCATCGCGCTTGGCGGCCCAGTCTCGGGCGGTCCACTTGTTGGTCTTGTCGGCAGCGTTGCGCGAGGCGCCGGCTTTGAGGAGAGCATCCACCTGCTCGGCATCGGCCCTCTCCGCGGCTTTCATCAGCGGCGTTACGCCGTCCATGTCCGCGGCATCGACGCCCGCGCCCCGCTTGATGAGAAGCTCAATCACCGCGCGAGGAGCGTCGGCGGAAGTCGCCGCGTGCAGGGCGGTCTCGCCGCGTTGGTCGGACGCACCCACATCAGCGCCGGCGTCGAGCAGGGCCTGCACCTTCTCAAGCGAACCCGAGCCCGCCGCAGCCATGAGCGCTGTCTGTCGCCACTTGTTGGTTTCGTTGGCGCCGGCGCCCGCGGCCAGAAGCGCCCGAACGCTGCCCACATCGCCTCGGTGGGCAGCCCACATGAGCGGCGTGCGGCCGTCGTTGGTGCGGGCGTCCACCCTTGCGCCGCCATCGAGCAGCGCCTGTACCTTGGCGGCGTCGCCCCACCCGGCGGCGAACATGAGGGCGGTGCGTCCGTCCTCTGTGCGGACTTCGGTCCGGGCCTTGGCGTCGAGCAGAGATTTGGCGGCCGCGACGCTGCCATCCATGCAGGCGATCATGAGCGCGGTCAGCCCCTGACGCCCGTTCTCGGCGGTTGGGCAGGGCGCGTTGAGCTCGGCCGGGCTGATCCCCGCCAGAGCGCGGGACAACGCCGCGGCGTCGCCAGCCGCCGCGGCGTGGAGCGATCCGACGGCGCCACCCGCTCCTCGCGCGGGCTGCTGGGCGTTGACGCCCTTGCTCAGCGTCTGCACGCCGTAGAGCATCAGCGCCCCGAGCGCGAGCAGTGCCAGCACACCGACGAAGCTTGAGACCGGGCTCTTGCCCGACATGCGGTGAAGTTCGGTGCGAGTCGGGGGCCGAAACAGCCCTGACAACTCCCGCGGGTGTGCGGGTGGCGGCGGCGGTGCGGCGGGTTGTTCGCGGGGATGACGCATCAACGGCTCTCTTGGAAGGCGACCACCCACTCAGTCTTCGATCGCGTGTCCCTTGAACGCCGACACGACCTCCTGCTGAACGTGCGCGGGCGTCTGCTCGTCGTGGCTGTACTCCATCGAGTACGCTCCCGCGCCACCGGTCATGCTCTTGAGCTGGCTGGAGTAGTTCTGCAGTTCGCCCAGCGGTGCGGTGGCGCGGATGACGCACATGTCCGATCCCACCATGTCGGTCGATTGCACGCGGCCGCGCTTGCCCGACAGATCCGCGGTGATATCGCCCATGAAGCGGCTGGGAATGCTGATCTCCAGCATCACGAACGGTTCCAGAAGCTTTGGCCTCGCGTTCTTGACACCGTCGATGAACGCGTACTTGCCCGCGGTCACGAAGGCGATTTCCTTGGAATCCACGGCGTGGTACTTGCCGTCGTAGACGGCGACCCGGATGCCGGTCATGGGATAGCCCGCCACCGCACCGTCGGAGAGCATCATCCGCACGCCCTTTTCGATCGCGGGCATGAACTGCTTGGGAATGGAGCCGCCGACCGTGTCATTGACGAACTCGAAGCCCTCGGCGTGATCGGGTGGCAGCGGTTCGACCGTCAGGTAGACCTCGCCGAACTGGCCCGCTCCTCCTGTCTGCTTCTTGTGCCGATGGTGGCCGTTGGCCTTCACCGTGATCGTCTCCTTGTACGCGATCTTGGGAGGGCTGGTGAGGACTTCGATCCCGCCGGCCTTGAGCTTTTCGAGCATCACGCGCAGGTGCAACTCGCCCATGCCTCGGATCACCGTCTGCTTGGTTGCGGCGATGCGCTCGAGCGCGAAGCAGGGATCCTCGCTTGTCAGCTTGTGAACCGCGCCGGAAAACTTGGTCTCGTCGGCGTGGTTCTTGAGTTCAACCGCCAGGCCGAACATCGGCCTGGGCATCGGCAGCGGTTTGACACGGACGTAATCCGCATCGTGGCTCTCGTGCAGAACGCTGTTGAACCGCAACTGATCGATCTTCGCCACGGCGCCGATCTGTCCCGGCCCAAGTTCGTGCACTTCCACGTGCTCCTTGCCCTGCAGCCGGAACATGTGACCGATCCGGATCGGGTTCTTCTGATCGTCGATCAGCAGGTCCTGCTTGTGCCTCACGATGCCCTGGTGCACGCGGAACATGCCGAGCTTGCCGACGAAGGGGTCCGTCGTCACCTTGAACACGTGGGCGATCAAGGGCCGGTGCGGCTCCGGGTCCGGGCGGTAGTCGCTATCGGCGGTCTGGTCTTCGCCGCGCTTGAGGAACTCCGAAGGGTGAACCTCATCCGGACTCGGGCAGAGTGTGGCGAACACGTGCAGGAGGTCGTCAATCCCCGCCCCACCCTTGGCCGAGCAGAAGCAGATCGGAACCAGATGACCCTCGTCGAGGCACCGCTCGA
Source organism: Phycisphaerales bacterium (assembly GCA_020846975.1). Taxonomy (GTDB): domain Bacteria; phylum Planctomycetota; class Phycisphaerae; order Phycisphaerales; family UBA1924; genus JADLCX01. The sequence goes on from JADLCX010000026.1 coordinate 82,246, forward strand.
ACGCGGCGTGCAGCTTCGTGCCGTCGAAGCTCCCCGCCTCGCCGCTTTCCAGGTACTGCATCGTCAGGTCTTCATCGACCTCGATCACCTGCTCCACGATCTGCTTGTGGGCATCGTGCACCGAGCCGAACTCGGTCTTGTCGCCTTTGGCGTCGCTGCCATCGTGCTCGAAGACATTGATGACATCCTTTCGATCAGGCGTCGGCAGATTGATCGGCAGACAGATCGGGCCGAACGAATCGCGCAGCTGCGCCACCAGCATCTCCAGGTCGGCTTCCGGATGCTCGATCTTGTTGACGACGATCATGCGCGGGAGTTTGCGGTCCGCGGCGACCGTCATCATGCGGCGAGTGACGTTCTCGATCCCCTTGACGGCGTCCACCACGACCGCGACGGTCTCCACCGCCGGGAGGCAGGCGATCGAGTGGCCGATGAAGTCGGCCAGCCCGGGCGTGTCGATCACGTTGACGTCGTGTCCCTCGTAGTTGAAATGTGCGACCGCCGGCTGCAACGAGTGCTTGTGGTGTCGCTCTTCATCCGTCCAGTCGCTGACGGTGTTCCCTTCCTCCACCGTGCCCATGCGCTTGATCGCGCCGGTTGCAAACAGCAATCGTTCGGTCAGGGTGGTCTTCCCTGACCCCGAATGGCCCACGAGACAGATGTTCCTGATGTCGGAGACGCTTTGTACAGCCATGGACGCAAAACCTCCCGATCCCCCCACCCGGTCGCCGGTTCCCCACCCCCGAACTGCCCGAAGGCCTACCCGCCAGTGTACAAGCTTCCCGGCCGGTTGTGAACCGGCGGGAGACGGGTTCTTTTTGGTACCGCGAGATAGGTGTTCGGAGCGGTGCATCGCTCAAGAGCACGGGGCGGGGAGATCAGGCAAGCACATCGAGCGAGAAGCCCCGAGGCATGAAGGTGGGAACTGAGTACCACCGTGTTACCGCCTGCTCGCTGGCCGCTCGTTGCCGCACGATCAGATCAAGGGCCAGCCCGCCGGGCTGGGTAGGCTCGTCCTTGCCCACGGAGCCGGTCGAAGCGCCCATCCCCGATGGAGGCAACCGATCGCGATCCGACTCGACGGGCATGGGTCGTCTCGACCACCGTTCGAGATCGCGATCGAGTCGATTCAGACTCGAGAGTTCGTCGGGGTACGGGATCGGCGGGGCCACGCACGATCGGTTCTCAAGCGCGAGCGAGCATGCGTACGGCGGGGGAAGCGGCTCATAGCTATCGCAGCACCAATGCCGGCTGATCGGGCGCTCGCATGGCTTCTGAGCGATAGGGAGTTCGGGCGACCACTGCCGAAGCTGCGCGAACCCCACCGAGGAACTGGAGTCGATCACCCGCACACCCCGTCAGCAACGAAACCCATGCCCGACCACTTCGGCCGATAAGATCGCCTCCGCTTCCGAACCAAGTCGTTAGGCTTGATCTCGGCGATGCCGGACCGCCACACCCGGCGAAATCGCGAATCCCTGGCGCGACACTTGGAACCGCGATCGTGACCGCCGCCACTCCGCCCATGCTTCCGACCTCCGCCCTCGACTACCACCTTCCCGAACACCTGATCGCGACCGCGCCTGCCTCGCCGCGCGACAGCGCCCGGCTGATGGTGCTCCATCGCTCCGAACCCGACGCGGTCGACCATCGCCTGGTTCGTGACTTGCCCGATCTGCTCGAATCCGGAGACCGGCTCGTCGTCAATACCACCCGGGTGCTGCCTGCGCGATTCCACTGCACCCGCGCTGATTCGGGTGGCAAGGGTGAGGGCTTGTTCATCGCCGAGCAGTCCGCGGTGAGCCCCGCTCCAACCTCAAGCAATGGTGGCGATTCAGGCCGCTCGCGGCTGGTGTGGCAGGTCCTCCTGAAACTGCGCCGTGCCAAGCCGGGCTGCGAGATCAACCTGCTGACGCACGATGGCCGCCGCAGCGGCGTCTGGCTGCGTCTGATCGAGCGAGCATCGATGGGTTCACCCGAGCACGCTGGAGCGGACGGCTGGATCACCGATGTCTGCCATGATCGATCCTGGTCCGACTCCACCACCACCCTCGGCGTTCTGGAGCGAGTTGGTCTTCCCCCGCTGCCGCCGTACATCCTGGCCTCGCGACGGCGTCACGATCAGCCGATCGAGGCATCCGGCGATGCCGCTGAGTACCAGACGGTCTTCGCGTCGCCCGACGCTTCGGAGTCGCACGGCCGCGGCTCCGTTGCCGCGCCGACTGCCGGATTGCACCTCACGCCCGAGTTGCTCTCGACGCTCGAATGCCGCGGCATCTCGAGATCGGGCGCCGTCCTGCACGTCGGCATGGGCACGTTCAAGCCGGTTGAGACGGAGTTCGTGGAGCAGCACCCGATGCACAGCGAGCGGTGCGCCGTGCCGCGAGAGACCGTGGAGGCCATCGCCGAATCGCGCGATCGGCGCGCCGGTCGCATCGTCGCCGTCGGAACCACCTCCACGCGCACGCTCGAATCGTTCTCGTCGCTCGACGACATGCTGCGAATCAAGGAGCGAGACACGCGCATTCTTATCACGCCTGGATACCGTTTCCGCCACACCGACGCGTTGCTCACGAACTTCCATCTTCCTCGCAGCACGCTGCTGGCGATGGTGGCCGCGTTTCTCGACGACGACGATCGGGTTCGCGGCCGTGGACTCGCTCGGTTGCTCGACGCCTACTCCGCCGCCGTGCGCGAAGGCTATCGGTTCTATTCCTTCGGCGATGCCATGCTCATCCTGCCGTGATTGATCGCGCCGATCCGGCGAGCTGGTCGAGGATCTCGACAACACCCCTGGCCTCCGGCTCACGGGCCACGTAGTGGGCGCGGGTCTGCAACGGGCCGGCCGCGTTCGATGGACACGCGAACCAACCGACGTTCTCGAGAATCGCCAAGTCGCTCATCGTGTCACCGATCCCGGCGAGCCGTTCTTGGCGCAGGCCCAGGTCCGCCATCAAGCGCCGCATCCCCGTCGCCTTGCTGATGTGCTTCAGATCGCAGTTGATGTATAGCCACGTCATGCTGACTCGCAGAGGCCACCCGCGATGCTCACACTCCTCCGCGATCCGCGGCTCGATCGCCCTCAGCACGCTCGTATCACGGTGAAACAACGACACCGATGCGCTCTTCCCGGGTTGCTGGCTCACTCCCCGCGGTCCGAACGTGGACTCCAACCACGCCGCGGCCTCTCGAACAGCCTCTCGATCGCCGATGCTGATGGCCGGGTCCATCGCGTACTCGTTGGTCCCCGGGTGGTACAACCACACGCCGTTCTCGCAGATGCACGGCACATGCAGGTTGCCGATGAGCTTGCACATCGCCTCGGCAAAGGGCTGCGGACGACCCGAGCACACAGTCACGATCGGACGATCTCGACGCTCGACCGCCAGCGCGTTCCATCTCGCCACACGGGCGAGACTCTCCAAGTCCATGGCGTCGTTCGACTCGGGCTGCAGACAACCGTCGATGTCGGACACGATCAAGTCAAACCGTGGGGGCACTCTCACCTCTTCGCCTTGCCAGCGCCAAACGCAATCCCTTCGTACCAGCAGCTTCAATGCTCATCCCGGAACGGATCAAACGCGAAAGGATCGCCGGACTCGAAACCCTTCTTGAACCACTTGATACGTTGGGCGCTCGTGCCGTGCGTAAAGGAGTCGGGCACGACATAGCCACGGGCCTGCTTCTGCAGGCGATCATCGCCCACGGCCGCCGCGGCCGCCAGACCCTCGTCAATGTCGCCCGGTTCGAGGATTTGCCTTTGCTTGTTGGCGTGATGTGCCCAAACGCCGGCGAGGTAGTCCGCCTGGAGTTCGAGCCTTACGCTGAGCATGTTGCGGCCGCGCTCGTCGGTGCGCTCCTGCTGGGCGCGCGTGCGGTCGGAGATCCCCAGCAGGTTCTGAACGTGGTGCCCGACTTCGTGGGCAACGACGTACGCTTGCGCGAAGTCGCCCGGAGCCTTGAAGCGAACCGCGAGCTCCTGGTAGAAGTCCAGATCGATGTAGATCTTGCCGTCGCCGGGACAGTAGAACGGGCCCACGGCCGAATCGGCGAGCCCGCATGCAGACCGCACGCCGCCGTTGAAGAGCACCAGCCCCGGTTCTTCGTAGCTCTTGCCCATCGCGGAGAAGAGTTGATTCCACACGTCCTCCGTGTCGCCGAGGACCTTCCGAACGACCACCTCTTGCTGAGTCTGTGCGCCCGATGTGGCGGACGTCGTCGGCGTGCCCGACCCTTGTCCCTGCAGCAACTGCTGGGGGTTTCCACCCAGAAGGATGATCACGAGCACCAGGATGATCCCGCCCACGCCACCGACGGCGAGTTTGGGTCCGCCTCCGCCGCCTCCGAATCCTCCGCCCCGGCCCCGCCGATCCTCGACGTTCTGGCTGGACCGCATGTTCTCGGTGCGCATCGTGAAGGCCCTCCGGTGAGCCGCCATTGTATCGCCCCCGCCGTATGGTCCCTCGCGGCGGCTTCTCCGGCACTGGTAGCGAACGAAATCACGACTTCTTTCGGGGCTTGTACAAACCCCGCTTGTTTTGCTCTGTCCCGATGATTGCACGCTCGTCGGCTTCGAGCAGCCCAACAAGATCGCCAATCGTCCAGACGCGATTGGCAACACCGAGCACCATCGCGGGTGTCTTGCCGCCCAGTGAGGCATGCGGGCGCGCCCAGTTGTAGAACGCGGCGTGCAACGCGAACGCGGCCTGCATGTTCGCAAATGCCTTGCTGTGCGCGTTCGTCTTGCGGGTCCATCGACGCTGGCTCATGCGAAGCGTGAGATTGGCCCGCTCGATGCGTGACGTACCAGCCCGCTCCAAGCGCGGAGAGCCGAACACGGAACGCTTCTTGCAGCCTGTGCAGATCGCTTCCTGGCGGCCCAGCGCGGTCTCGATGTTGTCATACACCTTGTGGATCGTGGCGTAGTCAACGCCCGTCCGGGCGAACGCATCAAAGACGGCATCGGCATACGCGCCGAGTGCATCGGTGAACAACTCGGGGCGGCCGATGATCCGGCTTGCGAGATCGTCCATGAGTGCATGAGCATGGCCCGAATCGCGGTCGCCCATGACCCAACTCAGAATGGCCTTGCTGTGGCGATCAACGCAGTACCACGTCCACACGTCGCCCGCGCTCTCGGGCGCGGCGGTGGCGCGGGGGAGCGTGCGGGCTTTGCAGTGATTGAAGCCCCAAATCTCGTCGGCCTCGATGGTCTCACAGAACAGCCCGCGAAGCTTGGTATCTTCGTGGTTCATGCACACGCGGCCCATATCGACCAACAGACGCAGGATGCTCGTCTTGGCGATGCCCGTCATGCGGACGGTCGAGTTGACCGAGCAACCCTCGCACAGGGCGCGGATGACTTGGATTCGTTGTTCGCGGGCGAGTCGTGGCATAGACACATTGTAGCCACAATGTGGCATCATACAAGAAAATCTTGTAATTACTGGACAATGTGGCCGGTTGTGGCTACATTGTTCAGGCTATGGCAAAAAACAAGAAACCGCCGCTCCGGGGGCGACAAACACGTGACTTGCCGCTACGTATTCGTCTCACCCATTCAGAACGCGAACAACTGGACGCCGTGGCCGATCAAATCGGCCTGGGAACTTCCAGCTGGGCGCGAAGCGTGCTTTTACAGGCTGCGAAGAATCATGGTGAAAACACCTCCCGCCGATAGATGGCGTGGTATAATTCTTGTATCGAAAGGACGCCGGGTGAGTCACCACCCGACGCCCGGCCAGTCCGTCAGTGGCGCGTCAAATCCCACTTTCGCAGGATTTCACGCAGCCAACGACTGGCGCGGTAGATGAAAGGACCGGCCATCTTGGGCCTCCTTTCTGGTAGAAGCCCGGGGCCTGACACCAACCGAGATCACACTCTCGTCAGGCCCCGGTGAAATCGACGCTTGAGACTCCATCATCGCGTCCCGCCCCGTAGTTGGGGGGGCGGTTTCCTTATGGTTTCAATCTCCACTGAAGCCGCTTGGCGTGCTCCGGGTCAGTCCTGCTCTCGATCCGGTCAGTGCCCCTGAGCGCGGCGAGCACCTTACTCTTGTTCCAGCCGGTCGCCGAGATCACGGCTGGGGTTCCAATCCAATCGCCCCCTTTCAGCACCTCACCCAACTTGGCGTTGCTTCCATCCTCGCTCTTTGGGCGGCCGCGACCACGCTTGGCGGCGGATGGATTGCTGCTAGTCCCGTCGTCGGGGATAGCCCGCCCGTTGAGGGCGGCGCAGATCAATGGGCCGAGTTGGGGGTCTTCGGCGATCGCGTCTTCAAGAACGCTCAGGATTTCCGAGCGTTTCTGCATAGCTTGTCTAAGGGCGGCGAGAGCGGTTTGCATAGTCGGCCGAGATGCGGCCGCCCCCATAGTACCCGCCATTTCAAGTCAAAATGGGAATTTCCAGCCATTCACCCCATTCTTTGGCTGGAAATTCTTGATTTCGGCTGCTTATCCATCACACATGCCACCACATGCCACCATATGCCACCAACCGCCACCAACCGCCAGCGTAAATCACCGCTTGGATTCAGTCCTTCGTGCGATCTCGTCCAGCATCGACTTGGCGCGCTGGTTTGCGTCTGGGCGCGGCGCGGGCTTGCGCGTGGTCGGCTTGCGGGCTGGACGCTTTGATTTCGCGGGCTTTCGCATACGGCGAGTCTACACCGCGCGTCTACCGTCGATCAGATTCGATCGCTACCAGTGCCGCTTCTCCAGATCGTCTTGTGGCGATCTCACCTACTTGCCGTCGAACCAGTTCTGGGCAATGCTGGAATCGACTTTCAACGGCACATCCAGCGTCATCGCGTGTTCCATCCGTTCGACGACCATCGCCCTCACAGCGTCGGCCTGCTCATGCAAACACTCGAACACGAGTTCGTCGTGAATCTGCAGCAGCATCTTCGTGCGTTCAGTGCCGCCCGGCCCGCCTTGATCCCCCGCTGCAATCTTCGCCTGCAGGTCGATCATCGCGAGTTTGATGAGGTCGGCCGCTGAGCCCTGCACCACCGAGTTGATTGCTATCCGCTCCGCGAAGGCGCGGCGGGATGGGTTGTTGCTCTCAATCTCGTTGATCGGGCGTCGGCGACCGAGCAGCGTCTTGACGTACCCGTATCGCCGTGCGTGGTCGATGCACTCCTGGAGAAACGTCGTGATTCCTGCAAACCGTTTCTTGTAGCCGCGAATGATCTCTTCCGCCTGGGAGTTGCTGCAACCAAGCCGGCGGGCCAGGCCGAACGCCGTGACGCCGTAGATGATCCCGAAGTTCACCATCTTGGCGCCGCTGCGTTGCTCACGCGTCACTTCATTGAGCGCGACACCGTGGACCTGGGCGGCGACCGCCAGATGGATGTCCTCGCCGGAACGAAACGCCTCGATGAGCGCCGGATCTCGCGACAGGTGGGCCAGGAGACGCAGCTCGATCTGCGAATAGTCGGCGCTGACCAGCACACACCCGGGCGCCGCCACAAACGCACGTCGAATCTCACGCCCGATCTCGGTCCGGATCGGGATGTTTTGCAGGTTCGGATCGCTGGAAGCCAGACGACCCGTCGCGGCCACGGTCTGGTTGAACGAGGAATGGATGCGCCCGGTCGACGGCTCGATCGCATCCTTGAGCGCGACGAGGTACGTGCCAACCAGCTTGGTGAGTTCACGGTGCTCCAGGATCAACTGCGGGATGGGCGTGGTCACGGCCGCATCCTGTGTCAGCTTCTCGAGCACCTCCGAATCCGTCGAGTACCCCGTCTTGAGCCGCTTGATCGGGCGAATGCCCAGCCCCGGCTCCGGATCGGTCGGCTTGTTGAACAGCACGGTCGCGAGCTGTTTCGGCGAGTCCGGGTTGAACTCACGGCCGATCGCCTGAAACGCCTCGTCCGCGATCTGCCGCCGCAGTTCGTCGATCCGCTTCTGTAGCCGGGCCCGCTGCCTGTCGAGCTCGCCGGGATCGACCGTGATGCCGTTCCACTCCAGTTCGGCCAGCACCTCCACCAGAGGCATCTCGACCATCTCGAACAGGGGCATCAGGCTCATGGCTCGGAGTTGGGGCACCATCACCTGATACAACTGCAGCGAGACATCGGCATCCTCGGCCGCGTACTGGGTCGCGAGATCGAGCGGCACCTGATCGAACGTTCTCTGAGATCCTCCGCTTCCGATCAACTCCTTGATCGCAATGTTGGTGCGTCCCAGAAGCGCGAGGGCGAGTGAGTCGAGCGAGTGCGAGGAGCGGTCCGCATCGACCAGATAGGAGGCCACCATCGAGTCGAACGCCGTGGCAGGCTCGATCGGGAGGTTCGTGCCGACCCGGGCGAGAGGTGAGTCGGGCGCTTCGATCAAACCACGGCCGCTCGTGCGCGGCCTCAGGAACCCATCGAGCTTCACGCCGTGCCTGCGGAAGATCAGCAGGTCGTACTTGAGGTTGTGGCCGCAGCGGGGCTTGCCCGGGTCTTCGAGCAGCGGCCTAATCGCTTCGAGGACAGTTCTCTCGTCCAGATGCTCCGACGGATTCGGCGATCGCACAGGGATGTACGCGCCCGTCCCGGGTCGGGTCGAGATCGAGATCCCGCACAGTTTGGCGCGATGCGGCGAGAGCGATGTGGTTTCCGTATCGATCGCAAAGATCGGCGATGCACGCATTTCGGCCAGCAACTCATCCAGCTCGGACCGGGTGCGTATGCAGCGGTACTCTCCCGACTGTGCGCGTCGTGGGCCCGGCGCGACCGCCTCGCCGGACTCCCTATCGGGCCCATTCCGGGAGAAGAGTCCTCCCTCAAAGGGATCCGGCTCGTTGGGTCTGCTGCGCGACCTGGGCGTCGTCCCGCTGCCGGCGTCCGGCGGTGCAGACTTCTCTGTGGACGAACTCGACACAGAACCGGCAGCGTTCGTCGTTGCCATGACCATCAGGCTCCGGACGTCATCCTGGTATCGATTGAAGCCGAGTTCCTTCAGGATCGGAACCAGGGCTTCCAATCGGATGTGCTCTCGCCGCGCCGACTCAAGCTCGAACTCGACCGGCGCATCATGGCGTAGCGTGACCAGCTCGCGGCTGAGCGCGAGTTGCCCCGTCGCGGCGCGCAAGTTCTCGCCGCGCTTGCCCTTGACCTCCCCAGCGCGGGCGAGCAGGTTGTCGAGCGTTCCATACTCCGCGATGAGCTGCGCCGCGGTCTTCGGCCCGACCCCATCGACACCCGGCACATTGTCCGCGGCATCGCCCATGAGCGCGAGCATGTCGATCACCTGCGCCGGCTTGATCCCGACCTCGGCCTCGAACGCCGCGGCGTCTGTCACCACATCGGTGTGGATGTCGAACAGTTCGACCCGCCGTTCGGCGAGCAGCTGCTTGAGGTCCTTGTCCTTGCTGATGATGCGGATGCGCAGGTCGGGGTGCTTTCCGTGCAGTTGCGTGACCAGCGTGGCAATCACATCATCAGCCTCGAAGCCCTCGGCGCCGATGATCGGGATGCCCAGTTCGCGGAGCGTGCGAAGGCACCGATCGACCTGCGGAGGCAGGTCCTCGGGCGGCGGCGGGCGCGTGGCCTTGTACTCCGGGTAAAGTCGCGAGCGGAAGGTGCCCCGGTCGCCCGAGACGTCGAGCGTCACCGCGATGTAGTCGGGCTTGGCGCCCTCGACGCCAACCTTCCCCTCCGCTCGCAGCAGTTTGAGCAGCATCCCGATGAACCCGAAAGTCAGGTTGGTCGGTTCCTTGGTCACCGGGCTCGACATCGGCGTACGGATGGCGTGATAGGCGCGGAAGAACTGCGCGTATCCGTCGATGAGGTAGAGCGTGCGCTGGGCGGGCATGACCGCAAGCGTATTCACCGTCGCATCGCGTCCGGCGCCCGCCCGCACTCGGGACACGCCGCTGATGAGAGCAACCCGCGACGGTCGTAGCCGCAGAAGGGACACTCCCACGGCTGCGGCGTCCGCCAGAATCGATCGAGGATCGCCACGCTCGCCGCCGAAATCACCAGCACAAGGCCGACAACCACGGCAACGATCAGCATCGGGAGCCATGTCTGGACGTACAGCGACACGACCGAGCCGAGGACGACCACGCCCACGGCGATCAGAGCGGCGATGCTCAGCCACGAATGGTCACTCTGTTTCACGAACGAGTGCCCGATTCGCCCGCGTACAACGCGGAGAGCCGTTCCATGTACGCCTCGCTCGGCGAGAGTTGCCTCCGGGCCATGACGGTGTGCATCACGTCCGCGAACTTGCCAATCGCGTACTTGCGGGTTCCCGCGTCGGTCACCCACGAGAAGGGCGCGATCGTGCCGGCCACCGGCGGAGTCGCCGCCCACATCGTGCCCGTTCCGACGATCGCGCCCGTCATGATTCGGGAGCAGATCGCGAACTTGGCATGGTCTCCAATGATGGCTCCAAGAAACTGCTCGCCGGTCCGCTCGTTACCACCGATGCCGCCATCGGTGCTGAACGGCCGCGTGATGACTTCTCCGTACGTGTTGAGCAGGTTTGAGTTCGTGGTGCCCGCGCCGAGATTGGCCCACTCGCCAACGAAGGAATCACCGAGGTGCCCGTCGTGGGCTTTGTTGGCGAATCCCTGGAAGATCGTGCCGCCGATCTCGCCGGCGACCTTGCAATGCGGACCGATGACCGTGTTGGGCTTGATCTGGCACCGGTCGAGCACGGCCGAGTGTGGACCGATGTACGCGGGGCCGCAGATGATGGAGCCCGGGCGAACCGTCGCGTGCTCATCGATCCAGATCGGACCGATCGTATTGTCGAGGAACACACCCGGCCAGACCGTAGCGGTCGGGGCGACGACCAGATCCTCCGTTCCCCAGCGGAGCGTGCCGGGCGCCAGTTCGGGCCAGCCCCACTGCTTGGCCCGGCGAGGGACATGAAATCCAAGATCCTCGCGGATGCACGCGTCGCGAAGCGAGCGGATGTGCCACGGCCGAGAGAGCATGCCCGCCGCCCTGCTCTCGGACGCGAGCGTCACTTGCATCCGCGAAAACCCGTCGAGTGTCCCGGCGAGCAGCGCTTCAAGCGATCCGATGGGCGAGCAAGCCGCGATCAGATCGCCCGTCCGGTCGTCGCACCACAGTTGGCCGGGTTTGAGATTGCTGGCCACCCCGGCCGCGAGCGGAGCCCGGCCGTTGAGCACGAACACCGCGGAGGACTCGATGGCACCGAGCGCGCACTCGTTGATGTCTGAGTCCGGATGCGACTGCCTAACCAGTTCAGCAATGTCGCGCGAAACAAGCAGGCCCGCGATCTCGAATACCGTCGAGAACCGTTCAAGCGTGGTGCACGCGCCGGTTCGAAGGTCGAACGCTGGGCGAAGGTCGGTGAGCGGCGAGAGCTGGCCGCGGCGGTCATCCAGAACGAGTGCGGGGAAGGACATCGTTGCTCCGACTCAGAACGGGCGGGCGTGACCGCTCCCGCCGCCCGGGCCGCGGCGATGGTACGGATCGTGGAACTTGAACAGCCCGTGCAAGGGAAACAACGCGAGCCCGACCACCGCCGCGCTGAGACCCGTGTACACCGACGAGAACAGCCGCCGCGACAGCTCGACTCCGGCAAACCACGGGATCTGCGGCGTGTACCAAGACCGCAGGGTCATGATTGCCACCACGACCAGTCCGCACATCGCCGCGGCAACGATCGAGAACACAACGAGCGCCAGGGGATTGCGGTTGACGACCGCCCGCAGCGTCACGATCACGTAGGCCGCGGCCAGCAAGCCGATCGCGTTCGGCCCGACGATGATGTAAGCCTCGGTGCCCCGCGGAGAAGCCAGATCGATCGCGAGACCGAGCCACACGGCCGACCAGTAGGCCGTCAGCGCCGGCGCGAACATGGCGATGTAAACAACGAACGGAACGACAAACGAGGGCGCGACATCTCCCGCACCGACGCGCAGTTCGGTCGGAATCACCAGCTCGATCGCCAGCAGCAAGTAGCCAAACACCAGTGCGACAGGCCAACTCACGGAGTCCCCCCTTCACCCGGCTTCGGCGCGGGCGCTGGACCTTCGGCCACCAGTTGCCGAAGCGTCACCTCGCTCACTTTATCCGGCGCGAAGAACGGCTCCACCACGATCGACTTGCGCAACGGCTGGTCCGGGAGCGACTCGATCGCGATGATGCGTCCGACGATCAGCATCCGCGCGCTGCGGGGCCAGTTGTCGGTGTCGTCGAACCGGACCTTCATCCCCTCCTTGATCGGCTCCGACTCGCCGGTTGTCGGATCGCGCAGCGATGGATCAGCACGCACGCGACCCGCGAGGCGACCCTTGCCGTCGGGCGACAACTGGCAACCCGGACCGCGCCGCTCGTCATCGAGCATGATGATCCCGTTGATCGGCTCGTGGGCGCGATCGTTGATCGGGAGGATGGTGCAGGTGCGTTCCGCCACGCTTCGTACCCGGCCGACCAGGTGCACACCGCGAGTGACGGCGACCGCCCCGCGCTCGATCTCCTGCGCGCGGCCGGCGCGAACGGTGAGCAGCTTGCTCGCCAGATCGGCCGGTCCGCCGATGACCACCGCGGGAACCATTTTCAACGCTTCGCCCGGGCTGAGTTCCGAGCTCCGCGAGATCTCGGCGATGACCCGGCGGAGCTCCTTGATCTGCTCCTCGGCTTGCAGCAACCGGAAGCTCAGGTCGTTCCGTTGTCGCTCCAGTTCGGCGAGCTCGGGGGCCGCGGCCGCCGCCAGCTTCTCTTTCGCCGCGTCGCCCCGCGCCCAGCGCACGACCTGACCAAGCTTCTGCTGGGCGGGTGAGATCGCGAGTCGAACCGGCTGGGCCATCCACTCGGTAAGCCCGAGCCACCGCGGCGGAAGGAACGCCAACACCAGCAGCACGCAAACGGCAAAGGCGAGCCGGAGTCGGGGCCCGAACCACCGCGGTGCGAGCTGGATGGGCGCGTTGCGAGGCATGAGCGGTATGGTCGGCGTCGGTCCCCCGGCGTCATCGATCTCAGCGACGATCGGCGAGCCTCCGCCGCACAGTGGCTACTCCTCGAGGTCGCTGCGAAGAAAGTCCTTCCACTCTTCGATGTGCTCCAGATAGATCGCGGTGCCGCGTGCGACGCACGTGAGCGGATCGTCGGCGATCTTTACATCAAGCCCGGTCTTGTTCTGGAGTACGGTCGGAAGACCCCGCAACAGAGCGCCGCCACCCGCGAGCGTGATCCCGTTGTCCACCAGGTCCGCGGCGAGTTCCGGCTCGGCACGCTCCAGCGTCCGCAGCACGCACTCCGCGATCGCCTGCACAGGCTCCTGCAGGGCCTCACGGATCTCCTCGCTGGTGATGACCGTCTTGCGCGGCAGGCCGCTGATCATGTCGCGGCCGCGAACCTCGAGGGTTTTGTCCTCGCCCGTCGGTGCGGCCGAGCCGATGTCGATCTTGATCCGCTCCGAGGTCTGCTCGCCGATCATCATGTTGTACGTCTTCTTCATGTGGTTGATGATGGCCTCGTCCATGTCGTCGCCCGCGACGCGCAAGGACTCGCACACGGCCATATCACCCAGCGACAGAATCGCGACCTCGGTCGTGCCGCCTCCGATATCGACGATGGCCGAAGCGGTTGGTTCCGCGAAGGGAAGGCCGGCGCCGATCGCCGCGGCCACGGGCTCCTCGATCAGGTAGGTTCGGTACGCACCGGCCCGCGCAGCCGACTGAAACACCGCCTGCTGCTCGACAGCCGTGATGCCGCTCGGCACGCCGATGACGACACGGGGACGGAAGAGCCGGTTCGTTCCGTTGACCTTCTTGATGAAGTACTTCAACATCGCCTCGGTGATGTCGAAGTCCGAGATGACCCCGTCCTTGAGCGGTCGGATCGCGGTGATCGTGCCCGGCGTCTTGCCGAGCATCTCCTTGGCCATCCAGCCAACGGCCTCGCCGTTCTTGAGTACCTTGTTGGTGCCCTTCCACACCGCGACCACGCTGGGCTCGTTGAGCACGATCCCCTGGCCGCGCACCGCCACAAGCGTGTTGCACGTGCCGAGGTCAATCCCCATATCCACCCGCAACATTCCTCGGAACATGTTCATCACGTTGGAAGCGCCTAGCGACGGTTGACGGGCGGTGCGGGCTGGCGCGGCGGTAGTCATGGGCAATCCGTTGCAGTTGTTCAACGCCGGTCGGGCGGATGATCGCCTTCCCGAACACTCCGGAAGGTCGAACGCCCCTTGTCTCGCGCCGCTGGCCCTGATTATCGGGCAAACGAGGCGGGGTAGGTTATCGGCTTCGGGCGCGTTTGGCAAGTTTCAGGGTCGAACCGCCGAGGGTGGGAGCGCCGTGCCGGGATCCAAGATTCGCGTCGGGCTTAGCCCCACGCCTTTCTCACGAGTGCCGTCAGCGCGGCCTCATCGGCGGTTCTCAACGCCTTCACTCCGAACCCGGCCGGCCACACGGTGCTTTCCCCTGCGTCAAGCCTTGATGCGTCGGTGAACGAGAACGTCGCGTATCGCGTCTTGAACTTCGCCGCGGCTTGGAAGAAGCAAACGACCTTACCCTCTTCGTTCGCGTAGGCGGGCATTCCGTACCAGAGTTTCGGCACCAAGTCCGGCGCATTGGCTCGCACGATCGCATGAATCCGTGTGCCCAGTGTCCGATCCGGTTCGGGCAGGGCAGAGATCACGGCGACTACCGCGGCGTCACCATCCGCCTTGCTCTTGCCGGCACGGGACTCGGCCTTCAGCTCCCGTGCTCGCTCCTTCATCGCGGCCCGTTCCTCATCGGTGAAACCGGCCGCCGCTTTGCCCTTGCTCACGGCCCGCGCGGCCTTGCCCGGCTTCGCTGCCTCGTTGGGCTTGGATGTCTGCCTCGGCATGGTGTTCTCCCCAACTTCTTGGGAAACAGGAACGTGGTCGAGAATCGGAGCCCCCATTCCGACCGTTCATTGGGAGCCTCAGCGTAGCAACGCCCACCAACCCCGAACTGCACCGGCTCCGAACCCAGATGCGGGAGTTGGGCAAGCTGGGAGTTGATCGGAACGATTGCTCCCTCGCTGTGCGGCTCGCGCGAAAGACCATGAGCGCTCCGTTGAGGTAGTGCACCGCGAAGGGCGGAGGTGATGGAGCACACCGATCGAACTCGATCTTGGAGGGCGGTCGCGGCTGGAGCCCGGGCTACGCCGTCTACGGACCTCCGGGGTGTCCGGAGGCGGCCCGGCATGCTTCGAGCCTGTACACTCTCCGCTCATGCACTCAGCCGTCATCGGCCCATTCCACGTTCAACGCGAGCTCGGCCGGGGCGACATGGGGGAGGTGTATCTCGCTCAGGATACTCGCTTGGATCGGCAGGTCGCCATCAAGGCGCTGCCGGTGCATCTGGCTAACGATCCGGATCGACTCGCCCGGTTCCAGCGCGAGGCCAAGGTTCTCGCCTCGCTGAACCATCCCGGTATCGGTGCGATTTACGGCCTGGAAGAAGCGAACGGGCGCCAGTACTTGATTCTGGAGTATGTCGAGGGCGAGACGCTCGCCAACCGGCTGGCCGAGGGACCGATCCCTGTGGATGAGTCGCTCGGCCTGGCCAAGCAGATGGCCGAGGCGCTCGAGGTCGCGCACGAGAAGGGCGTCATCCACCGTGACCTCAAGCCCGGCAACGTCATGATTACCTCCGATGGCGAGGTCAAGGTGCTCGATTTCGGCCTCGCGAGGACGAACGCCGCGTCCGCTCCGGGCACGCCGCCGAGAACCTCTCACGCATCAGCCGCATCGCGCTGAACCTGCTCAAGCTGGAAGAGTCCAAGGGCAGCATCCGCGGCAAACGCCTCCGCGCCGGCTGGGACCACGACTTCCTCCTCAGCGTCATGCGAATGGGTGCCGAATGACTTTGCATTCGCCCTATCTCCCTCAGTCGCCCGCCTGCACGCCGCGGACGACATCGGTACACTTGCACACAGTTCCTCTGATCTGAACTGGTACAGGAAAGTCAGGCAGGTCACCGGCAGGAGAGACCAGCATGAGAGAGAGCCTGTTCATCGTCGCACTTGCTGCTTGCGGCTTGCCACATGTCGCCCGAGCGGACATCCTCGCCGGGCCGATCACCAACCCAGCCAACGGGAACCAGTACATCTTGGTCACCCAGAACACATGGGCTGCGTCGCAGGCAGAGGCTCTTGCCCTCGGCGGCAACCTCGTCACCATCAATGATCAGGCCGAGCAAGACTGGGTGTTCGATGTCTTCTCCCGTGCCGGCGGAAGCGGACGGGGCTTGTGGATTGGTTTGTCTCGACCCTCTGCAAGCTCGCCGTTCGAGTGGGCTTCTGGAGAACCGCTCGGCTACACCCACTGGGCTCCGGGCGAACCGAACTTTGGAGACGAACGCTTCGTCTACATGCTGCCGACCCTCGGGGGCACGCCGCTGGCGGGGTACTGGAACAA
>JADLCX010000027.1 GCA_020846975.1 Phycisphaerales bacterium
CTTGGCCCGCGGCCGCTTCAACGTCGGATTGCGCGGCCTCGCCTCGCATCGTTTCGTGGGGTGCCCTCGTCACGAGCACCGCTCGTGGAGGACGCCCGTTGTACCCGCAGTTGCCGACTCGCGCAAGTCCGTTTAGACTGAACCATGAGCCAATTCTCCACCCAACCACCCTACGCCCAGTTCGGGAGCGAGTACGACCAGGCCGGACCGGCGCGAACGAGCGGGCTGGCGATCTCGTCGCTGGTCATCGCGATCGCGAGCATCGTGCCGCTGTTCTGTGTGTTCTTGGGATCGGGCGCGCTGGCGATGATGCTGGGGGGCGCGGCGCTGATGTTCATCAGCCGCGAGCGCGGGCGGCTGGGGGGCAGGGGCATCGCGTTCGCGGGGATCATCACGGGGCTGTTCGTGACGGTGGTCCAGATCGTCGCGATCGCGGTCATCATCAAGTCGGTCGGGTTCTTTCAGAAGCAACTGGTGGGGCCGGTGGACCAGGCGATCCGGGCGATCGACCGGGGCGACTACACCAGCGCTCGCAAACTGTTCACGCCGGAGGCGGACGCGAAGATCACCGACCAGATGCTCACGGACTTCGCGGCGAGGTGCCGGAGCGAGTTCGGCGCGTACCAGGGTCCGCCCGGTTCGCTGTGGGACCTGGCCATGGGTTGGGCGCGTGCGGGCGATGCGATGGATCAACTCGGGCCCAACGCGGGCAACACATTCCCGTTCCCGGTCCGGTTCGCGAACACCGACGCGGTGGTGGTCGTGCTGTACGACAGCGCGCGGTTCGACCAGAGCCGGGGGCCGAGCTTCGCGTTCCCGACGATCAATCTGGGGGTGCTCTCGCCCGACAACCGGGGCGTGTGGATCACCGAGGATCGACCGCCGCCGGGGATGGGGCAGTTCCGGTTCACGCCGCCGAAGGCCCCGGCCTCGCCGACGCCGCCGGTCGTGCCGGAGCGCTCGGCTCTGCCAACGCCGGCCGAGCCGAGCGCGGCGCCCGCGAAGGCAGAGCCAAAGGCAGGCAACCCGGGCGGCGGGTGAGGAAGGGCGGGTTCGAGCGGTGTCGCGGTTGAGCACCCAGGGCACCGAACCGTGAGACGGCCCGGGGGCCGTGGCTGCCCGGTCGCCACGGGAGGAGTGCCGGTCGGCTATATTGGAGGCGTGTCCGCCGCCGCGCAAGCCGCCACCAACGCGCAACCCCCCTCGACCCCGGCGTCCGCGTCGCGCGGGGAGCCGGTGATCTCGTGCCGGAACCTGGTGAAGAGGTTCGACGGTCGTGCGGTGCTGGACGGGATCAACCTGGACGTGTATCCGGGTGAGACGATGGTGATCATGGGGGGATCGGGCTCGGGCAAGAGCACGCTGCTGAGGTGCATGATCGGGACGTTCAAGCCGGACGAGGGCGAGCTGTTCATGTTCGGAGAGAACGTGGCGGAGCTCAAGCCTCGGGACCTTGACGACCTGCGCAAGAAGTTCGGGATCCTGTTCCAGTCGGGGGCGCTGTTCAACTCGATGACGCTGGCGGAGAACGTGGCTCTGCCGCTGCAGGAGCACACGGACCTTGGCTCGGAGATCGTGGACATCCAGGTGAAGATCAAGCTGGAGCTGGTGGGGCTGCGCGAGCACGCGGAGAAGTTTCCGGCGCAGATCTCGGGGGGGATGAAGAAGCGGGCGGGGCTGGCGCGGGCGCTGGCGCTGGACCCTCGGGTGCTGTTCTACGACGAGCCGAGCGCGGGGCTGGACCCGGTGACCAGCGCGGAGATCGACCGGCTGATCGTGGCGCTCTCGAAGCACGTGGGGGTGACGAGCGTGGTGGTGACGCACGAGATGGACTCGGCGTTCACGATCGCGGACCGGATGGCGATGCTGGACAAGGGGAAGATGCTGGTGGTCGAGAAGCGGGAGTGGTTCGACGGCATCCGCAAGACCGGGGAGGCGGAGGCGGGGAAGCTGCCGGAGGGCCAGCAGTTGATCCGCCAGTTTCTCCGCGGGGACGCGGAGGGCCCGATCACTCGGCGGCGGGCCTCGACGAACTATCAGGACGACCTGCTGGGGGTTCGCGGGGCGGCCGAGCCGCCGCCGGAGCCGAGCGTGGTGGCGACCCGGCGCGTGCGTCGGTCGTGGAGGCGGCGCGGGGAGAGCGCCGATCAGGAACAGGAGAGCTGAGGAGCCCGCCGCGTCATGTCCACCAACCGAACTTCACGCAACAACGCGCTGGCCGGGCTGTTCGTGCTGATCTGCATCGGGCTGTTCGTGCTGGTCATCACGCTCCTGACGGGCGCCTCGGAGCGGTTCGTCGGCACGTCGTCGTACATCGTGGACTTCTCGCTGGCCGACGGGGCCGAGGGGCTGGAGCGTGGCGCGCCGGTGAAACTGGCGGGCAAGCGGATCGGGCGCGTGCTCTCGAGCGACCTGCGGTTCGAGAGGGCCGCGGGCTCGGCCGCGGATGCGCCGGCGGAGATCACCGGGGTGGAGGTCAGGGTGGAGATCCGCGCGGACGTGCAGCTCTACGAGGATGCCCGCGTGAACCTGGTGCGGCCGCTGCTGGGCTCGGTGAGCGCGATCAACATCACGAGCCTGCGGACGCGCGCGGACGCCAAGGCGGTGGGCGCGGGGGCGCGGATCGCCGGCCAGATCGGGCCGCCGGGGTTCCTGTCGCAGGCCGACTATGCCCGCGTGCAGGACGTGCTGCGGCGGATCGACGAGTGGACGGCGGAGATCGACCCGAGCGTGAAGCCGATCACCGAGGATGTGCGCGCGACGGTGGCCAACGTGAAGGACCTCACGGGCAAGGCCAACACCTCGTGGGACCGCTGGAGCGGGGATGTGGACGTGTTCCTGGGGGATGCCCGAAAGGCCGGGGGACGGCTCGACAAGATCGTGACCGACGCGACCGCGGGCGTGGAGTCGATCAAGGCGGGCGTGGAGGAGGTCCGGGCGTTTGTCGCCAAGGCGGACGAGTTCATCGTGCGGAACCGGCCGGTGGTCGACGGCACGCTGGACGACATCCGCGAACTGTCGCGCAAGGCCAAGGGCGAGGCGTACGACAAGGTCGTCGCGGTGCTGGACGACGCGCAGGAGACGATGAGGCACGCGGCGAGCGTGGCCAAGGGGGCCGACGAGCTTGTGACCCAGAAGCGGCCCGAGCTCGCGGACATCGTGACCAACGCCGGCCTCGCGGCGCAGGAGCTCAAGCTCGCGACGACGGAGATCCGGGCCGCGCCGTGGCGGCTGCTCTACCAGCCGACCAAGAAGGAACTGGAGAACGAGCTCCTGTACAACTCGATCCGGCGGTACAGCCGGTCGCTGGCGGACCTCAAGGCGACGGCGGATGCGCTGGACTCGGTGACGCAGCAGATGGCCCTGATCCAGCCGGGGCAGGTGGGCGCGATCTCCAGCGCGGAGGTGGCGGTGCTGGCGACGAGGCTGCGCGAGTCGATCGCCAGGTCGCAGGAGCAGGAGCGGCAGTTCTTCGAGCGGTGGATCAGGCCAAGCGAGGGGGCGAAGGAGTGAGGGGGTGGCGGGGTGAGGGGGTGAGGAGGTGAGGGAGCGGCCCATTGGCTCCCGCTGCGCTGAGGAGCGACCGTGTGGGAGCGGGGCACGGTGTCCCACCCCCAACGTCCGCCCGCGTTATCTCCGCGGCAGCGGCCTTGAGCGCAGGTTTTGCGATGAGCCCATGTTCGATTCAGTGATTGAATCGGGCGATGCAATCGTTGAATCGACCGGTGCAACGACTCAACCGCCCGATTCAACTCTTTAACCGCGCGATTCAGTTGTTGAACCGACCGGTGCAACCCTTGACCCGCGCGGTGCAACGCTTGAACCGGTCGATTCAGCCGTTGCACCGGCCGGAATTGTTCTTGCACCGGTCGGAGCAACCGTCTATCCGGCCAACTTGATCCCCTCCGCGTCTCCGCGCCTCCGCGTGAGGCTCTGTCTTTGAATCCGAAGGCAGGTCTCACGCGGAGGCGCGGAGACGCGGGAAAAAGCAAGACTCGGGTACGATTCAGATGATGGGCGCACCCGGCAAGCGAAGATGGCGCAGGCGGGGAAGTTGGGCGCTCCGCTGGGGCGGGCTCGCGGTGTGCTTGGTCGTGGCGGGGGTGTACTTGCTTGGCTTTTGGGTTGATTGCACCGTGTCTTGGAGCAGGTTCGACCTGATCGTTGCGGGCGGAGTCGCGGCCATCGAGTGGGAGGCGGCAAGATATGAGTTCTTGTCGTCGTGGGGCCGGACCTCCGAGGTTACGTGGCGGACTGACTGGAGCCCTGCATGGACACTCTGGTTCTTTCGCTGGGAGTTCGTGCCGGGCGTGCAAGGCTCCGTGACCTTTCCGCTCTGGTTGCCGCTTGCCCTTGCCGCAATCCCATCCAACCTCGCCTGGCGCTCCGAACTCCGCCGCCGCCGACGCGAGCGGATCGGCAAGTGCAGCACGTGCGGGTATGACCTTGCGGGGCTGGCCGCGGGTGTCGCGTGCCCGGAGTGCGGGACCGGAAAGGCGCGCGTGGTCTGACTCTCTTTTCCCACGCCTTCCTCTGTGCTCTCTGTGTCCGCTCTCAGTGCCCTCTGTGTTCCTGCCTTTGGCCCCGACCCGCTCGCTCGGGGGGCGCTCGGGGTTCGTTGTTCGCTGTGAGCTACACTCCCCCATGCAGCGCCGCCACCACTACGAGCGCGCGTTCGAGGGGTACCTTCGGGACCGGCGCATCCCGTACGTCGCGGTGAGCGAGGCCCGCAAGACGCTGCTGCCGGTGACGCTCGGGGCGGGCGGCGAGGACGCCAGCCTGAAGTCCTTCGACTTCGTCGTCTACGGCCAGAACACCAACCTGCTCGTGGACATCAAGGGCCGCAAGGTCGGCCCCTCGACGCGGCCACCCCCCCGCCCCCCCCACCCCCCCAGCGCCCCCCGGACGACGGACTTTTCGACCCGGCGGCTGGAATCGTGGGTAACCGAGGACGATGTCGCCTCGCTGCGGCAATGGCAGACCCTGTTCGGAGAGGGGTTCGAGGCCGCGTTCGTGTTTGTCTATTGGTTCGGCGGCACGAGTTGGGGCGGTCAACCGCCGGACGCGCTGTTCCAGGAGGTGCTGGAGGACCGGGGCGAGTGGTACGCGCTGCGGGTGGTGCGGGTGGAGGACTATCGCCGGGCGATGAAACCGCGAAGCCCGCGCTGGCGGACGGTGGATGTGGCCGCGAGGGTGTTCGAGCGGATCAGCCAGCCGTTGGCTCCCGCGCTGGGCGGGCCGGGGGCGGGGGTGTGGTCGAGCAGCTCGGACGCGGGCCGCGGAGAGTTCGACGATGCCGGCCCCGACGACGCGGCCCTGTTTCCCCTCAGCCCCCTTCCCCCCCGCTTTCGCCTCTCCCCGCTCGAAGCCCGCGGGTAGGTTAGGATTGAGCACCATGATCCTGCTCGCACCCACCCGACGTTCCGGTTCAGCCCGAGTTTGCATCGCCGCGGCGGTGATCGCCGCGTGCGCGTTGGCCGCGCCCGCCCCGGCCCAGTCCGGGGGTAAGAAGAAGGAAGAACTCCGGCCGCCGGTCCCGCCCCAGACGACCAGTTCGTCACCGCCCACCATCCCGCTCCTGGTCGGGATCGCCCTGGCCGCGATGGTCGCGGGCGTGGCGTTCATCCCCAGCAAGCGCGGCCACCAGGACTGAACGGCGTCTTGTCGAACTCCCCCCCCCCCCCTCCCCCCTCCTCCCCCGACTCCCCGCCACGGCGGAATGAAGGTGAGGCTTCCTCGTTTCCGCGGAGCACGCCCATGAGCGACCTTGCCCCCGTTACCCAGCCGCGTCGATCGGTCGGCTCGCGGCTGGTCGGACTGAACTTCGCCCTGCTGATCGCACTGGGCGCGCTGACGATCCTCTCGACGTCGACCCCGAGCGGGGGCGGGGCGGGTTCGCCGCAGCCCGAAGCGCCGCGCGGGCGCGGCGAGTACACGATCGTCTCCGGCAAGTTCCAGGGCGGGACCAGCAACGCGGTGTACATCCTGGACGCGGCCAACCAGGAGTTGGTGGCGCTGTCGTGGAACCGGAGCAAGGACGAGATGGAGATTGTCGGCCACCGCAAGATCAGCGAGGATGTGCAGTTCAAGCCGGGCCGGTAGGTGACACGGCTTTTCGCCCCGGACACGACGAACGGAAACACCATGAGCAACCCCATCGACTCGGCCCGCCGGCTCGCACCATCGTCTCTGCTGTGGGCCTCGGCGTTCATCCTGCTGGGCCTGGTGGTCGTGCAGGCCGGCCGGCTCTCCTCGCGGTGGTCGAACACCGCGCACGCGGACCTGGTCAGCCGCGTCGGCGACTACACCACGCTCACGCTCGGCGCGACTTCGAGCGAGGACCTGGCGCTGGTCCTAGACGGGCGCGGGGAGAAGCTGCTGGTCTACCGGATCAAGAACCGCGAGGTGCTGGAGCTGGTGCGGGGCTACGACCTGCCCCCGCTGTTTCAGACCGCCGCGCGGATCGGCGCGGGCCGGGTGAAGTAGGACGGGACGGGGATCGAACGGCCTCTGGAAGGGCATTCGACGCCGCACGATCGCGGCGGGGTGATTATCATCGGGTTGGTGTGTCGATTCAGGACCGACGGCCGAGGCTGGCTGGCCGCCGGGAAGAACCCTACGCCGGCGGTCGAGTTCCCCTTCACCCCTCAGCACGGAATCCGGCAAGGACCACACGCTCGAAGCACCCGCCATCGATGCGCCGCCTTTCTGTTTCAAGGAGGGCCGGTCCTTGATCCGTGAGAACGTGCCCACGGACGGCCGCGGACCCGCGGCCCGAACGCACACACCATGCCCATCCATCCACTCCCGCAGTTCGAGGCCGATCTCGCCGAGCACGACCGCGAGGTCTACGAGCGGCTCAAGCCGCCGAGCTCGGTGGTCGTCCGGTTCGGCCACCTCAAGATGGTCGGCGAGTTCCCGTACTCGGGGGAGGCCAAGCCCGGCTGCGGCTCCAAGCTCGTCGTCAAGACGCACCGCGGGACGGAACTGGGCGAGATGCTCACGAGCACGTGCCCGAACTCGGGCTGCTCGAAGAGCGTCACCCGGCAGGAGATGCTGCAGTACATCGAGAACTCGGGCGGGCGCGACTACCCGTTCTTCTCGATGCAGGGGCGCGTGCTGCGGATCGCCACGGCCGAGGACCTCAACGAGCAGGCCCGGATCGACTCGCAGACGATCCAGATGGCCAAGCAGGCCGACGCGATCGCGCAGCGGATGCGGCTCAACATGAAGGTGGTGGATGCCGAGCCGATCATCGGCGGCGAGAAGCTCACGTTCCACTTCACCAGCGAGGACCGCGTCGATTTCCGCGAGCTGGTGAGCGAACTGGCGACGATCCACCACACCCGCATCGAGATGCGGCAGGTCGGGGCCCGCGACGAGGCCCGGCTCACCGCCGACTACGAGCGCTGCGGCCAGCACTGCTGCTGCAAGCAGTTCCTGAAGGTCCTCAAGCCGATCAGCATGAAGTCGGCGAAGATCCAGAAGGCGACGCTCGATCCGCTGAAGATCAGCGGGCGTTGCGGCCGCCTGATGTGCTGCCTGCGGTACGAGGATCAGACGTACGACGAACTGCGGGCCCGGCTTCCGCGCAAGAAGACGCGCGTGAAGACTCCCGAGGGCTGGGGCACGGTGCTCGACGGACAGATCCTCACCCAACTGGTGCTGGTGCAGCTCGATTCCAACAGCGAGCACGTGGCCGTGCCCGTCGAGGATCTGGCCGACCCCGCGACCGCGGGCACGCCTCCACCACCGCCGCCGCCACCGGCCCCGGGCGCGTACGTGCCGCGCGGACCCGCGGGCGGGCCGGCTCGCGAGGTGAGGGCCAAGCGGCTCGCGCCCGGGTCCGAAGTGCAACCGCCTCAGACCGACGAGGTCGAACCCGCGGGGCAGCAGGCGGGTTCGGCGGCCGAGGGCGACTCGCCCTCGCCACCATCTTCTCCGAGCGGCCCGCGCGAACGGGGACGCGACCGGCGCGGGCCGCGACCGGAGCGGCGTGATCGTCCGTCGCACGAGCGAGATCAGGGCCGGCCGCGGCGCGACGAGCGCGGCCAGCGCGATCCGCGTGGCCTGCGTCCGGAGTCGCCACCTCGCTCGGCAGGTCAGGGTTCGGGCCCGATGTCGGAGGTTGATGAACTGCTCGCCGAGATCGAGACCGATTTCGGCGGCGGGCGTGGGCGCGACAGCGGCCGCGATGGGGGCCGAGGTCGGGGAGGACCAGCGGCGCAGAACCGTGATCGCTCCGGGCGTCCGGCGTCCAACCAGCCGCCGGCGGCGCGCGATCCTCAAGGGCCGGGCGAGGAGTCGGATCTTGATGACGACGGCGGCGGAGCGGAAGAACCCGGCGAGACCGGGGGCGAGTCCTCCGGCGCGGGCGGCGCGCCGGGCGAGGGCGGCGGTCGGCGCCGACGGCGGCGGCGACGCCGGCGCGGCGGGGGCGGGGGCGGGGGCGGGGGCGGCGGGTCTGCGCCGGGAGGGTGAATCGCCGGGGTCAAAAAGCAACGGGGCCGACCTTGAAGGTCGGCCCCGCTTTCGATCAGGCGCTCACGAGGGGGCCAGGGCTTACGTCGCCCGAGAGGCCCCGATCATGGTTTCGGCCGCCGACTTTCGGCGACCTCCCCTCACCCCAAATCTCTCTCTCGCCGGAATGAGTCGACCCGCGAGGGCTTGGCGTTTGCGCCTTTCGGCACGAGGCCCTCACGGGGGTTGAAGGGCCTTAGCGGCTCTTCTTCTTGGCGGTCTTCTTCTTGCCAGCCTTCTTCTTGGTCTTCTTCTTGGCCATCTTGCGGTTCTCCTCGACTCCCAACGGAGGCCCGTGAGGGCGCGTTTGGAGACGGTTGAATGACTCGAGCGGCTCGGAGCGCCTGATTGCTTGATCCGCTGCGTTGACATCCGTACGCCGGATGTCGCTGGTGTGTATCGGGCGATGTGCTACCACATCTTGAGCGACACATGCGCACGATACACTGAAACGGTTGCGGAGTGCAAGTCAAATGGACGGATCATCCACACCGATCATCGTGTTCGGCGCCTCGGGGCGCATGGGTTCGCGCGTGTGCGCGCTGGCGAGCGAGGACCGCGCGTACCGCTTGATCGGCGCGATCGTGCGCGCGAGATCGGCGCGCGAAGGGCAGACGGTGCGCGACGCGCGCGACGGCGCAGCGGTGTTCACAAACCCCTTGAAATCAAGGGGTTTGCTCGCGGCGAGGGGAGCAGTGATCATCGACTTCTCGAGCGACTCGGGCGCCGGTGAATCGCTCGCGCTGGCGCTCGATACCGGCGCGGCGCTGGTGATCGGAACGACCGCGCTGTCGAGCGCGACGATCGATCGGTTGCGCGCCGAATCGGACAAAATCGCATTGTTGATAACTCCAAACACGTCCATCGGCGTCGCGGCGGCCTCGGACGCGGTGAGGTCGCTCGCTCGAACGCTCGGAAACGGCTACGACTGCTCGATCGTCGAGTCCCATCACAACCAGAAAAAGGATTCTCCGTCGGGCACCGCGCTGCGGCTGGCCAGCGCGGCGCGCGAGGGCGGCGCGAGGCTGCCCGATGATCAGATCGTGGCGATCCGCGGCGGCGATGTCGTGGGCGAACACACGGTGCGCTTCGCGGGCGCGGGCGAGTACATCGAGATCACCCACCGGGCGACATCGCGTGATCTGTTCGCGCGAGGCGCGCTTCGCGCCGCGGCGTGGATATCCGACCGACAGCCGGGCTGGTACACCATGCACGATGTGCTGCGGATCGGAGCATGATCAACCATGATGGTCGCACGTTCGCGACATCATGCCCGACACACCGCGAGCACGCACCACGCGCGGACGGACCGATTCAGTGCTTCCGGTGGGCCCTTTTCGGCTCGGACTTGAAGATGCTGAACAGCGAGCGCGTGGGCTTGGTTTCCACCGGCGCGGACTCGAAGGGCTTGTCGGTTGGCTGCTTGGCTTCGTTGACCGGCTTGATGACCGACGGAGTCGGCGTCTCGCGCGAGAAGATCGATGTCAGGACGGTTCCGTTGATGCGGTTGTAGAGCGTGGTGGCTTCATCATCGCTCACCATGACCGGCACGCGGGCACGAACGATTCCCTGATATGGGTTGTACCAGAAGGACGCGAGCGACCTGTCGATCGTCATGCGCACGGGCGGGTGGATGAAGTCGGCCTGCTGCGTGCCGGCAACTTCGACCCAGGGACGGTCGTGATCGACCAGCGGGTTGTCGGGGGCGCGGTCCTCGAACCATGCCGGGTCGATGGTGACGGGCCAGCCGCGGCTGTTGAGTTCGGTGGACTTGCTCGCGGCGCGGTACTTCACCTCGAGGTCCATGCGGCGCAGGTCGGACTCGGCGCGGCCCACCAGGGCGTCCTTGTCACGCTGCTCGCGTTGAATATAGAGGTACCCTCCGACGAGGGCGGCCGCGCCGAGCAGGGCCACGACATCACGCATCCAGCGCATAGAGGCGCTCCTGAGAGAGACCAGCGATCGCAGCCGTGTATCGGCCCTGCCGGATCACAGCTTGGGTCGGGGTTGACGGCTGACACGGCGCTCGTGGAGGGATGTGCCGGATGCACGGGCGGGCTGTTCCGGCCGCGCAGGAGGGCACGATCGTGACGGTGGCGAGGGCAATACACTGGGGGCCAATAACGAGGGCCCCGAAGCATGTCCGAAGTCTCTGTGCGCACGCTCGCGTGCGGAATGCCCCTGATCGTCGAGGCCATGCCGGGTGTGCGCTCGGTGGGCGTGACGTGGCTGTTGCCGGCGGGCGCCTCGACCGATCCCGCGACTCGCGAGGGTCTGAGCACGATGTGGAGCGAGCTCCTGCTCCGCGGCGCGGGGGAGCTGGATTCGCACGCCCAGGCCGACGCCATGGACAGGCTGGGCATCAGCCGCGGCGCGGACGCCTCGACGCACCACATGCGGCTGTCGTTCACGCTGCTGGGCTCGCGGGTCGCGGAATCGCTGCCGGTCATCGTGGACATGGTTCGACGGCCGCGGATGGACGAGTCGGCCATCGAACCGAGCCGGGACCTGGCGATCCAGTCGATCGAGTCGCTGGCGGATGATCCGCAGCAGCGGGCGGTGCTGGCGCTGCGCGAGCGGCACAACCCGCCGCCGTTCAACCGTTCGGGGATGGGGACGATCGAGGGGTTGAACGCGATCACCCGCGCGGACCTTGTGGACGGCTGGTCTCGGCAGGCGCGGCCCCAAGGATCGATCCTCGCGTTCGCGGGGGACCTCGGCGCGGCGGGCGGGATCGACGGGCTTGCGCGGCGGCTCGACGGACTGCTTGCGGGCTGGAGCGGGGGGGCGCCGGCGGTCGTCACGGGCGAGGCCGCGCGACGCGGCGGTTACCACCACATCGAGGACCAGTCGGCGCAGGTGCAGATCGTGCTGATGTACGATGCGCCCGCGGAGCGGGCCGAGGACTCGCGTCTGGAACGGGTCGTCTCGTCGGTGCTCTCGGGCGGGATGTCGGCGCGGCTGTTCGCCGAGGTCCGCGAGAAGCGTGGCCTGTGCTACTCGGTGAACCAGAGCTACGCGGCCGACCGGGACTGGGGACGCTGCATGGCCTATGTCGGCACGACGCCGGAGCGGGCCCAGGAGTCGCTGGACGTGCTGATGGCGGAACTTCGCCGCATCAACACGGCCGGAGGCGCGATCACGCGCGACGAGTTCGATCGCGCGCTGATCGGGATCAAGAGCGGGCTGGTGATGTCGGGCGAATCGACCGGCGCGAGGGCCGGCGCGCTGGCGGGCGACCAGTTCCGGCTGGGACGGCCCAGGACGCTGGACGATGTGGCGGAGCGGTACGCCTCGATCAGGCTGGACGAGGTGAACGCCTACCTCTCGCGAAGGACGCTCGGGGAAGTAACCGTGGTGACCCTGGGGAAGGCGGAGTTGAAGCGCGAGCTCGATGGCAACTGAATCGGGCAACGCGGAGATCTCGGCGAAGCCACAGAGGACGCAGAGAAGCGCCCTGAATCAAGAACGTCGTTGCGCCCGCTGAGCACCCTCCTCGCCCTCTGCGTTGTCCGGGATCGAGTTCCACGATTCCGGTACACTCCCCCCCGTGCCGGCCCTTCCCCACCGCCACATCTCCCGGTTGGCCTCGCAGTACTCGCTGATCGGCGTGCTGCTGGTGGTGCTGGGGGTGACGCTGCTCTACCCGATTTTTCTCACCGTTCGCGGCGCGTTCATCGCACACACCGAGTCGGGCGACCGGCTCACGCTGGTCAACTTCCTGCTCCTGTTCGAGGACCCGGCGATCGTGCGGGGGTTCGTGAACACCCTGCTGGTGGCCGCGGCCTCGACGGGGCTGAGCATCGTGCTGGCCCTGCCGCTGGCCGTGGTTGCGGCCAAGTACACCTACCCGCTCAAGCCGGTGTTCAACGCGATCATCCTCGTGCCCTTGATCCTGCCGCCGTTCGTCGGGGCGATCGGCATGGCCGCGCTGATGGGGCGCGAGGGCGGGATCAACGCCCTGCTGGGGACCGAGTTCGACTTCCTCGGGCGGGCCAAGTTCTGGGGCGTCGCGCTGGTCAACGCGCTGCACCTTTATCCGGTGATCTACCTGAACGCCACGGCCGCGCTGGCGAACCTCGATCCCGCGCTCGAGGAGGCCGCCGACAACCTCGGCGCGGGGCCGTGGCGACGCTTCTTCAAGATCACGCTCCCCTTGATCCGGCCCGGCCTGTTCGCGGGCGCGACGATCGTGTTCATCTTCGCGCTGACGGAGATCGGCACCCCCCTGGCGTTTGACTACAACCAGGTCACGCCGGTGCAGATCTTCGTGAAACTCAAGGCGGTCGAGGCCTCGGCCGAGCCCTACGCGCTGACGGTCGCGATGCTCGCGCTGGCGCTGGCGATCTACGCCCTGGGCAAGTTCGTCTTCGGCCGCGCGGGCTACGCGATGTACTCCAAGGCCAGCCGCGCCGCGGGCGAGCGGGCGCTGGCGGGCCCCGGGGCGTGGATCGCGACGGGGGCGTTCACGGTCGTGACGCTGCTGGCGATGCTGCCGCACATCGGCGTGGTGCTCACCGCCCTGGCGGCGCCGGCATCGTGGTACAAGTCGGTCGTGCCGCGGTCGTTCACGCTCAACAACTTTCAGGAGGCGCTGACGCACCCGGAGGCGTTCAACTCGATCGTCGTGAGCCTCAAACTGGCCTCGGCGAGCGTCGTGCTGAACATGACGATCGGGCTGCTGGTGGCGTACGTGATCGTGAGGACGCGGGTTCGCGGGCGCGGCGTGCTCGACGCCCTGTGCATGCTGCCACTGGCGGTGCCGGGGCTGGTCATGGCCTTCGGCTACGTGGCGATGACGCTGCAGTGGCCGTTCAAGGGCGATCTGAACATCCTGGGCATCGGCATCCCCGCGGTGTTCACGGGGGTCACGATCTTCGGGTCCGATCCGAACCCGTTCCCGCTGCTGATCGTGGTGTACGCGGTGCGTCGGCTTCCGTACGTCGTGCGATCGGCGGTGAGCGGGCTGGAACAGACCTCGGGCGAACTGGAAGAGGCCGCGATGAACCTCGGCGCCTCGCGCATCACGGCGGTCCGCAAGGTCATCCTGCCGCTGATCGCGGCCAACCTGATCGCGGGCGGGCTGCTGGCGTTCAGCTTCGCGATGCTGGCGGTGAGCGAGCCGCTGGTCATGGCGCAGTCGCCGCGGGACTTCCCGATCACCAGCGCGATCTACGGGTTCCTGACGCGCATGGGCGACGGACCGCATATCGCCAGCGCGATGGGCGTGTGGGGGATGGCGCTTCTGGCGGTGACGCTCGTGGGCGCGAGCGTGCTGCTGGGGAAGAAGTTGGGGTCGATCTTCAGGGTGTAGGAGCCCATACGGCGGCGTGGCCTGCTCTGGCGGAAGACCGACGCACGCAGAAATACACACGACCTGCCCCAGGGCGGGCAGGTCGTGGCACGGATCAGATCGGAGCGTCACCTGGCAGGGAGGCTCAGTGGCCGCCGGCGGGCTTCTCGGCGGGCTTGGTTTCCGCGGGCTTGTCCGCGGGCTTGGTGTCGGCCGGCTTGGTCTCGGCGGGCTTGGCCGCGGGCGCGGCCGGTTTCGCGGGCGCGGGGGCGGGCTTCTCCTCGCAAGCGCCCAGGCCCACACAAGCGCACAACGCCAAACCCGGCAGAACCAGCTTCGATGCCTTCATGTTCCAACTCCTTGTGTTTTCGACCGCGCGCCGACGCCCTACGCTCGCCGCGTCGCGGGTCGAGTTGAGATTGACCAAGTGTATCACGGCCGCGTTCGTCGCGGATCGGGCCGGACTCGTGATTGGGAACCGGGCGTGCCGGGTTTTGCACGCCGCTGCCTATTGCGGCGCGGCGGCGGGCTGCGGGGCCGCGAATCCCTGCTTCAGTTCAACCAAGTCGACGATGAAGACCACGGGCGTGTCGGGCTGGACGACGTACTCGCCCGCGGGGTTCTTGGCCCCGAGGAAGCCGAAGGCCATGTCCGCGGGGATGGTCAGTCGGCGGCGCCCCCCCACCCTCATGCCGACCAGCCCTTCCTTCATGCCGGGCATCATGCGGCTGATCGCCTGGGACTCGGGCGCGGCGGGTTCGGGCTTCTCGGCGGTCGCGATGAACTCGGTTCCGCCGACCGGCCTGGCGCGATAGTGAAAGGTCGCGACCGCGCGCGGCAAGCAGACCGCGCCGTCCCCGATCTTGAGGTCGTCGATCCTGAGCCCGCTGGGGAGTTCGGTCGTCTGCACGGCGGGCGTGTCGTAGTCGGCGGGCTGCGCGTACGGGTGCGCGCGAGGGGCGGGCGCGGGGGGGGCGACGGGCGCGGGCTGCGTCGCGGCGGGCGGGGCGACCGGGGGCGTGGCGGTCTGGCTCTCTCGCCGCTTGCTCTCGCACGCGGCGAGGAACGCGGCCGCGGCGATCAGGGAGAGTCCAAGAACGGGGCGCGTTTGCATGGGGGAGCAGTCCTGTGAGATCGGGGTCGGGTTTCCCATCCATCGGCCGGGTCGGTGAACGGACTTCACGATGCCACAGGCGCGGGCATCGACAAGCGGACGGGAGCGGTCGCGCCCTCCGGCGGGCCGCGAATACTGTTTGGCGTGATTGCGGGCGAATCAACCAGCGGCGATAACCACGCTCGGCCGAGGCTCGCGGTCTCGATGGGCGATCCGCTGGGTATCGGACCCGAGATCATCGCCAAGTCGCTGGGCACGAGGGCGTGGCGTGATGAGGCGAGCGGGCTGGTGATCTTCGGCTCGCACGATGTGCTGCGGGCGGCGGCCGAGCGCTCTGGCGCTCGACCGTTCTGGAGCGTGGTGTCGAAGGCCGATTGGCTCGGCGGCGATGATGTCGCGGATGGAGTCGTGCTCGTTGATGAGCCGGTTGTCGGGCCGACACCGGGCGCGCCGGGCCCTTCGGAGGCTGGGGGTCGCGCCAGTTTCGCGTGGGTCGAGGGCGCGATCGCGTCGTGCCGCCTGCCTCGGCGCGACCCGCGCCGCTGCGACGCGATCGTGACCGCGCCGATCTCCAAGTCGAGCTGGCACATGGCCGGGCGTGACGAGTTCCCGGGTCACACAGAACTGCTCGCGGAGCGGTTCGGGGCCAAGCGGCACGGGATGCTGTTCGTCGGGCCGAGCCTGCGCATCATGCTGGCGACGATTCACGTACCGCTCATGCGCGTGGCCTCGCTGCTGTCGCCCGAGCGCGTGCTGGACACGATCGAGCTCTCGCACCTCGCGTGCATCGAGCTGGGGATCGCGCGACCGCGGATCGCGGTGTGCGGCCTGAACCCCCACGCGGGCGAGGGCGGGCTCTTGGGCGAGGAAGATGAACGGCAGATCGCCCCCGCGATCGCTCGCGCGGCGGCCGCGGGGCTGGACGTCTCGGGCCCCCTCCCGGCCGACACGGTGTTCGGCGCCGCGGCGGCCCCGCCGCACGGGAAGGGGCGTTTCGATTGCGTCGTCGCCATGTACCACGATCAGGGTCTGATTCCGGCGAAGCTTGTGGATGGCATGAGGACGGTGAACGTGACCGTGGGACTCGGCGTGCCGCGCACCTCTCCCGCGCACGGGACGGCGTTCGACATCGCGGGCGCGGATCGGGCCGATGACGAGTCGATGTGGAGGGCGATCGAGCTCGCGGCGCGGATGGCGGCGCGGCGGGAGTGAGCGTGCGGCGCCGGAGGCGCGCACGACAAGGAAAAGGGCCCGAGAACCAAACGGCTCCCGGGCCCTGCGGTGTGGGGCTTGAGAATGCTCAACGGTCCGGAGATCAGGCCTTCGGGCTGAGGATCCGCTGCATGAGTTGCAGGCTGTTCTGGGTGCCGAGGAAGAAGTTGGTCTTCTCGGCGTTGTCGAACAGTCCTGAGAGGGTGCTGTTGACGTTGGTGAAGCCGTAGACGCCGCCCGGACCGGGGTTGGCGATCACGGAGTTCGAGGCCATGATCGGGACCGGGCTGGCGTTGGAGGCCACCGGGTTGGTGATGGTCAGACCGATCAGTTCTCCGACGCGACGGCCGACGGCCGCGGTGAGGCCGCGGACGAGGTTGTCAACACCGGCCTGGCTGGGGTCGTTGCCGAGCACGGCGAGCGAGGAGAGGAAGACGACGGCCTCGTCGTTCTTGTCGATGTTCAGGACATCGACGTGCTCGCTGGCGCCGAACTCGCCGTTGTTGAAGAAGGCGTTGGGCTCGGCGTTGCCGGCGATGAAGACGGTGGCAAAGTCCTGACCCTCGAAGGCGGCCGCGTCGGCCGAGACAACGATGCTGACGTTGGCGGCGGTGAAGATGTCGTTGAGCGCGGAGACCAGCGACTGGATCACGTAGTCGTCGACATCAACGCCGTTGATCTGTCCGGCAAAGCCGAGCACGGAGGTGGTGAACGCGGTCAGGTCGGTGACCAGGCCCGAGGTCTCGAGCCAGTCGATCTGCCCGCCGTTGGTTTCGAGCAGGATGTTCTGGGTCGAGCGACGGACGTTGCCGGTGCCCTGGGTCAGGATCTCGAGCTGGTAGTCGCTGCGGACGGCGCCCTGGACATAGACCGCGTAGGCGGCGGGCACGTTGGTGGTGGTCACGCCCTGCGAGCCGGGCAGCACGATCTCCATGAAGAAGTCGCCGCTGGCGTCGTAGCCGTAGGAGTTGACGCCGTCGGTCGAAGTCACGGGGCTCTGCCCGCCGATCGGCAGGAACGCGCTGGGCGAGGCGACCAGGCGGGCATCGGAGAAGCCGGTGCCCGAGGGCGTCTCGAACAGGGCGATCTGCACATCGCCGAGCAGGTCGGACCGCGGGTTGAGGACGGCTTCGAGACCGCGGGTGATCTCCTCGCGCGGCAGGCCGATGTTGCCGCCGGTGTCGGTGAGGCGGAAGGTGATGCGGACACGCGTTCCGGGCGCGATGGGCTGGCCGTTGTTGAGCCGGAAGACGTCCGCGTCCGGCGCGATCTCGGCGGGCACACCGACGCCGCCGGGAAGGCCGATGGCGCTGCTGACCACCGTGCGGACGACATCGTCGCTGGTTCCCCAGGCGTTGTCGGCGCCGACGGTGCGGGTCGAGGTGACTTCCGCGCCGTCGTTGCCGGTCACGGTGTCGTCGGCGGTGTTGGGCCTGCCGTCGGCCCCACGGTTGAGCGTGAAGTTGAAGCGGCCGGTGGTGAAGACCGGCACATCGTCGGTGGTGCCGAACTGGCCGTCGGCGCCGGCGAACTGGATCGGGAGGGGAGCGTTGACGACCGCGGTGCCGTCGCCCGAGTCGGTGTCGCCGGCGAACCCGGTGTTGCCGTCGTCAAAGACCTGGATGGTGAACTGGTACGCACCGATCGCGCCACCCACCGGCGTGTTGTTGGGAATGTTGTTGACGTTGGAGATGTCCACGCCGTCGAAGGTCGCGGCGATGCCGATGATGTAGGTCCCGGTCACGGTCACGAGGTACTGATCCTCGCTGGTCGCGGTCGGGTCGTCGTTGGTGGCGTTGGGCAGGCGGATGATCGCGCCGGCCTGGCCGCCCTGCGCCCCCGCGGGCGAGTTGGCCGCCAGCCCCGCGCCGGCGGCGTTGAAGATCGCGCGGACCGCGCCCTGGGCCACGCCGGTGATCTGGCCCATGCGCAGAACCTGGCCGGCGCGGAGCGAGATCCTGTACAGGTCCACATCACCGCCCGAACGGAATACATCCGAGTTGGCGTCGGGGTGGTCGCCGATCGTGCCGCGGATGAACGCGGAGGCGTTCACGTCGGGGTTGTTGTCGGAGGTGAAGTTGGAATCGAGCAGCAGGTTGAGGTCGACGGGCTGGTAGAAGTCGATGCCGGGCTGGCCGGCGGGGTTGCCGTTGACAAGCTTGTCGCCCGCATCGCCGACGACCGCATCGATGGAGAAGTCGTCGCCGGTGGTTCCGTCGAGGTTTCCGTCGAGCAGCACACCCTGGCTGGCGCCGCGGAAGATCGCGCCCGAGAGCACGAACCGCATCAGGCCCGGGCCGGGAATGCCCGGCTGCTGGGGCAGGCTGCGGTCGGTCACGTTGCGGCTGAAGGTCACGATGCCGACGTTGCGGGTCGAGTCGTACCGGACGGTGTAGTCGGCGTTGGTGCCCTGGGCGAGGCCCACGACCGTCGCGCCGGAGTTGCGGAGTTCGACGATCGAGAGGGCCGGGCCGAAGGTGCTGGCGTCGATCGGCTGGTTGAAACTGAACTCGGCGCGGTAGACGCGGCTGTCCTCGAACACGTTGACGTCGGTGACGACGACGGGCACGGGCAGGGCGCCGAGCTGGCGGACGGCGAAGTTGCCGCGGACCGCGATGTCGGAGTTGTTGACCAGCACGCGCCCGATCGAGCCGGTCGAGATCACGCGGTACTGCTCGCTGTTGATGTTGGAGCCGACCGACTGGCCGGCGATCGTCACGGCGCCGATGGCGGAGCGGCCGTCGGAGGCGGTGTCGTCGGCGGTGCCGAGGAAGCCGTCGGGCCCGCGGTAGACGCCGGCCGCGATGTCGGACTCGGGGAACGAGCCGCCGATGGTGACCGGCCCGATGGTGCCGTTGGAGACCGTGTCGGTGTTGGCGCCGTCGCCGCCGAAGGAGGCGTCGCGGCCGAGGTCAGCGCCGGAGTAGATCGCCGAGTCGCGGGAGTCGCCCACGACGTTCAGCGAGGTGATCGAGTCACGGGCGGAGATGACCGCCCCGTTGAACGACTGCGCCGTCACCGGGCCGATGTTGCCGCCCGCGCGGATGCCGCCGCCCACGACGGTGGCGAGCGCGACCGAGGTGATGTTCTGATCGGAGCTGATCGTGCCGGACATCTGGCCGTTGATCTGGAGCACGCCCAGATCGAGGAACGCCGCCGATGCCTCGCCGGTCGCGGTGCTCTGGCCGAATGGACCGCCGACGATGAAGCTGCCCACATCACGGCCCAGCGCGTGGCCGCGGTCCCAGCGGTTGACGTTGAAGGAGCCGACGTCGCCGCCCGAGCCGTAGCGCCCGGTGCTGTTGAGGCGGTTGGCCGCGAACGCACCGATGCCGCCATCGACGAACGCCTGCGAAGCGCCCATGAGCCGCGCGTTGAGCCGCAGCGACCCGAGCGAGGCGTTGTTGTTGCCCAGGACCGACAGGTCCAGGAGGTTTGCGTTGCTGTTGTTGTTGTTGTTCTTGCGGGCCTGGATGGTCAGGCTCGTGCTCGAGTTGGTGTTGTTGAGGATGACGCGGTTGAGCGACTGGTCGTAGAACACGCGGCCCGCGCCGGTGTAGAGGATCGAGCCCTTCTGACCGTTGGGCGTTGTGAAGTTGAACGCGATGCCGTTGGTCACCTGCACCGCGCCGGAGGTGATCCCGCTGTAGAGCGTCGGGTCGATCGCGCCCAGGCCGGAGCCGTTGCGGCGGATGTTGAGGCCCGAACCGCCCGACGCGGTCACCGGACCGTCGGCCCATGCCGAGCTGTTGGCCGGGCCGCGCACCGAGGTGCCGCCGATCGATGACACGCCGATCGACCGCTTGTCGTCGGTGGTGTTGTAGACGCCGTCGGCGCCCGCGTTCAGGCCCGCGGAAATCTTGATGTTCCTGTTCTTCTTGCCGTTGAGCGTGAGTTGAGAGATCGATCCCGACTGGATCGTGTCGGCCGCGCTGCCGGTCCCGCCGGCGGCGTTGTCGTCACCCAGCCCGATCAGACCCGCGATGAACGCGGCGTTGTCGCTGTTGCCCGCGACCGAGACCTTGAGGATGGCGTCGCCGGCGGTGATGAACGAGGCCGTTCCCGAGGTGAGGTTGTCCTTGCGGATGCCGCCGCCGTTGACGGTGATGTCGCCGATGGTGCGTCCGGCGCGGATGGTGGTCTCCCAGATCGAACCCTTCTGGAGCACGATGCTGGTGATGTCCTGGCCCGCGACGATCGAGGGCCCGTCGATCGCGGCGGTCTTGTTGGTCTCGGGCGGGAGCTGGTTGCGGAAGGAATCGAACGACGTGGCGTTGCTCTTGCCGGTGGCGATACCGATCTGGCTCAGCCAGCCGCTGGCGCCGGTGAGGAGCTGGATGCTGCCGATCGAGCCGTCGGTGAAGATGC
Organism: Phycisphaerales bacterium; assembly: GCA_020846975.1. GTDB lineage: Bacteria > Planctomycetota > Phycisphaerae > Phycisphaerales > UBA1924 > JADLCX01. The sequence goes on from JADLCX010000027.1 coordinate 20,508, forward strand.
TGCCCAGCAGGTCGCCGCCGGAGATCGTGATCGTGCCGATCGAGCCGTCGAGGGCCTTGATCAACCGGCCCTGGCGGAACGAGCCCTCGGTGATCGTGATCGTGCCGATGCCGCCGGAGAGGCTGGAGATGTTGCCGTTGAAGTCGCCCATGAAGTTCAGGGCGTTGATCGATCCGAAGGCGACGATGTCGCCGCGGCTGACCTGGTCGTTGCCCGGCTTGCTCACCGCGCGGCCGCTGGAGATCGTGCCGGTGATGCTCTGACCGACGAGGATGTCGGAGAAGATCTGGCCGACGGCGGTCACGCCGCCGAGGTTGCCGCGCACGTCCAGGGCACGGTCGTTGAGGTCCTCGGCGCGGCCGACATTGCGGCCGACGGTGATCGTCTGCATATCGCCGAGAATCCTCGCGTCGATGAGCAGGTCGCGCCCGGCGGAGAGCGTCCCGATCGAGCCGTCGGTGTCGGTGGTCTCGATGCGGCCGCTGATGTCGGAAGTGGTCGAGGTGACGGAGGTGATCGGGCCGGAGGCGGAGATCTCGGCGTCGATGCGCCCGTTGGCGGTGATCGTGCCGATGCGTCCGTCGGGGCCCGAGCTCAGGATCTGCAGGCCGGTCATCTCGCCGCCGGCGGTCATGACATCGACCGGGCCGGCGATGAGCAGCTGCGAGGCCCGCAGGTTGCGGCCGACGGTGAAGTTGCGCACGCGGCCGCTGACGATGCTGATCGACTTGGCGTCGGTCGTCGCCGAGATCTGGTTGATGACGTTGTCAACATTGAGGTTGAGGCGGACGAGGTTGTTGGCCGCGACGCGCCCGGTGATCGTGCCGATGACATCGACGGTGAGGTCCTCGATGTTGCCGACCGCGAGGTTGCTGGTGAGGATCGAGCCGAGGTTGTTGCTCGAACTGATGCGGTTGGCGTGGTACTCGGCCTCGTTGCCCAGGCGGGTGCTGTTGAGGTAGCGATCGGCGGTGACGAGCACGATATTCTCGCGTCCCTCGATCGTGGTCGAGTCGTAGACGCCGCCCGTGACCGACACGTTGTTGACGAAGATGCCCTTGATCTCCGACCGGAACAGGTCGGAGTTGACGGCGATGATCTGATCGACGTTGCCCGAGAAGTTGTTCTCGTCGGTCTGGCGGAGGCTGTGCCAGAAGTCGTCGATCGGGACCGACTGGATGAGCGCGCCGTCGAAGCGGCCGCCGGTGAGGCGGACCGTGCCCACGCCGTCGACCGGGCGGGCGAGGTTGACCGGGAGTTCCGTGCCCGCCTGCGTGCGCGGGTCGGTGTTGATGTTCGCGGCGATGATCGCGCCCTGGATGACCGCGTTGGGCACGCGCACGGCCGTGACGGTGACGATGTCGTCGTTGGCGAAGATGCCGGCCGCGGCGAAGGGTGAAGGGCCCGTGCCGAGCAGGCCGTCGCCGATGTCGATGGTCACGATCACGTCGGCGTAGATGTTGCCGACGATGCCCTCGAACGCGCCGAAGGGACGCGTGAGGTCCGAGTTGGCGATGAGGTTGATGATGTGGCCGCTGGAGACGATCACGTCGCCGACCGCGCCGCCGACGCGGACGTTCTGGATGTCGCCGTTGCGGACGACCACGCCGTTGAGCCACGGATCGACCGGCGAGCCGAGGTCCTCGAGCGGGCTGGGGCTGTCGTAGTCGCGCACGTCGATGGGCACGAACGTCTCGCCGGTGTCCCAGTTGTCGCCGTCGCCGCCGCCCGGGCGGTCCTGGTTGATCGCGTCGGCCGGGACGGTGAAGGGGCCGCCGATGGCGCCCGCCCCGCCGTCGCCGCCGGCGACGCCCAGGAAGGGGCCGAGCAGCGCCAGACCCGCGCCGTTGACCTCGGTGCGGCCGAGGCTGCCGGTGCCGATCGTGATGTTGCGGAGCGCGGCGGCGTCGATCGCAACGATGTCGCCGCGACCGGTGGTGTTGCTGATCGTGTCGATGACGCCCGTGACCACGTCGATCCGGCCGACGTCGATCTCGCCGGGCCCGGAGATGAGGATCTGGCTGGTCGGCGTGTCCGCCGCGACAATGATGCGCCCGATCGACATCCGAGAGCGGGCGTCGAGGCTGGTGATGACGAGGTTGGCGCCCGCGGCGAGGTTGACCGACATGCGGGCCACGGCCACGCCCTGCGAGCCGTCCACCGGCATGGAGCGGATCTCCATCGCCGAGGTGTTGTCGAGCGCGACGCCGCCGTTGATGACGACGGTGAACGAACCGCCCGCGTCATCAACGAACGTGTACGGCTGGTTGTAAGCCAGAGGGATGCGGAGGTTGTTGTCGCCGGCGCGCTGGATGAGGGAGAAGTCCACGAAGCGCACGTCCGACCCGACGCCGGTGCGGATCTGCGGGACGCCGCCGCGGATCTGGCCGGGGAACTCGCTGCCCGCGCCGCCGTTGAGGTTGCCGACGAGGAACTGGTCGATCGTCGAGCCCTGCGAGGTGACGATGCTGATGTTCTCGCCGATCACGTACGCGCCGACGAGGATGCTGCCGATGTTGCCGTTGCCGCCCGCCGTGCCCGAGCGGATCGAGACCACGCCCGGCCTGCGGGAGTCGGGGTCGGGGTCCTGATCAACGCCCATGCCGCCCTGGATATCGAGCACGCCGATGCGCCGCCCGGCGCGGATGTCCGCGTTGAAGACGTCACCCTGCACCACCGAGCCCTGGAAGACCGGCGAGCCGGCGGTGACCAGCGTGCCGAGGTCGCGGCCGACCAGCAGGGTCGAGCCGTCGATGTCGCCGCCGACGAAGACGTTGTAGAGGTTTCCGGGGACACTGATCGTCGAGGCGCCCCACTGGTAGACCTCATCGACGGTCGCGCCGGTGTTGATGACCGCCGAGGCGGGCGCCTCCATCGCCATGCCATCGATGAAGCCCGTGCCCATGCGCAGCGAGCCGAGGTTGCCGGCGTTGACCGTGAGCACGAGGTTGGCGTTGCCCGCGCCCGAGCGGATCGCGCCCGCCGTCGTCGGCGCCATGCCGGAGATCAGCAGGTCGTACGCGGCGTTCACGCCCTCGCCGCCGTCCGGACCGGCGTTCAGCACGAGGTAGTACACGTCGGAATGGTCAGGCCGGAAACGCAGCACCGGCGACTGGCCGGCGTTGCCCCCCGGACCGCGGCCCGCGCCGCCGCCGTCGAAGGCCGCCACGACGATGCCGCGACGATCGACGATGCGCACGTAGTCGAGGGTGGCGTTCTGGCCCACGCCCGGCGCGGCCTGAATGACCACCTCGCGTGAACTGTCGGTGGCGAAGGCGAAGACGTCGGAGGCGTCCTCGGTCTGGCTCACGGGGTCCTGGGCACCGAGGAAGCCCCGCACGCGCACGGCGGTGCCGTTGTAGCCGATGTACTCGGACGAGGCAAGCCCGTCGTTGCGGAAGTACCCCGAGCCGAAGTAGGCCGCCTGGCCGAGGCTGGTCTGGCGGTTGTTCCAGTTCTCCGAGCCGCCGACCGTGACGTTGAGGGTCGCGCGCGGACCGTCCTGCGCCGCGGGGTCGATCCCGTAGATCACCTCGCGCTCGAAATAGTCGATGAACGAGATCGCCGGGCGGGCCGGGTTGTTGATGTCGGCAAGGACCTGCACGTTCATCGCGTTGCGGCCGCCGACGGCCATCTCGCGGATCGTGCGGCCGATGGTGAGCAGCGAGCCGAGACGGACGCTCGAGCTCCCGTCATCGGACTCCCACTGGCCCGCGTCGGATGCGACGATGAACTCGCCCACATCGCCCTGCACGCTCACCGAACCGGGCTGGTTGACAACGTTGTAGCGGGCCAGCGAACCCTCGAACCGGCTGGAGCCGTGCACAATCCCGTGCACCGAGACCGAGCCGAACGATGTGCCGTTGACGAAAATGCCCTGATCGGAGCGCAGGAACGTGTCGTTCCCGCCGCCGTTGGGATCGCCGAGGTACGCCTCGGGGCTGGACCGGTCGCGCACGAACGGTGAGCCGATGATGACCGACCCGGATGCAGGCGCCAGGCCGATGACCATCGGCGGCTGCGTGTTGGTCGTGTCGTAGCCGAAGCCCGCCATCTCGAAGTCATCGCCGATCCCAAACGGGTCCATCGGCAGCTCGAAGACGCCCATGTCATCGACCGTGCCGCCGACGATGGAGATCGATGACTGAGCGTTCGCGCCGGTGATCACCACCGCGCCGAAACCGTCGTTGAAGTCCGGGACGCCGTCGCCGTTGCGATCGACTCGCGGTGTGCCGTTGCCGCCCATCGGCGCGGCCAGGTCGAGCGTCTGGCGCATGTCGCCGCCGTAGAGATCCAGGAACGTCGCGGTCGCGCCCGCCGGACCGACGAACGTCACCGTCGCGGCGAAGACCCGGCTCTCGACGAACTCCTTGAACCGCGTGCTCGGGAAGGTCGTCGCGATGTCGTCGATGATGAACGCGTCGGCGTACGCCGAGGTGTCGTTCTGGTTCGCCGAGGAGAATCGGAACGAGTCGAAGCCCGGGCCGTTGCCGGTCCCGATCGGGATGTTGAACGCCACATCGCCGAGCCCGTTGAGCACGGTCCCGAACCCGGCCAACTGGGCGCCGAGCAGCGTGCGGACCACCACGCCATCAAGCAGCAACTCGACCCGCGTGCCGTCCAGCGTGGTCTTGATCCCATCCCCGTCTGAATCGAACACGCCCGCCTGACCCGGTCCGGCGCGGACCGTGAACGCGACGTTGGTGGTCAGCCGCGGCTCGCCCGGCTGACCGTTCATCGCCCCGTCGCGGAACGAGAACGTGACCTGATCGCTGCCCTGGAGGGTCAGGCCCAAGTCGCGGTCCTGGGCTCCCTGCGCCCCGCCATCGGCCACGCCGGGCATGGTCGGGAAGAGCAGCCGCACGGCGTTGTTGGCCTGTGTGCGGTAGGAGATCTGGATGTCCGACTGATCGAACAGCGTGCCGTTCGGCGGAACCGGTGGGTTCTGGCCCGTCCAGCCCGCCATCTCGTCGGCGAACTCCTCGCCCACCGTTTCCGGCATGCCGGCATCCGCGGCGGGGAGTTCCTTGAACAGGTAGGGGATCACGTACGCGAACGTCGCCGTCGCCGTGCCCAGGCCCGTGGCCGGGTTGACGCTGTCGGGCTGGATCGTCAGGGCGAACAGCAGTTGGCGCTGCTCCAGCGTCTGGAACGCCTCTTCACCCAGTCCGTGACCGGCCAGGCGCGCGAGCCTGGCGGCGCGTCGGCTGCGCAGCCCGGTCAAGCCCGCAGCGCTTCGCACTCGGGACCACAGGCTCTGACGACGGCTCGTACGCGGCATGTTCATGGCAACTCCCGGTCAACGATGGTTCCGCAACCGCTTTTCACCTCGTTCGGCGGTTGCGTACGCGTGTCACTTGGGCTTGGGTTTTCGACGGGGCTTTGCGCTCGCCTCGTCCGGCGCGGCGGCGCGGATCGTGTCTCTCGATCCAACCTCCACCGACCGTTTGTCACGGCCTCCGATCGCCTTCCCGCGATCCTGGGCCGCCATTGTTGCTCGGTGCCGGGACGCGGGTGCGTCCAGACGCCGGTTTGTCCAACTTGGCCCCTCCCAATCTCGAAGGCTTCCCTGCCCCGAGACCACGGCCAGCCCAAGCCCCCGCAGACTAGCCGAACCCGCCCACCGCCGCAAGTTCGCCCGGCTCCACACGCTCTCCCCAATCTCTGGGGGCGGGGGCGGGTTGCGGCGGTCCCCAACTGGTTCGGTACGCAGGGGCGTCGGTTGGGTTTCACCGCACGACGAAGTTCAAGAACACCCTATTTAGGGGGTGACTCATGACCTCATCCCTCGTGTTGCTCGGCCGCCCGTGGATCACCCCGCTTGGGGGGCATCGGATGCTCTTCGGCGAGCACGGCGAGCATCAGGTGGTCTTGCCAGCGGTCGTCGATCTGGAGCATTCGGGCCGCGAGACCCTCGCGGCGGAACCCGGCCTTTTCGGCAACGCGCAGGCTGGGGGCGTTGGACGGGATGATGTTGGCTTGCACGCGGTGAAGACCCAGACCGCGAGGCGGCGGGAGGAAGGCGAGATCGAGGAGGCCGATGACTCCTTCGGTCGCGAAACCGTGCCCGAGCGCCTCAGCGCTCACCATCCACCCGGCATCGGCGTTCTGAAAGACGCCGCGGACGATGTTGTTGAGGCTGAACAGGCCGACGAGCCGGCACGGGCCTCCGGCCCGAGGGTGTTGGTCAGTAGCGAGGAACGCGCCGAACCTCGCCCCGGTGCCGTCGGCCGCGGTGATGGCGGCGCGCTTGAGGCGCTCATCGAACATCTGGTTGTGATCGGAGGTCCGGGGCGTGGGCACCCACGGCTTGAAGTGCGCGGCCGAGGCCTCGTGCATGCGGACCCACCCGGCGCGGTCGGGCTCGGCCAGTTGACGCAGGAGGAGGCGCGGGGTGCGGTGGGAGAGGGCGAGGATGTTGGGAGTGAAGCGGTCCGACATTGGCATTCATGCTCCAACCGCACCCTCGTCCGACCACGGACGCCGCGCGGTCGCCCATACCGCCCCGCAACTCTCCAGGATTATCCAGAGAACCGACGCGGCGATGCGACCTCTGGGTAACGAGTGGCCCGTCAACGCCGAACGTTGCATCCACCTATTGGCCGAGGTGGGCCAGGGCCTTCTGCATCGGTGTGCTGGAGAGGCGCAGCAGGCCGTCGAAAGGCATGTCGAGTTCGAGGATGAGGAAGACGGCACCCGCCGCGGAGAGTGCGGAGAGGAGGAGGGCGGTGATGACGATGCGGTTCGCGGGCGCGAACAACCCGATGCTGAGGAAGGTCATCGTGAGCCAGACCACGACCACCGCGAGCAGCGGGACGGAGACCGAAGTCTCGGCCTCCTCAAACAGGAGCCATCGCATCTCCCCCAACTCGCCGGCGAGGGCGAGCGCCTGAGACTTGATCGCGGTCTGGCGATCGTCATGCGGCGCGAGTCCGTGGATCAGGTTCGGGAGAGACTCGCTCCACGAGAGCGAGGGATCGAGCTGGGCGGACCGGCCATGGTCGGTCGGCCACATCCGGACGACCGCCGACTCGGCGGCGCGGCGGAGCTCCGCTCGCGGTTCCGCGGAGTCCGGGCCGTAGCCGGCCAGCACACGGTCGAGAAAGATGATCTTCGCGGCCAACTGCGTCACCTGGCCCTTCTCCGCGTCGTAGGCGTTGGCGGTCGAGGAGATCAGCAACGCCAGGAGCAGCGCGGCCATCGAGCCCACGAAGGCCATGCCGACCCTGACCGATTCCTTCGAGTCCTCAGTCAGATGATGCTCGGTCAGCGCGGCGCGGACGCGAAGCCCCACCAGGCCGGCCGCGAAGAGGATCGCGAACACGATAGAGGTGATCAGAAACGGGTTCATCAGGGCTCGTCATCCTGTCCAGCGCGTACGGCTACGCATGGTACGGGGAGTCGCAAGACGGCGGGCGGCGAATGGCATGGCCGCGCCGGGTTGAGCGCGGCCATGCCGAGACACCCGTGCGTTGGCGTCCTCGCGGCCTCGCTGTGGGCGCACTCGGCGAGCGTGTCCGGGCGCGCCGACGAAGCCTCACACGCCCTGCTGGGGCCGCTTCGGATCGAGCCAGTCGAGGTGGAAGAACCGGCCTCGGGGCTGGTCGATCCGCTCGTAGGTGTGCGAACCGAAGTAGTCGCGCTGGGCCTGGAGGAGGTTGGCGGGGAGGTTGGCGGAGCGGTAGCTGTCGAAGTAACTGAGGGCAGAACTGAACGCGGGGACGGGGACGCCGGTGACAGCGGCGCGGGCGACCACTTTTCGCCAGTTGACCTGGGCCTTGTCGATCGCACCGGCGAAGTAGGGGTCGAGCAACAGATTAGCGAGGTCGGGCTTCCGCGCGTACGCCTCGGTGATCTTCTGGAGGAAGCGGGCGCGGATGATGCACCCGCCTCGCCAGATCTGGGCGATCTCGCCGAAGTTGAGGGTCCAGTTGTTCTCCCTGCCGGCGGCGGCCATGAGCGCGAAGCCCTGCGCGTACGAGCAGATCTTGGAGCAGTAAAGTGCATCGCGCACGGCATCGACCCAACTGTCGCCGCCGCTGGCGGCGTGGGCCGAGGCGTGGTCGTGGCCCCAGTGGATGCTGGGCATGTCGGGCGGCTTGATGAGTCGGGAGGCCGCGACGCGCTCTTCCTTCTGGGCGCTGATGCAGCGCGCGAAGACGGCCTCGGCGATGGTGGGCGCGGGGATGCCCAGGTCCAACGCGCTCACGCTGGTCCACTTGCCGGTGCCCTTCTGGCCCGCGGCGTCCAGCACGACATCTACGAACGGCTTGCCGGTGACGGGGTCTTTCTGCTTGAGGATGTCGGCGGTGATTTGGATGAGGAAGCTGTCGAGTTCGCCCTCGTTCCACTCGGCAAAGGTCGCGGCCATCTTGTCGGTGTTCATCTCCAGCACATCGCGCATGAAGTGGTAGGCCTCGCAGATGAGCTGCATGTCGCCGTACTCGATGCCGTTGTGGACCATCTTGACGTAGTGCCCCGCGCCGCCTGGGCCGATGTAGGCGGTGCAGGGGACGGAGCCCTCTCCCCTGATGGGCTTGCCGCGGGCCGCGCCTTCGAGGGGCTTGCCGGTCCGGGCATCGACCTTCGCGGCGATGGCGTTCCAGACGGGCTTGAGGATCTCCCAGGCTTCCTTCTTGCCGCCGGGCATGAGCGAAGGGCCGAAGCGTGCGCCTTCTTCTCCGCCGGAGACGCCGGAGCCGACAAAGAGCAGGCCCTTCTCGTTGAGGGCCTTCTCGCGCCGGACGGTGTCGCTCCACTCGGCGTTGCCGCCGTCGATCACGCAATCACCCTTCTCCAGGTGCGGGACGAGCGAGTCGATCACCGCGTCGGTCGGGCCTCCGGCCTTCACGAGGATGACTATGCGGCGGGGGCGCTTGATGGATTTGATGAAGTCCGGCACGGTCGCCGCGGGCACCAGAGCGCCGCCGGGGCCGATGACGCTCGGCGGGTTCTCGCCCACGAACTGCTCGGTGACGGAGACCGTGCGGTTGTAGACCGCGACCTTGAAGCCGTGGTCGGCCATGTTGAGCGACAGGTTGGCGCCCATGACGGCAAGACCGACAAGGCCGACATCGGCGGAGTTGGGGGCGGGGGTGGGAATCGGCATCCGGTTCTCCTCTCAGCATGACAGCGAGGGCGCGGCCGGCAGACGCGCCACGCTGCGGGAGCGTATCGCCTTCGGCGCGTTCCGGACGATGCCCCCACGGCTGCTACGGGCGCCCCGACCTGCTCACGGGACGCACGATCGGCGGGGCGTTCCGTGCCGGGGAGGGCTGGGTATCGGGCTCCTCGCTCCGCCTGGCGGTCCGAGGCGTGGCGGCCGGTCCTGTCGGTTTCTGCCGGTCATCAACTCCGGTAAGTGGCTGGCGCCCGCCCGAGGCGACGCGCGGGTCGGCGATGATCTCGATCGGAATCGTCGCCTGAACCTGCGGCGAGCCGCTGGCCCCGAGATCGCGGACCGTCACCTTCAGGTTGTACTTGCCGACCGAGAGGTTGGACGGAAGGTCGATGCGCTGCACGGTGAAAAAATCGTGCCGGCGCGTACGTGAATGGTCGCGGATCGCGGCCGGCGAAGCCCGCCATTGCAACGTCCCACTCCCCCCACCCGCCCCAACGCCCCCACCCCCATCGTGCCACAGCTCGATCTCCTGTTCGAGCTGCACGATCAAGGCTCCGTCCTGGTCCACCATGCCGTCGCCGGCGGCCTCGTGTGCGGGCTTCTGCACGAACCGCCCGACCTCGACGTACAGGATCGCGGAGTTGGTCTTGCCGGCGATCATGCGCGAACTGGCCAGCGGCGTGAATCGACCGAAACTCTCGACCCGAGAGCACAAGGCGACCGTGCCGAGTTGGGGTCCTTCGCCGGGCGCGTGCGCGGCGAGCGTGTCCATATGCTCCGACAGGAGCCGGGCCAGTTCGCCGGGATCGGCCGCGAGCGCGGGCTCGGCACCGATCTTTCGGAGCAGGTCGCGGAGGGTTCGGACCGCCGCGGCCTCCTCGGGCGTGAGGGACTTGACCGCCGCCTCGATCTCGGCCGCGGCCGCGCTGGGCTGCACGGTTTCGAGCGCGAGCATCGGGGCCAGAGCCGCGAGCGAATCGCCGCCATCAGCCGCGGACGGCCGAAGGAGCGAGGCGAGTTCCGTGGCGAGTTCGGCCTTGCGCTCGGCGACGGTCTTGGAAGACTCGGCACGTGCCGGTGGCGGAGAAGGGTTCGTCGCCGCCGGCGAGGGTTCGTCGATCGAGGCCGGCGCGTTGGCCGCGCTCGTGCCGGGCGTGGATGTGCGTGGAACCGCCGATCGGACGTGCGCCGGGATTGGCGGCTTGACCGGAGCCTCCGATGCGGGGGCCGGCTCGGCGGGCGGGGAATCGGGTGACGAAGCCGAAGCCAACTCCTCGGCGTTCATCCGGGCGATCATGTCTTCAAGGGCGCGCGCGGACTTGTCGATGGTCGGCGAGTCCGCGGGCTCGTTCTTGCTTGCGGAGGCGGCGCGGGGCTTCTTCTTGAGGGAGGTCGGCTCATCCTGAGCCGTTTCGGCGAGACTCAGCGGCCCCCCCGGCCCCGCGCGCCCGCCCGAGCACGACTGGAACATCGCCGCGAGCGAGCCTCCGAAGACGATCAGCGAGAGCGCCCAGGCCCGGCGCGCACGCCGGAGGCGGGCACGCTCGATGGAAAGCAAGGCCGCGGCCGACCCCAACGAGCGCACGGTTTGCGCCTGACCGACACCCGCATGGCGGCGAACTCCGACCACACCCGACCCGCTCGCCGACGCAGCCGCCCGTGTTCCAGTCCGCTTCATTCGCGCCTCCTGCGCCTGCCACTCCCTCCATCCCCTGCCCCACCATCGCTCGCGCCTCCGGCCCGAGCGATTCGGCAACACCACCGCCCGCCGGTTGCCGGCCGACGGTTGGGTTTTCAGGTCATCGACCAACGAAGCAGCCCGGCTTGCGATTACCGACCCGCGCCCGCGAACGCCAGGGCCATGACCTCGAGGTTCCGAACCGGCTCGCCAAGACCGGACTTGTTGCCCGCATCCATCTGAACGGCCCGCCGCAGCATCGTTGCGGCGAGCACGGGGGAGACTTGGCGGCTGAGTTTGGCGAGGTTGGCCATCATCTGGTCCGCGCCGGGTCCGAAGACCTTGAGTTGGTATTGCAATCGGCCGACATCGCGGCCCTCGGCGGCGGCGCGGCTGGCGAGGTGGAGCTTGCGGGCGGCCTCGATGTAGGCCCAGGCGATGGGCACGGGGTCCTGACGCGAAACCTCGATGAGTTCACGGAGATGGCCCAGCACTCGCGCGGCATCGCCCGAGAGCAACGACCCCTGGATTGCGAAGAACTCTTCCTGACGGGTCTTGCCGACCATTCGCTCGACCAGGTCGAGGGTGATCGGCGAGCCGTCGCCGCCGGCCGCGAGCGCGAGCTTTTCGAGTTCGGTGTCGATGCGGCCGAGATCGACGCCGGCGGCGTGGACCAGGGCGCGGGCGGCGTCGAGATCGATCGTCGAGTTGTGCCTGGCCTTGCACCGCCTGGTCGCCCAGTTGGCGGCATCATCGAACGATGGCGGCTCGCACTTGATGACCGAACCCGAGCCCGCGGGCATCGCGGCCACGGCCTTGTCGAGGTTGCCCGGACGCCAGGTCGCGGCACGCAGGACGAGCGTCGCGCCGTCGCTGGGGCGTTCGGTGTAGGCCTCCAGCACCTCGCGGGGGGAATGGGAGGCGGTGCGAGGCTGCTTCTTGCCCACGGCCTTCGGCGGCGGGGGCGGGGCATCGTCGTCGTCGGCCTTGACGAGCATCTCGGCGTTGTCGATGAGCACGATCTTGTGCTGCTGCATCAGGCCGAACGATCGGCACTCGTCCATGATGTCGGCGAGTATGCGGGCGCCCTGCTGACCGTCGAAGCGGACGGTGTCGAAGCCTTCGGCGCCGTGTTTCCTGGAAAGGTCTTCGCGAAGGGTGCGGAGGTACTGGTCCTGGAGGAACCGCTCCTTGCCGTGAAGGATGACGAAACGAGCGGCCGCGGTGAGGGCGGTCGGCGGGGGAGAAGGGGGTTTGGCGGGAGCGCGGGCCATGGGCGAGGCCATGATATCTGGCCGCCGCGTCGGTCACGCGGACCGGGCGGCGATCAACCGATCGATGCGCTGCCACCGCTCGATCGGCCTCTGGCGGCGATAGGCCTTGGACCGGCCGGGAGCAATCCGCCAGGGTGTTCGGTGTTCCGCGGCTTGATGGCGTCAACAAGCTCGCGGAGTTGAGGAGCCTGAGTGGCAGGGATCAAGCCCCTTGCTTGCCTGACCTGGACAACCCAAACGCCCCCTCCGCCACCTCGATCGCCCTCGCCAGCGCAGCGGCCTTGTTCACAGTCTCCTGATACTCCGCTTCCGCGACCGAGTCCGCAACGATCCCGCCCGAGGCCTGAAGGTGGTACATCCAGGTCCCGTTCGCGCGATCGCGGCGTGAGAGCGGCACGACCATGGTCCGCAGCGCCAGCGCGATATCCATCTGACCATCCAGCCCGACGCACCCGAACCCGCCCCCGTACGGGCCGCGGCGGATGGGTTCGAGCTCGTCGATGATCTGCATGGCCCGGATCTTGGGCGCGCCCGAGATCGTGCCCACGGGCAGCGCCGCACGCAGCGCATCCCAGCAGTCCAGCCCGTCCCTCAACAGCCCGGTGACGGTCGAGCTGATGTGCATGACGTGCGAATACCGCTCGACGGCCATGACCTCGCGGAGTTCGATCGAGCCCGGCTCGCATACCACGCCCAGGTCGTTGCGGCCCAGATCGACGAGCATGATGTGCTCGGCGCGTTCCTTGGGATCGGCGAGCAGGTCGGTCTCCAGCGCGCGATCCTCCTCAGGAGTCGCCCCGCGCTTGCGCGTGCCCGCCAGGGGCCGATTGGTCACCAGGAGGCCCTCGTCCGATCGACGCACGCGGCAGAGAATCTCGGGGCTGCTGGCGACAAGGATGCACCCCTCGGCCTGCATGTACACCATGTAAGGACTGGGATTGACGACGCGCAGGGCGCGATACACGTCGAACGGGTCCGCCGCGCTGGCCCGCTCGAAGCGCTGGCCGAGCACTATCTGGAAGATATCGCCGGCGCGGATGTACTCGGCGGCGCGAGCGAGCATGGCCGCGTGCTGCCGGCGCGTCATGTTGCTCCTCATGTCGCGGGGCGGCGCGGCGAGGTCTCTGACCAGCCCGCTGGTCATCGGCTCGGAGTGCGCGCGGAGCGCGTCGATACGGCCGCTCAGTTTGCCCAGCGCCGTGTCGTAGACCGCGCCCGGATCATCGTTCGCACCGACCTCCGCGAGCGTGACGATGTGGACGAGTTTGTCCACATGGTCGAACACGATCACGCCGTCGTACCAGGCAAAGTGCAGGTCGGGCAGGCCGCGGTCGTCGTGCGGGGCCGCGTCGAACGCCAGCTTGCGGGGCTCGGCGTAGCGGACCGAGTCGTACGCGGCGAAACCCACCCAGCCCCCAAGGAAGCACGCCGGAAGCCGCGTCGAACCGGCTTTGATCAGGCGTGTTCCCGCCGAGAGACGACGAGGCACGGTCAGCGGGTTGATTTCGTCGGTCTCGGAAACCGAGGCCGGTTGCGTCGCTCCCGTCCGATGATCGACAACCCGAACCCGTCGACCACGGGCGACGACGTGCACGATCGGCCGAGCGCCCAGGATCGAGTGCCGCCCCTGCCGTTCGCCACCCTCGACCGACTCGAAGAGAAAACTTGGGGCTTCGCGGTCATCGGGCGCGACGAGCCGGCGATATGCGACCACGGGCGTCAGTTGGTCGTCCAGCAGGCTGGCACAGATCGGAATCGCCAGGCGATTCCCGCCGCCACCGCGTGCTCCGGCTACCAGCCGGGTGAACTCTTCGCGTCCGGGTCGCGTAGCGTGCAGCGTGTCGGCTGCCGGGGCGGGAAGGGAAGATGGGGAGGGGGTGCGGGAGGTCATCACCCGAAGGATAGAGTTTCCGCATGGCACGATGCACGTGGCGGTCGCTGGGTTTGGTTGCGGTGCTTGCCGCGGCAGGGGCGATGGCGCAGGACCGGCCGCAGGCCGCGCCCCCGCAGACACTCGATAGCGTTCCTCCCTCGCTCAAGCTTGGGCTTCGCGCCGCATTCGTGCAGAGCCGGATGCCGACCACGCCGGTCGTCGTCGTGGTGCCCGAGGAACGCTCCTTCATCGCCGCCGTCGGATCGTGGGATCTGGATGCGGGCGTACGGTACCCCGTGCTGATCGACGACGGCTCGTGGGCGGCCCGAGCGGCGATCGCCAGGTTCGTGCGGGCCTTCGAGCCGAAGTCCGTCGTCCGATGGACCGCACCGGCGGACGCGCCCGCATGGCCCGTATCGGGCGAACCGGCGGCTCGCCAGGCGCTGATCGAGCAAGCCGCCGCGAAGCCGTGGGGTGTGCGGATCGCCGAGGGCGATGCGCGCGCGGCGGCGTTGAAGAGGCGATGGGACGACCTCAAGTTCAAGCCCCCCGGATTGATCGTCACCTCGCCCAAAGACCCGGCGTGGCCCGCCGCGCTCACGCTCGCCGCGGCCCGCGGCCAGCCGATCGCGTGGCTGGAGGGCCCGGGCACGGTCGCGGGCTACATCGCGCCCGCCGAGGCCGACGTCTTCGAGCAGCAGATCGAGGCGCTCGCCGAAGCCAGCGGGTGGACGTGGTCGGAACTCGGCGATGATCTCGACGCGGTGACCCTCTGCCTGAACGGCGCGACCAAGGTTTTTCTCGGCGACGCCGGCGCGGGCGATCAGCGCGGGATGCTGGCGATCACCGACCTGATCGGCCGTCGCGTCGGGCCTCCGGGCGACAAATCCCGGAGGCAGCGCTGGGCTTGGACGGGCATGATCATCGGCAACAGTTGGTCATCGGCCTATTGCGCGATGAGCGCGGTCTTCCTTCACCCGGAGTCGGCGTGGCTCTTCGACGGATACGACGACTCGCCGCCGTGGAACGCCTGGGACGCGACCGCGGCCGGCAAGGCGTTCGAGGATGCCGGGCTGACCGTGACCGTCGACGACAACCTTCACCGCGGCGTCGCCGAGTGGCGCAAGCGGGCCGCCGGGCGGTTGGCGGCGCGATCGACCGATCCCCTGCCCACCGGCCCCGGAGGAGTGAGCGCGGGAATCGTGTGCGTGAACACCTCGGGCAACCCGGACTTCTTCGAGCTCAAGCCCGGGCTGGCCAAGCCGACCGATGTCCCGATCCTCGCGCGCCCGGCGATCGTCCACTTCGTGCATTCGTGGTCCGCGGCCTCGCCCGCCGATGCGAGGACGGTCGCGGGTCGATGGCTGGAGCGCGGCGCGTACGCGTACGTCGGCTCGGTCCATGAACCCTACCTGCAGGCCTTCTGTCCTACGCCGAAGTTCGCGCAGCGGCTGATCGTGGGGTTGCCGCTGGGCGTCGCGGCCCGGATCGACAACGGCGATGTCTGGAAGATCAACATCTTCGGCGACCCGCTGATCACCATCGGGCGGGCGCAGGGGCTTACCCCGAGCCCCCGTGTCGAGAAGCCGCTGCCGCTCCAGGGCGCACGGGATGTTCAGGCCGGCCTGGCCGCGGAGTTGAAGGAGCAGCGATTCGACGCGGCGCTGGCCGACCTCATGCTGCTCGGCCGGGATCGCGACGCGGCCCGCTTGCTGGAGGCCGCGCTGCGCGAGTCGCAAGACCGGATCTCTCCCGAGGCCGCGCTGTACGGGCTCGCAAGCTGCTACCTCGCGGGCGACTTCGCGACCATGCTCAAGGCGTACGCGATCGCCGCGCCGAGGTTGGCGAGCGAACAGGCCGTGGAGCGGGACCGGCTGTGGGACGCGCGGGACATGCTCTGGCACGCGGCGTACCCGGCGCTCGCCTCACCGACGAAGGAGCTCGCCGAACTCCTGGCCCGCTCGATGCGCACCGAGACCCTGCAGCGCGATGCCGAGGAAGCATTCTCAGCGGCACGGTCGGCCGTCTCGCCGGAGTCGGCGCGCGCGGTCGTCGCCCGCGCCGCGGGAATGGCCGCCAACGAGACCGAGCGAAAGCGCATCGAAGGAATCGGCAGATGAACACCGCCGCGGGCCGAGTTCACCAGGTTTCCGTCTCCAGCGGCGGCGTCCCCAAGCTCCCGGTCCCGCTCGCCCGCATCACGCGCGCCGGGGTCGAGGGCGACTCGCAGAACGACACGAAGCACCACGGCGGCCCCGATCGGGCCGTCTGCCTGTTCTCGCTCGAAGTGATCCAGCGCCTGCGCGCCGAAGGACACCCGATCCGGCCCGGCACGGCCGGCGAGAACCTGACGACCGAGGGCCTGGAATGGTCGCGGATCACCCCCGGGGCCCGACTGCGGATCGTCGCCGCAGCGGACGGCGCGCACACCGAACTCGAAGTCGTGTCCTACACCCGCCCATGCTCGACGATCCGCGACTCGTTCATGGACCTCAAGCACAACCGCATCTTCCAGGACGCGCATCCCGGTGAGTCCCGCGTCTACGCCCGCGTGCTCCGCGAAGGCACGGTGCGGGTCGGCGATTCGATCGAGATCATCTGACCTCGGTTTGCAGCGGCGCGCCGATCCACCCTTCGACAGCCGTCATTCGCGCACGCGATTCCCTTGTTGATCCCCTCACCCTCCTCGCTTCGACAGGGCCCGACGGGAGAATCACCGTCCGCGCGCCCACCGCGGCGATGGTCTGGTCCGCGCGATCAGTCACGCCCGACGTTCCCGGCAGCACCAGCACATCCGCCGACCGGTGCTCCGGCCGCAGGGCCTGCACCTGCGCGTGCGTCGCCGCGGCCGCGATCAGCGCGGCCCCAGCCGATTCTTCCACCCGCGCGATCAGCCTCGTCGGAGACGCTCCGACGAATCGAATCGCGGCCCGGCCGAGCGTGAACGAGTCTCCCTCCCCCACCACGCGAACGCCGACTCCGTGCTCCGCGAGCGTCCGAACGCACCTCGCCTCGGCCCTGGCCGGATCGGCCGCCGCATCGGCGAAACCCTGCCCAACCAGCGCCGTGCGCACGCCGAGCGGTTCGATCAACTGCGGAATCAACGACCAGAACTCAGGCCCGTTCGACGGGATCACCACCGTGCGGACCCGCCACGCGCCCATCTCGCGGGCCGTGCGGCGCAGGTCCTCGGCCCGCGGCCACGCGCCGCCGCCGGGCGTGCCACAGCCGATCATTGCCGCCCCGCCGTTGCTCCGAACCAGCACGCACGATCCGTCCCCCATCGCCAGCACGTCCACGCGCGCGCCCTTGCCCCTTCCAGCCGCCGCCTCACCAAACGTCACGACCGCCAGCCAGACCCCCAGCACGCACGCGGCCGCCCACATGCGCCGATCGCGGACCCTGCCCCGCCACATCCAAACGACCAGCGCCGCCGTCGCCGCGCCCGTCCACGCGGCGTCGATCCGCGGCAGGTAGACGCACGCGCCGGGCCACTCATCGATGTGCTCGACTACCCACACGGCCGCATCACCGAGCCGCGCCAGCACGGACGATGTGAACGGGACCGCCGCGGGCACGGCCAGCCCCACGAGGATACCGGCGTACCCGGTCCACAGAGTCAACGCCGCGATAGGCATCACGATCAGCGAGGCGAGCGGCGCGAGCACGCTGACCATGCCCGTGTGGTGCGCGATGATCGGCATCGCCACCGCCCACGCGACCAGTGATGCGGTCACCGCGAGTTTGAGGTTGCCGCCGATCCAGGCCGACACCCTGTACCAGGACCTGCGCTGCAACGGCGTCGCCACGAGTCCGCGGATCGGCGCGCCCCAGAGATGCTCGTGCACCCGCGGAGCCAGAACGATCAGCGCGGCCACCACGCCGAACGAGAGTTGGAAGCCCAGCGACCACAGGTCCATCGGCTTCACAATCAACAGCGCCACCGCCACCCAGCCCAAGAGCGTCAGCCGGTCGTAGCGGCGACCGCTCGATTCGGCCGCCAGCAGAACGAGCAGCCCGATTCCCGAACGCAGGATCGACGACTCGGCGGGCAGGATCACCAGGTACGCGAGCACCACGGCCGCGCACACGACCGGCTCGATCCACCCGCGATCACCGGTCAGGCGGACCGCCGCCAGCGCGAGCCACGCGAGCATCGCCAGGTTGACCCCGCTGATCGCCACAAGGTGCATCAACCCGACGCGGCGGAAGGCCGACTCCACCTCCGCCAACTCTCCGCCGGGGTCTCGCTCGCCCAGAAGCATGGCCGCGGTGAGCGCGCGGCCGCGCGAGCGCGGGACATCGGCGGCGTGTTGCTCCGATCCGAGCACGGCCCGCAGCACGGCGGAGTGCAGTCGCTCGCGCAGCGCGATCAGCCCCGCACGCGCTGGGGCGAGCGTTCCCGTGTTCGGGATCGGCGCCGCCGACTCGAAGCCCGCCAGTTCCATCGACCCGACCAGCCCGTCCTGCGCATCGATCAGGTCGCGAGCAGGATCGCCGGGGTTCATCGGCCGCCGCGCCGGACGCAAACGGCCCGTCAGTTCGATCGACGCTCCCGCGCGAACAAACCCGGGAAGATGCTCGATGGGCATCTCCACACGAATCCGCAGGCGGCCCTCGGCACGTCGAACGTCAGCACCGACACGAACGCCGCTCACCGCGACCTCGAATCGGACCGCGGGCGGCGGCGCGCCATCCGCAAACGGCGCCGATGCCGAGTACGCCTGAGCACGCGGGGTGTCCACGATCAGGCCGCGAACGGTCACCAGCGACGGCTCGGCCAGCGGATCGGTGCTGATCCAAGCGGCGAGCGATGAGGCCGGACGCTCGTTGATCCGGAACTGAAACCACCCCGCCGAGAGTCCGACCACCGCCGCGCCGAGCACAACCCGGCAAGCCCAGCCCCGCGCGACCAACGCGGCCGCGAGCGCCACGCACGCCGCGCCGAACCAGAGCGCGGAGCCGATACCGGCCTCGCCTCGAGCGATGAATGACCCGAGCGCGACCAACAAGAGCACGATGATCGACCGCCGCGCCGGTCGAGGCCGGTCGGCATGTTCGCGCGGAAATTGATTGGTGACCGTCATGCCCGGAGCGGCAGACGGTGACAGATTCCGGCCCGCGCGTCAAGCCCGGGTTTGCTCGGATGCCCGAATCTCGCGCTTACTGAGCTGTCACGATGAAGTCGTCGAACCCGCCCCCGGTGATGGGGTCGAGGTTCGGCTGGTAGGGAAGGCCGGTGTTCTGGAACTGCTTGCCCCCCTGCTCGCTCTTGCCCAGGTAGGCGCCGTTGATTCCCGCCGAGTGCAGCACGATCGGGGCCCGGGCCGCGCTGGGCTTAGCCGGATTGGTGTTCGGGTAGGCAAATGACGGATTTCCGAGCAGCGCGCCCATGGTCGTCACGCTCGTATTGTCATTACCCAGAAGCGACTGCTCGACCTGGCTCACCGCCAGCTTGCCCAGACTCGTCGCTTTCAGAAACGCCTCGTTGCTCTGTGCGTAGAAGCACGCCGGGTTCGGCCGACTCAAGGCCTGCGCGAACGCGCGATCTTCCGAAGGTTCGATGTCCTGCCGCCACGCCAGGATCGGCGAGCCCCACGCATCGACCAGAACTGGCATGTCCCGCGCCTGGCCGGGATTCGCCCGCTGGCCGTTGCCGTTCTGCTTCGTAAAGTACTTGGGATCAGGCGTGAAATACGTCTTCGAGATCGAGCCCGAGGCCGATTGCGTCGGCGACCCGATCCGCAGCGGGTCCACCCGCACCGTCCCGTTCTGCCCGCCCGGTCCCACGGTCAGCAGCCCCGCGCCGTTCTCCGTCGTGATGCCGCCGGCAAGGTCCAGCAGCAAGTTCTCCATCGTCGAGAAGTCCATGTTCGTGTTGTTGCCCATCTCGCGGGCGGAGAAGTACCCCGGCAGGCGGCGCAGATCGAGGTTGTACTGCCCGATCGAGGTCGAGAGGCTCGCCATCATCTGGTGCGAGGCCGACTTGCGGGCCGCGTTGCGAACCCCGCCCAGCGAGGGGATCACGATCGACATCACGATCACCAGGATCGCGATCACCACCAGCAGTTCCAGCAGCGAGAACGCGCGGCGGACAGCATGGGCACGGGGCTTGCGGATCGTGTTGGCCGGCATGGTCGGTTCCTCGTTCGGTTAGGGCGGGCCCATCCGGCCCGCGAGTCTGTTCGCGGCAAGAGTCGGAACTGATCCGGTGGGCCACCGGAACAATCGTCCAGCAACCCGGCCGCTCGACCCTCCCCCGCCGAATCCCGCAACGACCCTGCAAATCTACCCCGCGGTACCAATCTCGTCCGACGAACTCGTGGAGTTGAATCCGTGTTCGGGCAATTATAGGACGATTGAGCAAGTCGGGCGATCCCGCAGGCGGGTTTGGTTGTAGGATCGGCTTGATGGGTTCCACCGGATCGACAACTCCGCATCACCTCCCGCTGAGCCCACCTGCCGGCGTGATCGCTCGAACGGTCGATGGGCTTCGAGCCGGGATGCCTGTCCTCCTGCCCGTGGAGGGCACGTATGTGCTCGCCGCGGCGCACGGATCGGCCGGCCAGCCGAGCGGTGCGGCGTGGCTGGCCGTCGATCGATCCGACCTGGAGGCTTCGATCACCGCACTGTCCCCCGCGGCAGGACGGCTGGTCCGGCGGCTCACGCCCGGGCCCGTGGTGTTCAGATTTCCGAGCGAACTTCCCGGCCCCGCCCCCACGGGTGTTCGTGCCGCCCGCCTGACAACGCACCCCTTCACCCTCACCGTGCTCGCCGAGTGCGAGCGGCCAGTCGTCGGTCTCGAACTCGCTGACAACGCGGGCGGCTGGACCAGCACCCCTACCGAGGCCGCCGCGGCGGCCTGTCTCCTCCTGGGTCCGAACGCCGAGGTCGATTCCCACGACCTGCCCGTGCCCGAGGGGCGTACGGTGGCAACGATCGTGGAGGTGGGCTTCGACGGCGACTCGGGGGGAGGGGGGGGCGCGATCCGTGTCGCGCGGCCGGGCTCGTACGAGGAACGCTTCATCCGGAAGCAGTTGGCCATGAACGTGCTCTTTGTCTGCACCGGAAACACCTGCCGCAGCCCCATGGCCGAGGCGATCGCCTCGGCCATGAGCCCGCGCGCCGAGAGTTCCGGACCGTCCGAGGGCCTGGCCATGCGGTTCACTTCCGCCGGCACCGCGGCCTCGAGCGGGGCAAGCCCGAGCGCCGAGGCCGTTCGCGCCGTCAAGGATCTGGAGATCGGCGCGAACCTCGTCAGCCACCGCTCGCGCCCGCTGAACCGGAAACTGATCGCCGAGGCCGACGCCATCTACACGATGAGCCGGTCGCACATGCACGCGATCCTCGAACTCGACCCCGAAGCCGGCGACAAGGTGCGGCTGCTCGACCCCGATGGACACGATGTTCCCGACCCGGTCGGCCTGGCCGACCGCGTCTACATGCAGACGGCGCGCAGCATCATGGCGATGTGGGAGCGCCGGCTGAAGGAGCTTGCACCATGAAACTCGCGCTCAGCGCGGACCATCGCGGCGTTACCGCGACCAGGCAGCTCGCCGACCGGCTCGGCTCGCTCGGCCACCAGGTCACGGTCGTCGGCAACCTCTCAGGCGAAACTTGTGACTACCCCGACCCCGCCTTCGCCGCGGGCGAGATGGTCCGCAAGGGCCAGGTCGATCGCGCCATCCTCCTCTGCGGCTCGGGGATCGGCATGAGCATCGCCGCCAACAAGGTCAAGGGCGTCCGCGCCGCGCTGGTCCACGACGAACTCACCGCCGAGATGAGCCGCTCGCACAACGACGCCAACGTGCTCTGCCTCTCGGCCGACCTGCTCGGCCAGCGGCTGATCGAGAAGATCGTGGACATCTGGCTCGCGACACCCTTCATGGGCGGCCGCCACGAGCGACGGGTAAAGAAGATCGCCGTGATCGAGGACGGTCGCGACCCCTCAGCAGGCTGAACCCGTCATCCCGACAACGCGGAGGTCACGGAGTCGGCACGGAGATCGCGGAGAGATCAAGAATGACCTCTCGAGCCGCTTGCTCCTCGCCTTGAACGACTCCTCAGCGGCTTCTTCGTGCCACACGGCGAACTCTCGATTCCGTCCGGGCATCGCTGCGCGCGCCGAGGTCTCGCGGGCTCAGAAAAACAAGCCTGATCCTTCGGCCCCCTGCACTTCTCCGCGGTCTCCGCGCTTCCTCGGCGTACTCCGCGTTGTCCGGCGGGTCGTTCTACCGATCCAGCTCCGCCGCCACGATGTTGATCGACCCGAGGATGGCGACAATGTCGCTGAGCATGTGCCCCTCGGTGATCTTCGCGCAGATCGAGTAGTTGATGAAGCACGGCGGCCGCACCTTCACCCGCCACGGCCTGGCTCCGCCATCGGCCACGATGAAGTACCCGAGCTCCCCGTTGGCCGTCTCAACCGCGTCGTAACACTCCGCGATCGGGCTCTTCCACCCCCGGTTGCTCATGATCAACTCGAAGTGCTGGATCAGCCCCTCGATCGACCCGTACACATCCTTCTTCGGCGGCTTCACCATCTTTCCGTCGGCGAACGCATCGACCGGACCCTCGGGGATGACGGGCACAAGCTGCCGGATGATCGACAGCGACTGCCTGATCTCCTCGCACCGCACGCGGAACCGCGCGAAGCAGTCCCCCTCCTTCGCCACCGGCACCTTGAACTGCACCGCCTTCGCGCCAGCCCCGTCCCAGTTGTCCGCGTAACACAGGTACGGGAAGTCCTTCCGCACATCCCGCGCGACGCCCGAGGCCCGCGCCATCGGACCCGTCAGGCTCCACGCGATCGCCTCCTCCCGCGTGATCACGCCGATGTCCTTGGTGCGATCGATGAAGATCCGGTTGTTGGTGACCAGCACCTCCAGATCGCCCAGCGCGGCCTCGATGTCGTCGGCCGTCGAGAGCGCCATGCGCTGGAACACCGCCGTCTCGGGCAGGTCCTGCATCAGCCCCCCCACCCGCGTCCAGTCCGGATGGAACCTCTGCCCCGAGATGTAGTCGCACAGGTCGTAGATCCGCTCGCGCGGGTTGAACGCGTACAGAAACCCCGAGATGCCCCCGACGTCGAGCGCCGCCGCGCCCACGCACAGCAGGTGGTTCTGGACCCGCGCAAACTCCGCCATGATCGTCCGCAGCACCTTGCACCGCGGCGTGATGTCGATCCCGAACAGCCTCTCCACCGCGTGGTGCCACGCGATGTCGTTCGCGATCGGCGACAGATAGTCCATCCGCGACACGATCGTCACGTACTGGTTGTAATCCAGGTGCTCGCCCAGCTTCTCGAACCCCGAGTGCAGGTACCCGATGTGCGGTGTGCACCGCGCGATCCGCTCCCCATCCAGCTCCAGCACCAGCCGCAGCGTTGTGTGCGTTGCCGGGTGCTGCGGCCCGAAGTTCAGGACCCACCGCTCGCCGGTATCGACGTGGCTCTTGAGATAGTCCGTGGACTCGATGTCGATCCCGAAACCTTGCTCGGGCTTGAGTGTGAAGGGCATGGGCCCGATGGTAGGGCCGAGCGGCGAGGGCACGCCATCGCCCTGTTCCATCGGAACAACCGGGCAGACGGTTGAACGATCGCGCGATAAACGATGGAAACAGCGTTGAATCCCGGAAACGCACCGGTAGTTCTTCGGCACGCACCGTTGCACGAGGGAAGAGCACCCGTGCGCGCGGGAAACGCACCGGCAATCGTTCGGGAGTTGCCGGTGCGGGCCCGGCAGCTACCGGTGTTCGCGGCGGACACACCGGTGCGCACGTGAGATTGACCGCGGCGATTGACACACTCCTCCGCGCAGCCTCGGGTGCCGCCACCCGCGCTCGCAGTCGGAGGGGGGGAGGGGGAGGAGGGGGCGTACGCCGTGGCGACGCGGTCGCCTCGGCCCGCGACGCGGCAAGACCGCCCGCACGCGACCGCCACGACGCACCTTCGCCTGAATCCCCGGTGTTGATCGGCGGGCACGGCAACCCGCTCGGTCTGGCACCCTCGGAGCAACCGCGCGCCGCGTGACCGCGACT
This sequence comes from Phycisphaerales bacterium, assembly GCA_020846975.1. Classification (GTDB taxonomy): domain Bacteria; phylum Planctomycetota; class Phycisphaerae; order Phycisphaerales; family UBA1924; genus JADLCX01. The sequence continues at coordinate 44,492 of JADLCX010000027.1, forward strand.
CGCTTCATCGCGCAACCAACCTCTCAACTCCGCAAACCCCCACCACCGCATCGCGTACCTTTACCAATGCACGACCTCCCGCTGCTGACCACCATCGCCGCTGCCTTCGCCGCGGCCTGGATCCTGGGTCTCATCACCCAGAGGCTCGGTCTCTCGCCGATCGTGGGCTACCTCCTCGCCGGCGTGGTGATTGGTCGCCATACCCCCGGCTTCGTCGGCGATGAGCACCTCGCCCAGCAGCTCGCCGAGGTCGGCGTCATCCTCCTCATGTTCGGCGTCGGGCTGCACTTCCACCTCAAGGACCTTCTCGCGGTCAAGGGCATCGCCATCCCCGGCGCCATCGTGCAGAGCGCGGTGGCCACCATCGTCACCGCGCTGGCCTTCCAGTACTTCGGATGGGACTTCAAGGCCGGGCTCGTCCTCGGCATGGCCATGGCCGTCGCCAGCACCGTCGTGCTCCTCCGTGTCCTCATGGACCGTGAGATGCTCAACACCGAGCACGGCCATGTCGCCGTCGGGTGGCTGATCGCCGAGGACGTTTTCACCGTCCTCGCCCTCGTGCTGGTCCCGGTCCTCGCCGGCCAGACCGGTGATGGCGATGCCGGGGGAGGCGGGGGTGACCTCGGTCAATCTTCCGGCCTCGCCGCGATCGGATGGGCCGTGCTCAAGCTCGGAGCCCTGGTCGCCCTCGTCCTGCTCGGCGGCTCACGCGTGGTCCCCTGGATCCTGATCCAGGTCACCCGCCTCCGCTCCCGCGAGCTCTTCACGCTCACCGTGCTCGTGCTCTCCATCGCCATCGCCGTCGGCTCCGCCTCCCTCTTCGGAGCCTCCGTCGCGCTCGGAGCCTTCCTCGCCGGCATGGTCGTCGCCCAGTCCCCCGTCAGCCATCAGGCCGCGGCCGATGTTCTGCCCATGCGCGACGCTTTCGCGGTCCTGTTCTTCGTCTCCGTGGGCATGCTCTTCGATCCCTGGTTCCTGGTCACCCACCCCGGCATGGTGTCCGCGGGCCTGGCGGTGGTGCTGATCGCCAAGCCCCTGGCCGCCCTCGCGATCGTCGCCCTGCTCGGCTACACCCCGCGCACCGCGCTCACCGTCGCCATCGGCCTGGCGCAGATCGGCGAGTTCTCCTTCATCCTCGCCAACCTCGCCACCGAGCACAAGCTCCTCCCCGAGACCGCCAACAACGTCCTCGTCGCCGCGGCCATGATCTCCATCACCATCAACCCCCTGCTCTTCCGCTCCATCGACCGCATCGAACGCGCCCTGCAGGCCTGCCCGCCGCTCTGGAAACTCCTCAGCTTCCGCGTCAACGCCCGCTTGCGGAAGATGGGCGCGAAGTCCAGCGTCACCGTCCCCGCAAGCGCCGAGGCCGAGCGTCCCGCGGCGATCATCGTCGGCTATGGCCCCGTCGGGCGCGTCGTCGATGCCATGCTCCGCGATTCCGGGCTCGACACCGTGGTCATCGACATGAACATGGACACGATCGCGGCCCTCACCAAGTCCGGCCGCCGGGCCATCTACGGTGATGCCACCAGCGCCGCCGTCCTCGACGATGCCGGCGTCCAGCGCGCTGTACACATGGTCATCACCCTCCCCAACCCGAGCGACCGACCGCCCGCCGTGCTCGCAGCCCGAAGCCTGAACTCGACGATGGAGATCACCGTCCGCGCCAGATTCCTCAGCGAGCGCGAGCAGCTCCGCCAGGCCGGCGCAACCACGCTGGTCTACGAGGAAGGAGAAGCCGGCGTCGAACTGGCCCGCCGCGTGCTCGAACGCCGCGGCGTCCAACGCGACAAGATCGACTCGCTGCTCGCCTCCATCCGCAAGCTGTGGAGCATGCAGGAGTAGGTTTCTGGACACGTACCGAACGCGATCGGTGCCCCTTATCATGCGCGGTCACGGCAATCAACAGCTAAGGATGTGTGAATGGCAGGCAATGGAAAACTTGTGGCGGAACAACGACGGTACCGCGTCCGCACGGTCTCGGATGCCAAGTCGATCACGACCGCGTGGCTGGAAACGGTTGGTCTCGCTCAAGCCGTCACGCTCGGCCTTCCCGAGGTCGATGACCGCTACCACATCTGGCGAGTACCGCTCCGGCGCAGGCGGAACGAAAGGGTCGGTGAACTGGTCATCGACGCGTACACGACCGAGATCATTGAGGACAAATCAACCCGCGCCGACCTGATCGAGGCGCGATTGCTTCGCAAGCCGGAAGAAACCGCTCAGGGCAAGAAAACAACTCGGGAAGCTTCCCGTCGCTCAACGATGCGAAACACGATCGGGTTCGGCGACTGCCGCGAGTTACTCGACGATACGCCTGTTGGCGGAGTAGACCTGATCTTCACCTCGCCACCGTACTTCAACGCCCGACCGGAGTACAGCGAGTACGAGGCCTATGAGCAGTACCTCGACTTCATGCGGCAAGTCATCCGGCGCGGCCATCGCGCGCTCGCCGACGGTCGGTTCTTCGTGATGAACACCGCGCCGGTACTGCTCCGACGCACGCACCGTAACGAGGCCTCGCGCCGGATCGCCGTGCCTTTCGATCTGCATCGCATATTCATCGAAGAGGGCTTCGATTTCATCGATGACATCATCTGGGTGAAGCCCGAGGGCGCCGGATGGGCCACTGGCCGCGGCCGACGGTTTGCGGCTGATCGCAATCCGCTTCAGTACAAGGCGGTACCGGTCACGGAGTATGTGCTCGTCTATCGCAAGCGAACAGACAGACTCATCGACTGGCACATTCGTAACCACCACGACCCCAGGCTCGTCGAATCGTCAAAGATCAAGGATGACTACGAGCGGACGAACATCTGGCGCATACAGCCAGCTACAAACTCGCCGCATCCCGCGGCCTTTCCACGCGATCTCGCGGAAAAGGTCATCTCGTACTACTCCTTCAAGGACGATGTTGTGCTGGACCCGTTTGCGGGTTCCGGAACAACCGGCGCCGCGGCGGCCAGGCTTGAGAGGCGCTTCGCGCTGTTTGAGATCAACCCCGAGTACATCGAGCTCATGCGTGCTTCTGTAGATCAATGGCTCGGCAAGGAAGCGGACAACGTATTGTGGATTGGCTGTCAGCCTCCCGCACCGGCGATGACGTTGTTGTAATCACTAGAACATGGCAACGAAGCGAACATCCATCGCCGACTTGTTCCCGCCGAGCTTTCGCGGGCTGCTGACCGCTACGGGAAGGCAGTTCATCGAGCGTGGCGGGCAAGAGCTTGTACGCCAGGCAACGTTGCAAGTCTTGTTGGGCCACAACGTGCGCACACAGACCGAGCCCCTGACAAGACAGCGCATCGCGGAGATCGGGGGCGCGCTCGTTGGAATGTTCGAGCGCGGGCTTCGACAGGACCCGCACTTCTACACGACGCTCTCGGAACGAGCCGTCGAACTACTGGGCACGCGCGGCATCACGCGTGACCAGCAGTGGCCGGCTCAGTGGGTCTTGGGGCTCACGGGCAAGGGCGTGCAGAACGTACTGCGCGGAGATCAACAGTCGCTGCGTGCGTTCCTGACGACGCTCGATCGCGCCATCGCACAGGCGGCCGACAACCTTCATCGCGAACTCGGTCCGCTGCATCTGTCCATCGGCCTCGGCAAGCACGGGCCGAACTCGCCGCCACCGCTCGGGTGGGGTGAGGCCCTTCGCCTGACAACAGCGTTAGGATGCGCGGAGCTTGCCGTCCGCGGCTCCGACAAGTCACGCTACGGGAAGCTGTTCGAGCGCCTGGTGCTCGGAAGCGTGCTGTCGATCCTCGGCTTCAACATGGACGATGCTCGCGCGGGCGCGAGGCGAAACAGAGTCTTCTGGCTCTCCGATTCGACCGACGACCGCGAGTGCGATGCCACAGCGATCATCCAGCCAGGAAGGCTCGCTCGGTTCGATATCGGCTTCATCGGCATTGGAAACCCGGAGATCGTGCGGGACAAGCTCAGCCGTTTCGCGAGAGAAGTGGAACACGCCGGCCGACGGAGTTCTTCCACGACATTCGTGATCGTAGATCGCTATCCGACCGGCCCAAGTGCCAACTCCATCAGAATCGCCGAACAGAGCGGCGCTGCTCTGATCCAGATGAGCATGTCACTCTGGCCGCGCGAGTTGGCACGTGAGCTCAAAGAGCGACTGGGACATCCGTGCCCGTTGACAAACCTCGCGGATGGTGAGGCCGAGTCGCACATCCGCAAGTCCATGAGCGAGCTCGACGTCCTCTCATTCCTCGGCAAGGACGAGGATCCTGAGCAAGAGAACGGCGATGAAGACTAGGCCAAACGTTGCACGAGACTGCCGAGCGTTGCTCGTACTCGTCGCCTGCGTCCTGGTCTACTGGCTCGGCCTCGGCGCCATGCCGTTCGGCTCCAGCGAAGGCCACCGCGTCATCCCCGGCTGGACGATGCTCCAGTCCGGCGACTGGTGGCACGTGCGGCTGTTCGGGCAGCCTTACCTCCGCAAACCGCCCGGCATGCCCTGGGCCATCGCCGCGAGCTCGTCCGTGCTGGGATTGACGGAGTTCGGAGCCCGCGCCCCTTCCGCCCTTGCCGCAACGCTCGCCGCGCTCGCCGCGCTCTGGTTCGGCACGCGCTGGTTCGGCCGCCTCGGCGGGCTGGGCTGCGGCCTCATGCAGGCCACGCTCCCGCTCTTCTGGGCGCCCGGCCGCAGCGCGGAGATCGAAGCCCTCAACAACTTCGGCACGCAGCTCGCTGCGCTCGCGCTGATCGACCTCGCCCTTTCGGGCCGCGCCGCGGGCGGCTGGATGGATCGCCTCCGCACCGAGTCCGCGGCCACGACCAACGACTTCATGCGCATCGGCCCGGCCCCCGCATCCGACATCGAAGGGCGAAGGCCTCCGCCCCGGCCCGTGCTCATGGCGCTGCTCGGCGCGGCGGGAGCGGGCATCGCCGGTCTGACGAAGGGGCCGGCCGGCCTGCCCGTCCTCGCCGGCGCGCTGATCGGCTCCGTGATCGGTCTCGGTTCGATTCGCGCCATCCTCAGATCGTGGACCTTCACCGCGCTCGCGATCGCCGGCGCGGCGCTGTGGTGGATCGGCCGAGAAGTGCTCGCGGCGAACAGCGACCCCGACACCATCCGTCAGGGCGCCGAAGCCTTCATGTGGACCGGCGGAAGGAGCACGATCGGCAAGGTTCTGTTCCTCGCGCCGATGGCCCTGGCCTCCGCCCTCCCGGCCTCCCTGGCGATGATGTTCCCATGGGGCGCGGATGCCCGCCGCGAGGCGGCATCCAGCCCGTCCAACACCACCCGTCGTGCCTACGCCGCCGCACGCTCGCTCGCCTGGTGCTGGGTTGTCGCGATCGGCGTGATGGTGATCTGCGGCGTGCAGAACGCACGCTACGCCATGCCCGCGGCGTTTGTGTTCCCCATGCTGTGCGGCTACGTGCTCCGCGGCGGGTGGGGCGTGTGGGCCGGCTTCGACCAGAAGCGCCGCACGCTGGCCAGACGGCTGACCTTCCGCGGACCGGCGAGCTGGCCCGTCGTCCTCTGCTTCGCCTCGGTTCTCGGCGGCCGCTTCGTCGCCATGAGGAACGACCCCGACGACTCGACCGAAGCGGCTCGAACGGTCGCCGCGGCGCTCCCTCAGGGCGGCACGCTCTGGGCCGATGACCTCGTGGAAGCACGCCCGGATGTGCTGCTCTACGCCCAGCGGCGCGCCGCCGAGGTGGGCGAGCATCTTCGGCCGCTCTGGAAGAAGTCCGCGATGCTCGCCGGCACGCTGCCCGGGCCCGGCGAGTTCATCGTTGTCCGCACCGATGACAAGAGCACCGAACGACGGCGGTACGGAGCGGCCGTCGCCGACGGCAAACTCGTGCTTGTCAACGAGGGCAGGGTCGGCAAGTTCCGGTTCGAGGTGTACCGGGCGCGATGAGCCGAGGCGCTCAGGTCCGCGCAAACGTCGCCCTCAGGCGTCGCTTCGGCGGGGTCTCATCATCCTCAAACTCGTCCGCGGCGCGCGTCGGTCGCCACCCCTTCGATTCGAGCAGGCCCGTGAGTTCCGAAGCCGTGAGCGGCCACGGCGGACCCTGCACGGTCGCCAGAGTCTCCGATTCATCCCGCCCGCGCGCGATCGCCACGATCAGCCCGCGCGGGCAGGCGAGCTGCGCGATCGCCGCGGCCATCGCCTCGCGGGCCGGCGGTTCCACCGATTGAATCGTGTACACCTCGACCACCAGATCGAAGCGATGCCGGAATCGGGAGGGAAGCCCGAGCAGGTCGCCGACCATGAACGCCTCGGCCTGATCGGGGAACCGCCGCCGCGCCCAATCGATCGCCGTAGGCGAGATGTCGAAGCCGCTGGCGTCGTAGCCGCGGTTGAGAAGTTCGATCACATCGTCGCCCAGCCCGCACCCCACCACCACCGCCCTCGCTCCCGGCCGGACGCGCCCGGCCGCCTCGGCGTTGAGCCAGCTCACCAGCGCGGGGTTGGCCCGAGCGTGCGCCCACGGTACCTGCGACGCGTCCCCGTGGGCATCCCGGTAGATCGACTCGAATCGCTCGGCGAGCCCGGCGCGCGCTGCATCGAACTTGGGTTCGAGGATCGAGGCTGCACCGAACGTCGGTTGAAGGGTGCTGGCGAGGGACATGGTTCCGGCCTCCATGCTGGCCGCGTTGAGAATCAGCGCGGCGGTGAGCGGGGCGTGGGGAACACACGACCGGCGACGGCGAGACCGTCACCGATCGGAACTCAATCAGTTTATCACGACTTCTCGGTCATTGGAACACCCGCGCCGTATGTTGCCCGTACGCAATACAAACAACAGAACGCCGCTCCCTACGACGCGATACGGCCTCACCTCCAGACTCAAAAAAGCACAAAGGCCCGTGTTCCGCGGGCTCTTGGAGGCGTTGAGCCGCTGCGGGAAACGGGCCTTGTGCTTCACGAAGGAGGCGAGAGCGGGACTGTTGCTGTATCAGGCGTTTCCGCCTCACCAGTCCGTACGCACCGGACGGCGAGGCGGTTCCCGTTTCTAGCAACCCGCGAAATATGCCGCGAGGAAATCGAAGATGTCCTGCACGGAGATCGAGCCCGAGTCATTCGCGTCCGCGGCGGCTTCGCCGCTGAAATACGCGCCGAGAAAATCGAATATGTCTTGCACGCTCGGAGGCGGCCCCGACTGATTGAAGTCGCCGCGGCAGCAACCCGCCGGCGCGCCGCAGGCTGTCTGCGGGCCCGAGAACGTTGTGTTGGGCCCGGCGCACTCGGCGGGCGTGCTGATGCGACAACTTGCTCCGAAGCAGCACGCGCCGGTCATCGGGGGGCACGGATCGGGTTCGCATGTCGCACCGGGGATGAACGTGCCCGTGCACGTGCACGCCGAGGTCACGATGCACCCGGCCGCGGACAGGCAGCACGCGCCCGGGGGCGGAGAACACGGGGTTGGGATGCACGGTGTCCCGGCCATCCAGGAGCCGGAGGGACACTGCACCAGAGTCGCCGAGGCACAACACCCGTTCGCATCGCAGCACGCGCCGGGAAGATCGCACGCGCTCGGTTCGCACGAGCCCGACGCGACCCACGAGCCGGCGCATTGAGGCTGAGCCGTGACAGTGCACGAGCCGGTGATGTCGCAGCACGCCCCGCCGGGCGAGCATGTCACGCTCAGCCATCCCGCGCCCGTCGCGCCGCCAAAGCCGCCGACGCGGATCAGGTATTGCCCGCCGGCGCGAGCTGGAAACGAGATCGCCGACCTGAAGTTGCCGCACACCGCGGGGTTGTCATCGTTGCACGCGATGACCGAACCACCCGCCGTCGGGCAGTCGCTCCCGTAGACCGCCAGTTCCGTGTCGAGGCTGCCGCCCCCCGCGCACGTGTCCACATCCACCACGCCGTCGCAGGTCGCCGTGTATCGGAACCAGATGTCCGCGGCGATGGCGGGATCGGCGAAGAAGTTGCACAGGGCCGGCTCGTTCGGGCCGTCGGTTGTGGCTCCGACGGTCGAGAACGGCGTGAAGCCGTCGCCGATCGGGCTCGCGCCCGAGCACGAGTCGTTCGGGGGCAGCACCGGGATGGTCACGCGGAGCGTGTAGGTGCCGGTCAGTTGGTTGTAACCCGCCACTCGAACGTAGTAGGTGATCCCGGCGGACAGGTTGACATCCAGCCTCGAACCCTGGCTGCCGCCGGCATCGTCGTTGCAGCCGATCTGGTTGGCCGCGGAACCCGGGCAGGCGGAGTGCACCGACACGACCGTGTCGAGCGCCGACCCCACGGAGTCAAACCGATACACATCGCTCGTCGCGGGAGTGAATCCGTACCACACATCCGGCGCGGCGTTCGGCAGAGTCGGCGAGCCGCACCCCGCCGAACCGTCGGCCGTGGCGCCGACCGTGGTGCCCGTGACCGGAGAGTCGAGCGCGAGCGCGGGAGCGTTGGCGCATGTGTTGTTCGGGATTCCCGAGACCGAGATCGCCATTGTGTAATCGTTGCGGGTATCGGAGAAGAGGTAGACGCGCACGTAGACCGTCCGCGGCGAGCCGTTGGTGTTGGTCCAGTTGATCTGCTCCGAATCAGAGACCGAGACCGACTGCGCGACAGCCGAACCGCCGCAGGTCGTGAACAACTGCACATCCACATCGCCGTGAGCGTGCGTCAGGCTCAGCGCGACGCTGATGCTCTGGCCCGGACCGAGCGTGAAGCTGTACCAGTCCTCGGACGTGCTCTTGACGACCAGGTTCTCGAACACGCCGGCCGCGATCGCGCGTGCCACGGCGCAACCGTTGTTGGGCTCGAACGGGTCGTCGCCCCCCGCATCGAGAACGGCCGGACCGATGGCCGCGTACGTCAGATCGAATCGCCCGAAATCATCGTTGAGCCCGTTGCTCGCCGAGCCGACGCACGCCGACTGACCGCACGAGAGGTGGCCGTAGAGCCGCTTGTCGGAAACCCGGAAGAGCCCGGACCCGGACGATCCCACTTCCGTTCCGCCGCTGGTCCAGTCCGCCTGCGCGTACGCCGGCGAGCCGCAGACCTGCCCCGCGACCTTGTTCCCGAACGCGATCCTCTTGAACGAGCCGTCGGGGTGGTGCACGCACGCCGACGCCGTGCCGTTGGGCTGTTCGCCCGTCAACCAACCAACCCACGCAAGGCCGCTCGGCAGCGTTCCGTCGATCATCAGGAGCGAGTAGTCCGTGCCCGCGAAGACATCCGCACCCGAGACGAGCGTGCACGGCCAGCTTCTTGACAGCGATGCCAGGGTCGGCGGGGCCCCGTTGCAGGCGCTGGTCTGGTAGCGCCAGTAGACCTCGGCCGATGCGGCCGCGGATACCGTGGGCACGCAGTGGTTCGCCGTGAGAAAATACGGCGTGAGATCGCTGCTGGTCGTCGCGAGAAGCTGCCCCGTGCAAAGCACCTGCGAGCCGATATCCACGCTCCCGACGCCCCCCACCGCCAGCGCCACCGTGCCCCAGCCGCTCTGACAGGTCACGTCCTGATGGCACCCGCCCACGCGATCGGTCAGACCCTGCTCGGCGAGCTCGCGCGCCGGGTCGCGGTAGATGTGCTGCACGGCATCGATCAGGAAGGGAAGCGGTTTGGGCGCACCCGGCTTGCCCGCGGGCTCGTAGTACTCGATCCAAACCCGGTCGTCGCCGAAGCACGTCGGCGCCCACACGGCCCCTCCGAACCCCGACACGCCCGCGGCGGTCAGCGGCTCCAGCCGCGCCGATGGATCGCCCGTCGGGTAGATGTGCAGCTCGCTTCCCGGCGGCAGACGCAGTTTCATCAGATGAACGCGAAGCCCCGCCGCGCCGGGCGAGGCGATCTCCGCCCGCCACACACGCCCGCCATCGGCAAGCCCATCCCAGCGCCCGTTCCCGCCTTCGCCGGGGGAGAGCCAGATCGGCCGTTCGATACCCATCCTGAGGCGTCGATCGCCCGAGCGTCGCGCTTGCTCGTCCTCCTCGCGCACGCGCGGCATGTCCGGCGCGGGCGCGACCAGCAGCGGCACGGCCGCATCATCGAGCCCGTACCGCTCCGAGGGCAGGCTCGCGCGAGACTTGAGCGGAGCGGCCGGACGCGAGTCCACAACCGCCTCGGCCGCCACCTGCCCCACCGCCCCCGATGGCAGCGCGAGCGCCAGGGCCACGCCGAGAGCGCACATCCGGCCGACCCGCGCGCGATCCCGGCCGGCCTGGCCGTTCGCGCGAGCGTCGTTACTGCCGATTGCTCCCATGTCGCCTTCCCGATCTCTGCCGACCAGTGCTCCCGCCACACCACGACGCACGACCGTTCAACAACCGCCGAACCACGCGACCAGAAAGTCGAACAAGTCTTGAACGCTTTGATCTCCGCTGTCATTGAAATCGGCCGTCGGATCCCCCGCGAAGTACAGACCGAGGAAATCGAAGACATCCTGGAGAGACGAATCCCCCGACAGGTTGACATCCGGGGCACAGTACACGCGCAGTTGTCCCGAGCCCGACGCCGCGCCGGTCCCACCCACCCGAACGAGGTACGTCGCGCCCGCCGCACCCATCGCCCTCAGCGATGACTGCAAAGATCCGACGCCGCACGCTTCATCGTTGTCGTTGCAAGCAACCGCCCCGCCGCCACACGCGCCGTAAACCGCGAGCCGCGTGTCGAACGCGCTCCCGCACGTGCGGACCGTGAACGGTCCGGTCGAGACCGGCGCATACCTGAACCACAAGTCGCTCCCGATCTGTGTGCCGCCGGAGGCGAAACACCCCGGCTCCGCCGCGCCGTCGGTGGAGGCGCCCGTGGTGCAGAAGTTGTTCGTCTGTCCGGGCGAGACGCTCACCGGCGAGTCGCACACGTCACCCGCGATCACAAAGTCCACCCGCAGCGTGAACGGCCCCACCGCGCCGCTCGCGGCCTTGGAAACCCGCACCCGCACCGACTCGCCCGCGCTCAACACCCGCGACAACGCCGCGTCCCTCGGCAGGCCGTTGTCCGAACCGTCGCACTCCGCGTTGAACGCGTTGTCGTTGCACGCCAGTTGCGATCCGCCCGCGGCCGGGCACCCCGACCAGATGGAGAGCACGCTGTCGATGCCCAGGTCGGTGCCGCCGGTGTCGCTGGTCCCGCAGGTGCTCAGCACCAGCGTCCCCGCGCAAGGCGCGGTAATGGTGTACCACACATCCGGGTTGGTCGTCGAACTCCCGCATGTCGCCGATCCGTCGTTTGACGCGCTCGCGAGCGTGCCGTTCACGATGCTTCCCATGGCCACGATCGCCGCGTTGGCGCAGAAGTCATTGGCCGGCGCGTTGATCGAGGAGATGAACCCGGTGTCGGGCCCGCCCGCGGCCCTCCACAGGCCGGTCCCGTTGGTGTCCGCCTCCACCCAGTAGAAGTAGGTGACCCCAAGGCCCACCGAGAAGTCGTCGAACGATGTCGAGGACGCGATCGCGGAGTGAACCAGCGTGGCCAGGGTCCGGTTGCTGGATGTGCCGCGGTAGACCCGGTAGCCCATCGAGCCGGCGATCGCCGACCACGTTACGTTCACCTTGTTGGTAAACGCGCCGTCGGTCGCGGTCACGCTCGGGGCCGAGATCGCGGAGATCGTGAGCGTGTACAACTGCGTCTCCGTCGGGAGGTTGTTCTCGCGCACACGCACGTAGAGCGTTCCCGGCGGCGAGAGCAGCACGTTGTTGAACGCCTCCGTCCCGCCGAACCCTGTCGCGTTGGCGGACGCGATCGTTGCTCCCGACGCGTTCACGAACTCGATGCGCAGATCGGCGACGGACTGGGAAGTCGCGTTCGGAGTGGTGTTGTTGCACGAGGAATCCTGGACGTAGTCCGCGTAGGACGATCCGACGGGCGCCACCGAGATCGTGCCCACCAGCGGCGTCGTCACCGTGAACGCGTACCAGTCCTCGTCGCCGTCAAGGCTGATGCCCGTCAGCGAGCCGTCGGCGATCGCCGGCGCCGGCGGCGTGCTGGGCGTCAGCGACTGACCGGCCGAGGAGAGCGATCCGATCGACGCGGCGACCGGCCTTGAGTTGTTCGGCTCGTACTTGTCCCCATAGTTGTATTGCGCCCCGCGGATGTCGTCGTGCTGCGGCCCGTCAAACGTCGTGACGATGATGGGCTCCATCAACTTGGTGCGGTTGGTGGGGCAGACGTGCGACAACCCCAGCGCGTGCCCGAGCTCGTGCGACACGATGTTGCGCAGCCGCGTGTACCCGGGCGCCCCGAAGTTCCAGGTCTCCGCCGAGTCCAGCACCATGTCCCCGCCGGCGGGGTAGTAGTTGTACGCGAGGATCCCTCCCCCGCCGTCGATGGCGTGGCACGAGATGCGGATGTCGCCCCGAGTCGCGCCGGGAGTCAAAGCGCCCGGCGACGAGGGGAACGCCGCGCCGTCGTCCCAGTCGTTCCCGTTGTTGCTGACGAACGTGAACGTGACTCCCGCCAGTTGCGACCAGCGGTCAAAGCACGCCTGGAACTGCGCGATCCACACCGCGCGGTTCGCCTCTCCGAAGCGCGAGCCCATCGTCGAGAACAGCACGCTCGCCGCGGTGGGTTCGCCGACGCTGGCCGAACCCGGGATGCTGGTGCCGTCGGGCACGAAACTCCAGGTCAACGCGATCGGTGAGTTGTCGGCGCCGGGCCAGGTGCTGTTGAGCACGAAGCGATCCGCCAGCGCGCCCCGCACCATGTTGTTGACGGCCTGTTGGATCTCCCAACTCGGCGGATTGTCCGGGTCAAAGCACGCCGCGTGCGACGGCTCGGCGTCGTCAAGCCCGATCGCCGGTCGCGTCGCACGGCGATAGTCGAGCCATCCCGGAGCGCCGTCGGCCGGAGCCCGGAGACCCTCGGGAATCGCGGTGTCCGTTGCGGTCTGGCATCCGACGCCGCCCGCCGCGACGCGTGCCAGAAGCCGCTCTCCATCCCCGATCGATGTTCCCGTGGCGAGCGCGGCGCCGAACAACACCGTCATGATCGTGATCGCGCTGCGCATTCCGGGGAGCTTCCTTCTTCAACGAGTCGCGGCCTGGGCTCGGCCTCAGATTGATTGGCCGAATCCCGATCTGAAACGGGGAACACGAGAATCCCACATCCGATCGTTGGACGGGCTTGCGATGAGAACACACCCGACACAAGGTGTCGCCGATTCATCGGCACGTCAACCCCAGAAGTTCGCCCGACGTGCGGGTAAGGGCTGAGGGACGACAGGATCGTGCCGAATTCTTCAAACGATCCAAACAAAACCCATTAGACGAATGCCCACCGGAACCGGTTCGCCGCGAACCAACGGCTGGTTCCGTCCGGATTCAGACCGTCTGTCGCGGCACGTTCGCCATCGCGTTTATGGACTTTGCGTGTACGCTAGGCGGTGCCTGCAACTGGCGGTGTCGCCGTGTCGGACAATCGGAATCAACCCCCGTCCCCCACCTCCCCGCTTCCCCGTCCGTCGCTCGACCAGGCGGTTCGGTCAGCGATCGCGGGGGAGCCGCTCGAGCTCGATCAAGCCATGCTGCTGGTATCGAGCCGGTTGCTGGCGCGAATCGACCGGCGCCTGCCCGCGGATGTGCGAACAACCCAAGGTCCGGAGGACCTCATGCAGGAGACCTTCACGGACGCCTTTCGCGCCTTCCCGACCTTTCGACTGCCGGTGACCGAAACGGATGCCGGCGAGCCGTTCTTCCGCTGGCTGTGCACCATCGCCGAGCACCGCATCGTGGATGCCGTGCGTGCCACCCGCTCGCTCAAGCGAGGAGGCACCCAGGTGAGCGATGATGGAAGCGACGGCCCGCACCTCCCGCGCGCCGGGCCCCCCGTCCGCATCGAGTGCGCGGATGCCCAGACCAGCCTGGCTCCTCTGGTCGAGATCCTCGCGATCAACACCTGGACGCCAAGCCGGTCGGCTTCGGGGCGAGAACTCGAGGCCGCGCTCCGGTCGGCGATCCAGACCCTTTTCCCCGCGTATCGCGAGGCGCTGGAACTCCGCTACCTTCGCGGGCTTTCTCCGATCGAGGTCGCCGAGAAACTCGGACGGACGGAGGAGGCGGTGCACAAACTGTGCAGCCGCGCCCTCGGTGCCCTCCGCCGAGCCCTGGATCAGCCTCCCGGCCCGCCGGAAACCCCCACCCGGTCGTAGCCGGCAGGTGATTCCGTCCCCACGCGCGGGAGGGCCCGCCTCGCACTCCGCTTCTTGAACCGAACACCCTCCGTCACGAGCCCCGGATCGCAACCGTTGAACCCGCCCCAGACCAGCCCATCCCGTGAACAGAGCGATTCGCCGAGCAACACCGGCTCGCGCACCGGGGCTTCGCGCGCCCGGGCGGTCCGCACGGTCATCGCCGACTGCATGGCTCGCCGCGCATCCGGCCAGGCCGTGTCCGATGCCGCGATCATCGCCGCGCACCCCGACCTGATGCCCGAACTTGAGCAGGAACTCCAACTGCTGTCGCTCATTGAACGCGCTCGCGACCGGGCCGCCGCGGATCCCGGCTCCCACCGACCGGCCGCGGTTTCCGACGCGAGCACCGTCGGATCGCGCACGGGAACGGCAAGCGACGTGGCCCTCGATGATGCCGGGTTTCCCCCCGGCTACAGCCCCGTGCGGGAGGTCTTCCGGGGCGGGCAGGGCGTTGTGTTCGAGGCGGTGCAGCACGCCACCGGCCGGCGCGTCGCGGTGAAGGTGCGGCACGAGCCGCTCGCGCCCGGCAGTTCCAGTTTCGAGCGGTTCGAGCGCGAGGTAGAGATCCTCGCCCAGCTCGACCACCCAAACATCGTGAAGGTCCTCGACTCGGGCACATACCTGTCGCACCCGTTCTACGTCATGGACTACGTTGAGGGCAGACCGCTCGACGAGCACCTTGCCTCGGCACAGGCGTCGGACGTGCGCGCTCGCCTGCAACTCTTCGAGAAGATCGCCGCGGCCGTGTCGGCGGCCCACATCCGCGGCGTCATCCACCGCGACCTCAAGCCGGCGAACATCCTCGTGGACTCGACGGGCCAGCCCAAACTGGTCGACTTCGGGCTGGCACGGCTGACCCACCTGGCCGGAAGTCTGGCTGACGTGGGCTCCGACTCGTCGCGCACCCTCGCGGGCCAGTTCCTCGGCTCGGTTCCGTGGGCGAGCCCCGAGCAGGCCGACGGCGACCCCGCGAAGATCGATGTTCGCAGCGATGTGTACTCGCTCGGCGTCGTGCTCTTCCAGATGCTCACCGGCAGGATGCCCTACACCCTTCCGCCGGGCGATCAGGCCCGCAACCCCCGCGGGCTTCGGCTTGCGCTCGATGTCATCAGGACCGAGCCGCCGCTGCGTGCTTCCAGCCTGCGCCGCGACATCGACCCCGACATCGACACGATCCTCTTCAAGTGCCTGGCCAAAGAGCCCGAGCGCCGCTACCAGAGCGCGGCGGAGCTGGCCGACGATCTCCGCCGGCACCTCGAGTACCGGCCCATCGTCGCGCGCCCGCCCACGCTGTCCTACCAGTTCAAGCGGTTCGTTCGTCGAAACCGGGTGGTCGTGCTCGGCGCATCAACGGTGGCCCTGGCCCTGGTTGCCGGGGCGGTCGCCACGCTGGTGCAGTTGTCGCGCGCCCGCGAGGCCGAGGCGCTGGCGACGGTCCGCGCCGCCGAGGCCGAGCACCACTCCTACACCGCCAACATCTTCGGGGCTCACATGGCGCTCAAGGCCGGCGACGGCCCATCGGTGCAGGCACGGCTCGAAGCCGCGCCCCCGGGCGAGCGCGGGTGGGAGTGGCGGTACCTGATGGCCCAGACCGATCAGGCGATGAGCGAACTCGAAACTCCCGAGCCCGTGGGCTTCGTCCGCCCGCTGGGCCGCACGGGCGTGGTGGTCGGTTCGTGCCGATCGGGCACGCTGCGGGGCTGGGATATCCGATCGGGCCGACAGGTTTGGGAAGCCCCCTCGATCGAGGGCACGGTCAACATGTGCGTCTCGGCCGACGGGCGCCGCGTCGTCACGCTCGACAACCAGGAACTGGCGGTTCACAACGGCGGATCCGGCTCCCTGATCAAGCGCTGGCATGTCGCCGATCAACAGACGCTCGGCAGCGCCTGGCTCACGGCCGATGGCTCACGACTGGTCGCCGGAGGGCGGGAACAGTGGGGCATACGCATCTTCGAGACCGACACCGGCCGTGAACTGGTCGCATCCGGTCCGCTCGAAAGCAGCGCCCACTCGGTAGCCTTCACGCCCGACGGGCGACTCGTGCTCAGCATCGAATCGCCGCGGCTGGTCGTCCGCTCGGCCGCGGACCTGAGCATCGTGCGGACCATCGAACTGGAACCACGCCGGTTCAAGTCCGCGGCGAGAGTCTACACCTCTCCCGACGGACGCACGGCGGCGGTGAGCCGCATCGAGAACATCATGCTCTTCGACATCGCCTCGGGCGCCCGGGCCGGCGAGCTCCGCGGGCACACCCAGTTCGTGAACGACCTGGTGTTCGGACCCGACGGCGCATCGATCGTCACCTGCTCGACCGATGCCACGGTGCGAGAGTGGGACACCGCCTCCCTGACCTGCAAACGCATCCTGATGGGGCACCGCGAGTTGGTGTACAGGGTCTGCATCGAGCCCGCGACCGGGCGCATCATCTCGACCGCGCCGGAAGAGCCTCGACCGATGGTCTGGAGCGCGTCCTCAGGTCTGGCGTGCCTCAGCCCCGACCTGCCGCCAACCGCGAGCGTGCTCGGTCTGGCCGCGCGCGACCGAGGCGTGATCTGCACGATCGACGCTCAGGCCGTGATGGCGCGTGTGACCCTCGACGGAACCACGCTCACGCCGATCGGCGAGGGGATGAAACTGCTCCCGCGACAGGCCATCGCCGACCGCACCGGACGGTTTGTGGCCTTCATCGACACCGGGGGCGCGGGCCACGTCTACCAGACCGCCGACGGCGTGCAGTCCGGCGCCTTTGTGCCGCCGACCGACCGCGCCATGCGTGCGCTCAGCCCCGATGGCGAGCGCTTGATCTTCACCCTCCCGGATCGGGCGCGGGATGAGGACGCCGTTTCACAACCCGACGGCGCGAGTTTGGACGTGGTGGAGACCCGCACCGGTCGAGCACGCTCGATCCAGATGCCGGACGATCGGTACGACTTCATGACCTTCGGGAACGACGGCCGCACGGTGTTCGCGCTCGGGCCCGAGACCGACCTGGTGACATGGAGCATCGAGGATGGCGCGCCGCCCCGGGTTCTGGTGCGGTCCGACGAGCACCACCGGATCTTCTCGCTGAACGTCGATCCGTCCGGCCCGCGCGTCGTGATCGGCGATTCCACCGGCGCGATCAGGATCGTCGAGGCCGACACCGGCAGGGTCGTGCGCTCGCTCGGAGGCCCCCCGGCGCCGCCGGTGTTCAGCCTCGCGTTCACGCCCGACGGTCGGCGGCTCGCCGCGGGCATCGGCGACGGGACCATCCGCTTCTTCGACGCCCAGACCGGCGAGGAACTGCTCACCCTCCGAGGCATCGACCTGTTCGCCGACATGCTCGCGTTCACCGACGACGGCGCGACGCTGTTCGGACGCTCTCACGGCCGACGGGCCTTCCTGTGGAACGGCGCGGCCTCGCCCAGATCGCCGGCAGCGCCGTGATCGCGGCTACGCGGCCTTGCGTGACTCGGCCACACCCGACATGGCTCTGCGGCCTGTGCGGATGGCCGAGCCGAACTTCCCGGCTCGGTACGCCTCGATCGCCCTGGCTTCCACCGCGGCCCGCGACGAGTCCTGGCCAAACGCCTGCCGAAGTTCGCGCTCAAGATCCGAGGAGATGTCGACATGAAGGCCCATGCCGGATCTCGAAGCAGTCTTCGGTCGGACGACGACGGACCGGACGGAGAAGGCTCGAGCACGAAGGGGCCGCGCGGGGGGATGCGCAGCACGCTCAGTGAAAGATGAGGACATCTCCACGGCTCGGTCCGATGAATCGAGGGTGATCAAGTACATCGGTTCCAAACGCACGCTCATCCCCGTCATCCTCGAAGCCGTCCGCAGGGCGGCGAACGCCCACTGCGTCATCGACCTGTTCTCCGGCACGTCGCGCGTGGGCCACGCGCTCAAGGCCGCCGGATACCGCGTTCTCTCCAACGACCACAACGCCTACGCGGCCACCCTCGCCCGCTGCTACGTGCAGGCCGACGCCGAGGACGTGATCGCCGACGCCAAGAAACTTGTCCGCGAGTTCAACGCGCTGAAGGGCGAGCCGGGGTACTTCACCGAGACGTTCTGCGAGAGGTCCCGCTTCTTCCAGCCCAAGAACGGGGCGAGGATCGACGCGATCCGCGAGGCTATCGCCGTCAAGGGGCTTGAACCGGAACTCGAAGCGGTGATGCTCGTCTCGCTCATGGAGGCCGCCGACCGCGTGGACTCCACCACCGGCCTGCAGATGGCGTACCTCAAGACGTGGGCGCCGCGCGCCCACAACGACCTGGAGCTGCGCGTCCCCGAAGTGCTGCCGCGCGCCAAGCACGGCAAGGGGCAGGCGACGTGCCTGGATGCGCTCGAAGCGGCCAAACTGCTCGAAGCCGACGTGGCGTACATCGACCCGCCATACAACCAGCACTCGTACCTGGGCAACTACCACGCCTGGGAATCGCTCGTGCGCTGGGACAAGCCGGAGGTCTACGGCATCGCCTGCAAGCGGGTGGATGTCCGCCAGCGGCAGAGCATCTTCAACTCCCGCCCGCAGTTCGCGGGCGTCATGCGGAAACTCCTCGCCGCCGTCCGCGCCCCGGTGCTGGTCGTGTCGTTCAACAACGAGGGGTACCTCGCCCGCGAGGAGATGGAATCCATGCTCGCGGCCCTGTGGGACGGGCAGGGCAAGGTCACGACCATCGAGAACGACTTCAAGCGGTACGTGGGCGCGCAGATCGGCATCTACAACCCGCAGGGGGAGAAGGTCGGCAAGGTCAGCCACCTGACGAACAAGGAGTACGTTTACGTTGTGTCTCGCCGGCCTGCGGCGGAGTGGATCTCAGCGATGCGTGGGGTTGATGCGTCGCGGGCGGAGTTGTGCGCATAGGCGCGGGGATCGGCATCGAGCCGGGATCGCAACGATCCAATCGGGCAAAGACCTTGCCCAGACTGCCCCACTGCCGGTCGAAGATGGCGAAGTTTCTGGCGGAATCGGGCCGGATCACTTGACACGCGGCCGGTGCTGTGCGAGTTTTGAGGTCCGGGATCGGGAGGGAAGGTCGCGGAGAGGGATTCGCCCGTCGGCTCATGGCCCGGGCACCGGTTACACCACCATGAAGACTGTCGTTGTGCGTCAGTTGGCCGCGCTTGCGGCCGCGGGGTTGAGCGGGCTTGTGTTGACGGCGCCGTCGCTCGCGGGCGTGCCGGGGATCACCTGGCCCGGCGCGGGAGCTGGGCAACCGAACCCGAACGCGGGATATCCGCCGGTCAGTTTCTGGAAGGAAGAGGGCGTCGTCGGCAACAACTTCATCAACACGATGATCGACCAGAACGGAACGATTTACGACGTGCAGTACCCGGGCGCGGGCGGTGTGAACGGCGTCGGGACACGGAACGAGGGGTACGCGGGCGGGTTCGACACGTTCCCGCCGTTCACCAGCGGGCGCGGGCAGATGCACGTGAACCAGTACATGGCGGGGATCCGGGTGACGGGGCAGGGACCGACGCACTGGTACAGCAACCCGGGCGCGGTGAGTTACTCGCAGGTCACGCAGGCGTACCACCCGACGAGCCAGACGATCACGACGACGCGGCGGTTGAATCCGGGAGGTGGGGGCGGACCGAACCTGTTCATCACGCAGCACGATTTCTCGCCCAGACTGACGACGACGGCGTATCCGACGTTCAACGACGGCGGCGCGCGGACCAACCGGATGATGCACGTGCAGAGGCACATCATCCGCAACGACGGCGCGGCGGGGGCTCCGATCGAGTTCTTCCTCTACGGCGACTGGGCGCTGAACGGGGGCGATGGGTTCGACGGCGCGTACGACGATGCCGCGCTGGTGAACGGGCAGGCGGCGCACGCGATGATCGCCTACGACAACGCGGGCGGCTCGGCGAACTCTCGCGGCGAGTACAACATCACGACGTTCAGCGATTATGCCAAGAACGTGTCGCTGTTTCTGGGCGCGGCGCTGAAGATCCTTCCGGGCGTGGGCTCGGCGGGCGGCAACTTCGCGCCCGCGACCTGGCGCACGCTGGGCAGTTCGGACAGCGGGCAGGGGTGGATCGCGGTGTCGTACCCGTTGAACCCCGGGCAGTCGGTCGAGATCGACGTGCTGATCGTAGGGGGGTACAAGGACACGGCGGGTGTGGGGAATGTCGGCGAC
>JADLCX010000028.1 GCA_020846975.1 Phycisphaerales bacterium
GCTGGGCCGCGCTCTCCAGTTCCGCCAGGCGGGTTTCGAGTTGATCATCGACGGCCCTCTTCGCGGCGTCCACGTCGAGCCCGGAGTCGAACAGCCCCTGGATCTCCAGCATCCGCTTGGCGACCCATGACGTGGCCGACTCCCAGATCTGCTGGAAGCCGGTAGTGAAGTTGGTCCAGGTCTTGCTCAGGAACGCCGTAGTCTCGATCCACGCGACTTCGAGGGCGTGGAAGACGATCTCCGCGGCGGCTAGCGCCCCATACCACATGCCGTAAGCCGTGGAGACGAAGAACTCCTTGGCCTCCAGCCAGACCTTGTTCAGCGCCGCGACGCCCTGCTGCCAGACGACCTTCAAGGAGAGCCACAGGATCTCGGCGGCCAGCGCGATGTCGCCCGCGGCAAGGGCGTCGGAGATGCCGCCGACGACCTTGGCAACCCAATCGCGCAGGCGCGTGAACTGCTCGCCGAGCCAGGCGAGGGCCTCGCCGCCCACGCCTGTGGTGACGACGAGGACGCCGCCGAGCGCCACGATTGCGGCGATCGCCAGCCCGACCGGCGACAAGATCGCCGCGATGGCCGCACCGATCATGCTGAAAGCGGCCCCGATGCCGCCGATGACGCCCGCGACGATGCCGAGGGTCGCGCCGATGCCCGAGACGATGTAGCCCAGCGCCACGATGGCGACGCCCGCCACGGCGACGGCCGCCGCGACCTTGAGCGCCCACACGACCGTCTCGCGGTTCGCCTTGATCCACGTCGTGACGCTCACGATGATGCGGGTGATCCGCTCGGCGAGATCTTTCAGCATGGGCGCGAGCGCTCCACCGATCGTGAACACGCCCTGCTTGAGCACTTTCCAGAGCGTGCCGAGGGCGTCGTTGAGTTGCGCGGCGTCGCGGGCGGTCTCGGTGCTGACGGTGAGGCCGAGGCGCCGGGCCTCCTCCTGCATCGCCTCGATGCCCGCCGCACCTTCGGCCATGAGCGGGAGGAGCTTGGTCCCGGCCTTGCCGAAGACCTCCATCGCGATGGCGGCCCGCAGGGTGGGGTCCGTGACCTGGGAGATTCGGTCTGCGAGAACCTTGAACTGCTGCTCAGGGGAGAGCCCCGCCAGCTGCGCCGCGCTGAGGCCGAGCCGATCGAGAGCCTCTACCGCAGTGCTCGTCCCCTGGGCCGCCTCGCCCAGCGTCCGCTGCATGATCCGCACGCCCGACTCGAGGATCTCCAGATTCGCACCCGAGAGTTCGGCCGCGTAGCCGAGTTCCGACAAGGCCTCGACGCTCACGCCGGTTCGGATGCTCATCTTGTCGAGCACGTCCCCCATCTCCGAGAACAACTTGGCAGTTCCCAGGAGCCCGGCGGTCGCCGCGGCCCCGATGCCCACGAACCGGGTGCCGATGGAGCGCAGGCCAGCGCCGAAGGCCTGGAGCTGCTTCTGGGCGCGGCGAAGCCCAGCCGTGAGCTTGTCGCTCACGCCGAGTTCGACGAACGCCCTTCCAGCCCGGATGCCCCGCGTGTCCGCCACCGATCAGGCTCCCTTCCGAATGGAGTTCCGCCACAACAGCGGCAACTTTGGCCGCTCCTGTTCCAACGCCGGGGCCATGTACGGCCGGGCGGCGATCTTGACCTTCTGCGATGCGAGCCTCCCGCCCCCGCGCCGCAGCACGACGGTGTCGCCGCCGTACTCCAGCACGTTGGGGGCGATGCTCTTCTTGAACCCCACGGGGCCGACGACCACGGAGTCTGCCGCCTTGTCGTACCCAAAGAGGATCAACCGACGAAGGCTGCCTTCATGCGAGTGAGGCGGCTTGCCCGCGGGCGCGGAGCCCTTGCGCTTGCGGATGCTGGTGCGGGCCGCCGTGCGCATGAACGAGCCGGCCTTGCTGAGCACCTTCCGCTTGGCCCCATCGACCGCGCGGACCACCGCCGCGCGGTCGAAGAACATGTCCTTGATCCGCATGGTGATCATGGCGTGTTCTCCGTGGCGATCTGTGGCATGCGCTGGTTGATGAACACGTCCTTGAGCACGGTGATGTCCGCCTTGATTGGCCGCGAGCGCTTGGCGAACGGGTCGAAGTCGCTCGGATGGAGGCGTCTGGACCGTCGCGGATCGCGGTGCAGATTGGCCATGACTGCCATGACGGCCGACGCGATGGACCAGTCGTGGCGCTGCCTGCCGTCGAGCATCGCCACGAGTTCGCGGAGCGTCAGGGAGCCGGGGTCGATCCCGAGGATTCCGGCGCACTGGTGGACGAGCTTCCAGAGGTCGCTTCCCCGGAGAGCAGGCGGTCCGCCAGTCGATCCAGTTCCCCGCTGTCCAGCTTCGTCTCCACCAGGTCCCGCGCCCGGTCCATCACCTTCCGCGTGGCCTGGAGCACCCGCCCGAGGTTGGCCCGGTCCCTCGGGCTCGGGCAGAAACTGATGAGTTCATCCAGCACCGCCGTGGTCGCGGCCTCGATGGCGTCGCCCGCCATCGCCTTGCCAAACTCCTCGTCGGACACCGGAGGGGTGGCGGCATCCGCTTCGGGCTTGCAGATGGCGTAGACAACGTCGCAGAGCAGCACCGGGTCGCGGATGAGCTTCTCGATCAGCGTCCCCTCGATGACCTGCATGAGGTCGACACCCGTGA
>JADLCX010000029.1 GCA_020846975.1 Phycisphaerales bacterium
CTTGGCCCGCGGCCGCTTCAACGTCGGATTGCGCGGCCTCGCCTCGCATCGTTTCGTGGGGTGCCCTCGTCACGAGCACCGCTCGTGGAGGACGCCCGTTGTACCCGCAGTTGCCGACTCGCGCAAGCCCGTTTAGCCCAGGTACTCGAAGGCCATGCAATACCCCGCGCGCCACACGGGGTACTCGACTTCGCAGCGGAACCCGATAAACCCATCCGGGTCCCAGCCGATGTGGTCGTAGAAGTACGCCGTCAGTTCGCCGTGGCGCGGCCACAACGGGCTGGCCGAACCTCCGAGCCCGCGCCCCAGCATCTGCAATCGCGGCTGCGAGGGCAGGCGCATGACCCACTTCTGGTCCTCCGCGACATCCAGCGTTGCTGTCCACAGCAGCGCGTCCATCGACGGTCGATACCGCCGCTCCAGCGTGTTGTGCAGGTAGACATCGAGGATCAGCCGGCGCGACGGGCACGTAACCAGCGACCACACGGAATCGAGCGTCGGTTTGCCCGTCTGCGGGTCCATCGCCGGGTGCCGGGCCCGCAACGCGGTCACCACGTCGATCGGCCCGCCCTCGTGCGCCGCGTCGGAATCGATGATCTGAGACAACCAACCGCCCCGACCGCGCGAGGTCACCATCGGCAACGGATCGGTCGTGAAGGGCTTGAGGATGGCCTCGGGCGTGCGGCCCACCGCCGTCTCGCCGTGCAGCAGCGTGATCCGCCGCGCCTCCTCCTCGCCGCGCACCGTGTCGCCCGAGCTCAGCACCATGGGCAATCCGCCCGGCGTCACCGTGCTGCCGATCAGCCCCTTGGCCAGCGCACGCTCGAGCAGGGCCTCGTCGCCCGGGCACGGGCGGAACGCGTAGATGCTCAGCGCCACATCGCACGAGCGCCCGGTCACCCTCGTCGCCGCGGCGTACAGATCCTCCCGCTCGCGCGCCCCGGCCAGAACCCTCGGCCCGGCGGGCTCGCCCCCGCCCGGAGCCCCCACGCTCAACTGCAGACGCTCGGCGAGCTTGGTCTGGCTTCCGCCGAGCATCGCGATCAGCCGCTCGAACGCCTCCACCGCGCTGAGCGCCGACTCCGCGGCGGCGCGATCGGCGCCCACGCGCATGAACCCATCCACAAACTGCCGCAGCCCCTCGACGCCCGGCAGTCTGGCCAGCATCGGCGGCGCGGCCTCGCCCTGCACCGCCTGCACCACGCGCTGACAGGTCACCCGCAGAACACCCAGGTGCCGCGCCATCCCGCTGGCGTGCCGCGCGTGCTCGGGGAGCGTTCCGATCAGGTGGCCGAGTTCGGCCTTGAGCCGCCCGGCCACCTGCACCGCTTCCTCCCATTCGCCGGGCGTGAGCGGCCGCCGTGTCCACGTCCGAGAGGCTGTTCCCACTTCCGTCATGGGGTGCACAATAACCGATGCCGCCCTGTGCCCGCTATCTGATCCGGATGTGTTCAGTGCGCTCATTCCTAAAGCCCTGCCACAAATGACTTTACGAGCGATTCGCCGGAATTGTGGCGAATGGGACGAAACCGCTGGACAACCTGGACAGTATAGCATACTCTGTTCTGGAATGGTACTCAGTACAGTTCTGAGTACATTTTCACAAAAGGATGAGGTACACCATGACACTCGCTCAGACTTCCCGGCTCGCGTCGATCGCGGGCCTGCTTGCGCTCGGCGGCCCCGCCCTCGCCGATCTCGGCACGTTCACGCCCACCCTCGTCCCTCCGGTGACGGGCGGCACCTCGACCATCGGCCGCGGCGTGAACAACAACGGGTGGATCGTCGGTCAGGCCGACAGCCCGTCGGGGCTTGCCGTCGCGTTCGTGTATCGCAACGGCGCATCGGAAGAACTGCCCCTGCTCACGGGCGGTTCGGACGGCGTCGCCAACAGCGTGAACAGCGCGGGCGTCATCGTGGGTTCGTGCCGCGATGCCGGCGGCGTGCAACGACCCGTTCGCTGGGATCTGGTCGGCGGGCAGTGGCTGATCACCGACCTCGGCACGCTGGAAGCGACCAATCAAGGATTCGGAGTCGCGACCCGGGTCAACGAGTCCGGCCAGATCGCCGGCTACGCCACGGTCTCGGTCCCGGGCCCGTACCGCGGCTTCATCATGACGGGCGCGATCAAGGTGGATGTCGGCACGCTCTCATACAGCGGCAACCTCGCCTACTCGCAGGCGCTGGGTCTCAACGAGAACGGTCACGTGAGCGGGTTCGCCTACCGCGTGCTGGGCGGGCCCGAGCACGGCCTGCTCTACACGGGCGGTCGCGGCCAGGACATCACGCCGCCGGAGCAGTTCGGTCTGGCGCAGTGGCACAACGTCAACAGTTCCGGCGTGCTTGGCGGGTATGTCTCGTTCTCGGAGACGCAGGGCGCGTTCCGCCCCGCCACCAGCGATGGTCGCTCGTTCAACCTCGTGCCCCTCATCAACGGCATGACCGACGGGTACGGCTACGACATCAACGATGACGGCGTGTTCGTGGGCACGATGTTCCTGCCGCAGCCCGGCCAGTCGATCTTCCGCGCGTTCGCGCACCAGAACGGCGTGACGGTGGACCTCAGCGAGGCGGTCGCGGGGATCCCCGGCCCGATCACGGAAGCGACCGATGTGTCGGGCACGGGCCTCATCGTCGGCACGCTCGATGTTGCCGGCGCGCCGCAGGCCGTGCTGCTCACGCCCGGGGCGCCCGCGTGCGCGGGCGACTTCAACGGCTCGGGCGGGCAGCCAACGGTGCAGGACATCTTCGACTTCCTCGCCGCGTACTTCAACGGCGATCTCCGTGCGGACATGAACCGCTCGGGAACGGTCACGGTCCAGGACATCTTCGATTTCCTGAGCGCGTACTTCGCGGGCTGCTGACTTTACAACGCCACTTTGCTTCCGCGTGCCGGCTTCAAGCGTCCAAAGGCCGGGATATTGACGGTCGGAATCGCGAAGTGGCGTTGTGGTGCTGAATCACATCCGGCATCGGTCGTGAGAACCACGACGGGGGCCGGAACCACACGATCGTTTCGCGCTCCTCGTTCTCACCACGAGCAAGGGCAACCCTTCCACAGGGGTCGCCCTTGTTGTTTGGTACGGAGATGCACGAGCCTGCGGCTCACGGACACCCGGCGAAGTACGCCGCGAGGAAGTCGAAGATGTCCTGGACGAAGACCATTCCGTCGTGGTTGAAGTCGGCCATGATGCCGTCAGAGAAGTACGCGTCAAGGAAATCGAAGACGTCCTGCACCGTGACAGACCGGGAGCAGTTGACATCCGCGGGGCATCTCGGTACGCGCCAGAAGATCGCGCGTTGTCCGCTGCTCATGAAGCCCGATCCCACCACTACGTCGCTGTTGGCGGAGATAGCGTGAGCTTCCCAGGTGCTGCCGCCCGCCAGCGTGGCAAGGTTGTACCAGGTGCTCCCCGCAGAAGTCCAGCGGAACGCGACTCTACCGCTGCTGGAGTCTCTGCCTCCGACCACCACCGAGCCATCGGCCGATACCCCCGTGGCGAACGAACTCCAAGGCTCTGTCAGCGAACCGATGATCTGCATTCCTCCTGCCGCGGTCCAGCGGAAGGGTCGAGCGTAGCTGCTCGGATAGTTGATGACTCCGACCACCACCGCGCCATCGGCGGAAACGCAGCGAGCATCCGTGTTTCCTGCCCCGGGCAGCGTGCCAAGGCTCTGCATCCCCCCCGCCGCAGTCCACCGGAATGCGCGAACCCAACTCAATGGACCCGTGCCAGTTCCGCTGTACCCCACCACCACCGAGCCGTCGGCGGAGACACTTGCTGCACCCGAGGATGTATGTCCCGGCAGGGTGCCCAGACTCTCGATACCCCCCGCCGCGGTCCATCGGAACGCGCGCGTGTCGTACTGGGTGCCGCCGGTGGGAAGTATGCTCACGCCTACCACCACGGAACCATCAGCCGAGACGCCATATGCGTATGAACTCGTAGCGCCGGGGAGCGTGCCGAGGCTCTGCCCGCCCCACGCCCCCGCCTCTGTCCAGAGGCACGCCAGGTAGCGGCCGCCGCCTCCTGCGGTACCGCTGCTTCCGACCACCATCGCGCCGTCGGCGGAGACGCCATTGGCGAACGATTCCGAATCGCCCGGCAAGGGAAGGAGCCCTTGCATCCCCCCCGTCGCGGTCCAGCGGAATGCTCGAGCGTGCGTGTCACCTATGTCGGTTGATCCGACCACCACCGCGCCGTCGGCGGAGACGCCATTGGCCTTGGAGAATGTTCCTCCCGGCAGCGTGCCGAGATCCTGCGGGCTGCCGCAAGTTTGCGCCCCGGCTTTGGGCACGATGGCGCAGCTCATCAGCGCGGTAGCGGCTTGAACAACGAGCATGGAGCGGTACCACGTGACTCTCACCTGATGCCGTTTCGCGACTGCCGAGGAGTGGAGTCGCGAATATCTTGGGAAGATCGCTCCAAGCCTCATCACTTGACGCCCTTTCACGGCGATTCAGTTGCAACCGGCGAAATATGCCGCGAGGAAGTCGAAGATGTCCTGCACGGTCGGCGCGCCGCCGGAGTTGTTGACATCCGCGCTCGGATCGCCCGTGAAGTACGCCGCGAGGAAATCGAAGATGTCCTGCACCGTTGGCTGACCGCCGGAGTGGTTGAAGTCGCCGATGCACGGCGCGGGGCGAGTGTAGAAGATCCCGCGGGCGTTCGGGCCGCCGAGCGAAGCCGCCTGTGCATCGGTCATCGCCTCGTCGCTGAACAGCAGGTTGGCGATGTAGACGCTCTCGCCCTTGCCGGTAATGTCGGCGAAGAGGCCGCAGGTGCTCGCGGTCGGCGCGTTGGGTGCGGTCGGTTGAGCCGCCCACGGGCTTGGGAACTGGCCCCAGCCGGTCCACGTCGCGGGCGCGATGGGCGAACCCTCGAAACTCCCGCTGGTCAGGTCTCCCCAGCGCGGGTCGGTGCTCTTCACCGCGTTGTACAACCAGTCGGACCCGGTGGCGCCGAGCGGCACACCGTTCACGAACACCTTGCCGGTCTTGGTCCCGTAGTGGTCCACGACCAGCGCGAGGCGGAACCACTGATCGGGCTGGATCGCCGGCGCGGCCACCACGGCCCCGCCCACCTGATCGATCGAGTATCCGACCGTCGCTCCCCCACTCCCCGCCGGACCGGTGACGCGGATGAACGCATCGGCCGCGCTGTTGTTGTTCTGGCTGTCCTCGATCAGCGCGACCACCTGCTTGTTTCCGCCGGCGGTGTTGGCCGCGTTCCACGACGCGGCCGGGATCAGAAGGTCCCACACCATCGTCCACTGCCCGTTGCGGTCGTCGGGCCAGAAGTCGCGGGTGTTGGGCCACATCGCCAGGCCGAGGCCGCGGCTCTTGGCGGTGTTGGCCGGATCGGTCGCGTTCCGCGGCGGGCTGGTGCGGTAGACCGTGTCCACGGTGCCGCCGACGGGCGGGATACCGAAGTTGGCGGTGGTGCCAAAGCTCGACTGGGCAAGCGTGACGTTCTGCGGTGTCGATGGCGTGGAAGTCGTCTCCGCCCCCACACCGCCGAGCAAGGGCCCGAACGCGGAATCGTCGAGGTAGCGCATCCGCGCGGGACCGCTGGAGGCGCCCCACGCCACACCGCTCTGCTTGACGCTGAGCAGGTCGCCCTCGAACTGCCATTCGCTCTTGACGGCCGCGGGTGGGGTCCATGTGCTGAAGGTCGCCCCACCGCTGTCGATCACGATGCCCAGCGAGCTCGGGCGCATGATGTCGGTGATAGACAGCCGGCCACGGCCATCCGCGAGCAGCTCCTGGTGGAAGGTCAGGCTCAAGGGGATCCCGCTGAACGTTCCGCCAACCGGCTCGGTATCCAGCAAGGTCGGCACCGTTCCGGAAGGATTGCGCATCCACCCATACAGCGTGCGCTGGCCGCCCGTAAAGAAACTGTTGATGACACTCTCCAACGGCTGTGAACTGCCTCCAATGGCGAGCAGCCCCAGGAACCCGGTTCCATGCACCATCGGGTTGCACCGAAAGCTGTAGCCCGGCGCGGCCTGGATGACTTGCGTTCCCGTGACCACGATATCGGGGGTCGAACCGCTGCTGGGTACGTTCGTACCCGGCGTTGGGTTGACGACGATGGTCGGAAGCTGCGCGAGGGTCGAGCATGCAAAGCTGAGCAACGTCGCGGCGATCCCACTCTTGGCGTACACGGTCATTCATGCTCCTCCGGCCCAGGCCGACGTTTCCACCCAGCCCGCTACCGGCTGCAAAGCCTACATCAAAACCGACTCTGCCACAACCCAAACATTCATGGCGGTTCCGCCACTTTCAGGGCGCGCCAGAATGTTGTACGATGAGCCGGAATGCCTCGCCGCGCCTTCACACTCATCGAGCTGCTCGTGGTCATCGCGATCATCGCGCTGCTGGTCGGCCTGCTTCTCCCCGCGCTCGGCGCGGCCCGTGAATCCTCGCGCCGGGCGCGGTGCCTCTCCAACGCCCGCCAGATCGCGCTGGCGTGCAACAGTTACTCGAACGATGTCAAGCCGGGGTACTTCATCCCGGCCTTCTTCGACTGGGAAGACAACATCGGGTGGCTGTTTCCCGACTACATCGGCGACTACAACGTCGCCGTCTGCCCATCGACCGTCAACCGCGTGCGAGCCGACCTGACCGTCAGCGAGCAGTACGGCGCGGATGCGATCACGCTCTACGGGCGCGACTTCATCCGCGACACCTTCTTCGCCGCCAGAGACCGCCACGATGCCGACGGCGGCCACAGTTACGAGATCCGCGCGTGGTTCTACGCGGGCAAGTATCTCGACGGCGCGGCGTGGGCGACGCCTCCGGGGATCTCGGTGGGCGATCAACTCGGCTGGAGCCGTAACGATGCGCCCGACGCCTTCGGCCTGTTCACGACCAACGTGCTCAAGCGCCAGAGCAACGTGCAGTTCCCCGACCGCTGCTACCTCGCCATCGACAACGACAACGACCAGTCGGTCGTTCCCAATATCGGCAGGCCCGATGGGATCAACAACTGGCCGGACCCGTGGAACAACCACGGCGCGGAGGGGTACAACGTCGGTTTCGTCGATGGGCACGCCTCGTTCTACAAGACCGGCGCATCGCTCGTGAAGATGTACCTCGACACCTACGACGAACCACCGAGCATCTACCAGAACGTCTCGCCGTACCGGCAGAGGCAGACGACGGTGCGGGGCGTGAGCGTGCCGGAGTATTACCAGCCGTGATGGACTCGGTGGAGCGTGTCCCATCCGCAGTGGGAAGTGGATGGCGGCGTGACCTGACAGCTTACCCGGCTTTCCGGGCGATGGCGACTCCATCCTGAGGTTCCAGTGCCGCGGCGAGCATCCAGAGCTGGCCGTGA
>JADLCX010000030.1 GCA_020846975.1 Phycisphaerales bacterium
CGGCCTCAACCTGCTCCAACGCGACCGAACCCAGAAGATGGGCGTCAAGAACAAACGCCTCATGGCCGGCTGGAGCAGCGACTACCTCCTCCACCTTCTCACGAGCGGATAATGCGGTTGCCCTGGGGGTCTCGGGCGCGGCAGGGCGCGTATGGTTTCGCCAGCCATTGACCGCCGCCTCGCCCAAGCCTGAACTCCTGCACAACGCGACCGAGATCTACCGGTCGGCGTTCGGTCGCGCTCCCGTGGTCTGCGGGTGGGCGCCGGGCCGAGTCAACCTGATCGGCGAGCACGTCGATTACTGCGGCGGGTTTGTCCTTCCCGTCGCGATTGACCGGCAGACGGTCGCGGTGAGTTCGGGTTTCGAGCCGGGCGGATCGGGAGAGGGTGGTGTCGTGCTCGTGTCGGCCGCGCGCCCGGGCGAGCGTGTGGAGTGGAGACTCACCGAGTTTCCTCGCCTCACCAACCTCCCCGTCTGGTGTCGCTACATCGCGGCGGTCATCGGGGAAGCGCTCGACGGCGCCGACCCGCCTCCCGGCACCATCCATCTGGCGATCGCCGGCGATGTGCCCATCGGCGCCGGTCTCAGCAGTTCGGCCTCGCTCGAGGTCGCGGTCGCGCTGTTGTTCGAGGCTGTCACCGGGCGGGCCCGTGCACGCGTCGATACCGCCCGCCTCTGCCGTCGCGCCGAGCACGCCGCCGTCGGCGTGCCGTGCGGAATCATGGACCAGTACACCGCGGCGCTCGCGGAGCCCGGCCGCGCCGTGAGGATCGATTGCGAGATCGAAGCCCATAGGTCGGTCCCGTTGCCGGAGTCGGTCCGGGTCGTCGTGGCCGACAGCGGGGTCAAGCACGCGCTCGCGGCGGGGGATTACGCCGCTTGCCGGGCCTCGTGCGAACGGGCGTTGGCCGCGATCGTTCAGGCGGTCGGTCCGCGGCCGAACCTGCGGCGGTGCAGCATGGCGGACCTCCTTCTCGCCTCGGGGGCAATGAAGCACGAGGACTTTGCCCGAGCACGCCATGTCATCCTCGAGTGCGGCCGCGTATCGCAGGCCGTCGAAGCCCTGCTGCGTGCGGACCTGGCCACGGTCGGCAGACTCATGGCCGAATCCCACGCAAGTCTGCGGGACGACTTCAAGGTGAGTTGCAAGGAACTCGACGAGCTTGTGGAACGGGCTCTCGGTCAGCCGGGGGTCATCGGCGCCCGCATGACCGGCGGAGGCTTCGGCGGGTGCATCGTCGCGCTGGTGGAGGCTCCGCGGGCGAGCGAAGTGGTCGCCGCGCTGGGAGCCGATGGGCGGCTGGCGTTCCAGACCCCCGCGGCCGGGGCCGGAGGCGCTGCGTCGCTCTGAGCCCGAAGCGTGGCGAGGCACGTCGCCGCGTCCGATTTCTCCCCCGGTTTGCGCCGTACGGTCGATACTGTCTGTGCGTTCGCCTACGCTCCGGGCCGCTCGCAGGGAGGCAAGCCGTGGCCGTCATCGTCCAGAAGTTCGGGGGTTCTTCCGTCGCCGATGCCGCCCGCATCCGGCACTGCGCCGGCCGTATCGCCGAGGCGAAGCGGCGAGGCGACAGCGTCGCCGTTGTCGTCAGCGCGCGGGGCGATACCACCGACGACCTGATCGCCCTCGCGGGTGAGCTTTCCGAGCAGCCTGACAAGCGGGAGATGGACCAGCTCCTGGCCTGCGGCGAGCAGATCTCGATCTCGCTCATGAGCATGGCGCTCAAGGGGATGGGGCTCGAAGCCGTCAGCCTGACGGGGGCGCAGTGCGGCATCCGCACCGATGGTCAGCACACACGGGCCCGCATCCGATCGGTCGATCCGACCCGGCTCAAGAGCGAGTTCGCCGCCGGCCGCGTGCCCGTTGTCGCGGGTTTCCAAGGCGTCACCGATTCGGGCGATGTCACCACGCTGGGAAGGGGCGGATCCGATACCACCGCCGTGGCTCTCGCTGCCGCCGTCGGCGCCGACGAGTGCGAGATCTATACCGATGTCGATGGGGTCTACACCGCCGACCCTCGCGTCGTGCCCCACGCGCGGCTGCTTGATACCATCCGGTACGACGAGATGATGGAGGCCGCCAGCCAGGGGGCCAGGGTCATGCACCTGCGGGCGGTTGAGCTTGGCAAGAAGGCGGGTGTGCCCATCCGTGTGCTGCACAGCATGCGTCACGGCCGCGGAACCCTGATCACGGACACCGGGAACGGCATGGAAACGGCTCGTGCAGTATCGACGGCGGCGCTCAAGACCGATATCGGCCGGGTGACGCTCGCCGGGCTTCCCAACCGCCCCGGCCTGCAGCGGCTGTTCTTCGACCGCATCGCCGCGGCCGGGATCAGCGTCGATGACATCATCCAGACCGAGGCCCTGGGTCTTGGCGGCAAGGAAGGCGGCGAGGACTTCGCCCGGTCCCACGCCGACACGCCCACCAGCGGCCACTGCAACATCGTCTTCACGCTCGACAAGGCCGACTTGGCGGATGTCAAACCGCTCGTCGAGGCCGCGCTGACCGAGCTGGGCCATGGCCGCCTGCACATCGATCTGGGACTGGCGAAGGTCTCGGCCGTGGGTGTGGGGATGCAGAGCCAGCCGGGAGTCGCCGCGCGGATGTTCAAGGCCCTGGCCGATGCTGGCGTCCGCATCGCCAACATCACCACCAGCGAGATCAAGATCAGTTGCATCCTTGATGAGGCGGACGGAAAGAACGCCCTCAAGGTTGTGCACGATGCGTTCGAGCTGGGCTCTCCGGTGGTCACAAGCGCGGGCGCTGCGCGCGCGGGTTCGCGCCGCTGAACCGCTGGAGCCTGACCGATGGATCAACTCACGCGACTGCGATCGCTGATCCGCGATGTTCCCGACTTTCCCAAGAAGGGGATCGTCTTCAAGGATTTCACCCCGCTGATCCGCGATGCCGCGGGGCTGGCGCTCGCGGTCGAGCTGATGGCCAACCCCTACCGCGGCAAGAACGTCGAACTGGTCATCGGCGCCGAGAGCCGCGGGTTCATCTTCGGCATGGCCCTGGCGCAGGCGCTCTCGGCGGGCTTTGTGCCCGTCCGCAAGCCCGGCAAACTCCCGTGGAGAAAAGCGAGCATCAGCTACGAACTGGAGTACGGCAGGGACACGATCGAGATCCACGAGGATGCCGTCGAGCCCGGTCAGCGCGTGCTGCTGGTGGACGACTTGCTCGCCACCGGCGGCACGATGAAGGCGTGCGCTCAACTCGTTTCGGGAATGAGGGCCAGCATCGTGGGCATCACCGTGCTGATCGAACTCGGCTTCCTGAACGGACGCTCGGCGCTGCGTGACTTTGGGGATGTGCACTCGGTCATCCGGTATTGATGCCCAGCCCGCCGCTCCGGTTGCCCATCGGAAACGACGAGTCCAACTCGCGGCGAGGATCTGCGCCCTCCCGTGATCTTCACGCTGACGGATCGGCCCCCGTACAGCGTCTACGCTCGCACGCTTGAGCGATCTGCCCCCTCATTCTGAACCACCCACGACGCAGGTCGAAGAAGAATCGCCAGCCGAGCGATCGGCGGGCGTCAGGCACGATCCCTACGCCGCCCTCCGCCTTCCTGACTACCGCCGCTTCGCCGGCGGCTGGATCTTCGCCTCGATGGGCCTGCAGATGCAGGGCATGGCGCTCGGGTGGGAGGTCTACGAGCGCACCCATTCAGCATTTCAACTCGGATTGGTCGGCCTGCTCCGCGCCCTGCCCGTGATCGCCCTGGCGCTCCCCGCCGGGCATGTCGTGGACACGCTCAATCGCAAGAAGGTCCTCATCATCACGCAACTGGCCTTCGCACTGGTCTCGGCGGGCCTGGCCGCGGCCTCGTTCGTGCAGGCACCGATCGGCTGGATGTACCTGCTCGTCGTCCTCAGCGGGTGCGCCCGTGTCTTCAACGGTCCTTCCCGCTCCAGCCTCCTGCCCCAGATCGTCCCGAGCGACCACAACGCGGGCGCGACCTTCCACAATGCCGTCACGTGGAACGCCGGGGTCTTCCACATCTCCGCGACGATCGGGCCGCTGCTCGCCGGTCAGGTCATCGCGATGATGTTCGAGGCCGCGGGACTCGCGTCTCTCCACAACCCAAGCGCGGCGTGGCCGGTCTACGCCTGTTCCGCCCTGGGCTGCCTGATCTTCGCCGCGAGCGCGGTGGGCATGCGCCCGCGCCCTAACAAGTCCGCGCCCCGCGGCATGGGGCTCCGATCGATGCTGGCCGGCATGGCCCACCTCTGGAACGAGAAGACCATCCTCGCCGCGATCTCGCTCGACCTCTTCGCCGTGCTCCTCGGGGGCGCAACCGCGCTCCTGCCCGTCTACGCCAAGGACATTCTGCACGTCGGCCCGCTCGGGCTTGGCGCGCTGCGAGCCGCAACGCCTATCGGCGCGCTGCTCATGACGCTCATCCTCGCCCACCGTCCGCCCTTCAGTCGGGCGGGACCGGCGCTGCTCTGGTCGGTCGCCGGCTTCGGGCTGTGCATCATCGTCTTCGGCCTGTCGCGGTCGTTCATCCTCTCGATGGCCGCGCTTCTCCTTTCCGGCGCGCTCGACAACATCAGCGTCGTCATCCGTCACGTGCTGGTGCAGATGCGGACGCCCGAAGAACTCCGCGGCCGGGTCTCGGCCGTCAACAGCGTGTTCATCGAGTCCAGCAACGAACTCGGGGCCTTCGAGTCCGGGCTGGCCGCCAAAGCGTTCGCGCCGCTGTTCGGCTCGACCACGCTCGGCGCGGTCGCCTCGGTCGTGAGCGGGGGGATCGGCACGATCCTCGTGGTCATCGGCATCGGATGGTGGCTGCCGGAGATCAGGCGGCTGGGGCGACTGCGCGAGGAGGCCGGCCCGGCAGCCGCTGACGGCGCCGAGCAAGGCCAGAAGTAAGCGTATGGGATTTCGAGCGAGATTTCGCGTGGGACTTCGCGACCGGGATTCGCACGCTGGTCGCTCTTGGCGCGTGCCTACGCCAGAAGGTCGCCGCTCTGGATCACCGCCTGGGCGATCTCGATAAGCGGGCGACGACGGTCGCGAGCGACCTTCTGCAGTTTCTCGTGCGCCTGCGGCTCGGTCATCCCGCTCTTCTGCACCAGCACCCACTTGGCCTGCTCGACAACACGCCGGTTCTGGAGGTTCTGCTCGAGCTGGCCGATCCGCGTGGAGTTGGCATCATCGACGCTGGCCCGTTGCTGCGCCACCCCGATCGTCACGCGCAGTTCGTCGCGGCTCACCGGCTTGAGCAGGTAGCCGTACACACCCGAACTCGGGCCGTAGCTCTGGATGCGGCTGATGTGCTCCTCATCCGAGTACGCCGAGATGATGATCGACGGGATACCCAGTTCCTGGTACAGCACCATCGCGGCCTCAACGCCGCTGGCCTTGGGCATGCGGATGTCCAGGAGCGCGAGCGTCGGGCTCTGCTCGCGCGCGAGAGCCACCGCGGCCTCGCCGTCGGCGGCGATGCCCACGACCTTGTGGCCCAGTTCCCGCACGTGCGCGGCGATCCCGGTCGCCACGAGGTGCTCATCGTCGGCGATCAGGACCCGGCACGGGGCGAACGTCGTGGCCGCTCCTTTGTCGTTCTTGGTCATGGTCCTGGGTCCGATTCCGAGGGAGATCATCCTGCGCTCCATCCATCAGCCGACCATCGCGGCCCGGCGTGGGTTGAGGCGATTCTATCCTCTACGAGCGTAATCCAAGGCACGGCGTCCCACAACTTCGGCGAACTTTGCGAAACAAATTGTGGGCACGTCGATGTGCTTGGCGATCAGAATCATTCTGAACTGAGAGGGTGATGTGGAAACCGATGAGCATCGCCAACTCAAACTCGCCAGCCTCGCCGTTCTGAGGGCAGTCGGGTACGAATCGCTCGCGGTCGAGGTCGCCTGCCCGGGCTCTTCGTTCCGCGTGGATGTGGCCGGATACCGAGCCGCACCCGCAGCCCTCCCCGAAGGGGGCGGTGGTCCCCCGAGTCTCACAGACTCAGCCTTCGACCCGCTGCGAACCTGCCGGACGGTGATCGTCGAGTGCAAGCGTTCTCGCGGAGACTTTCTGCGCGATGGGCGCCACCTTCAGGATCTTATTGTCCGCAGATGCGCGCTCAACGCCTTTCGACGTGAACTCGAAGTGAGGATCCTTCGGGTTGCCGAGCCGCACCTTCGCGGTGCGGGGTCCATGCTCTTCGCCGAGCTGGAGGAGTGGGACTACGCGGCGAGTCGGCTCCCATCCTACCACCGGGTGCTGCGCGAACTGCGGAGCATCGACAAGCAGGTGCACGGTCAGACCAAGTTCTGGGCCATGGCCCGCTACGGCCTGGCCGATGCGCTCGTCATCGCCGCGCCCGCAGGGCTGATTGCGGCCGACGAAGTGCCTCCCGGGTGGGGCCTGCTTGAGTTCACCGGGCTTTCCGAGCGGCCCTCCGTGCGCCGGCTCCGGTGGGAGAGCGCGGAACTCGACCGTTCCAACGACCCGCGACGGGCTCGCCTGCTGCGCAACATCGCCATCGCCGCCACGCGCGAGGCCTGGCGGGATCGGCTTCCCGAACTCGATCTGGTTGCCGATGGGCCGTGAGGCTCAGGCCCCGGCCGACTCGCCGACCGCGTAGCGGCTGAACGCGAGGATCTTCGCGCTGCCGACGATGTCCTTGACCTTCTTGGACTCGTCCATGACGTACGGCTGCTCGAGGAGGGCGACCTCCTCGTAGAACTTCCGCATGCCGCCCTCGACCATCTTCTCGGCGATCTCCTTGGGCTTGCCGCTCTCCATCGCCTGCTCGATGCGGAACTTCCGCTCGCGCTCGACGATCTCGGCGGGGATGTCGGTCGGCGATACGCCCTTTGGCGTAGGCACCTTGGCGACGATGTGCATGCAGATCTGCTTGAGGACATCGGCGGAGATGTCGCCCTCGGCCTGGATCAGCGCGCCGGTCTTGCCGTCGTGGTGCACGTAGGACCCGAAGACACCGCCCTGATACCTGCGGCCGCGGGCATACGAGCAGTTCTCGCCCGTCGAGATGCGGAGTTCATCGACGATCTTGGTCGCATCGGCGAACGCGGGAACCGCGCCTGCCGGCTGCTTGACGGCCAGTTCGGCGACCTTGTTGACCGCCGCGACGAACTTCTCGTTCATGGCGGTGAAGTCGGTCTCGGCGCGGACCTCGACGATGGCCGCGGCCCCGCCGCCGACGGACACCGCGACGCGCCCCGCGCCCGCGGGACGGTCGGTCTTGGCGTCCATCTTTCCCTTCATGCTCTTGCGCAGGATGTCCTCGGCCTTGGCGAAGTCGCCCCCGGCCTCGGCGAGCGCCTTCTTGCACTCCATCATCGACAGGCCGGTCTGGTTGCGGAGCTTCATCACATCGGATGCGGAAATCTCAGCCACGTCATCGTCTCCGGGTACCCCGCCTCTCCGAGGCGGGGGTCTTGTTTGATATGGGCTCGTGCCGGGGTGAGCCGGCCGGTGTCATCCGGTGGGAGACACGCGGCACGCGCTCAACGGGATCGCTCTCTGAAAAACACGCTCTGATCAGGCCTTGGCCGGCTCGGTCGCGCCGCGGGTCACGACCTCGTCATCGCCCGCGGTGGCGCTGCCCGCATCGTCCGCGCGGAACTTGGCCCGGCTGGACCGGCGGGGGCGATCGGCGTTCCCTCCACCCGCGCCGGCGTTCGTCGCGGCGTCGCGCGCGGGCTCGCCCTCCTTCGAGGCTCCGCGGGCCTGCTTGCCGTCGTTGACGGCCATGCACAGTTCACGGATGATGACATCGATGGATCGCATCGAGTCGTCGTTGCCGGGGATCGGGATGTCGGCCAGTTCGGGGTCGGCGTCGGTGTCGATCAAGCAGATCGTGGGGATGCCGAGCTTCTTGGCCTCGCGGAGGGCGTTGACCTCGCGGGTCACATCGATCACCACCAGCGCGCCCGGGAGCTTGTCCATGCTGCGGATGCCGGAGAGGTTGCGGAAGATCTTGTCCTTCTCGCGGCGGAGCTGGCTCTCCATCTTCTTGGAGTAGCTGGCGAAGTTGTCGTTCTTCTCGATGGCCTCGAGCTCCTCGAGCCGGCGGAGCCTCGCACGGATCGTGCGGAAGTTGGTCAGCGTGCCGCCGAGCCACCGCTCGGTGACGAAGTGCATCTTCACATCGCCGACGCGCTGCTCGATCACGCTGCGGGCCTGGCGCTTGGTGCCGACGAAGCACACATCCTTGCCGTCGGCGACGGTGCGGGAGATGAACTTCTTGGCGAGCAGGAGGCCCTTGACGGTCTCCTTGATGTCGATGATGTGGATCCCGTTGCGCTTGCCGTAGATGAACGGCTGCATCTTGGGGTTCCAGCCGGCCGAGCGCTGGCCGAAGTGGATGCCGGCCTCGACCAGGTCGTGGACCAGCGAGTTGCCGCTCGGGGAGGAGGGGTTGCTGTTGCTGTTGGTGCTCGTGACTCGGGACATGCTCAGGACTCCTGTGCAGCGACACCGGCGGGCGAACGGCTCGGGGGTGATCGGGGTTCGGGCCGCGCGCCGTGGATGGGAGCGCGGGACCAGACCGACCACTCCATTCGCGCCGCAAGAAGGGCGCTTCATGGTGAGGGCATCGGCCGACCTTCCTGATCGACCAAGCCTCGGGGATGTACAAAGAGTGCCGCGGAGCTCTTCTTCAAAGCCCCATCCATGGTGGACTGGCACCGGCGGCCGAGCACCGCCTGCGAGGGGGAGTGTAGGCTCGCCGAAGGTGGGCGTCGGAAGTCGGAAGGCGGCGGTTGGCGGGGTCGACCGGTAATGCCCGGAATAGGGGCGCGGATGTTACCCCCGACGCGGCGGAGGTCATCGTGGGAGACCCGGAGGCGATCTCCGTTGGCACGGAGAGCATGTTCGCGGGCACGAAGATCATCTCCGCTGGCACGGAGATCATCTCCGCGACCCTTATTGGACGCTCGCTTCTCCCTGAAAAGGGGATCAGCCTGCCGGAAAACCCGCGTGGCGGGCTTGCAGCAAGGCTTTGGGCTCCTAGCCACCTAATCGGGGGGTGTTGGGGGAGGGGGTGGGGGGTGGGGGGTGGGGGGTGGGTGGGCGAGGCTCACCTCAGCATGGGCAGGCTCCGGCTGGGTTCGACCGTGATGGCGATGTTCTTGAAGGCCGGGGTTTGGGATTCGGGGTCGGTGGCGGGGGGGACGAGGATGTTGGCCTCGGGGTAGTACATGGCCGCGTTGCCGGGGCGGATGTCGGCGGGGCGGATGCGGATGCCGGTCATCTCACCGGTGCCGCTGCGGACGGTCACGCGGTCATCGACCCTCAGCCCGCGCGAGGCGATGTCGTCGGGGTGCATGAGGATCACCTCGCGCTGGTCCGTGCCGCGGTAGAGGTCGTGGTCCTCGTAGACGACGGTGTTGAACTGGCCTTCCGATCGAATCGTCATCAGGCGGAGAGGAAAGGCGGAACACAGAGGTCGCGGAGAAGGCACAGAGGGCACGGAGGAAATCCCTGAAAAAGCCTTCCTTGCGTTCTCTGTGTCCACCTCGGTGCTCTTTGCGTTCCTGTCTTGAATCGGAAGCGGAGGAACGGGGAAGAACCGCGCCCGGCCGGAGGGGGTCTTGAAGTGGGGAGTGTGGAACGTGCGGCCGGGAATCTGGAACTCCTGGGCAGCCCGCTTCTCCGAAGCGGGAGGCACATCGATCGTCGCGACGGGCTCGTAGCCGGGGATGATCCGCGAGATGGCTTCGCGGATCGTGGTGTGCCGCGTCATGCCGGCGAGGTCGAGGCCGCCCACTCTGTCGCCGAGCACCTTTCGGAAGATGCGGGTCATGACCTCCACTTCGCTGAGGGGCGGCCCCTGCTCGCCCGTGTACCGCGCGCGGCCGCCATCGCTGAGGCGGACGTAGTTGAACATCGACTCCTGCGTCGTGCTCTGCGGCTCCTCATCGCGTGCCAGGACGGGGAGGATGATCGAGGTCCTGCCGCGGCCGTGGATGTGGCCGGTGTTGAGCGTGGTGGAAAGGAAGACGGTGGTGTCGATGCTCCGCAGGGCGCGGGCGGCGTGCGCGGAATCGGGGCACGAGCCGAAGAGGTTGCCGCCGAGGTGCCAGGCGAAGCGGATCTCGCCTCTCGCGGCCGCGTCGATGCACGCGAGCGTGTCCATCCCCGGTGAGGTCGGGAGCGTGATGCCGAACTTGTGCTGCATGGCGGTCAGGACTTCCCACTTCAGCTTCGGCTCGACGCCCATCGACCCGACACCCTGCACGTTGGAGTGGCCGCGCAGCGGAAGCAGCCCCGCGCCCGGCCGGCCGAGCATGCCGCGGAGCATCGCGACGGCCGCGATCATGCGGACGTTGTCGACACCGTGGGTGTGGTGGGTGATGCCCATGGTCCAGGCGAAGACGGTCTTGTTCGAGTTCGCGTAGATCGCCGCAATTCTCTCGATCTCGGCGCGGGCGATGCCCGACGATGCCTCGATCTCATCCCACGACAGCGCCTCAATCCCCGCGCGGAACTCGTCGAAGTTCTCGGTGTGGTTGGCGAGGTAGGCTTCGTCGATCGGCAAAGGCGAAGACGGGAACACAGAGGGCACGGAGGGGGACACAGAGAGCACAGAGGAAGGCAAAGTCGAGGTTTGAGAAACTCCGTTCTTGCCTCTCTCGGTGCTCTCCGTGACTCCTCTGTGCTCTCTGTGTTCCTGCCTTTGGCCTTCGAGCAAGACCTTGGCGATTCCGGCAAACAAAGCCAGGTCGCCGCCGATGTGCGGCTGGATGTACTCATCCGCGATCTGCGAGCCCTTCGGCGAGAGCATGCTCCGGACATCGCTGGGCACCTTGAAGCGGACCAGGCCGAGTTCCTTGAGCGGGTTGATGACGATGACCTTGCCGCCGCGGCGGCGGATGTCGATGACCGTGCGCATCAGTCGCGGGTGATTGCTCGCGGGGTTGCCGCCGATGATGAAGAGCAGGTCACAGCCGTCCTCGCCGGTGAGGTCATCGAGGACGATCGAGGCCGTCCCGCTGCCGGTGATCCCCTTGAGCGCGACACCGCTGGCCTGGTGGCAGAAGTACGAGCAGTTGTTGATGTTGTTGGTGCCGTAGACGCGGCCGAGCAGGTTGAGCAGGAACGCGGCCTCGTTGCTCGAGCGGCCTGAGAAGTAGAAGAAGACGGGCAGCGGACGCCGCGGAGGACGCAGAGTTGTCGCAGAGTTCGCGGAGGAAGACTCTGGTCTGGCGTTCTCCGCTGACTCTGCGTTGCCATCCGTGATTTCTGTGCTGTCGGAAGTTCGGGCTTCCTTGAGCGCACCCGCGACGCGCTCGATCGCTTCTTCCCACGAGATCGCGCGGTAGCTCTTGTCCCCGGGCTCGGCGATCAGCGGCTCGACCAGCCGCCCCGAGTGCTCAAGCTCGCGCGGCGTGAATCGGGAGAGCCGATCGACGCCGAACTCGGCGAAGAACCCCTCGCGGATCCGCCCCTGCATATCGGCGGCCATCGCCTGCACGCTCTTCTTGCAGACCTCGGGGAACCTGCCGCGCTCGTTGACCATGCCGCCTAGCTGGCCGCCCATGCCCAGGGCGCAGGTCTTGCAGGCGTTCTTCGATCGCATCGCCCGCCACATGCGCAGAAAGCCGCCCGAGGCTCGGGCTTTCTTGAGTGTGTAGATGATCGCGGGCCAGCCGCCAGCGGCCCTGGGGGAAGTCATGGACCGGATGGTACAGCGCACCGCCGGGCGGATCGAAACCCGGCGCTACTGACCCTGCGCCATCGAATAACCCTTCACCCCGTCGAACAGCCGCAGCAGTTCGTACCCGCACACCGTGAACTTCTCCGCGATCTTGTCCATGAGCGCGACGGTACGCGACTGGCCGATCGTACCGGCGGCGACCCCGTCCTTGAGCTCGAAACGCACGCGGTAATAGTCCACGCACTCGGTGTAGACACTGCCCGTCGGCCAGACCTGTGTGCCGCGGTTGCTGATGAGGGAGAGCTTGAAAGGGGTGTCGCCGGCGATGCGGGTCATCTCTTCCGCGAGCGCGATCGGCGAGAGGGGCGTGTCGAGGTAGAAGTCGGCGCCGACAACGCTTGTCACGATGCCCTTGAACGTGCGGATGACCTCCTGACCGTGGGGGCGCTCGTGCCTTTCGCGCGGCGGCTCGTTGGCGTCGGGCACGGGCACCGCGCCCGCGCGCGGCTTCTGGCCGAGCCGGTC
This sequence comes from Phycisphaerales bacterium, assembly GCA_020846975.1. GTDB lineage: Bacteria > Planctomycetota > Phycisphaerae > Phycisphaerales > UBA1924 > JADLCX01. The sequence continues at coordinate 12,163 of JADLCX010000030.1, forward strand.
GGCGATGGCGCGGCTGAACTCGAAGGTGTTGACGGCGGGCTTGGTCTTGTCGCCGAAATCGCTCGTGTGGATACCGCTCTCGAGCGTCACCAGAAGCGCGTTCTCGATGTTCGCGGCCTCCTTCACCAGCCCGAGGTGGCGCAGCATCATGATGCCGCTGAGCACGAGACTCGTGGGGTTGGCCAGGCCGCGGCCGGCGATGTCCGGCGCGGTGCCGTGCACCGCCTCAAAGATCGAGATGTGCTTGCCGATGTTGGCGCTGGGCGCAAATCCCAGTCCGCCGACCAGGCCGGCGCACAGGTCGCTGACGATGTCTCCTTGCAGGTTGGGGAGCACGATCATCTGGTACTGCTGGGGCTTGACGACCAGGTTCATGCACAGGGCATCGACGATGACATCGGCCGACTCGATCTCCGGGAAGTCCTTGGCGGTCGCTCGGAAGCGATCGAGGAACAGGCCGTCGGTCATCTTCATGATGTTGGCCTTGTGGCCGCAATGGACCTTCTTCAGGCCGAGTTTGCGCGCGGTCTGGAAGGCAAAGCGGTGGACCTCGTCGCACCCCGGCGCGGTGATGAGCCGCTTGCACTGGACGGTGTCGCTGCTGAGGCGGTGCTCGACGCCGCCGTAGGTGTCTTCGACGTTCTCGCGGACGACGGAGAAGTCGACGGGCACGCCGGCGCGCGAGTAGACGGTCTCGACGCCGGGCAGGCTTCGGAACACGCGCAGGTTGGCGAAGGCGTTCCAGAGTTTGCGGGCGGTGACGTTGATCGACTTGCCCCCGCCGCCCTTGGGCGTCTCCATCGGCCCCTTGAACAGGACGCCGCACGACTCGACGGTCTTGATGGCGTCGTCGGTCATCCCTCGGGTGTTGCCGGTGGCGAAGACGCTCGCGCCCATCTCCACTGGGATGAACTCGACCTGCTCGAGCACGCCCGCGCACTTCATCAGGTCGAGCGTGGCGTTCATGATCTCCGGGCCGATGCCGTCGCCGGCGGCCAGAGCGATGGAAGTCTTGGCAGGCATCTCCGACTTTCTCCTGGGCGGCGTCCAATGTCCGCGGGTTGGTTCACCATGAGCGGTCTCGCGGCGGTTGGGACGTGAGCCCGCCGCGTCGCGGCAAGGATAGACTGCTCCTCCCGCACGTCCGGCTCGATCGGGCCTCCGCAGAGAACAGCCGATCGAGCATCAACGCTGGAGTTATCGGCATGGCGAAGAAGAAGGTTCACGCCGCTCGCAGACCCGCCGCAAGATCGGCCAAGAAGAAGCCGGCGTCGGCCGGCCGCTCACGTCCGAAGGCCAAGTCCGCTCCAAGCTCGCCCGCGGCGGTCAAACAGACCGCGGCGGCCCTTCTGAAGTGGGTCCACGGCACGACGGACGCGCTCATCGCGGGGATTCCCGCCGATCGGGCGACCTACCAGCCTTCGCCGCGGGACAACCACCTGCTCTGGACGATCGGGCACCTCGCAACGGCCTACTCGTGGTTCGCGAGCCTGATCGACGGCAAGATGGCGGCCTTGCCCGAGAGTTACGACAAGCTGTTCGGCTACAAGTCCGCGCCCGTCGCGGATGCGGGGGTCTATCCGCTGCTGGCGGAGGTGAAGAAGCACTACGACGCGGCGTACGGTCGTCTTTACGAGGCGGTGGCCGCGCTCAAGCCCGCGGATCTGTACAAGCCGCCGGCGGCGGAATCGCACGGCTTTGCGAGTTCACGCCTGGATGTGATTCACAAGACCATCTGGCACGACGGCTGGCACAGCGGCCAACTCAGCTCGATCCGGCGCGCGCTGGGCCTGCCGCCGATGATGTGATTCAAGGCGAGGCGGCGCGGCGGAGGCGATCGGCTACGGCGATCCAGATGGGATCGCCGGACGCGGGCGGCCGCTCGATCAGGATGATGTCCGCGTTCTGAGCATCCGCGGCGCGGAGCGCGGCGTAGAGCGCGGCGGCGTAAGCCCCGGGTTCGCGCGGCATGGCGGCCGCGTGATGGGGCGGAGCGATGGACGGTGCGGTCAGCGTCAGCAGGGCGGCGCGACGACCAGCCGCGAGCGACTTCCACTCGTCACCCGAGAACAGTTTCGCGGGTGTGCGAGGGGCGTAGTGCCGCTCGAGCAAGCCGGGCGAGACAAGGGATTCCGCGGGATCGCTTCGAGCGAGGCGTTGGCCCGCATCGGGCTCCCGGACCTCCACCCCCAGCAACTCAGAGATTTGTCGGGCGCCGACGAGACCGGGCCTGAGGATGCGTGGGGGAGAAGAGGTGATGTCGATGACGGTGGATTCGATTCCGGCCGCGCACGGGCCGCCGTCGAGGACGAAGGCCTCGCGATCTGAGAACGTCTCGCGGACGTGGCTTGCGGTGGTGGGAGAGATCTGTCCCGACAGGTTGGCGCTCGGCCCGACAAGCGGGCCCTGGAACGCGAACAGCAGGGCCAGAGCCAGCGGGTGGTTGGGGCATCGCACGGCGACCAGATCGCCGCCCGCGGTGACCGCCTCGGGCAGATCGTGCCGCCGCGGAACGAGGATGGAGAGCGGGCCGGGCCAGAGTTCGGCCGCGAGCCGTTCCGCGGCGGGCGGCCACGAAGCGGCGACGGTCCGAGCCATGTCCGGTCCGCTGACGTGCACGATCAACGGGTTGTTGCGAGGGCGGCCCTTGAGCGTGAAGACGAGGTCGATGGCTTCGGGGTTTCGGGCATCGGCGCCGAGTCCGTAGACCGTCTCGGTGGGGAAGGCCACGACCTGCCCCTTGCGGAGGAGTTGAGCGGCGTGCGCGATCTCGGCGAGGTCGATCATGCGGGCAGGCCGGCCACGCCCGGGGGTCGGCTACTTGCCGGTCGGACCGCCGGTGTAATCCGGAAACAGGTCCGATTCCCTGCTCTCGGGGCGGATGTGGGGCACGTCGAAGAGTATGCGGTTGCGCTCGAGCGCTGTGCCGGTCGCGAGGTGGAACCGGGCGAGCGAGATGTTGTAGTCGGCCAGGGCCTGGTTCTCCTGCTGCTCGGCCGCGGACAGGGATTGCTGCTGACGGAGTTTGAGATCGAGGAACTCGGGGGTAAGGCCGGCGGTGTTCTCCTCATCGTTGAGCAGTTGCCGCAGTTCTTCCGCGGCGGCGAGCCTGGCGACCCGGGTGTCTTCGATGAGCGCGTAGTCCGTCGAGATGTTGCGGAGCTGGTTCTTGACCTCGCCGAATACGTTCTGGAGCGTGTTCTGGTACGCGATCACGGCCTGCATGCCCTCGAGCATCCGCTGGCGGTACGAGGCTTCCGCCGCGCGGTTGCCGATGGGCATCTCGAAGAGCATCTGCACCTGGTAGTCGATGAAGCGGCCCGAGGTGAGTTCCTCGTAGCTGTCGGCGGTGGAACCGGCGAGGCCGTTGAACCGCGTCAGGGCCCGGAGGTTGAGCTGCGGAAGCCGCTGGTTGTCGGCGGCCGCGCGCCGGATCGAAGTGTTGTCAACGGAGATGATCGCCCGCTGGATCTCGGGCCGGTTGGCGAGCGCGGTGTTGAGAGAATCCAGCAGGCTGAACTCGACCGGCTGATCGATCGCGGTATCGACAGGCAGCAGCAACGCCTCGCCGCCGATCGGGAAGTCGCGGTCGTTCATCGTGACCTTCAGCGTGTCGCTGGCGGTCCGCAGCACGCGCTGCGCGCGCCGGACATCCGCCCGGCGGCTCAGCACGGCCGAGGTCGCGTTGGCGAGGTTGCTTGGGCGTGCGTCCGAGCGTGTGCGAAGCTTGGCGACAACCTCCTCGCCGCGCTCGAGAAGTCGCTGGAGGATGAGCAGATCGTCGCGGGCACGGACGAGGTTCCAGTACTGCTCCTCGGCGTCCGAGACCGTCCGGTCCAGCGTGCCCTTGAGTTCCTGGATGGAATCACGCTCCTGGTTGCGAGCCAGACGGACCTGGGCGAGCGTGAAGTCGGATCCGAAGTTGCGCAGCAGCGGCTGGTCGAGCTGCATGACGATGTTGGTCGCGCGGGCCGGGTCCGGAGTCAGGAACAGGTTCGGCGACGCATCGTCGGTGTATACGAACTGGTGCTGGACGGTGAGTTGGCCGCCGCTGATCAGCGGCTTTCGCACGCCGATGGCGTTGTCGAACGCGTTCTGGTTGTTGACCGAGACGCCGACGGTCGAGCCGTTGATCGACGAGTTGGTGCGGGGCTGATCGGTCAGACTCCACGTGGCGTTGTTGAACAGCAGCCAGTCGAAGGCCGCTTCGGCCGCCGCAACCTGCGCCTGACCGATGGCCGGCGAGAGCCGCGCGAACGCCGCGTTGAGGTTGTTGTCCACAGACGTCTTGACGACGTGTTCGAGGGTGATCAGCGTCACGGATTGTTCGGTGCCGAACAGGCTCTGGCCGAGATTGAGGCGGTCGTTCGCGTAAGAGTGCGGCCCGGCCATCCGGTTCAACTCCTCCAGCACTTCGGGGGCCAGGTTCAGATTCGCCGAGAGGTCCTCCCGCTTGGTCGTGACGGCCCGCGGCCGGCGCTGGGCCTCGGCCAGTTCTCGTGCCGAGGCCTCGCGTACGGCACGCCGGAGGTCGCGATCGGGTTGATCGAACAGCGGAGAGGCACACCCGGAACTGGTGGCCATTGCCGCGGTCAGGGCCGCGACGACGCCCGTCGTCCGCGCCGGTCGGCCGCGGTTGAGGGAGGCGTGGAGGGCGTGCGGCGGGATCGGGCGTTGGTCTGAGCGGTCGGTCAACATGAGAGCGGGCAAAGGTTACGGCCGTTCGTGCCGGAATGAAAGCGGGTGGTCCCGGTTCGGCCCGCCGACCTGTCGGTTCCCGCGATCGGCTTGGGGGCTTGCCGGCGCGATGGGCGGTGATACCCACGCAGACAGCGGCAATGTTGAGCACAGACTCAGCAGAGTGCCGATGCAGTTGCTGTGGATAACTTGTCGGATGTCGTCGCGGTTTACCCGCGGCGGCTGTTGTTCAGATCGTTACGGACATCAACGCGGTGCGTCGAGTCGGATAGACTAGCCGATTCGGACCGCACCGTTGGTTTGTTACGGAGAACTCCAACATGCACGGATGGATGAACGCAGTTTGGGCCGCGAGCATGACCGTGACCGTCGTGACTCCCGTGCTGGCCCAGTCGTCGGTCAAGGATGTTGAGCCCTACATCGCGGTCGTGACGACCGACAAGGTCGCGATGCGCGGCGGTGATGCCGCGTTCATGTACCCGGTCCGAGAGTTGAAATCCGGTGAACTCGTCAGGATCACGGGCGAAGGACCGGGGTGGATGCGGGCGGAGTACCTGCCCGGGATGAGGGCCTACGTCGCGGCGAGCGATGCGGAACTCGCGAAGGACGGCAGGACGGTCAAGCTCGTCCGGCAGTCGCAGTTGATGGCCTTCGATGCTTCGCCGAACCCTAAAGCTCCGTGGTGGCCGCTGGACCTGCCCAAGCCGCTGGATGCGGGCACGGTGCTGGATGTGCTCTCGACGCAGAAGGCATCGGATGATGTGGTGCAGGGGTACGTGGTGCCCGCGCCAGCCAACGCTCGCGGGTATATCGGAAAGGATCACGTGCGCAAGGCGACCGCGGATGAGGCCGCTCGCTTCATCGGTGCTTCTCCGGCACAACCTGCGGAGGCCTCCAAGCCCGTCGAAACGCCCGTGAAACCGGTGGAGCCGGGCGTCAAGTCTGCGGAGGCGACGCCGAAACCCGCCGAGACTTCCGCGACGACGACCGGTGCACCGACGGGATTCGCGCCGGTCACGCCCGTGAGCACCACGCCCGCGACTTCGGTCGGAACCGGCCCGGCCGCGACTTCGACAACCACGACGACCGCGATGCCGCAGCCGCGAGTTGTTCCGCCGCAGCCGCCAAAGCCGACGATCGACGAGGAACTCGCGCAACTCCGCACGATGTTCGAGAAGACGATGGCCTCGAAGGATGACGGGGAACTACCCGTTGTAATCGGGATGTTCGAGAACAAGGTGGCCAAGCTCGGAGCCGCGCCGGCCGAGCAGAACATGAAGACCCAGCTCGGCCAGCGGTTGCAGGCCCTCAGGTTGCGACAGGAGATCATCGCCGAAGCACAGCGGGCGAAGTCGGTCGCCGAGCAGAGCGCCAGCCGCGTGACGGAAGTTACGTTGACGGTGGAGCAGGCTCAGAGGCAGGCGATCTACACGGTCGTCGGTCGGATCGTGCCGAGCACGGTCTACGACGGAAAGCGAGGTCTGCCGCTCATGTACCGCGTTCAGTCGGCGGATGCGCTCGCGCCGCGCACGGTCGGCTACATCCTGCCTCAGGAAACCCTGGACCTCACCGGCAAGCTCGGCCAGGTTTGCGGCGTCGTGGGTGAGACCCGATTCGATGACTCGCTCGGCCTTAACATCGTCGCGCCGCGCCGGATCGACGTGCTCGGCGTGAGCGCCTCGGCGACGACGCCGGGGAGCGCTCAGCAGCCCGTGACCGTGCCGACAACCACCACCGTCACCGTGCCCACCGAGGGTGTCCCGGCGGGCACACCTTCCGCGCCGGAGAAGTAGCCCGGGTTCAGCGGCAACCACAAGTTCCCGAACGCGGCCTGAGTTCCGGCCGCGTTTTTCACTTGGGACTTCCACACCCCCTGGCTGCCAACGGTCCGCTGCGGCTGGAGCCCTGCTGTTCGGCCCGGGGCGCGGTGCGCCGGCATTCCTAACAGACGTCGATCATCGGCGAGTGGAGGGGCCTCAAGAACCCCTTGTTCTGGGGAACTTGCGGGAGGATTCGCCAGCTTCACGCAAATCCCTCGGCATCGACCCCTCAAAAGGGCTTGCAATCCCATAACAGTTTTGGGAATCTAGTCTTACGTCAAAGGCGACTAGGGGTGCCGGGGGGATCCGGGTACCAAGATCGAGGTTCCGATGTGTAAGACCGTTTTGTTCGCTGGTATCGCCGCGCTATCTGTTGCCCTGCCCGCCTCGGCCCAGTCCACTCGGCTGGCGGTTCAGGTGTCGAGCGACAATGTCAACTGGTCCGACTCGATGTTCGCGCCGGCCGGGAGCGTGTACTTCGTTCGCGTGGTGGCGTCAACCAATGCGCCGAACGCGGTGGGGTTGCATTCGATCACATTCCAGCCGACGCTGACCGGGTGGACCTCCGCGGATCTTCGCCTGCCCTTCACCAGCACCTCGGGCGGATCGGTCCCGGTCAATGCCGGGGTTCCGGCCAACACGGGGCGCATGGCTCCGTTTGGTTCGGCCTCGATGGCGAGCGGATCGACACCCGGCCTGCTCACGAGTTTTGTGGACGGCGGAAGCACGCTGCGGCTGGCCGGATCCCGCGCCACCACGATGACCTCGAACCTCGCGTACGGCGTGGTATCAAGCCAGAACTCCAACTCGGTCGCCGGCGGGTTCGGATACAACGCGTCCACCTCGGAAGCGGTTGTGCTGAAATACGCCGTGCAACTGAGCGGAAACCCAACGCTGCGCACGATGACGGCGTCGGTACCGCTGACGAGTATCCAGAGCGCCCGCGGCTCGTGGTTTACGAGCCTTGCGACCGGCACGGGCAACCCGCAGGTGTTCTCGATCACATCCGCGGACATCACGCCCGCGACGATCCATGTCGGCCCGCCGAACTTCCCGCCGGTCGCGGTGAATGACACGTTCTCGATGATCGAGGGCCAGACGCTGTTTGTCACCGCGTCGAGTATCCTCGACAACGACACCGACGCGGATGCCGGAGACACGAAGGTCGCGGAACTGGTTTCGACCACGGCCCGCGGCACGCTCACGCTGAACGCCAACGGCACGTTCTCCTACATCCCGCAGCCGTTCTTCAACGGCGCGGATACGTTCACCTATCGCGTCCGCGATCGGTTCGACGCGGCGTCGAACGTGGCGACGGTCACGATCAACGTCGCCAACGTGAATCAGCCGCCCGATGTCGTGGCGAGCGATCCCACGGCCGTCAACGAGGATTCGGGCGCCCGGGTGATCCCCGGCTGGGCGACGATCTCGGCCGGACCGGACGAGAACTGGCAGAACATCGACATGATCGAGGTGGTCGACATCGAGCATCCCGAGAAGTTCGCGGTCCTGCCCACGGTCTCTCCCGACGGAACGCTGCGGTACACGCCCGCGGCGGACACGAACGGCGAGTCGGCGTTCCATGTCCGTGTCCGCGACAACGGCGGCACCGACAACGGCGGCTCGAACGAGGTCGAGTCGGCTTCGTTCACGATCTCGGTCGTCCCTGTCAACGATGCGCCGATCTTCTCGGCTGCGCCGGTCTCGGCGGTGCTCGAAGACTCCGGCCAGCGCTCGATCGCGAACTGGGCGAGCTTCAATCCGGGCCCGAACGAGGGTGATCAGGCCCTCCTGGGCTACATCGTGAGCAACGTGACCAATCCCTCGCTGTTCGCGGTTCAACCGACGATCGCGCCCGACGGCACGCTGGTCTACACACCCGCACCCAACGCCTCCGGTACGTCCAGTTTCACGGTTGCCGCGCGTGACAACGGCGGCACCGCCAACGGCGGCGCGGACACGTCTTCCGGCCAGACGTTCACGGTGACGATCAGCCCCGTGAACGACGCGCCCGCGGTCACCGTCCACGGCTCGCCGACGGTCTTTGAGGATTCGTCGGTTCAGACCGTGAACGGTTTCGTTTCGTTCAATGCCGGCGGCGCGGGAACGGAGTCCGGCCAGGGCGTTTCCGCATACCTGATCAGCAACATCAGCAATCCCGCGTTCTTCGCATCGGGCCCGAGCATCTCGAACTCGGGCACGTTGACGTACACCCCCGCGGCGAATGCCTCCGGAACGGCGACGTTCGAGGTTCGTGTTCGTGACAACGGCGGGTCCGCCAACGGCGGGGTCGATACGTCGGGACCGGCCCAGGCGACGATCACGGTCGCGGCCGTGAACGATGCACCCAGCTTCGTCGCGGCGATTCCGGCGGCCGTCAACGAGGACTCCGGGCCGGTCTCGGTTGGCGGCTGGGCCGCCTTCAACGCCGGCCCCGGCGAGTCCGAGCAGGCCGTCCTGGCGTACTCCGTCCTGGGTATCTCCAACTCCTCGCTGTTCAGCAGCCTGCCCGCGGTTTCGGCCGATGGCACGCTGACTTACACGCCGGCGCCGAACGCCTTCGGCAGTTCCAGTTTCCAGGTCCGCGTGCGCGACAACGGCGGCACGCTGAACGGCGGAGCGGACACATCGGGCACGCAGTCGTTCTCGATCACGGTCAATCCGGTCAACGACGCGCCGACCGTCACGCTCGGCTCGGCGCCGACGATCATCGAAGATGGCGGGCCGCAGACGGTCTTCGGCTACGCCTCGTTCAACGAGGGCGCGGCCAACGAGTCGAGCCAGTCGATCGTTCAGTACATCATCTCCGGCGTCAGCAATCCGGCGATGTTCGCGAACGGTCCGAGCATCTCGAACACCGGCGTGCTGACCTACACACCCGCGCCCAACGCCAGCGGCGTCGCCACGTTCCAGGTTCAGGTCCGTGACAACGGCGGCACCGCGAACGCGGGCGTTGACACTTCGAGCTTCGTCCAGGCGACCATCACGATCACCGACATCAACGATCCTCCGACGTTCACGGCGGTCAACCCCACCGGCGACGAGGACTCCGGCCCGGTGGTGATGGCCAACTGGGCCAACTTCAACCCCGGACCGTTCGAGTCCGCTCAGTCCGCGCTGGCGTACACCGTCTCGAACGTCTCAAACCCGGGCCTGTTCTCTTCGCCGCCGAGCGTCAGCCCGGACGGCACGCTCTCGTACACGACCGTGCTGAACGCTTCGGGCATCTCGACGTTCCAGGTTCGTGTCCGCGACAACGGCGGGACCGGCAGCGGCGGCATCGACGTCTCGGGCTACCAGACCTTTACGATCACTGTCGCTGCGGTGAACGACCCCCCGGTCGTCACGCTCAATCCGATCCCGATGGTCAACGAGGATGTCGGGATGCAGGTTGTGCCGAGCTTCGCGTCCGCCACTGGCGGCGCGCCCAACGAGTCCGGGCAGGCCATCACCGAGTACGTCATCACCGACGTCAGCAATCCGGCCGCGTTCGCGGCGGGGCCGGCGGTGAGCCCGGCGGGTGTGCTGTTCTACACGCCGGTGCGGGACGCCAGCGGTGTGCTGACGTTCAAGGTGCAGGCGCGTGACAACGGCGGCACCGACAACGGCGGGCGCGATCTCTCCGACCCGATCACCGCGACGCTGACTATCAATGGCACGAACGACGCGCCGGTGGCCCGTGCCCGTGACATCACGCTGGATGCCCGCGGGGGTTGCGTGCCGCTCGACCTGCCGGCGGCGGTTATCAACGACGGCTCGTTCGACGTTGACAACCCGCTGAGCGAACTCACCATCACCATCAACCACACCGGCGAGTTCCGCGTGGGCAGCACGCCGGTCCGGCTGACGGTGAGCGACGTCGGCGGTCTCTCGTCTTACGCCGACGCGGTCGTCACGGTGCTCGGCGCCGACTCGAACAGCAACGGCGTGCCCGATACGTGCGACCAGATCCGCGGCGGCGGCGGGCCGGACTGCGACGAGGACGGCGACTTTGATGAATCGCTTTGCCAGTGGGACAACGGCAGCGCCTCGCCGCTCAACGGCCGCACCAACGGGCAGTTGTCGCAGTACGGCGGCAATCCCTCGGCCCGCGTCGCGGATGATTTCTACCTGCGCCCCGGCTTCCTCTACCACCTGACCAGTTTCCGGGCCCAGATCGTGACCAACTCCATCGAGCGAGGCGCCCGCATGAGCCTGTTCGAGGATTGCGACGGAGCGCCCGTCGGCGAGCCCTTCTTCACGCTCGACACCGTCGCGGTGGCCAGCGAGTCGCCCACCAGCGATCCCGCGTTCACGCTCGTCACCTACGTCTTCGAGCTCTGCGAGGACAAGCTGGTGCTCGATGGCGGCAAGACCTATTGGCTCAGCGTGCAGGGCAAGGTGAACTGCAACGAGACCGATCAGGCGTTCTGGGCCAGCGTCGGGATTACACCCAGCCCCCGTGACCTGCTCGCCTCGGTGCCCGTCAAGGCGTTCGGCGACGGGCCGTACCCGTGCGATCCGGCCGGCTACCAGCCGTGGGAGTCCATCGCGGACTGCTGCATCGGCTGCGTGAACATGGCCTACCTGATCACCGGCGAGGCGTGCCAGCTCCTGTGGGATAACGGTAAGGTCGATCTCGGCACGCAGACTCGCGGCGGCGATCCGTCCGGCATCAACCGCGGCATCTTTTCCCGCGCGGCCGACAACATCGCCATCAAGCCCTGCGGCAACGAAGAGGTCTGCTTCATCGAGGCCTACATCTGGACCAACTGCGATCCGGTGTTCGGCTTCCTTGAACTCTACGACAACCAGTGCGCCCTGCCGATCGGCCAGCCGATCCGCACGGCGACGCCGACCGACGTGGTCCCGCTCGACGAGTACTACACGCTCGACGGCGTGGAGTACCGCGGGTACCTGCTCAAGTTCTGGGACATTCCGTGGCCGCTGGCCGCCAACAAGAACTACTGGGTCGCCATCGGCGCGGACGGGGCCGGCTCGTTCAACGCCCGCGCGTTCTTCGCCTGGGCCGACATCAACGACCCGTGCGAGGGCTGCAACCGCCGCAACCTGACCTACGGCGCCAAGCTCGCCAACCGCCAGGCCAGCGAAGTCTGGCTCCGCGGCACCCGTGAGTACGCATTCCGGATCGCGACACGCCCGATCGACGATGATCCGGAAGTCACCGGTCCGGCGATCAACCGCTGCCCGCCGGACTTCAACCGGGACGGTGTGGTCTCGATCCAGGACATGTTCGACTACCTGACCTCGTTCTTCCAGGGCTGCCCGTGAGTGCTGGACAAGTCAGGCTTCTCCCGAACGTTGAGTAGATCCCTCATGCGCCCCGGCACACTCGCCGGGGTGTTTTTTTGCTCGGCGATTCGCATCCACGAAAAAGGCCGACGACCTCACGGTCATCGGCCCGAAGCAGGGGATCTAGGATTCGAACCTAGACTAAGTGAGTCAGAGTCACTCGTGCTACCGTTACACCAATCCCCTGTGCGATTGGCTCTGGGACCACCAATGCTAACGCTCCCCGCCCACAAGGCAAGTGCCGGGGTTCGTGCGGCTTTGCGTCTACGCTGGGGCATGAGCGCTCGACTTGGGCTTTGTGTTCGGGGCACCGTACTGGCCGGACTGATCGTGGGGCAGGCGGCGGGCGCGCAGCCTGGCCGAACCGAGGACGCCAACGGTCGCGCCGACGCGGCCCTGCATGGCGCGTGGCGGGCCGGCCGCGCGGAAGCGCTGCTGGCGATCCTCGACGAGCACTACCTCTGGACGCTCCGCGAAGAACCGCTGACGGCGACCAGCCGCGGCGATCGCCGATTCAACGCTCGCCTGCGCGACGAGAGCCCCGCGGCAACCGCTCGGCGGTCCGCGGAGACCGCGGACCGGCTGGCGCGTCTCTCGGCCCTCGGCTCGCCGCGGCCGGACGGTTCGATCGGCTGGCCTGACACCTGGACCGAGTCGGAACGCACCGACGCGGACCTGCTGAGGTTCGAGCTCTCGCTCGATGTTCGTGGCGCAGCGTTTCATTCCGAGCAGATGCCGATCTCCAAGCAGTCCGGGCCGCAGGTCTGGCTGCCGCAGATGGGCGATTCAATCGCGTTCGACTCGGCGCAGGACTACGCCGACTTTGCGGCGCGCGTCGACGCGGTTTCGACGGTCATCGAGCAGACCATGGCGCAGATGCGGCTCGGCCTCGCCGCGAAAAGGCTGCCCCCGCGCGTTGTGATGATCGGGACCGATGAACAAGCCGCGGTCCTGGCTTCGGAGACGGTTGCGGCATCGCCGACGCTGAGCCCCTTCTACAAGCCGTTCCGCTCGCTCGCGGCGGAGGACCCCGCCGCGGCGAGGGCCTCGCGTGCGATCTCGGAGAAGGTCGTTCCCGCGTACGCCGCGCTCGCCGAGTTTCTTCGACGCGAGTACATCCCCGCGTGTCGAGAGAGTTTCGGTATCTCGCAGGGCATCGACGGTGCGGCCGCGTACGAGCACGCGCTCTCCTGGCACACGACCACGACGCTGAGCGCGCGGCAGGTGCACGATCTGGGACTTTCCGAGGTCGCCAGGATTCGGGCCCAGATGATCAAGGTGATCCCGCGCACCGACTGGCCGGATCGGGATCGGTACGGCGGAGACGAAGGGTTCGCGAAGTTCGTGGAGTATCTTCGCGCCGACCCGCGGTTCTATCACAAGTCGTCGGATGACCTGCTCGCCGGCTATCGCGACATCGCCAAGCGGGTCGATGCCGCGCTTCCGCGCTTCTTCGGGACCCTGCCCCGGCTCTCCTACGGCGTGCGCGAGCTGCCGCCTCTGGCGGCCCCGACCTCGCCGACGGCGTACTACTACCGCGGCTCGCTCGAACAGGGGCTGGCCGGCTTCTTTGTCGCCAACACGCACCGACTCGATCAGAGGCCGAGATACGAGATGACGGCTCTGACGCTGCACGAAGCCTGTCCGGGGCACCATCTCCAGATCGCGTTGGCTCAGGAGATGCGGGACGTTCACCCTTTCCGAACACTGACCTCGCACACCGCGTTCATCGAGGGCTGGGCTCTATACGCCGAGCGGCTCGGGCTCGAGATGGCCGCGGATGGGAGTGGGGAGCGCATCCCGGGGCCGGCAGGGCCGGACGGCCCGGGCACGGGGCTGTACGCCGATCCGTACGACGACTTCGGTCGATTGACCTACGAGATGTGGCGTGCGTGCCGATTGGTTGTAGACACCGGGATTCACGCGCAGGGATGGCCGCGGGAGCGAGCGGTCGAGTTCATGCTCCGCAACACCGCGCTCAGCCCCCTGAACATCGAGCGGGAGGTCGATCGGTACATCGCCTGGCCCGGGCAGGCGTGCGCGTACAAGATCGGGCAACTCAAGATCAGCGAACTGCGGGCGAGGGCCGAATCGCGGCTCGGTGCTCGGTTCGATATCCGCGCCTTCCACGACGCGGTGCTCGGTGCAGGCGCAATCCCGCTGCCGACGCTCGAAGCGAGGATCGAACGGTGGATCGAGGCGCGGGCAAAGTGAGTTTTCACCGCCATGCGCAGAGTCGATGCAAACCGGATTCCCCGCCGCGGCGGCTGCGGGCTCATGCGGCGCGATAGTGGACAAAGCGCCGCGCGATCAACAACGCGGCGGTGGTCAGCGCGATGGCGACGAGGAACTGGATCCACGCCAGCGCGCTGGCGTAGCCCATGCGCCCGTACTCGAAAGCGTTCTTGAAGATGTACATCGAGTACACAAGCGTTGAGTTCTGCGGACCGCCGCGGGTCATGATGAGCGGGGCTCCGAAAACCTGAAGACCCCAGATGCACGAGACGATCGCGTTGAAGAGGATCGTGGGCGAGATCATCGGCAGCGTGATGGTCCGGAACCGAGTCAGGGGGCCCATGCCGTCAAGATCGGCGGCTTCGTAGAGCGTCGTCGGCACTTCCCGCAGCGCGGCGGTGAGGATGACGACCGCCGAGCCGATGGTCCACAGGCTCATGATGATCAGCGAGGGCATCGCCCACGCCGGATCGCCGAGCCAGTTCGGACCCGAGAGGCCCACGAGCGAGAGAAGTCGGTTCAAGAGCCCGCGCTCGGCGTTGAACAGCCACAGCCAGCCGATGCTGGCCGCGACGAGCGGAACGAGGGTGGGAAGGAAGACGATCGCCCGCACGGCGCCCGCTCCGCGCAGGCGCTGTTCGAGCAGCACGGCCACGAGCACGGCGAGCAGCGTGCCGAGGATCGTGCTCGCGAGCATGTAGATGCCGGTGTTCCGGAGCGACATCCAGAACAGGGGATCGCGCGCCAGTTCGGAGTAGTTCTCGCCGCCGATGAAGGCCGGGCGGTCGAGGAGGGAGTAGTCGGTGAAACTGAACCCGATACTCATGGCCACGGGCACGACCAGGAACAGGAGCGTGCCGATGATCCACGGAGAGATCCAGAGCAGGCCGCGGCGGAGTTCGGCGCGCTCGGAAGCGTTCATGCCGGGGTCGCTCCTGCGCTGCGCGTACCGCGACGGCTGTTGAGCGTGTCGATCGCGGCTTGGGCGCGGAGCTGGACCTGTCGGAGTTGGGCGCCCGCGTCGGCGCCCGACCACACGGCGTCGAACGCGCTGCCCAGCATGTCGGCGTAGCTCTTCCACGCTCGCGTCCGAGGAAGAGTCTGCACCGCCGGGCTGCGGGCAATGGCCTCGTGCACGGCGAGGCCGCGGTTTGGATGGGCCGTTGCGAAGCCCGGGGACACGGACAGGAATGGACTGGGCTTGGCGTGGGCCAGCGCCAGTTCCTCCTGCACCTCGGGTTGCTGCATGAAAAGCAGGAAGCGGTAGGCCTCGTCCGGGTGGCGGCAGCCGCGCGGGATCATCAGCACATCGGCCTCGATCTGCCCGACGGGTGAGGCCGCGTGCGCGAGCGATTCGGGCACCGGCAAGGGCGCGACGAAATAGTCCAGGTCGGGCTTGAGTTCGCGGACGAAGTTGGCGATCCACGGGCCCTGCACGATCATCGCCTGACGGCCGGAGAAGAAGGGATCGTCGGCGGTGTGCATGCTGCGGCCGAAGCCCGCGGCGAAAGCGCGGGTGGCGCTCACGCCGAATCTGCCGGCGGTGCGGCCGCACCAGGAGAAGGCGTCGATGCAGGCGTCGGTCGCGCACGTCGCCCGGCTCGTGGCGGCGTCAAACAGGTTGCCGCCGAACATCGTGGGCCAGAAGTAGGGCCACCAGCCCGGAACGTTCTGCAGGAAGCCGGCGCGTTCGATGCGCCCTTCGGCGCCCGTGACGGTCAGTTTCGCGGCCAGGCTGTCGAGCTCCGCGATCGTTCGCGGTGCGAGATCGGGATCCAGATCGGCCTCCATGAAGAGTGCACGGTTGCCGTAGAGGGCGAGGGTGTAGCAACTGTTCACGCCCGCCCACGCGCGGCCCTCATGCCAGAGCAGGTTCCTGATCGCCGGCAGGTACGAGGGCCAGTCGATGGGGGGGAGGCCGCGCTGCGCGAATGTTTCGAGCGGGATCGCCGCCTCGGCTTCCGCGTAACCGGGAACGCTGTAGGAGAACAGGCCCACGACGTCGGGGGGATCGCCGCCGCCGATGGCGACCATGGCCTTGGAGGTGATGTCGCTGATGGGCACGAGGTGAACCCATGAGCTGTTCTGCGAGTGGTTGAAGCGATCCACGATGCGCTGGAGCGCAAGACGCTCGCGCCCGGTCCACTTCTCCCAGTAGGTGAGCTCGACTCGGCCGCGTGGGACGGCGACCCGATCGCGTGATCCGCCGGGCCACAGGATGGCGCCCGCACCCACCGCGGCAAGCGCGCCGACGGCCGAGCGTCGAGAAATGCGGCCCAGCGATGACGGCTCGCGCTCCATGCGTGCCTACCACTCCTGGTCGGTCAGCAGGTCGGCCGGATCGATGCGCTTGTTTTCCTGGCCCGGCGCGGCCCACCACAGGTCCAGTTCATGCCCGCCGCCCTGCTCGAAGAAGTCGATCATGATCGGATGCAGGCCCTCGGCCAGCGCGATGGGGGCCGACTTCTCGCCGAGGCTGTGCAGCCCGTCGTTGTCGACCAGAAGCCTGTTGTCGATGTAGAGGTTGCTCCCATCGTCGGAAGCGATCGAGAATCGATACACGCCGTCGGCCGGGACGCGGATGTAGCCCCAGTACCGGAAGCCGAACTGGGCTTCGCGTCGTCGTGGTTTGCGGTCGAGCCGGGTCGAGATGCCCTTGTCCAGCGGCGTCATGGCGCCGAAGTCGGGGAGCCTGCTCCAATCGCCCTCGTAGTACTGATAAGTGAGACCCGGGCGGGTCAGCCGCCTTGTCGTGGGCTTGGAAGGCTCGACAAGCGTCAGTGTCCTTCGCGCGATCGGGCTCACGGGCCGCTCGGCGCGAAAGGCGCGGGCGGCGATGGTGGAGGTCTGCCGGATCGAGATCGGCCCCGCGACCACCGGCGAGGCGGAGGTCGGATCGGAACCATCCAGCGTGTAGCGAATCTGGATGCGTTCCCGCGGCGATGAGATCTTCACGGCGGCCGAGCCCACGAAGATGTCGGCTTCGGTTTCGATCTCGGGAGGGATGCCCACATCGGGGCGTCCGTCGATATCCATCGCGATCACGCTGTTATTCGCGTCCGGCGCCGAGGGTGGGATCGCGATCACGATGTCATCTCCTGCACGAGAGAGGGTGAGTCGGTCGGCCGGGTCGGCGAGCAGGCGAGCCTCCCGGGGTTCATTGAACAGCGCGGGCACGACCAGCCGGCCATCCGCCGGCCAGTCGAACACGTGCAGGTACAGCCGGGTGCCGGCCTTACCCAGAGAACTCGCCATCGGCCTCTGCGTGCAGCGACCCCACGGCAATCTCACGGCCGCGCCGAAGGGACCGGCCTTTGTTCCGTGGATCGACTCGGCGTTGATGCTCATCCACGCGCCGATCTCGCGCAGCCGTTCGATGCTGGCCGGCGGGATCTCTCCGTCGGCCGTCGGGCCGACGTTGAGCAGAAAGTTGCCGCCCTTGCTGGCGATGTCCGCGAGCTTGCGGATCAGGTCCTGGGTGCTCTTGAAGTCGTGGTCCCACTGATTGAAGCCCCAGTGCCGGTTCATGGTCATGCAGGTTTCCCAATCGACGCCCGGGACCCCCTCGGACGGGATTTCCTGCTCCGGTGTGCCGAAGTCGCCCGCGTATCCCGGGCGCGTCATGCCGTGCTCACCACCGCCCTTGTCAACGCGGTTGTTGATGACGCAGCCCGGTTGCAGCCTCCGCACGTGCGCCGCGAGGTCGAGCCCGCGTTCGTGCGTCCAGGTTCCTTCCCACTGGCCGTCGAACCACATCACGCCGATCGGACCGTAGTTGGTCAGCAGCTCCGTGACCTGGTTCTTGAGGTAGGCGTTGAAGCGATCGAAATCGGCGCCGTTGGTCGGGCGATCTTCCCACGGTCGTCGCGGCAGGTAGTCGGGGTGGTGCCAGTCCATGATCGAGTGGTACCAGCACGGAACGACATCCTGGCGGCGACACGCCTCGGCGACCTGAGACAGGATGTCCCGCTGGTAGGGCGTGGACATGGTGTCCCAGTCGGTGTACTTCGAGTCGAAAAGGCAGAAGCCGTCGTGGTGCTTGGAGGTGATGACCAGATACTTCATGCCCGCCTGCCGCGCCAGCGCGGCCCACGAGTCGGCATCGAACCTGGTGGGGTTGAATCGAAGCCGAAGCTGGTCGTACTCCTCCACGGGCACGCGCGCCGAGTCACGGATCCATTCTCCGTGCGTGGTCTTTCCGGCTCCGTTCCATTGACCCGCCGGGATCGCGTACAAGCCCCAGTGCACGAACATGCCGAAGCGGGCGTCTCGCCACCAGGCCATGCGCTCATCCTGGGTCATCGGCTTGTTCGCCGGGCGAGGTGCGTCGGTTGTGGGGCCGGACGTGGTGGCGGCTTGCTTCTGGCAGCCCGCGGGCAACACGGCGCCGGCGGCGACGATCGCAGCAGCAGCGAGGCGCGAAAGGTCCTTCATGGTCGGCTCCCTGTCAAGAACCGACAGCATACCACGGGGAGAACAAGCGCGTTCGGGCCGAGCACTACTGGCAGGCGAACCAGGCCGCGAGGAAGTCGAAGATGTCCTGCACCGAGATCATCCCGTCGCCGTTGAAGTCGGCGAGGTTGCTGAAATAGCCCGCGAGGAAGTCGAAGAGGTCCTGCACGCTGACGTTCAAGTCGCCGTTGTAATCGACGCTATGGACGGTGCCCGGACGGCTGGCGGCGTTGGCGGGGTCGGAGCAGACCTCGATCTCGTCGCGGTCGTAGAAGCCGTCCTGGTCTCGATCGATACCGATGCGGACCTGGGAGCCGAACGGTACGACCGTGAACGTGATCTCGCTGCCCGCCGAGGCCAAGCCCGTGAGTTGCGTGGTTGTCAACACCTCGGAGAGTTTGTCGGATTGCCAGTTGCCGCCGCCGACGTAAGCGAACCCTCGTTGCTGGCCGCCCACAAGGCCCTTGGCCGCCACACCGACCTTGTTCAGGTTTGCCTGCGCGACCATGCTGCTAATGAGCGCCGAATCCGCCGTCGCACCGGCGGTGGTCTGCACGCCGGTGGCCGCGTGCGAGTCGCGGCTCGGCGGGCCGGGCGGTTCGAGGAGATTGCCGACCGACCCGGCCGGAAGGTCCGAACCCGAGAACGAGAGCATGAACGCCACAAGGTTCGCGGTCATCAGATCGCTGTTGACCGTGAAGACGGGCTCGTTGACGAAGCGCTCGATCGAGTCCACGCTCCCGTCGTGCAGCACGCCGAAGCCCGCGGTGTTCCGCGTCTGCGTGAGGTTGAATCCCCGCTTCTCAAAGAGGTTGCGGAGGTGAGGGGTCTTCATCGTGACATTGGTGACGCCGTCTACCGAGACGAGCGAAAGGTGGTGCTCGCCGTTCGGGCCGATGGGGATCGCGACGTACGGCGGCGCGGTCAGGCCGCTGGCCCTCATGTCCGTTCCCGCGCCGGTCGGGAGCGTGTGGCAGGTGACGCAGGCGAAGGCGTTGTTGTCGAGGCGCATCGAGGTGCTGCGGTAGGCGGTCAGACCCGCGACGGCGTTCCCGTTTGGCAGCGGAGTGCCCGCGGGCGAGGTGAACTCGCCCGTGGCGTAGTGCCCCGGCAGCGGCAGGTTGGTGGGGAGGGAGTTGTCGAAGTTGCGGAAGGGGTTGGGCGGGAAGGTGATCGTCGCCAGGAAGTTCTCGAACTCCTGCATCTCGGCGGGTGTCAGGTTCGCATCGTCGCCCTGAAGGCCGATGAACGCCGGGTTGAACTCCTCGATCCCCAGCCGGTCGCCGCGCCAGTGATGCGGCTCCTTGCCGATGATGTCCTGCAGCGTCTGCGTGGTCATCGGGCCCTTCATCGGGTGATAGGGCGCGAACGCCGGGCTGGTCGAGCCGGGCGCGAGACCGAGCAGGTTCTGGCCCAGGTTGCGGTTGGCGGTTGAGACCGCGGTTGGCGAGCCCGCCGGGTCGCCGAGGTCCCACGCGAGGCGGTCGAAGCGACCGTCGACGTGGCAGGATGCGCAGGCGATGTGGCCGAGCCCGGAGTTCTTGTGCGTGTCGTAGAGGTGCTTGCGTCCGACCTTGATCGCGCCGACGGTCGGGTCGAACATGGATGTCGTGGCGACAACCGCGCGGGTCGCGGTGTCCACGGTCGAGATCGTCGCATCGAACTTGTTGAGGATGTGCAGCCGACCGCGGGCTTCGTCAAGAGCCAGCCCCGTCGGTCCCTGCCCGACCTCGATCCGATCGTTCGGGACCGAGCGTGCGCCGTTCCCATCGACCACGACGACGTTGTTCGATCCCATCCCCGAGATGTAGCCCAGGGTTCCCGCGCTGTTCCAGACAAGGCCGCGGGGGTCGCCGATCGACTGGTCTCGCGTGGGTTGCGTGACGGTCGAACTGGAGTAGTTGAGATGAGGGTTCAGATCGACGATCGACTTCCCTCCACCCGTCGCGTCGGTGGACGCCAGTTCGACGCGGAGGAACTTGCCGTTGACCACGGGCTCGAAGCGGACCTCGTTGGTCGCATCCGTTCCGACGACCGTCACCCGTCCGCTCGCCGGGTTGACCGCCAGGCTCATGCAGATGTTCATCAACCCGTCCGCGTAGGTCACACCGAGCGATGCCGCGCTGATGATCGCGACGTCGTGGTCGTACAGGTCCCACCCGGCCGGGCGGCCGGAAAGACCCGCCAGCGGCCCCGAAACCAGGTCGGTCCAGTCGTGCGCGTTGTCGTCCATCCATCGACCCGCCGCGTTCTTCTTGACGATCAGCCCGACGGCGGGAGGGCTGGGGTTGGGCGCGCGGTTCGATGGCGCGATCGGTGGATTGAACGCCGCGCCCGAGTTCGGCGGTGGGTTCGTGCCGCCGTACGGGCCTTCCGGCCGGCTCGCGGCGTTGGGTGGAAACTGGATGTTCGAGCCGCCGCCGCCACCGATGATGGTCGAGTGGTTGCCCGACTCGAAGACCGCGACGTACACACGCGTCCGGTCAGGGCTGACGGCGATCGCGCGAGGCCGCTCCCCGACAATCGGGATGAGCATCGGCGGTGCCGCGAGGTTTGAGGTTTGGAAGATCACGACCGAGTTGGCCTGGGAGCACGAGACAAAGGCCAGTTCTCCCGATGAACCGTCCGCGAACCCGACATCGCACGGCTCGTTGAGCGTGTCGAGCGTGGCTCGCACGTTCATCGCGGCGAGATCGACGATGCTCACCGAGTCCGAAATGTGGTTGACGACCCAGGCCTCCGTGTTCGTGCGGGCCCGCACCGTGATCGGATCCAGGCCGACCGGGACCGACCCGATACGAATCGGTGTTCCGGAAGTGATCGAGAAGACCTCCAGCCGGTTGTCGGCGGTGTTCACCGCCAGCAGCTTTGAGCCATCCGGCGTGGTGCAGATCGGCGACACATGGGGGCTTTCCCAGTTGATGAACGGACCGGTCGCATCCCGAGGCGAGTAAGGCTGGGCGAAGACGGTGAGCGGAGCGAGAACGCCGGCCGCCACGGTGATCGCGAGATGCGGAGTCGTTGCTGGGGGATGCCGATTCATGAATGCGCTCCGTGGGTGTTTCGAGATACGGGCCGGGTTATCGGGAGTGGATGGAATCGGGCGGCGGACTGCCGCGGGTGAGCCTCGCTCGGCAGCCGCGTAACAAGGTACCACGAGTCCGCGGTTCGGGCCTTGTTGTTTGGATTCTTGGAGGATATGGCCGCCGCTGCTTGCAGATCGCCGCGCTCGGGCGGTTGGTCGACGCAATCAGGCTCATTGTGGCCGGTATTGTGTTCTCGTGGACGCATGATTGTCGTCAGGCCATCCCCCCAAGACCGCCCGACGGGTAGGTTGGTGGAAAAGGAATTGGACTTGAGCACACACCTGTACGCGCCTGTTCTCGCCATCGTGCTGGCAAACGCCTCGTTGATGGCCGCGCCGACGGAACCGGAGCGCGAACCTCTGACCCTCTGGGTTTCGAGCGATCAACTCGGTTGGAGGGTGCGGGACGCAACGGGTTTGCCTTCCGAGGGGTCCCAGCCCGAGGCTGTACTCCTGTCGAAGGCCACGCCCAGTCGTACAGGCCCGGATGCCGGAACGTTGATGCTCTACGTTTGGGACGACAATCGCTGGGTATGTGTGCGTTCGGTTGATCAAGGGCGCACGTGGACGGGGAAGTCGAGCGTGACCATCAACGGTCTTCCCGCCGAGTTTAAGGATGCAAAGCTCGGGGCACCCTCGGTAGTCCAACTCGATGATGGCCGCGTGCGTGCGTACTTCGTGGGTCAGAGCCCGGAGTCCAACCCTGAGAATCCCTTCGTCAGGCCGCCTCGCGAACTCAAGCCCCTCGGTCCGGCGATCCCTGATCTCCCCAAGACTCCTTCGGTGCCGCGCAAGCCTGTCCTGCGGGAGTCTGAAGCGGATTCCGCCGTCGCCGAGGCCGCTCGAATCTACAGCGCGATCTCGAACGATGGTGTGACCTTCGCGGTCGAGGATGGCATTCGGTTTGAGTTGGCCGATGCTCGTGATCCCGAGGTCGTCATGCTCCCCCCGCCCGCGGCCGGTGATCCCGACACTCGGCGGATTGGTCCCTGGCTCATGTTTCTGAACCGCGGTCAGGGCCTGCTGTTGGCTCACTCCAAAGACGGGCTCTCCTGGGCTCGTGATGAGTCGTTCGCGTGGGACCGCACCCAGTGGGCGACCGGATGTGTGTCCAAGGGCGGCACGAGCGAGCGGGTAGTGCGCCTCTTCGCCGGACGGGAGCAGGCGGTCGTTTCCGGACTCTACGACCCTTCGACCGGCTCACTGGTCGAGGATTCGGGCTCCCGACTCCCTGATAAAGGGCAGGACGCGGCCGTGGTTCCGGCGGGGGATGGGACGTTCTTGCTGATCCGTCGCCAGGAAGCGGCCGATAAGAAATCGGTGCCGGGCCAAGGCCCTCCGACGCTGCCCGGCCGACCAAGCCGACCTCCGGCGACGCCCAAGCCGCCCCCGAGTTGAGTTGTCGGCTGTGCGATGTTGGACCCCAGAGTTCTCTGAAGCGATCTGTTTCACCCCGTTCCGTGCCGTTGGGAGACTGGAATGCTGCTCGTGTCCGCCTCGATCCGTGTGTGTCTCGCCGCTGTGGCCGGGCTCGCCGCGCCGGACCCGCAATCGGTTGACCTCAAGCCCCGGTTCACCGCGGGGCGCGAAGATCGCTTCATCGTGGAGATGATCTCGAAGAGCGACGCGAAGTTTGTGGACTCGCCGGTCACGCGCCCGGAGTCGTACAAGCAGAAGTTCCGCATCAAGCGGCGGATCGCCGAGGCGGACGAGGGCGGGGCCAGAATCGAGCTCGTGTACGAAGCCGTCGAACTCGCGATCGCCGCGGGCGCCAAGTCGCTCGCGTACGACTCCGAGAGCGTGAACGACTCGGAGTCGGAGTTGACGCTCGGACCGATGGTCACGCCCGCGCTCAACAAGCCGATCATCGTCGAGGTGGACAGCCTCGGACGCTTCAAGAAGGTCACGGGCAACCAGAACAAGCCGGGCACGCCGCCGTCGCTATCGCTTCTCGGCGATGAGATGTTCACGCAGTTGCTCACGCCGCTCTATGGGTCCGGGTGCACCGCGGAATCGGCCAAGGTCGGCGAGACCTGGACGGAACTGCGCCGTGCCCCTTCCTCCCAGACCGGCGTCATCACGACGACTCGGAACTACACGGTTGCCGAGGCGAAGGACGCGGCCGCCACCATCACGATCGCCGGAACGCTGGCGCTAGAGCCCAGCGAGAAGGCCGCGGCGGCCAGGATGCGCATCGATGAGCAATCGGTCTCGGGGCGTTTTTCGTGGGACACCCGCGCGGGCTCTTTGCGGGACTATTCATACAACCAGCACATGAAGCTGCTCGCCGAGACCGACGGCAAGCAGCGTATGGCCGTGACAGACTACACCGTGACGATGAAGTGGCTGGAGGTCTGGCCACCGGCCGCGACGGATCCGAAGGAACAACCCGGGGCGAAGTAGCCCCGTGGAACCACGGGCCGGCCGCGGCATTTGTGCGTCGCGCCGCGGCCGCGCCCCCTTTCATACACTTGGCGGGACGGATCGTCCCGTTCTTCTGACCCCACGAGGTACGACCATGAAGCCGCGCTCGTTGATGATGCCCATCTCGATCCTAACGCTTGTTCTGTGCTCCGGCGCGGCGGCCTCGGCCGCCATGGGCAGGGCTCAGCCGCCGGCGGCCGCCTCGGAGTCTGCCGTTACGCTCAAGCCCTCGTTCAAGGTCGGCGACACGATCCGGTACCGGATCGTGATCGACCGCACGGATGCCAACATCGTTCCCGCGGCGATGATGTCGCCCCCCGCCCCGGCCGCCCCCACGAAGCCCGACGCTCCTTCCGAACCCGCGCCGGCGGGGGATGCTCCAAAGTCGAACCCCGCGAACACGGACCACGCGCCGGACCCGTCGAAGCCGCCGGTGGAAGCGGCCAAGCCCGGGACCGCGGAGGCCCCGCCGCCCGCGAACGGCGAGACCACCATCACCGCCAGTTCACGCGCTTCGGTCGATTCGATTCAAGCGCTGAGCGTGAAGGAGGTCGGCGATGCCGGCATCAGGTTCGAGCTGACCTTCGAGTCGATCAAGGCCGACATCAAGATGCCCGAGCGTGCCGCGGCGTACGACAGCAGCAAGCCCGAGGATGACAAGGACCGTGACAACGTCGCGCTGCAGACCTTCAAGCCCATCGTCGGGCTGGTGCTGCAACTCACGGCCGACAAGGACGGAAATATCACGGACGTGAAGGGGAACGAGCAGCACCTCAACGCGAGCTCGCCCGCCATGTCCGGCTTCCTGCAAGGGCTGACCGGTTCAGACAACGTGCGGATCAACTGGAACATGCTCCTCCACGCCAAGCGGGGCGGAGGCACGTTCAAGGTCGGCGACACATGGATCAACGAAGACGCGTTCCCCGTCAAGCAGCTCGGCGCACGCTTCGAGATCACTCGAAACAGCACGCTCCGCGGTGTGTCCGGGGGGGTGGCGTCGATCGATTCGACCGGCGGCATGAAGCTCGTCCCGACGGAGGCCGACCGCAAGCCGCCGTTCGAGCTCAAGAACGGCAACCTGCTCCAGACCGCCACGTGGACGGTTGAGGACGGCCTGACGAAGAAATCGGAGTTCCAGCGCACGTTCCAGCTTGACGGCAGCGCGCAGGGCTTCCCGCTCAAGCGTCAGTCCGAGATCAAACTGACCGCGGAGCGCATCAAGTAGCGGGCAACCGGCCGCTACAAGCCCGGGCAACCCGCGAAGTACGCGCCTAGGAAATCGAAGAGATCCTGCACGCTGTGCGTCTGGTCGCGGTTGAAGTCCCCGGCGGGCTCGCCGCCGAACCAGGCCGCCAGGAAGTCGAAAAGGTCCTGGATGCTGATCGTCAGGTCGCCGCTGACATCGACGCAGCCCGGCCCGGTCGGGAAGCTCGACGCATCGGCGGGATCGGCGCACACGGCTCGCTCGTCGCCGTCCGCCCAGCCGTCCGCGTCGCGATCGATGCCGATGCGTCGCTGCGTCCCGGCGGGCGTGAGCGTGAACGTGACCTCGAACCCCGGCGCGGCCGAGTTTCGCAGCGATGTCGGGGCGATGGTGGCGCCGGACCGGTCGCCGGTCAGTGTGTTGGTACCCGAGTAGTACCATCCCCGTTCGCGCCCGGTTGAGAGATCGCGGCTGCGCGCAACCAGGCCGACCGACCCCGCGTTCGCGAGCGCGACGAACGAGTTCAGCCGAGACACCAGCGTGGGGCTGGCGTTGTCCGGACCGGTGAAGGACACCTGCTGGCCCACGCCGGCGTGCGTGCCGGAATCAAAGCACATCAGGAACGCCTCGATGTCCCGCTTCTGCGTCGCGCCCGTCGATCCGGAGGCGAACGTGAAGCCGACGCTCAGCAAAGACCAGACGGAGTCGAACTCGCTGTTGTGGTTGAAGCCGAACCCGCGGATGGCCTGCTGGCTCGACTTGCTCCAACCCGTCCGTTCGTTGAGGCCACGCAGTTGGGCGATCTTGATCGGCTGGGGAAACAGCGCGAGGTTGGCCTGGTCGATCTCCCCGCTCGTGCCCACCCCGGGCAGGTCGCCGTGGCAGTTGCGGCAGGCCGCTCCGAAGAGTGCGCCGAGAGTGTTGTAGTTGTTGAACCCCGCGTTGGGGTTGCCAACGCGGGTATCGGTCGTCACCGATGTCGGCATGGTGTTGTCGAAGTTGCGGTTGGGATTGGGCGGGTAGTGGATCGTCGCGATGAAGTCGGTGAACGCCTGCATCTGCATCGCCGTGGGCTCGGCATCATCGCCCTGAAGCCCGACGAACGCCGGGGCGAACGCCGCGAGATCTTCCCGGTCGCCGCGCCAGTGCAGCGGCTCGTTGCCGACGATCCCCTGGAGGGACTGGGTGATCATCGGGCCCTTCATCGGGTGCCAGTCGTCGCACGTCGGCGTGCTGCACACCTGGTTGAATGTCTTCATCTCGCCGGAGGGATCGCCGAGGTCCCATGCCAGAAAGTCAGAGCGCCCGTCGAGGTGGCAGGAGGCGCACGAGGTCTGGCCGAGCCCGCTGCTCGCGTGCGTGTCGTAGAGGAACGGGCGTCCGAGGCGGATCGACGACGGCTCGGGGTTGAAAAAGCCGACGCGGGAGGTCTCGCTCTCGGTCGCCGTGCTGACCGTCGAGATCGTGGACTCGAACTTGTTGAGGACGAACAGCCGCGATCCGTCGGCGGAGAGAACCAGACCCGTCGGTCCCTGACCGACCTCGATGGTGTTCAGCCTCGCCCCGGCAGCAGAGACCGCGATCACGTTGTTCGAGCCCATGCCGGCGACATACGCCGTGCTCCCGTCGCCGGTCCACACCATTCCTCGCGGATCGCCGATCGACTGGTTGCGCTGCTCCTGCGGGATGCTCCGCACCGCGTAGGTCAGGTGCGGGTTCAGGTCGAAGACCTGCGTGGTAGCGGGGGTCGTGGGGTTGAACAGACCCGACCGCACGCGGACAAAGGTGGCCTTGACGTTGGGCTCGAAGCGGATCTCGTTGGTCGCCTCGGTGCCGAAGGACGTGACCTGACCGTCGGGCCTGACCGCTACCCCCATGACGTGGGTCATCATGCCCTTGGCATAGGTGACGGCCAGCGTCTGAGCGTCGACAATCGCCACATCGTTGTCGGCGAGGTTCCAACTTACGAAGTTCGACCAGTTACGGTTGTTGTCGTCCATCCACTGACCGGCGGCGCTCCGTCGCACGATGTGCGCAACGAGCGGGCCGCTCGGGTTGGCCGGGTTCATGGGTGGACTGAAGTTGTTGCCGAAGTTCTTCGGCGGATTGATGCCCGAGTAGGGCCCGTTCTGGTTCGAGACGGATTCCTTGGGGATGCAGGTGGTCGTGTTGCCGCTGGCGAAGATGGCCGCGTAGACCCGAGAGCCGTCCGGGCTTGCCGCGAGCATCCGGGGTTCTGCGCCCGCGATGGAAACCAGCGCCGGCCCCGCGGCAACATTGGCGGGGTCGTAGACGGCGACCTGTCGCGGGAGGGAGAGCGTGACGAACGCGCGAGCCGGCGAGCCGCCGAACACCACGTCGGCGGGCTCGTCGCCGGTCAGGATCGTGGCCCGAACCCGCCGCGTGGGCAGGTCGATGACGCTGATGGAATCGGAAAGGTGGTTGACGACCCACGCCTCGCTCGCGGAGCGGCAGCGCACGGAAACCGGATCGAGTCCCACGCCCACGGAGCCTGTCCACACGGGTGTTCCGCCGGAGACGTCGAAGAACTCCAGCCGGTTATCGGGCGTGTTGACGGCCAGAAGCGTCGAGCCGTCGGGTGTGAGCGCCAGCGGACTGACGTGCGGGTGCTCGAAGTTGACGAACTCGTTCTGTCCCCGCGCGGGTGCGCAGATCAGCGCGGCGGCGGTGGCCATGGACAGCGCTACGAGCGGTGATCGTCTGGTCTTGGGCATGTCGAGCAACCTGAGAGGGGAATCCGCGCGCGAACTGGTTCCCGCGGAATGCGCTAATCTACCTGCGCGGACGCTTGATGCCATCATCGCATAAAGTTGTCTGGAATACAAGGGTGTTATCGGGGTCGGCTCGTGCTTTGCAGGCGGTTTGAGAGGACGGATCGACGCGGTGATCGGGCGGTGCACCCTGACGCCCTGCTGACGCGGCGAGTACCATGCGGCCCTGCGCGGCGCCCCCGTCGCTCAGCCCCTGGAGCATCGCCCTCATGTCGGTCCCGATCGACTCTCCTGAGCAGGCCACGGCGGCCATTGATCGGTTCCGTTCCGACTATCTCGCGGTGCGGAACGAGGTCGCCAAGGCGATCGTGGGACATGCCGAGGTTGTCGATGGCGTGCTGACCTGCCTGTTTACCAGCGGCCACGTGCTGCTCGAGGGTGTTCCGGGGCTGGGCAAGACGCTGCTCATCCGTTCGCTCGCGCGTGCGCTGAGCCTGTCGTTCTCGCGGGTCCAGTTCACCCCCGACCTCATGCCCGCGGACATCACGGGCACGACGGTTGTCGTGGAAGTCGATGGCTCCGCGGGCGCTCGTACTCGAGAGTTCCGCTTTCAGCCCGGGCCGGTGTTCGCCCAGATCGTGCTGGCCGACGAGATCAATCGCGCCACGCCCAAGACCCAGTCGGCCCTGCTCGAAGCGATGCAGGAGCGCAGCGTGACCGTGGGCGGCGTCTCGCACGCGCTTCCGCGGCCGTTCCTGGTCATGGCCACGCAGAACCCGCTCGAGCAGGAAGGAACGTACCCGCTGCCGGAAGCCCAACTCGACCGCTTCTTCTTCAAGTTGCTGGTCGGCTACTCCAGCCGCTCGGAGATGTCCGAGATTGTCAACCGCACCACCTCCGGGGCCGACATCCGTATCGAACCGGTGCTGAGCGCCGACTCGATCGTGGCCCATCAACAGCTCGTGCAGCGGGCGGTCATCGCGCCGCACATCCAGGACTACGCCGTGCGCGTCGTTCTCGCGACGCACCCGAAGTCGGAGGCCGGCACCGCGGCGCATGGGGGGGAGTTCGCAACGCCGATGGTCAACCGCTTTGTCCGTGTCGGCGCTTCGCCGCGTGCCGCACAAGCCCTCGTGCTCGGCGCCAAGTGCCGCGCGCTGCTCGATGGACGTGCCGCGGCGAGCGTGGCCGACATCCAGGCCATCGCCAAGCCCGCGCTGCGGCACCGCCTCATCCTGAACTTCGAGGCTCAGGCCGAGGGTGTGACGCCGGACGCGATCGTTGAGAACATCGTGACGACCCTGCCCGTCCGCGCAGAAAGCTGAGACGCCTTCCCGAAACTGGTTGGGCGGGAGCCGCGTGCGGCAACCGCCAACCCGCGTGCCTCATCTGCTCCTCGTGAGTTTGGTGGTCCCCGAAACAGGTGCTGGATGATCGCGCGCGGATCGTCGGTGCGAGTGTTCTTTGTCCGCGCCCGCAGTGCCGTCCGCATGGGCTTCTGAGCACGCACCAGAACCCACCTGATCCACCAAACCCACCCGATCGTGCTCAAAGGAGACTTCCATGTTTCGATCGACCAGCCAGATCCTGACCCGTGCGGCCCTCTGCTCGGCGACGCTCGTGCTCGCCGGCGCGGCCTACGGCTCGGCCATGCCGCCGAACTCGACACTCGACCCGGTTCCGGGCGCATCGCTGCCCTTGGGAACGGTGCTCGAGCAGACCATCAGCAAGCCGTTCACGTTCAACAAGACCGAGTACATCCAGGGGCCGGGCGGCGTGGTCCTTCCGATCCTTCGCACGGTCGAAGGAACGCTCACGCAGCGTGTGTACCGCGAGCCCGACAACTCCGTCACGTTCGCGTTCACGTGCTCAACGGCCTCGACCTCCGGAGCCGAGGTGACGGAGTTCTCCGCCCGAGACTACTCGGAGTACACGACCGACGTGTCGCAGTTCGGGGGCCTCGCGGCCAACCAGAACAGCGTCAGCAGCGCGACCCGCAGCAGCGACGGCGGAACCCTGACGTTCAACTTTGATTCCGGCATCACGACGGGTTGGTCGAGCCGCGCGGCGTACATCGATACCAACGCGACCTCCTACCTCGTTCCCGGTCGCTTCCAGACGATCTCCAGCCGGGCGACCGTTGGCTCGGGGAGCGCGTACCTCAATATCTACGGCTTCGCGTACCCGGTCGAAGACTCCTCGCCCCCGATCGTCTCGCTCGCCACGCCCGCCGCGCTCACGAGCGTGTGCACGCCCGCCCAGATCACCGGCCGCGCGTACGACCCGAACGGATTCGACAGTTATGCGCTGGAATACTCCGCCAACCCCAACGGCCCCTGGACGCAGATCCTCGAGTCGAGCACGGCGGTCTCGAGCACCGGGCCGCTCGGCTCGTGGAACACCAACTCGCCGGTGAACGTGGCGCAGGGGTACTACTTCCTGCGGCTGACCGCGTTCAACGCCGCAGGGATGACTTCGAGCGTCACCAACATAGTCTGGGTTGACAAGCAGTTCGACACGGTGGATGTGCGGTCCCCGCAGGACGGCAACATCCTGGGCGGCTACGTCTGCTTCGACGGCACCGTCAGCGACAACAACGGCACGCAGCCTATCCAGCAGTACGCGATCCAGTACGCGCCGCTCCCGGCCGCGTCGCCGTTCCAGCATGTCAACCCGGCCACCCCGGCCTACACGCAGGGCGTCGTCAACGACGGGCTCGGCTCGTGGTTGACCAGTTCCGGCCCGGCGGCCGTCGCCGACGGAAGCTACCGCGTCCGCGTCACGGGCACCGATCTGTGCGGCAACACCCGTACCGTCAGTCGCGACATCATCATCGACAACACCGCCCCCATCGCGACCATCACTTCTCCGACGAGTTGCGACGCCGTCGGCGGCCAGGTCTCGATCACGGGCTCGGTGAGCGATACCCACTTGGCGGGCTGGGTTGTTCAATACAGCGGCGGCAACAGCCACGGCTGGGTGACGATCGCCAGCGGCAACAACTCGATCAACAACGGCACGCTGGGTGTGTGGAACACCACCGGGCTTCCCCCCTGTGCCTACACCCTTCGAGTCGTCGCCAGCGACAGCGCGGGCATCTCGTGCTCGGGCAACACCAACCAGACCGAGTATCACACCTCGGTGATCGTCGGCTGCCCCGGAGACTTCAACCGCTCCGGCACCGTGAGCGTGCAGGATGTGTTCGACTTCCTGACCGCGTACTTCGCCGGCTGCCCGTGAGCCGTTGAGCGGATTCGTTCCCCCGCGGGCGTCGCCGGAGAAGTCCGGCGTCGCCCTTTTTCGCGCTACGAGCGGCGGGCCACCTATGATCTGGTCATGTCGCAGCACACGACCATCCGCGTCAACTTCGGCCGTCCGATGCCGGTGTTTCCGCTGCACGTGGCGGTCCTCATGCCGCACGCGATAGCGCCGCTCGAGATCTTCGAGCCTCGGTACCGTCAGATGGTCTCGGATGCGCTCGACGGGGCGGGGTTGATCGCCATGGCGGTCTTCTCCGGGCCGGAGCAGGAGTGGAAGAAGGAGTACCAGGGGCGGCCCGCGCTCCGGCCGGCCGTTTGCATCGGGCACATCGCCGAGCATTTCCGCTATCCCGACGGACGCTACGCGATCGTGCTGCAGGGCATCTGTCGCGGGCGGATCGTGCGTGAGCTCCCGCCCGGCGGGGTCGGCGGGGTCCACGAGAACAAACTCTACCGTGAGGCGATGATCGAGCCCCTGGGCGTGGAGAGCGAGGACGAGACCGAGTTGGGGACTTCGGCCGAGCTGCGCGACAAGATCACGCACGCCCTCGATCACGGCCCGCTCGCCGACCTTCGCCTGTCCAAAGAAGCGCTGCGGCACCTGAAGAACCCGGAAATCCCAACGTCGGTCATTGTTGAGTTTCTGGGCGCAAACCTGCCCGAGCGCCACACCGATGTGGAGGCCCGTTACCAGTGGTTGGCCGCCGCCGATCCCGGCGAACGGGCCAAGATCGTGACCAAGCGACTGAACGGCCTGGAGTCGCTTCTCCGCCGGGCCGCGCCGCAGAGGGCGGTCGACTCGCCCAAGGGATGCTGCTGGAACTGAACGGCCGTCGGCCGGTAGAAAGTGGTCGAAGGAACCTCACGATGAAACACCGCAAGTCCGTCCCCGCTCTCGCCCTTGCGGCCCTCGCGCTGCTCGGCATGGGTGGCTGCAACAACGCGGGAGAGGGGGCGCTTTCCGGCGCGGCGCTGGGCGCGGGGCTTGGGGCGATCATCGGCAGTTACACCGGCAGCGCGGGGGCGGGCGCGGCGATCGGCGCCGCCGGCGGAGCCCTCGGCGGCGCGCTCGTCGGTGATCAGAACGAACGAAACGAGCAGTGGCACCGGGCCTCGGTCGAGACCTCGACCCGGCCGGCGCCGGGGCCGTACTGCGATCGCTGATCGCGGCCACTCGCAGCCGCTCACGCGGCGTCCTCTTCCTCTTCTTCGTCCTCGAACCGCGCTTGCGCCGCGGTGATCCTGCGTGCGCTGACGGGCTCCCGAGCGGCTCGACGGGCCGCATCCTCCAGGGCCTGGTGCAGTTTCTCGTGGTCGGGATGCGCCGCCAGGTGGTCGAGCAGCGACTCGACCTGCGAATACGCCGTCGGCCGCAACATGCACGCGGCGATCGCGGCATCGCCGAGCGATTCGCCCGCGGTGATGAACCACTCGGGTGAGGGAAGGGGGGTCGGCGAGGGTTCGCCCGCCGCGGCCGGTGCGGCCGCGGCCTTCCCGCGGCCAGGCCGCTTCTTCGCGGCAGCCGGCTTGGCCTCGGGTGGGGGAGGAATCGGAACCTTGGTGCGCACCGTCACCGGCCCGACGGCCACG
Organism: Phycisphaerales bacterium; assembly: GCA_020846975.1. Taxonomy (GTDB): domain Bacteria; phylum Planctomycetota; class Phycisphaerae; order Phycisphaerales; family UBA1924; genus JADLCX01. The sequence continues at coordinate 44,955 of JADLCX010000030.1, forward strand.
ATGGGCCAGAGTCCATCGCGGGACTGCGGCTCGCGGACCACGACGATGATCGGCGTGCGCTTGGCATCGGCGTTCTCGCGGAGCACGCGCCCGTCCACGCCGACGCGCGGTGGTTCGACCAGGTAGCAGCCCGGCACCAGGGCCTTGCCCGCGGGCGGTTCACCGTCGACGCGGAAGACCGCGCCCTTTTCCATCGCGGCGTCGTACGCCAGGTCTCGCTTCTGGCGGCGGGCTTCCTGGAGCGGGAGCGCGATCCTGGCGATACGATCAAAGTCGGCGATGCCCCGGGCGCGTCGCAGGGCCTCGATGCAGAGTTCCTCGGTCTCGAAATACTTCCCTTCGGTCAGCGCGACACTGGCCTGCTCCATGAGCGCGTCGATGCGGGCCTGATGCTGTGCTTGGTTGGTCGCCACGGGTACGCGGGAACTCGGCCTCGGAGGGCGATCGGCCGCCGACAAAGCGAGGCGGCAAGCATATCGGGATCAGCGGCCCGCCGCGATGCGGTCGGACAGCGTGTGCAGGAGCAACTCCCAGTGTGAGGCCTGTTCGGGCAGGTCATAGCCGATCGAGTCGGCAAGGCCCGACCAGTCCTGCGCGGTGAGGGCGCGCTTGAGCTCGGCGAGCCTCCCGGCGAGGTCCTGCACCGACTGCGAGAGCGGGCGACCGCCGACCTCGCTGCCCAGCCCGATGCCCGTCAGCGCTGCGCCATCGACCACCACGCGGTAGACCTGCGACCAGATCGTCATCGTCTCTGAGAGCAGCGGCATGGCGGCCTCCAGCCGCCCCGTCTGGATCGCCTCGGCGGCCCGGGTGTGCACCGGGCGCGAGGCCGCCAGTTCACCGGCGGCGTGCCGCATCGACTCGGCCACCAGCGAGCGGGGATCGGCCGTGGCGCAGCGGACTTCGGACTCGGGCTCTTCGGCATCGGTCGGCTGCTCCAGCAGGTGCTGCGGGACCGGCTGGCCGTCGCGGAGAACCTCGACCACCACGCGGCCGTTTTTTTCCGCCGATTCCCGCACCGCGGCGAGCGCGGCGGCGAGGGTCGGCGTGGCGATGGAGACGGGTTCGTTGTCGAGGTAGACGCGCATCGGCTTGAGGGTACTCCGCCCTTGCGGGCCGGGAGCCGCGCCGCGCGGCTAGTCCTGGACGGCGCTGTCCGCGGCGGCCTTGCGTGTGTTCCGCCGCTTCTGCTTGTAGATCAGCCGCAGGTTCCGGGCGTAGATCACCAGCCCCGAGGCCTGGCCGAGGATGCCGACGGGGTCCTGCCGCCAGACGAAGTAACTGAACAGCGTCACGGCCCCGAAGAGGCTGAACCACCAGAAGCTCTCGGTGATGACGCTCTGCCGCTTCTTCTCGCTGACGATCCACTGCAGCACCATGCGGCCGCTGAAGGCGAGCTGGCCCAGCACGCCGATGCCGACCCACACGATGCTGACCCAGCTGGTGATGTTGAGCGCGCGGAACACGGGGTTGCCGTCGGCGTTGACGGTCTGCTCGACGAACCGCTCGCCGAAGAGTTCCCGAGCCTCGGCGAGGGCGAGTTCGCGCGGGGTGGCGGGGCCGTCCTTGATCCAGAGGCGGAACCGCGGCTGAGGGTGCGAGACGTCGGGAACGTGGCACTCCAGCAGGCCGCGGGTGTTCCCGATCCGCACGGTCTGGGTGAGCGCGCCGGGCCGGGTCGGGAACCGCGGCCGGCCGTTGGGCCCGAACGCGATCCACAGCCCCAGCGCGAGCACGATGACCATCAGCGCGGCGGGCTCCCACTTGATCTTCTTCTTCCCGGCCTGTTCGCCGGCGCGGGCGGCGTTCATGGGCGGCTTCCCGCCACGGTCTCGGCCTCGCTCCGCGCCCTCGGCGATCCCTCCGCGAACTCCGCGTTGTCCGGCCCCGCGTGCTCGATCGCCCGTCGCGGGCCGACCTCGGTGTGCTCCACCGGCCGCCGCCGGTTCCGCATGTACCGCACCGCGAACAGATCGACCAGGCCGGGGATCGCCCGCTTGACGATCCCCATCCCGTACTTGGTCGTGCCCGCGACCCGTGGCCGGTGGTTCACGGGCATCTCGACCACCGTGCACCCCATGTGCCGCGCGGTGGCGGGGATGAACCGGTGCATGCCCTTGAACGTCAGCGGCAGCCGCACCGCGACCTCTCGCTTCATCACGCGGAGCGAGCAGCCGGTGTCGCGGATTGTGTCGCCCAGCAGCCGGCGACGGAATGCCCGGCCGATCGCCGAGGTTCGCCGCCGCACCCAACTGTCCTTGCGCGCGTGCGAGCGGTCGCCCTGCACCATGTCCGCGTTCTTCTCGCGGAGCAGCGCGAGCATCTTCGGCAGGTCCGCGGGGTCGTTCTGCAGGTCGGCATCCAACGTCGCGATCAGCCGCCCGCGGGCCGCGGCGAAGCCGGCGAAGAAGGCGGCCGATTGCCCGTTGCCCTTGCCCGGCGGCGTGTTCCGCATGGCGATCGCCCGCAGGTGCGGGCGCGAGGGCATCATCTCGACCAGCCTCGCGCGGGTGGCATCGGTCGAGCCGTCATCGACGATCAGGACCTCGTACGCGATGCCCAGCGGCCCGACCGCCCCTTCGATCTGCCGGACCAGTTCCTGAATGTTCTCCTCCTCGTTGTGGGCCGGGGCCATGACGGTGAGGTCGATGGTCGGGACCTGTGGGGGAGAGGTCGGAGCGGTCGCGGGCATCGCTGATGATACGGTGGTGGCGGGGTGAGACGCTCGGGTGGAAAAGGGGATGTGGACGACGGAACGTCCAATAAGGGTCGGAATCGCTCTGATTCGGGCCGGAATCAGGGCTGCTCCGGCCCGAATCAGGGCTGCTCCGGCCCGAATCGGGGCTGCTCCGGCCCGAATCGGGGCTGCTCCGGCCCGAATCAGGGCTGCTCCGGCCCGAATCGGGGCTGCTCCGGCCCGAATCAGGGCGGTTCGGCCCGTCGCCGGAATCTGTGTGACCGTCGCGGGGGGGGGGGAGGGGGGGCTGAAGGCCGTTTCCGGCCCGTTGAGGCCGCTTCCCCATCGCCGCGGCCTCATTTGAGGTCCGGTCCGACGCGGCGCCCCCCCTCCCCCCCCAATCACCAAAGGGCGCCCCGGAACCTACCATCCAATCGCCCTTATTCATCCGCCCTCCGACACCTTCCTCCACCGCCCATGCACACCCACGGCGTCAAAGTCAACGCGGGCACCGCGACCAACACGATCAGGTACATCTGCGAGGACCCGCGGGCCGTGACCGGCACCGACCAGCGCGAGCACATTGTCGATGGCGAGAAGGGGCACAACCTGCTCGAACTGGCGCTCGGCGCGGACATCAACATCGAGCACGCCTGCGGGGGCGTGTGCGCGTGCTCGACCTGCCACGTCTACGTCGAGGAGGGGCTTGACCTGCTGGCCGAATCGACCGAGGCCGAGGATGACCGCGTCGAGGAGGCCCCCGACATCCGCCGCAACTCGCGCCTGGCCTGCCAGTGCGAGATTCTCAGGCCCGGGAAGATCGTCGTCCGCGTGCCGGCGTGGAACCGCAACGCGGTGAAGGAAGTGCCGCACTAGGCGCCATTCATGGGATTGAGCAGGACATTCGGCTGGCTGGAGGTTGACCGCATCGCCGAGGCGCTCGCCGATGCCCATCCGGGCATCGACCCGCTCACGGTCCGGTTCGTCGAACTCAGGAACCTGGTGCGGTCGCTCCCCGGGTTCGCCGAGGAGCCGGGCCACCCCGTCAACGAGAAGATCCTCGAGGCGATCCAGTCATCGTGGCGAGGCGAGAGGCTCGACCGCGAGGATGACGAGGGCTGAGCCCGCAACGGGGCCGCGGTTGATTCTTTCAAACAGACGTTTTATACTCGTGCTTGAACCGTGCCGCTCCAGCCAGGCCGGCCGCGCCCGATGACACCGGCGCCACGCGCCTGAAGCTGCTCGAATCCGCGGGCGAGGTGTTCAGCAGGAAGGGCTTTCGCGACGCCACCATCCGCGAGATCTGCGGTCTCGCGGGGGCGAACATCGCGTCGGTGAACTACCACTTCCGCGACAAGCACGGTCTGTACACCGAGGTGCTGCGCTACGCCGACCGGTGCGCTGTGCACATCGAGGCTTCCGAGCCCGTCGCGGGCGATGCGCGGCGCCGCCTGAGGCAGTTCATCAAGGCCTACATCGCGGCCATGCTCGATGTCGGCCGGCCCTCCTGGCACGGGCGGCTGATCGCCCGCGAGATGATGGAGCCTTCCCCGGCGCTCGACGCGATCGTGGCCCAGATCATCAGGCCGCGCAGCCGCGTGCTGTCGGACCTGGTGGAGGAACTGCTCGGTCCGGCGGCGACCGAGCGGCGGGTGATCCGGTGCAAGTTCAGCATCATCGGCCAGTGCCTGGCGTACCACTCCGGCCGGCACATCCACAAGCGTCTGCACCCGGGGTTCGAGCTGAGCTCCAAAGCCGCCGACGAGATCGCCGATCACATCGCCGACTTCTCGCTCGCGGCCATCGACGCTCTCCGCGCCGGCCACAAGCCGGCCCGACGGGCCGCCCGCGGGAGGCCCGGATCGTGAACGCGCTCGCGCTCCGCATGCTGCTCGGCGACAGGGCCAAGTTCCTGGGCATCGTGTTCGGGATCGGCTTTGCCGCGTTCCTGATCACCCAGCAGGTCTCGATCTTCGTCGGCCTGATGGCGCGGACGTTCGGGTTTCTCACCGATGCTTCTCTGCCGCAGGTCTGGGTGATGGACCCCAAGGTCCAGTTCATCGACGACCTCAAGCCGCTGCAGGACACGCAGCTCTACCGCGTGCGCGGGGTTGAGGGCGTGGCGTGGGCGATGCCGCTGTACAAGGGGCTGCTCCGCGCCCGGCTCGCGAACGGGGCGTTCCAGACGTGCAACGTGATCGGGATCGACGATTCGACACTGATCGGCGGACCGCCCGAGATGCTGCACGGGCGCATCGAGGACCTCCGCCGCGCCGACGGTGTTGTCGTGGACGATGTCGGCGCATCGGGAAAGCTCGCCAGGCCGGCCCCGGTCGATCCGTCCACGGGCAAGCCGATCGGCAAGCCGACGCCGCTGAGGGTCGGAGACTTCCTCGAACTCAACGACCACCGCGCCGTCGTGGTCGGTATCTGCCGCGTGTCGCGGACATTCCAGAGCCAGCCGGTGGTCTACACGACCTACACGCGCGCCGTGACGTTCGCGCCGCGCGAGCGCAAACTGCTCAGTTTCGTCGTCGCGTCGGTCTCCCCGGGACGGGATGTCGAGTCGGTCGCGGCCCGGATCCGCGCGCAGACCGGGCTGGCCGCGTACACGTCCGGCGAGTTCAAGCGCATGACGGTCCTGTACTTCATGAGGTACACCGGCATCCCGCTCAACTTCGGCATCGCGGTCGTGCTCGGTTTTCTCGTGGGCACGGCCATCGCGGGCCAGACGTTCTACAACTTCACGCTGGACAACCTCAGGCAGTTCGGGGCCCTGAAGGCCATGGGCACGGGCAACCTGCGGCTGCTCCGGATGATCCTGCTGCAGGCGCTCCTGGTCGGGTTCATCGGCTACGGGCTGGGCGTCGGGTCCGCTTCGCTCTTCGCCTTCGTGCCCCTCGGCGAGCTGGCGTTCATGCTCCTGCCCCAGACGCTCGCGATCACCGGTGCGGCGATCGTGCTGATCTGTCTGGCCGCCTCGCTGCTGAGCATCCAGAAGGTCATGCGGCTCGAACCGGCGATCGTGTTCAAGGGGTGAGGGGTGGCTTGACTCGTGAACGGCGCAAGATACGCTAACACTGTTAAGACGATGAACACCGTATCGACCAGAAATCCCGCCCGGCCTGCCCGCCCGACCGGCGCCGACGCCGCGGCCACGCCCGCCGCCCGCCGCGCCCGCGAGCAGGCGGCCCTCCGCGAGAAGATCCTCGCGGCCGCGAGGGACCTGTTCGTTCGGCAGGGCTACGAGGCGGTCTCGATGCGACGGATCGCCGAGGCGATCGAGTACACCCCGCCGGCGATCTACACCCATTTCCGGGACAAGTCCGAACTCATGCGGGAGCTCTGCCGCCGCGATTTCGAGACGCTCGCGGCCCGGTTTCTCAGGCTGCGTCGCGTGCACGACCCGGTCGAGCGGATCCTGCGCGCAGGCCTCGCGTACATCGCGTTCGCGGTCGAGCATCCGAACCACTACCGCCTCATGTTCATGTCGCCGCCGCCGTGCGAGGCCGAGCCCGACAGCGAGTGCCTGCGTGGCATCGGTGATCCCGAGCAGGACGGATACGCCTTCCTGAACTTCAGTGTCGCGGACGCGATCACGCAGGGTCGATTCCGGCCCGAGTTCCGCGATGCCGAGTTCGTCAGCCAGGTGCTCTGGGCGGGTGTTCACGGTCTGGCCTCGCTGCTGATCACCCACCGGGACGACCCGCTGATCAACTGGCACGGTGTGGAGAAACTCTCGCGGGGCATGTGCGAGTCGCTCCTGAGGGGCATGCTCACCGATCCCAGGAGTCTCGATCCCCGCACCCGGAAGGCCCCGAAGCCGAAAGGGGCGGCATCATGAGCCTGCGCGGCAGCGCCTCCGCCACACTTCCGCCGCCGGCAGCCCAACCCGCTGATGCGGGTGTGGCCGTCCACTGCAAGGGTGTGGTCAAGGGCTACAACACCGCCAGCACGCGCGTCATGGCCCTCCGCGGGGTTGATCTCCAGATCCGCGCCGGCGAACTGATGATGCTCGTCGGTCCGTCGGGCTGCGGCAAGACCACCCTCATCTCCGTCATCGCCGGGATTCTCGACCGCGATGAGGGCGAGTGCAGCGTGTTCGGGCACGACTTCGCCGCCATGTCGAGCGGTCAGCGCACCCGCTTCCGCGGCGAGAACGTCGGCTTTGTCTTCCAGGCGTTCAACCTCCTCCCCGCGCTCACCGCGGCCCAGAACGTCGCCGTCCCGCTGCTCATCAACGGCCTGCCGCAGCGAGAGGCCATCAAGGCCGGCCGCGAGATGCTCGCCCGCGTCGGGCTTGGCGACCGTACCGACTCGCTTCCCCGCGAACTCTCCGGCGGCCAGCAGCAGAGGGTCGCCATCGCCCGCGCGCTGGTCCACAAACCCCGGCTGATCGTCTGCGATGAGCCGACCAGCGCACTCGACCACGACACCGGGCACGTGATCATGCGCCTGCTCAAGAGTGTCGCGCTCGACAAGGACCGTGCCCTGGTCATCGTCACGCACGATGCACGCATCTTCGGCTTCGCCGATCGCATCGCGCTCATGGACGACGGGCACATCACCGGCATCTCGCGGCCGGAAACTCCCACCGCCACCCCCGCCGCCAACTGACAGGAGCCCGCCCGTGGTCATCAAGTACCTGCTCCCCGTGCTCGCCGCCGCCGGTGTCGGTCTGGCCGTGTACACCGTCGCGACTGAGAACAAGCCCAGGCCCGTAGTCCCGCCCGTCGTCGAACCGGCCGCGGCGCCCTTCGCCACCTACGTCGCCGGCGCCGGGCTCATCGAGGCGAGCACGGAGAACATCTCCGTCGGCTCGCCGGTCGGCGGCATCGTCCGGGAGGTCCGGGTCAAGGCCGGCCAGCGGGTCAACGCGGGCGATCCGCTGTTCACGATCGACGACCGCACCGTCCGGGCCGAACTGGCCTACCGCAAGGCCGCGCTCGAAGTCGCCAACTCGGAACTGGCCCGGCTGCGCGCCCAGCCCCGTCCGGAAGATCTGCCCCCGCTCCAGGCCCGGGTCGATGCGGCCAGGTCGATCCTCGATGATCTCGAAGCCCAGCTCGCCATGTGGGAGCGAGCCGATCGGCGGGCCGTCGCGGATGAGGAACTCAGCAAGCGCCGCTTCGCGGTCGTGGAGGCTCGGGCCAACCTGAGCGAGGCCCAGGCCGCGTTCGATCGGCTCAAGGTCGGGGCGTGGTCCCAGGATGTGCGGATCGCGCAGGCGCAGGTCGAGCAGGCCCAGGCCCAGGTCGATGCGGCACAGGTCGAGGTCGATCGGCACACGATCGCCGCGCCCGTCCCCGGCGAGATCCTCAAGGTCAACATCCGCACGGGCGAGTACGTCGCTACGGGCGGTGCCGGCGGTGGGGGGGGAGGGGGGGGCGGGGCGATGTCGGAGACCAGGGCCGACGGGCTGGTGGTCATGGGCGGGACCGACACCCTGCACGTCCGTGTCGATGTCGATGAGAACGACGCCTGGCGCGTGCGGGAGGGCAGAGCGGGCAAGGCCTTCATCCGCGGCAACCCGGCCCTGCACGCCGACCTCGCGTTCGTGCGGTTCGAGCCCTACGTCATCCCCAAGAAGTCGCTCACCGGCGCGAGCACCGAGCGGGTCGATACCCGCGTGCTCCAGGTCATCTACAGGTTCGCCCGCGCCGACCTGCCCGTGTTCGTCGGTCAGCAGATGGATGTGTTCATCGACGCCGGAGAAGGAGCGGGCGGCGACGATGCCGGCCGCCCATCGTCCGCACCGACCGCGAGCCCCAGACCGGCCCCTCGCGCCAACTGACCCCACACCCTTCATTCACACCCTCTCCCGCCTCTCCTCCCTCCCCAGCCGCATCGGAGCACCGCGTTGAACCCCGTCTCCACAAGCCCCTCGATCCCTCGCCGAACCCTCGCCTCCTCTTCTGCGCCCGCGCTGATCGCCGCGGCCGGGTTCTGGCTCGCCGCGTGCACGGTCGGCCCCGACTACAAGGCCCCGGAACTCGACAACCCGCTGCCCGATTCGTTCCAGTCCACCGCAACCGGCGAGCAACCGGCGGCCGCCGCGCCGCTCGACAGCGCGTGGTGGGCGACGCTCAACGACGCGATGCTCACCTCGCTGATCGACCGGGCGCTCGCCGCCAACTACGACCTGCGCATCGCCGAGTCGCGCATCCGGCAGGCCCGCGCATCGCGGGGGATCGCCGAATCCGCCGGCCTCCCGCAGGTGGGGTCGAACGCGACCTACGAACGCCGCCGCGACAGCGAGAACCTGCCGCAGGGCTCGTTCGGCAACGACTCCGGCAACGGCTACGACGACTACAACGCGGGGATCGACGCGAGCTGGGAGCTGGACTTCTTCGGCGGCATCCGCCGCTCGGTCGAGGCGGCCGCGGCCGATGTGCAGGGCGCGGTGGAGGCCCGGCGCGATGTGCTGATCACGCTGACCTCGGAGGTGGCCCGCAACTACGTGGACCTGCGCGGGCTCCAGCGCCGGATCGCGGTGACGCGGGGCAACATCGCGGTGCAGGCCGAGACTGTCGAGCTGGTCGAGTCGCGGTTCAGCGCGGGGCTGGTGAGCGAGCTGGATGTGGCGCAGGCCAAGGCGCAGCTCGCGACCACCACGGCCGCGCTGCCGCAGCTCGAGATCGGCCTGCGGATGGCGGTGCACCGGATCGGCGTGCTGTGCGGGAAGCCGCCGGGCGCGCTCAAGGACACCCTGATGGTCGATGCGCCCATCCCCGTGGTGCCGCCGGAGATCCCCGTCGGCCTGCCCTCGGACCTCCTGCGTCGGCGGCCGGACATCCGCCGCGCCGAGCGCGCGGTCGCCGCGGCGACCGCGCGCATCGGCGAGGCGACGGCCGACCTCTACCCGCGGTTCAGCATCACGGGCGCGTTCGGGCTGCGGTCCGACCAGGTCGGCAGCTTCTTCGAGGGCGACAGCCGGTTCTGGTCGATCGGCCCCGCGCTGCGCTGGCCGATCTTCCAGGGCGGACGGATCCGCTCCAACATCCGCCTGCAGGAAGCCCTCACCGAGGAGCAGCTCGCGGCCTACCAGGGCGCGGTCCTCACCGCGCTGGAGGATGTCGAGAACGCGCTGGTCGGTTTCAACCGCGAGCAGGAGACGCGGCGGTCGCTGGCCGAGGCCGTGGTCGCCAACCAGCGGGCGGTCGAGCTCTCCCAGCAGCTGTACCGCGCGGGGCTGGCCGACTTCCAGCGCGTGCTGGACTCGCAGCGGAACCAGGCGCTGGCCGAGGAATCGCTGGCCGCGCGGGAGGCGCTGGTGGTGCAGGCGCTCATCAGGCTGTACAAGGCTCTTGGCGGCGGGTGGGAGCCGCACGAACCCCGGCCGCAGCCGTCGCAACCGGCCGAGCCCGGCAAGGCCGAGGCCCAGACCGCCTCGAACCCGTAGCGGCGGCCTTCCTCAAAAAGCACCGCGGCCCCGGTCGCGTACGCCGGGGCCGACGGTGAACCAAGGAGTCGCGTTCGTCTACGCCGCCATCTTCACCGCGCCCACCGGCGCGTTCTCGACGACCGTGAACCCGCCGCCGCCGCCACCCCCGGCCGCGCCGAAGCGGATGGTGACGCTCGCCATCGCGCCGGTCATCGCGCCGCGCTGGCAGGTGACGAAGTACGAGACCGGCAGCGATGCGCCGGTGATGTTCGGGAGCGAGGTGTCGGTGAAGGTCTTGACACCCACCGCGCCCAGGAAGATGGGCGAGGGGTCGTTGGCGAACCGACGCTTGACGATGTACACCGCCGTGCCATCGCCGACGCACTTCCACCCGAGGGTGAGCTCGCCGCTGGCGGGGTTGATCGTGACCCTGAAGTTGTCGGGGGTGCCGGGGATCGGCGCGGGGCCGGGGGGCGCGGGCGGATCGACCTGCGCCAGCGTGTACACCGTGAGCGGGTTGGGCTGCGAGTCCGCGAAGGCCTTGATGATGCGGATGTCATCGCGGCCGGCGGCGTTCATCAGGGCGCACTGGTCGTACCAGTTGAGCGTGGCGTTCTTCGCCGCAGCGCGGGCGGTGAGCATGTCGTCGTACGACTTGCGGGCGTTGGTGACGAGCGTGCCCAGCAGGGTGGTCGCGCCGGCGGTCAGGCCCACGGCCGCGGCAGGGGCCGCCGCCCAGACGGGCTGGTGAACCTCAAAGTACTCCAACTGGCCGAGCTTGGTATCGGGCAGGACAGGCATGGTCGAGTCTCCGTGCGCCTTGGATGTGGCTGATCGCACACGCGACCTCCACGAAACAAAGGCAGCCGGCGCGGGCTGTCAACCCTGAAGTTCGACCGGCTCGGATCGCTTCTTCAGCACAACAGGAAAACTCGATACAGAAAGTCAGGAACGCAGAGGACACAGAGAAGGCGCAGAGGGGGAAGCGGGGCGGGGGGGGGGGGAGGTAAGGGGGAAGAACGGGAAGGTGCGATAAGAACGCTCGCTCCGCACGCGCACCGATGCCCGCGCAAAGCCCGAGATCGAGCGACAACAACATTTCGGGTCCAGACAGGAATATTTCGGCCCCGAACTGCGGGTGTTCGGCCCCGAACGACCGCTGTCCGGAGCCGCGCAGCTCTTGTCTGGAGCCGAACGGCCGCTGTCCGGAGCCGAACGTGCGTTGTCCGGAGACGGGTTGTTCCTGTCGCGCCCCGAATGGCTGTTGACCGGAGCCGGGCAGCGGCTGTCTGGAGCCGAACTGCTGTTGTTCCGCTGGGCCAGAGCCCCCCCAAGGGGAAGCCCCTTCCTCCGGCACCTCCTTCCCCCGGAAAGACCAAGATGCGTCGGCCGTCCCGCCTTTCGCGGGCCGGTTGCGCTCTTACCTGCCGGCCCAGGGGTGCCTGTGCGCTCCAGCCACGGAACGTAAGGCAGGTTATCAGAAAAGGACTTTGGCCTTGAGCATTCGGCCGAGCACGATCACTCCACCCCCCATTCCCACTCCAGGACCGCACGGACTGCTACCCGAAACAAGTCTGTGCCGCCCGCCGGCCGGTCCATCGCACGCCTCGGCCGAAGTGGAGTATGCTGACCGCGTAAGTGCGTGATTCAAGCACCCGAACCGCCGAGGAGGCCACGAAATGACTCGCTACGACCCGGCTGTCCTACAAAAGTTTGCTAACCGGCTCTATTCAAGAGCGAACACGATCATCGCGCTATGCACGCTTGTTGGACTGGCTCTTGGCGCTGTCGGTGGCTTCGTGTTGGAGAGCTCGATCAAGACGGGAAGCTCCGCCGGGGTAGCTGGCGCATGTGCGTTTGTCACCGCTGCTGTTGGGTACCTCGTCGGTGCTCAACGAGCGTTTATGCTCAAGTTCAGAGCGCAAGAAGCCCTTTGTCAGCGGCAGATCGAACTGAACACCCGCCAGGGGGGTTCGGTCGCTGGATAGTGGTGGTCGGTGGGCGGGTGTCCCAACCGCTCCTCCACTCCGGCGGGTGGCATCGGTTCGAAACGTGCCACGGGCTTCGGCCGCTTTGGGCCGATGCCCGTGCGGATGTCGCGCGATGCCCGGCACAGGCAGCCGCTCAAAGCCGCGGCAGCCTGTGGCACCCGGCACCCGGCACCCGGCAAACCGGTCGTGGCACGGGGTGGACAACCCTTTGCCCCACCCCCCGTGGGTCCGGCCCGTGGTGCGTGCCGTGTCGTTGGACCTCCGTGGCCCGACCCCTTCTCAAGAAGAAGCAAACTCCCGAGCACCGATGGTCGCTCGAAGGCACACGACCACGCCCAAAGCGGCGTGGTCGTGGCACGGAGATTGGCGATAGACTCTGCCAATGCCCGCCAACACCCACGGACCTTCTTCCCCCGATCAGCCGTATGCCAATGTCCTGGACATGATCGGCAACACGCCGATGCTCGAGTTCAAGCGGCTCGATCTGGGGGCGGGCGCACAGAGGGGCATCAGGCTCTTCGGCAAGATGGAGCTGATGAACCCGGCGGGGTCGATCAAGGACCGCATCGGGCTGTCGATGATCACCGCGGCGGAGAAGGATGGGCGGCTGAACCCCAAGGGGAGCCCGCCGCCGACGATCATCGAGGCGACGGCGGGGAACACCGGGCTGGGGCTCGCGCTGGTCGCGGGGCAGAAGGGGTACAGGCTCAAGGTCGTCGTGCCCGACAAGATGTCGCAGGAGAAGATCCAGCACCTCAAGGCGATGGGCGCGGAGGTGGTCCTGACGCGGAGCGATGTGCCCAAGGGCCACCCCGAGTATTACCAGGAGCTGGCCGCCTCGATCGCCGGGCGCACGCCCAACTCGCTGTACGTGAACCAGTTCGGCAACGCCGACAACCCGCGGGCCCATTTCGAGACGACCGCGCCGGAGATCGAGCGGCAGCTGGCGGCGGTGGGGGGCGTTGACGCGATCGTGTGCGGTGTGGGCTCGGGCGGGACGCTCTCGGGGTGCGGGAACTACTTCAAGAAGCTCGCCGCCGAAGGCCGGCACAAGCCGGTGAAGATGATCCTCGCCGACCCGACCGGCTCGATCCTCGCGCCGCTGGTCAACGACGGGCGGAAGGTCGAGCCGGGGAGCTGGCTGGTGGAGGGGATGGGCGAGGATTTCGTGCCCGACATCTGCGACCTCTCGCTGGTGAGCGAGGCGTTCGAGATCTCCGATGCCGAGTCGTTCTTCGCGGCCCGCGAGCTGCTGGCCAGGGAGGGCGTGCTGGCGGGCTCGAGCACCGGGTGCATCCTCGCGGCCGCGCTGAAGTTCTGCCGGAAGCAGACCGGGGAGGGGGGGGGGGGGCCCTGCAACGTCGTGACGCTGATCTGCGACAGCGGGGCCAAGGACCTCTCGAAGATGTTCAACGACTTCTGGATGATGGACAACGGGTTCATCAGGCGCACCAGGACGGGCGACCTGCGGGACCTGATCGCGCGGCGGCACGACCTGGGCGAGGACTACACGCTCCAGGAGAAGCACCCCGTGCGGCAGGCGATCCGCTGGATGTCGCTCTACGGCGTGTCGCAGATGGTGGTCATGGACGAGTCGGGCAGGGTCGCGGGGATCATCGACGAGGGCGACATCCTGCTGGGCATCGCGACCGACCCCGCGGCGTTCGACCGGCCGGTGTCGGACTTCATGACGCGGCGGCTGGAGACCGTCTCGCCCGAGGCGCCCATCGCCTCGCTCATGCCGATCTTCCGGGCCGACCGCGTGGCGATCGTCGCGGACCAGCGCGGCGCGTTCCACGGGCTGATCACCAAGCTCGACATGATCCACTACCTGCGGGCGCAGCTCTCGCGGTAGCGTGCGTTCGGAGGGGAAGGGGGCGGGGCGGGGGGGGAGGGGGGAAGGGGGGGTCAGCCGAAGCGGCCGGAGATGTACTGCTCGGTCAGCGGCCTGGCCGGGTTCTGGAACATCATGTCCGTGCGGCCGACCTCGACCATCTCGCCGAGGTACATGAACGCGGTGAAGTCGCTGACGCGCGCGGCCTGCTGCATGTTGTGCGTCACGATGATGATGGTCACGCGCGAGCGGAGCTCGTGGATCAGTTCCTCGATCTTGCTGGTCGCGATCGGGTCCAGCGCGCTGGTCGGCTCATCAAAGAGCACGATCTCGGGCTCGACGGCCAGGGCGCGGGCGATGCACAGCCGCTGCTGCTGCCCGCCCGAGAGCGCGAACGCCGGCTTCCGCAGCCGGTCGGAGACCTCGCCCCACAGCGCGGCGCCCTTGAGCGCGGTCTCGACGCGGTCGGCGAGCTCCCGCCTGCTCCGCACGCCCCGGAGGCGAAGCCCGTAGGCCACGTTCTCGAAGATGCTCTTGGGGAATGGGTTGGGCTTCTGGAACACCATGCTGATGCGCATCCGCATCTCGATCGGGCTGATGCGGCGATCAACGATGTTGATCCCGCTGGGGTTGAGCACGATCTTCCCCTCGTAGCGCGTGTCGGGATAGAGGTCGTGCATGCGGTTGAAGCACCGCAGGAGCGTGGTCTTGCCGCACCCGGACGGGCCGATCAGGGCCGTGACGGCGCGCTCGGCGAACCCGATCGAGACGTTCTTCACGGCCTGGAACGGGCCGTAGTAGAACGAGAAGTCCTGCACACGGGCCTTGATCCCGGCGGCCGGCGCGGCGGCGGTCGCTTCCTGGTTGGCGGGGGTCGTGGTCGGCAAGGGTTCTCGTGGACGGCCGGCAGCGCCGCCCGTCGCGGCGGCGTCAACGCTCACGGGCGCGGCGAGCGCCGGGCCCCGGGCGATGGTATCTCGCGGATGCGCCGGCCGCGAACCGGGCGGGCTCACCACTTGATCCTCCTCCGCATCCGCGCCCGGAACCAGATCGCCCCGGCGTTGAGCGTCAGCGTGACGGCCAGCAGCACCACGCCCGTCGCCGCGGCGTTCTCAAGGAACCTGTCCCCCGGGCGAGAGACCCAGTTGAACATCTGGATGGGCAGCACCGTGAACGGCGACCACACCCAGTCCAGCGGCCCCGCGTGCCGGATCACACCCTCGGCCGACTCCACGATCTGGCCGGGATAGGGCGGGAGGAAGCGGATGTACGTGAGCGCGCCGATCGTGACCAGCGGCGCGGTCTCGCCGATGGCCCGGGAGATGCCGATGATCACGCCCGTCGAGATCCCGCCGGCCGAGTACGGCAGCAGGTGGTGCCGCACAACCTGCCACCGCGTCGCGCCCAGCGCGTACGCGGCCTCGCGCATGTTCTGCGGGATCGCCCGCAGCGATTCCCGCGTCGCGACGATCACGATGGGGAGGATCAGGAAGGCGAGCGTCAGGCCGCCGGAGAGGACGCTCCGCTCGAAGCGGAACGTGTAGACGAACAGCCCGAGGGCCATCAGCCCGTACACGATCGAGGGAACGCCCGCGAGGTTGGTGATGTTGATCTCGATCAGGCCCGTCAGCCGGTTCTTCTTCGCGTACTCCTCGAGGTAGATGCCCGCGGCGACGCCCAGCGGGATCGCCGTCAGCGAGGTGACGAGCATCACCAGCAGCGAGCCGACCAGCGGCGAGAGGATCCCCGACTTGTCGGCGTGCCGCGAGGGAAACGAGGTGAGGAACGCCCAGTCGATCCGCGACAGGCCCTGCACCGCCAGCCGGCCCAGGAGCGCGGCCAGCACACCCAGCACGATGCAGATGCAAACCACCCCGACGACCGCGAACACGCGGTCTTCGAGTTTGGCCTTGCGAACCATGCGGGCGGTGTCGAGCATTCCGGGGAAGGGATCGGGGACTAGAGAACAGGGAGAATAAGTCAGTAGGCCTGACGGAAGCGACGCCGGAGCCACGCCCCGACGAGGTTGAACCCGAGCGTGAGCACGAAGAGCGTGAACCCCGCGGCGAAGATCGACTTGTACCCGATCGTGCCGTGCGGAAGGTCACCCAGCGACACCTGCACGATGAACGCCGTGATCGTCGCCGCCGAGTCGAGCGGATTGACCGTCAGGCTCGGCTGCTGCCCCGCGGCGATCGCGACGATCATGGTCTCGCCGACCGCGCGGGCCACCGCGAGCGTGTACGCGGCGCCGATGCCCGAGAGCGCGGCCGGAAAGACCACCCGGATCGCGGTCTTGAGCCTCCCCGCGCCCATCGCGTACGAGCCCTCGCGGAGCAGCATGGGCACCGACCGCATCGCGTCCTCGCTCAGCGAGCTGATGTACGGCACGATCATCACGCCCATCACCAGCCCCGCGCTCAGCATGTTGAACGCCGGGATGTCGCTGTCAATCTTCTGCAGCAGCGGTGTCACCGACATCACCGCGAAGTAGCCGAACACGACCGTCGGCACCGCGCTCAGCATCTCCAGCACCGGCTTGACGATCTCCCGCACCCTCGCCGGCGCGAACTCGCTCAGCCAGATCGCCAGGATCGTCCCCACGGGCATCGCCACCGCCAGCGCGATGCCGGTTGTCATCAGCGTGCCCGCCAGGAGCGGCATGATCCCGTACCGCGGCTCGGCGAACAGAGGAGTCCACAGCCGCGCGGTCAGGAACTCCCCGATCGGGACGGTCCGGAAGAACGGAGCCGCCTCGGAGACCAGCACGAACACGATGCCCGCCGTGATCGCCACCGAGAACAGCGCCGCGAGCAGCAGCCCGAACTCGATCAGTTTCTCCATCGCACCCGCGATGGCCGACCGCTGCCGGACCGGCGCGGCGCTCGCACGCACAGCGGCGTTCGACGCGATGCCGGGCTGCTGCGAGATCGCGTTCATGCCTTCTTTCGTTTCGGATCGGCCGAGAGTGAAGGGGAGATGAGGGGGAGGCGAGAGCCAAAGGGGGGCAACCCAAACCCAGGAGCCCGGCCCGCTGAATCCCGCGGGCCGGAGTTGAGAGCATACCCGATTACTTCTTCTCTTCCGGCTTCGCGGCATCCTTCACCGCGTCAACCGTCTCGCGTGTCAGCAGTTGCTCGATGGTGAGCCCAACCTCGGGCTTGCCGCCGAAGACCGTGCCCGTGTCCAACTTGTTCCACCGCTCGCGAGCCATCTTGTAGGCGGCCTGCGGCAGGGCGACGTACTTCACCTCTTCCGCCAGGCTCGCGGCGTTCTCGAGGTAATACTCGACAAACTTCTTGACCTCAGGCCGCGACTCCGCGGCCTTCTTGTTCACGTAGATGAACAGCGGGCGCGAGAGTGGGTTGTACTTGCCCTTGATCACGCTCTCCGGGTTCGGCTCGACCGCCCCGCCGCCCTTGCCGTCGTCGATCTTCACCGCCTTGAGCTTGTCCTTGTGCTCGGCGAAGTACGCGTACCCGAAATAACCGATCGCGTTCTTGTCGCCGTCCACGCCGCGAACCAGCACGTTGTCGTCTTCGCTGGCGGTGTAATCGCCGCGGCTGGCCTTGGCCTTGCCGCAGACCGCCTCCGTGAAGTAGTCAAACGTGCCCGAGTCCGACCCCGCGCCGTAGAGCGTCAGCGGCGCATCGGGCCACCTGGGGTTGATCTGGTTCCACCTGGTCACCTTCCCTTGCGCGCCCGGCTCCCACATCTTCTTGAGTTCGGCGACCGTGATCGTCTCCGCCCACGTGTTGGTCTTGTTCACGACCACCGTCAGCGCATCAAAGCAGATCGGCAGTTCGATGTACTCGACTCCGTTCGCTTTGGCGGCCTTCATTTCCTCGGCCATGATCGGCCGCGAAGCGTTCGCGATGTCGATCTCACCCCGGCAGAACTTCTTGAAACCGCCGCCCGTGCCCGAAACACCCACCGTGACCCTCATCCCCTGGTTGGCGTCCTGGAACTCTTCCGCGACGGCCTCGGTCACGGGGTACACCGTGCTCGAACCGTCGATCCTGATCAGCCTGCCCTGCCCTGACGCCGGTGAGACGCCCACGCCGAGGACCAGCGACGCCGCCAGGCCCATCATGCTCGCCATCCACGCACGTCTCCGCACGACCGTTCTCCTTGCCCGGTGATTTCCGCGATCACGATCTGGCCGGCCCGGCCGATCAGAACGCACGATGCTAGGAAAAACCGGTCGGAAATGGGCCCTCGGACTGTTCAGATTGCGTCAAGATCGTCCTCGCTGGCGAGGGACGAGCGGGGTTGTCGGTCAAAGTTCGGTCTTGTCCCCCCAGCACGGGAGTTCGGCGTGAATCCCGGTCGTCCGGTGAATCCGCTCCGCGAGCGCCCTCCGCGGCCCGTCTTCGCCGTGCGTCAACACCAGCCGCGGTCGAGTTGAGCTCCCATCACGCAAGGCGTGCGACCCCCACGCCACCAGCTCGGCCTGGCCCGCGTGTGCCGAGAATCCGCCCAGAGTGTGAACCTTTGCGCGAACCTCGACCGGCTGATTGAAGATCCGAACCGACGGCGCGCCCTCAACCAATCGGCGCCCCAGCGTGCCTTTTCCCTGGTACCCAACGATCACCACGTGCGTTGACGGGTTCGCCAGTGAGTTGCGCAGGTGGTGCACGATCCGGCCGCCGGTGCACATCCCGCTCCCCGCGATCACCACCCCGCCGCCGCGGAGTGAGTTGAGAGCGCGAGACTCATCGCGCGATGCCGTGTGCCGAAGCCCGGCAAAGTTCAGCGGATCAATCCCCCGCAGTTTGAGCGCCGCGGCCTCCGCGTCGTACAACTCGGGATGCTCGGTGTAGAGCGCGGATGTGGCCGTGGCCATCGGGCTGTCGATGTACACGCTCGTCGGCGGGATGCGGTCCTCCCGGCGCAGGCATCCCATATGGTAAATCAGGTCCTGCGTCCGGCCGACCGCGAACGCGGGAATCAGCACCTTGCCATCCTCCGCCCTCGCGGTGTCCAGCACGCCCACCAGTTCCTCGATCGTCTGATCCAGCGGCCGGTGGTTCCGGTCTCCGTAGGTGGATTCGAGCACCACCAGGTCCGGCGTGCCCGTGAGCTCGGCGGAGGGAACCACCGGGTCGCGGAGGATCGGCGCGCCGGTCACGCCGACATCGCCCGAAAACAGGATCCGCCTCGTCGCCGCGCCCGGTCTGCCCCCCTCCACCGTCATCAGCACGCTCGCCGCGCCGATGATGTGGCCCGCATCGAAGAACCGGATGGACACGCCCGGTGCGATCCGCTGCTCTCGCTGGTAACACACGGGCGTCAATCGTCCCAGCGTCTGCTCCGCCTGTTCGGTCGTGAACAGCGGCTCCTCGGATCGCCGCCCCTCGGCCGTGGCTCGCTTCCGATCATCCTCCGCATCCGCTTCCTGCAGCGCCGCGGCGTCACGCAGGATGATCCCCGTCAGGGCCTGCGTCGCGGGCGTGCAGAACACGCGGCCCTTGTACCCGCCCGCTTCCAGCAGCGGCAGCCGACCGCAATGGTCGAGGTGACCGTGCGTGAGCACGACCGCATCCAGCCGCCCGGGATCCAGCGGCGGCAACTCCCGGTTGCGCCGCTCGGAATCGGGATCGCCCTGATGCTGGCCGAAGTCCAGAAGGACACGCGCCCGCCCGCTCTCGACCAGGTAGCACGACCCCGTCACTTCTCCCGCCGCGCCGAAGTAGCTCACGTTGATCATGAATACTCGCTCAATCCGGGTCGGCCCGGTGACTTGGCCTGCCGCGCAGTGTACCGTCATCCGTGGCCGATCCGCTCCCGCCCATGCACGACGACCGATCCGACGGGCCGGGTCCATCCCGCTCAAGGCTGCGGACCGCCGCCGCGGCGGCCCGGTCCGGCCTGCAACGCTACCCGCGTCACATCATCGAATCGTTCCGCGAGGCCGGCACGCGTGCACGCGCCGCGACCGGAGGAGGATCGGACCTGATCCCGATGCCGGCAGCCCATTCGCGGATCGACTTCGACAAACTGGGCCGCGCCCGCCTTTCCGCGGCTTGGGTGGGCCACGCCACGGTGCTGCTGCGGATGGCCGGAAAGACCATCCTGACCGACCCGGTCTTTTCCCGACGGATCGGCGTGTCGGTCGGCGGCGTCACCGTCGGGCTCGGCCGCCTCCTCCCGCCCGCGGCCGAGATCGAGCACCTGCCCGCTATCGACATCGTCCTGCTCTCGCACGCCCACTTCGACCACCTCGACAAGCCCTCGCTGCGGCGGCTTGTCTCCGGCCCCGCGCGCGGCGCGGTGGTCATCACCGCCGACCGGACGCGAGCCCTTATCCCCGACGGCTTCGGCGAGGTGGTGCAACTCGCATGGGGAAGACAAGCCCGCATCGGCGAACTCCGCATCGAGGCCCTCCAGCCCCGCCATTGGGGGGCGCGCGCCGCGCTCGACCGCGGCCGCGGCTACAACGCCTACCTCCTCGAGCACGGCCTCGACCGCGTCCTTTTCGCCGGCGACACCGCGCTCACCGACACGTTCGACCGTCTGGGTCCGATCGG
Source organism: Phycisphaerales bacterium (assembly GCA_020846975.1). Lineage (GTDB taxonomy): Bacteria > Planctomycetota > Phycisphaerae > Phycisphaerales > UBA1924 > JADLCX01. Next base: position 65,371 of record JADLCX010000030.1, read on the forward strand.
GCTTTCGGTGTTCGGGATCGGCGCGTACCAGACCTGGGAGGGCGCGCACGCCACGCCCGAGCAGGTCTGGAACATGTTCATGCGCATCGGCGACTCCGAGCGAGGCCGCCTCCTGCCCATGCACCACTCCACCTTCGACATGGGCGAGAAGCGACCCGACGAGCCCATCACGCGCCTGCTCGCCGCGGCCGGTGATGACGCGACGAGGATCATCTGCCGAGAGCCGGGTCACGTCTGGTCCGACGAGCCGGGCGCGCGCTGAGCGGCTTCATCCCGCGACGCGGCCCGCCTCCGCGCCAACAGCACCTCGACCGCCATCGGGATGCACGACACCACGATGATCCCCACGATCACCAGCTCGAAGTTGTTCTTCACGACCTCGAAGTTCCCGAAGAAGTAGCCCGCGCCCACGCACACCAGCACCCAAGCCCCGGCCCCGACGATGTTGTAGAGCACGAACTTCCCGTAACTCATCGCGCCCATCCCCGCCACGAACGGCGCAAACGTCCGCACGATCGGAACGAACCGCGCCAGGATGATCGTCTTGCCCCCGTACTTCTCGAAGAACTCGTGCGTCCGGTCCAGGTGCTTCTGCTTGATCAAACGGACCCTCTGGCCCCGCGCCATCCGCGGCCCCAGGAACTTCCCGATGTGGTAGTTCACCGCATCGCCGATCACCGCCGCGGCGAACAGCACGAGGGACACCAGCCACACGTCAAAGCTCCCCCGCGCCCCCAGCGCGCCCACCGCGAACAGCAGCGAATCCCCCGGCAGGAACGGAAGAAACACCAGCCCCGTCTCCGCGAACACGATCGCGAACAGGATCGCGTACGTCCACGCACCGTAATCGCGGATGAACCCTTCGAGGTGCTCGGGCAGGTGCGTGAAGAAGTGGATGAACTGCTGGACGAGGTCCATGGGCCGCAACGATACACCCCGGCACAGCCGAGGGCACAGGACCAGTGCCACGCCGCACGGGGCCGGCGCAAGCCGCCGGGTATCTCCGACCGCCTGCGCGGCTCGGCTCTACGGAGACTCAATACGCCAAACACTGGTGAATGCTCTCTCCGATCCTCTTCGCGTCGGGCAGGTACTCGAGCTCCAGCTTGTAATAGGGCATCACCGTGTCGAAGCCGCACACGCGCTGGACGGGGGCTTCGAGGTTGAGGAAGCACCGCTCCTGGATGATCGTCGCGATCTCCGCGCCGAAGCCCGCGGTCTTGGGGGCCTCGTGCACGATCACGCACCGGCCGGTCTTCTCGACGCTCTGGGCGATGCACTGGATGTCGATCGGGTAGATCGTCCGCAGGTCGATCATCTCGACCGAGATGTCTTCGGGCAGGTTGTCGAGGGCTTCAAGGCACTGCGTCACCGTCGCGCCCCACGAGATGAGGGTGAGGTCGTTGCCCTCGGTGATGATCTTGGCCTTGCCGATCGGCACGGTGTACTCGTCCTCGGGAACCTCTTCGCGGAAGGCCCGGTAGATGCGCTTGGGCTCGAAGAACATCACCGGGTCTGGGTCGCGGATGGCGGAGATGAGCAGGCCCTTGGCGTCGTACGGCGTGCTCGGCATGACAACCTTGAGCCCCGGTGTGTGGGCGTAGATCGCCTCGGGCGAGTCGCTGTGAAGTTCGGGGGCGTGGATGCCGCCGCCGACGGGGATGCGGATGGTGAGCGGGATGGTGATCGCCCCGCGCGAGCGCGTGCGGTAGCGGGCCGCGTGGTTGACCAGTTGGTCGTAGGCAGGGCCGAGGAACCCCTCGAACTGGATCTCGGGGATCGGCCTCATCCCGGCCATCGCCAAGCCGATCGCGGTGCCCATGATGCCCGATTCGGCCAGCGGCGTATCGACGACGCGCTCGGCCCCGAAGCGAGCCTGGAGCCCCTCGGTCACGCGGAAGACGCCGCCGTTCTTGCCGACATCCTCGCCGAGCAGGATGATGCGCGGGTCGGCCTCCATCTCCTGGGTGAGGGCGAGGTTGATGGCCTGGACAAGGGTGAGGTTCGCCATGCCCAGAGCATAGCCGAGCACGGACCAGATCAACGCCCGGACAGGCGCCCCTTGGCCTGGTCGAGCACGACGGCCACGACGATCGCCGCGCCCATGACCACCTGCGAGTAGTTCTGGTTGATGTCGAGGATGACCAGGGCGTTGTCGATGAGCTGGACGAGGATGGCCCCCAGCACCGCCCCGATCGCGCTCCCGCGCCCGCCCGAGAGCGAGGCCCCGCCGATGACCGCCGCGGCGATCACCTTGAGTTCGTACCCGTTGCCGGCGTTGTTCTCCGCGCTCGCGAAGTAGCCGAGGTAGATGCACCCGGCGAGGCCGGCGAGCATCCCGTTGATCGTGTAGACAGCGACCTTCACGCGCCCGACGCCGATGCCGGCGTACCGGGCCGCGGTTTCGTTGCCGCCGATGGCGTAGACCTGCCGGCCGAAGACGGTGCGGCTGAGGACGAACATCCCCGCCGCGGCGATGGCGAGCATGATGAGCGTGGGCACCGGATAGACGCCGCCGGCCTGGAGCTTGAAGAAGTCGCGCTGGAGCGACTCGGGCTCGACGCCGATGGTCTGGGCGCCCGAGATCAGGAGCACGACGCCGCGGAAGATCGCCATCGTGCCGAGGCTGATGACGAACGGATGGACGCGCAGGGCGACGCTGGCCGCGCCGTTGGCGAACCCGCACGCGCCGCCGATGCCGCAGCAGACGGCCAGCGCGGTCAGGACGGTCGGCACGACGCCCGAACTCGCGCCGAGCTGGTTGACGGCCATCGCGCCCACGAGCGCGGCCAGCGCGTAGATCGAGCCGATCGAGAGGTCGATGCCCGCGAGGATGATGACCGCGGTCATCCCCACGGCCATCACCGCGAAGTAGCTCGCGTTGGTCGTCTGGATGACCAGGTTTTCCTTGTTAAGGAACCTGCTGATCTCGGTGATGCCCTGCGCGGCACGGACCGCGCCGGGGTTGGCGGGGTCGGCATCCGGGATGCGCCAGGTCCGCGTCGAACGGTGCGACGATTCGCGGCCGTCGGTCGTCCTGACCGTGAGCACGCTGGCATCGCCTTCATCTCGCACGGCCGCCGTGGCGCCGGCGGGGATGTCGATGTCCACGACCGCGCGCTTGGATCCTCCGAAAATCGTCAGGGCCGCCATCAGGAGGATGATGACGAGCACCAGCCCCGACTCCTGCGCCGAGAACAGCCGCTTGAGCCAGGAGCGCGGGGCGGTCGTGTGTGCGGAGTTCGAGGGGGTCACGGGGCCGATGATACAGCGCTGCGGGCGCGGAGATCAGTCGATGGATTGCAGGCGACCGCTTCGGCCGGGGCGGATCACGTCCACGCTGTCGGGGTTGATGCGGGTCGGATCGCCGTTGATGAATCGCGTGAAGAAGTGGGCCGCGAAACTGCCGGTGACAAACTCGGCGTGACCGTCGGTGAAGGCGAAGTTCGCGCCCTCCTTGCCGTGGTTGTCGTCGGCGGCGTAGTTGTTGGAACGCGGGCGGACGCCGGCGGCGGCGGCGTCGCCGTCGTCGCCGTACCAGGCGCGGAGGCCGTTGTCGTACCCGTTGGTTTCATCGCCCCAGAGGGGAACGGGCTTGACGAGCACCGGCTCATCGGCCTGGAAGCCGGCGATGTAGAGGTACGAGATGTTGTACGAGGCGACTTCCTGGCGCGAGCCGGGGGGCTTGGGCGTCTTGATAGTGCCCGCGCCGTAGGCGGTCGCACCGCCGGAATAGAAGCGATCGATCTTGTCGGAGGGGCAGTGGAGCACGCCGTACCCGTCGAGGTAGTCGGCGAGGATCGGGTTGCGCACGCCGCTGACGTTGTTGTACGCGATGTAGGGCAGGCCGCCGGTCACACCGCCGCCGTAACCGAGCGATGCACCGTCGCCGTTCTGTTCGAGGCTGAACATACCCGCGACGCCGCCGTGCAGGTACTGGCCCTGACCGGGCGCCGAATCGAACAAGGTCGCGAACGAACGTGCCGGCTGGACCGGGTACCAGTCCTTGTTGTCCTTGGCGTAGAAGTTCATCGCGAGGCTGACCTGGCGGACGTTGCTGAGGCAGGCGGTGCGCTTGGAGGCTTCGCGAGCCTTGCCGAGCGCGGGGAGCAGGATGGCGATCAGCAGCGCGATGATCGCGATGACCACGAGAAGTTCGATCAGCGTGAAGGCGGGATTGCGGCGGCCGAGGCTGCGGGTGTATGTCATGGGCTTCTCGTGCTGTGCGCTGTCGCGCGTCAAGCCGAAGTGAAAGAGCTCGTAAACGCTTGTGTCGGACCCCGGCCCCAGTCATCCACCGGTCCGAATCCCCCAGCCTGACATCGAAGTGTACATGCTAGCGTCGCTCCAACCAATACGCTTACATCGCCCGATGGCTGCACCGTACGCGGGAGTAGGCCAGGTTGGCGAGGCGCGGCGAAGGGTACGGGATTCTCCATTTTGACAGCCGTACGCGGCTCACCCAAAGAGGGTGGCCAGAAGGGCGAGGCGGGGCGAGCAACCCCGACAAGAGTCGCAAAGAGGGCTTGGTCGTCCTAGCCCAGTGTTGTATGCTTTCAGGCTGCGAGTTGGGCGTCTGCGCGTGCGGGTGTTGCTGCGCGGCCGGATTCGGCAGGGACGCGAACGGTCGCGAGGTCCTTGAGACCCTTTATCGGAGAGTGATGTGATGAAGCACGTTTCGTGTACAGCCGCGGCGGCGTTGCTGCTGGCGGCGACGGCTACGGCCCTCGGCCAGGCCCCCGTTGTGGATGGGACCCGTGATGCGTCGTACGGCGCGGCGCTGTACGTGAATACCGCCAACCCGACGGGATTTGGCGACAACGTTCCCGGCAACTTCGAGTGCAGCAGCTTCGGCTCCGGCATGCAGTTGGCGATCAACAACTCCAACATCCTCGGCGTGCCCGCCGGACCGGGCGCGTGTGTCGCCTCGGGCGCGGGTATCACGACGGGTATCGAGATCAAGATCCCGTTCTCGGCGATCAACAACCCGACCGACGCCACGATTCGCATCGCGGGCTTCGTGATCGCGCAGGACCACAGTTTCCTGTCGAACCAGGTCATCGGCGGTTCGACCACGTGCCTGGCGGCCAACCTCGGCGATCCGCGCGCAACATCGTTCGATGACGCGGATGCCGGCGGCATCGCCGGCGATCAGTTCGTCACCGTTGCCAATGGCGCGGATACCGACCCCGCCGGTCCGGTGATCGACGGCACGCTGGATGCCGGCTTCTGGACCACGCCCGCGCTGTGGGTGAGCACCACCGAGACACTTTTCGGCGATAATAACCTGGGGCTGCCGAGCGGTTGCAACGGCAACGAGATCGACGCGATTTACGCTCGCGTGGTGACCGTCGGCGGCGAGAAGTCGCTGTACGTCTTCCTCACCGGCAACCTTGCCAGCGATTTCAGCAAGATCTGGCTGTTCTTTGATACCGCCGCGGGTCAGGGTCAGAACCGCCTGCTCGGAAACAATCCCAACCTGGACTTCAACGGGCTGAACCGTCTGGGTGAGTTTCCGGTCGGCACGGGCGGCAACGGGCTGAAGTTTGATGCCGGGTTCGATTGCGATTACGCCCTGACCTGCACGAACGGGAACAATCCCGTTAACACTTTCGCCAACATCGGTGAGACGACCACGACGGGCGGCGGCCAGGGGCGATTCGTCGGTCAGGCGGTGAACCCTGCTCCGATTGTCGTTTCGCCGTGCGTGCCCACGCCGCTTCCCGTCCCCAGCCCCGACAAGGCCTATGGCAGCGAGATCGACGCGATCTACGCCAAGGCTTGCGGGAACTACCTGCACGTGTTCATCGCCGGCAACCTGGAAGTGAACGGCAACAAACTCGACATCTTCTTCGATGTCGATGGCGCGGCGGGCGGGCAGCAGACGCTGCGGGCCGACAACGTCGGCGTCGGGTTCAACGGCCTGAACCGCATGGGCGCCGGCAACGGCGGTCCCGGCCTGACGTTCGACTCGGGCTTCACCGCTGACTACTGGGTGACGTACCGCAACGAGGGCGCGGGCGTGAACGACGCCGCGTACCACGGTTCCGAGGCCGCGTTCCTCCGCGCCACCGGCGCGCAGGGCGATGCGGTTTCCGCGCAGGGCCTGCTCGATTACGGCTCGTTCACCGCCGGCCCGAAGGCCTCGACAAACCCGCTGGTCTACGACGGCACGTTCTGCGTGCGCGACAACGCGGGCACTTGCCAGCCCAACGGCTTTGGCGGACCCTTCAACCCGTCGAGCGTGGTCGGAATCGACGTGCAGGGCGACCTGCTCGGCGCGTTCAACACGCTGACGGTTCTGCCCGAGGTGTTTTCCTCGTTCGCGCCTCGGCTGATCAGCCCCCTGATCAACTTCTGTATCGACCCGCCGGACTGCACGTCGCCCGACCTGGCTGTCGCGGGGTCGCTCGATCCGCTGGGCACCGCCAACGGCCGTCCGAACCTGACGATCCCCGGCCTGGTCTCGATGACGATCGACAACAACAACATCGCGGGCGTGACCGACACGACCGCGACCGGCGGCGAACTGGTGACGACGGGCTACGAGCTGCGCATCCGGCTGGATGAACTCGGTTGGGACGGCACCTCGCCGATCAAGATCTGCGCGTTCGTCAATGGCGGCGGGCACGACTTCCTGTCGAACCAGGTCTCGGGCGGTCTCCCGGCTGGCACGGTCAATCTGGGCGACCCGCAGGCGGTGAACTTCGACGACACGACCGGCGGCATCGCCGGCAACCAGTTTGTCTCGGTGACGTACACCACCTCGTGCGACCCGGTCGTGACCACCGGCGCGTGCTGCTGCGGCTCGAACTGCTCCGTCACCACGTCGGAGGCCTGCACAGGCGTCAACCTCGCCTACGCGGGCAACGGCACGGCGTGCACACCCTTCAGCACGACCGTCCCCTGCTGCCGCGGCAACTTCAACAAGTCGGCTCCCGGCCCCGGCGCTCCCGGCGGCGTGAGCGTGCAGGACATCTTCGACTTCCTGTCGGCCTACTTCAGCAGCGACCCGTGCGCCAACGCGAACGACAGCACCCCTGGCCCGGGCGCGCCCAACGGCGTCTCGGTGCAGGACATCTTCGACTTCCTGTCGGCGTACTTCGGCGGCTGCTGAGTCTTCGGCTGGCTTGTCGCAAGTCGAGAGCATCGGTTGATTCCGGGCGACCCCGCATGTGCGGGGTCGCTTTTTTGTCTGGACGGAGTGGGGCTCGGGTGTGGGTGGCTCTTGGCGTGCTTTGGGGATCGCGAGTTCCCCGGCCTCCTCCTGCCTCATGGCTGCGCCACGGGGCGGTCCTACCCCTTCGGGGGAGGTGGCGAGGCGTCCGTGGTGGTCGAGGAGATCGAGGCGGATGGTGGCGGGGTTGGTGTGCATGGGTGGGCCTCGCGACTGCGAGAAGAGGGGAGCGGGTCGGAGAGCCGCGATGCCGGGAGGCTCCCTCACAGATAGGGGCGATCGGCCGGATCTGTGCCGCACAAATCGGGTCGTGCTGAGTGCGGAAAATGCCGCAAGTCGTTGTGGGGCAGGGAGTTGAAAAATTTGTCAAAATCCGCGCGGGGTGGGTGATCGCGTGCGCCGGCGCGCGCGCGCCGGATGACAAAGCCTTGTGGGAGAAGAGGTTGCGTGGCGCTCTTTTCGCCGTGCTCGGGGCGAGAGGGAACGCGAAAACGCTGGAATTCGAGGGAGTTTGGTCGCGTACGGGGCGCGCGAAGGGGGCGGTGTTGCGCGGGACGTGGAGTTCGGGGGAGTTGCGAAGAGGGGGTGTCGCGGAAAGCCGCAAAAAAGCGGTAACTCGGAGGGAGCAGAGGAGAGCGGAGGACTCAGAGGAAGGCGGGAGGAGAGAGGGGGGGCGGCGTTGCGCGCGAGGGGGTGGGTGGTGGTTCTTGGGTCGGTTTGTGGGGAAGTGAGGTCGCGCCCGCTTCCTGACGATCGAAGTTTGCGCTGCGGGGGCGCGGGGCCGCTTGCTGACGCGCGCGGTTCGGCGGCTGGTTCGCTGGGGTGAGGCGATGGTGAGGTGGGGTGAGGATGCGAGTACGATCGCCGCGGTGGGAGGCTGGGTGAGGAAGCGCAGGAGATGGGCATGTCGGTGAACGCCGCGTTGGAATGGGTTGGGCGCAACGAGCAGGAGGGGCTTGAGCGTCTGATGGGTTGGCTGCGGATTCCGAGCATCAGCACGGACCCGAAGCATCGGGAGGATGTGCGGAAGGCGGCGGACTGGGCGGCGGCGCACCTGCGGGAGTCGGGGCTGCGGATCGAGGTGTGTGAGACGGGACAGATGGGCGCGGATGGCCGGGGCTCGGGGCACCCGATCGTGATGGCGTATGCCAACGAGGACGGGGCGGCGGGGACGGGGAGTGGACCTCACGTGTTGTTCTATGGGCACTACGACGTGCAGCCGGTGGACCCGGTGAACCTGTGGGATTCGCCGCCGTTTGAGCCGCGGATGGTGGGCGAGGGAGAGGGGACGGCGGAGACGCCGGGAGCGAGGATCGTGGCGCGAGGTGCGTGTGATGACAAGGGGCAGGTGGCGATGTTCCTGGAGGCTCTGCGGGCGTGGAAGCACGCTTCGGGGAAGACCGCGGGCGGCGTGCGGTTCACGGTGATGCTGGAAGGAGAGGAGGAGTCGGGGTCGGTGAATCTGGAGGCGTTTCTGAGGGAGCGAGCGGCGGAGTTGAAGCGGTGCGACGTGTGCCTGATTTCGGACACGGGGATGCTGGGGCGGAAGGTGCCGGCGATTACGTATGGGGTGCGCGGATTGGTGTACACGGAGGTCACGCTGCACGGCGCGGATCAGGACCTGCATTCGGGGCTGTGGGGCGGGCGGGCGCCGAATCCGAACAACGATCTGTGCCGCGTGCTGTCGCAGCTGTGGGATGCGGACGGGCGCGTGACGATCCCGGGGTTCTATGACAAGGTGCGGCCGCTGGGGGAGGACGAGCGGAAGGCGTGGGCCAAGCTGCCGTTCTCGGTGGTGGAGGCGTTGAAGCGGATCGGGCTTGGGCGCGAGGCGGACCGGGGCGAGGCGGGGTACAGCGCGCTGGAGCGCGAGTGGGCGAGACCGACGGCGGAGATCAACGGGATCTGCGGCGGGTACACGGGGCCGGGCGCGAAGACGGTGATCCCGGCGCACGCATCGGCGAAGGTGAGTTTCCGGCTGGTGGCGGACCAGGATCCGGCGGCGATCCGGGACTCGTTCTTTGCGTGGTGCCGGTCGAAGACGCCAGCGGGGTGCCGGTGGGAGTTTCACGACCACTCGGGCGGAAACCCCGCGACGGTGGGGACGGGCTCGAAGTATCTCGAGGCCGCGAGCGAGTCGGTGAAGGAGGCGACGGGGATTCGGCCGGTGCTGGTGAAGAGCGGCGGGTCGATCCCGGTGGCGGGGATGCTGAAATCGATCTGCGGACTCGACACGATCTTCATGGGATTCGGGCTGGACGATGACCGAGTGCACTCACCGAACGAGAAGTTCGAGGTGGCGTGTTACCGGATGGGGACCAGGTCGCACGTGTGGTTCATCGAGCGGATGAGGCGGATGAGCGGCCATTGAGATCGCGGGACGCGGCCTCATGCGGATGGGGTGTCGTCGTCGATGGGCGAGACTTCGAGGATGCCGTGGCCGCGGATCGCGGCGAGCCGTTTGGCGTAACTGGCCCGCAGGGCCAGGGCCTGTTCCCGGAGCGCGATCATCCGTCGCTCGTGGGCGGCGGCGGTGGCGAGGGTGCTGAGCACCGCGGTGACGAGGGCGAAGGCGATGAGGGCGAGGGGTAGGATGGTGGGCATCGGGTGGCTGGTGGTTGTTTCGGCTGCAACGGGGTCGGGGTTGAGTCGGTTACAATCCTGCGGTGTTGATAACAAGATCCCGGAACTGGCGCTGGGCGATGTTGCTTCCCGCACTGTGGGCGGGATTGGCGTGGGCGCAGGACAACCCGACGGGAGGCGCCTCGGGCCCCGACGAGCCCGGTTTGGTCGCGGATGCCGAGACAGGAACCGGCGATGTCACGCTCAAGGTCCGGCGGATCGGGGTCGGGGACAAGGTGCGACCCGGCGATTGGGCGGGCTATCAGCTCGAGATCACCGAGAACTCGCCGAAAGCGAGCGAGGTGTGGGTTCAGCTCGAGATGGCCGATGCGGATGGGGATACCGCGACCTACGTGCGGGTGGTTTCGACCACGCCCGGGCAGGCGCGCTGGTTTTGGCTCACCGGGTGGCAGCCTCGCGGCCAGGTGGCCGGCTTCCGATACCGGTTTACGGCCTATGAAGCGACACTCAGGGACGAGAGCGACGGTGCTCGGACCCGAGTGGATCGGTACGTGCGGGGTCGGCAGGTGGTTGTGCGTGAGTTTCCCGCCAATCAGCGGCAGGGGATTGATGGTTCTTCGAGCCTGATCGGCGTTGTGGGACTGACGACGGACGGGTTGGAGCAGTACCCCGCGGGGCGTGATACGCGAGGCGGGGTCCCGCCGACCGGTCACGAGATCACCGAACTGGCGGCGGGTCTGAGGCCGGATGACCTGCCGGATGTGTGGCAGGCGCTCAGCCCGTTCGAGGCGATCGTGTGGACGGGCTCGGGCGCGGACTTCGATGTGTCGAAGGTGTACGACGCGCAGGCGGGGGCGATCAAGGAGTGGGTGCGGCGAGGCGGGCACCTGGTGATCGTGCTGCCCAGCGTCGGGCAGACGTGGTTCAGCGCGGGGGCCGGGGTGAATCCGCTGGCCGACCTGCTGCCGGTTGTCGAACCGAAACTGATGGAGGGCGTGGACCTCAATCTGTACCGCTCGATGTTCACGGTGAGCCCGTCGGTCTCGCTGGGGACGAAGGCGAACTTCTCGATGTGGAGGCTGGACCCGCGAGAGGGTGCGCAGCCGGGCGAGGCGATGCCGATCCTGTCGGGGCCGCAGGGGGAGCCGTTGGTGGTTCGGCGGCTGGTGGGCGCTGGGGCGGTGACGGTGGTGGGGGTGGACCTGAGCCGTCGTGACTTTGGCGCGAGGGATGCGCTGCGGGCGGATGTATTCTGGAACCGCGTGCTTGGCAAGCGGCTGAAACTGATGACACAGGCGGAACTGCTCGCCAAGCAGGCCGGCAAGAACAACACGCTGGGCGAGTACATCGCGGATCGGCCGCCGATCGAGTTTGACGCGATGATCCCGCAGAAGATCAACAAGACCGCCAGCGCGGTCAAGGGCCTTCTGATGGCCTTTGTGGTCTTCTCGCTCTATTGGCTGCTGGCGGGGCCGCTGGGGTACTTCGTGCTCAAGCAGCGGAACATGCGGCAGCACGGGTGGGTGGCGTTCCTGGCGGTCGCGGGTGTGTTCACGGTCATCGGCTGGGGCGGGGCGAAGGTGCTGCGGACGGGGCGCGATGCGGACAAGCACCTGACGTTCATGGACCACGTGTACGGGCAGAGCAACACGCGGATGCGGTCGTGGATGGAACTCACGCTGCCGAAGTATGGCGAGCAGCGGCTGAGCGTGGCCGGGCCCGCCGCGGATTCGGACGGCACACGCTCGGAGTGGCACAACACGATCACGGTGTGGCAGCCGCAGGACAGCCAGAAACTGCTGGGTTCGTTCCCGGATGCGAGGCCGTACTTGGTCGATGCACGGTTTCCTGAGACCGTGAGTTATCCGGCGCGCGCGACGACTCGGCAGTTTCAGGTGGATTATGCGGGCGGCGTGCCGGCGAACTGGGGGATGATCCGACCCGTGGTGGCGGAGGGGACGCCGGTTGGCAAGGAGATCTGGGTCGAGGAACTCGCGCAGCCGGAATGGCCGGACAGCGACCGCAAGTGGAAGGTGCATGGCGTGCTCACGCACGACCTCCCGGATGAGTTGAGGGACGTGCTGGTCGCGGTTGTGCTGCCGGGGAAAGGGATTTACCGGCCGGGTGACAATCTTCCGTCGCAAGTGTTCGTGACAAGGCTCGCGGCCGGCGCATCGTGGAAGCCGGGCCAGCCACTGGACATCGACGCACAGTTGGGCAAGGACCGGGTGGCTCAACTTCGGATCGAGAGGTCTTTGCTCGATTGGCGCGGCAAGCCGGCGGCGTACTACGCCGGCGGGGGGATCCTCGGGCGTGACAAGGACTTTGCGACGGCGATGTACGGCCTGGCTTTCTATCCGCTGCTTGCCCCGCCCGAGCCGAGGCCGGAGAACAACGCCGCGTACCGCGTGGTGCGGGATTCGGCGCAGAACTGGGACCTGGGTCGGTGGTGCACGCAGCCGTGCGTGATCGTGATCGGGCTTCTGGGCGATCGGGAGGTGGGCGCGGTGGAGTGCCCGGTCCCGGTGTCGATTGATGGCGAGTCGGGCGAGGCCGTGCGCAAGGAAATCCGAGGGACGACGGTGATCCGGTGGGTGTATCCGCTCGCGCCCAAGCCGGCGGAGTGGATCCACATCCCGCACAACCCCGATGGCGGGGACGGCACGGAAGAAGAGAAGAAGAAGCCGGACCTGCCCGAGGCGGATGGGCGGGGCTGAGGGAAGATCGGGGTGCGGTGGGTCGGGCCGGGATAGGCTTTCGTGGTTGGGATCGATTGACGTGCGCAAAACCGCCGGCCTGCGAGGCGGAACGAGGTAGACAAGACCCGCGGCCGACCGCGGGCCAGTCTGGAGACCCTGTCCGTGCCGATGATCGAAACGATCAATCTGACCAAACGCTACGGAGAACTGGTCGCGCTGGACTCGCTCAACCTGAGCATCGAGGCGGGCGACTGCTTCGGGTTCATCGGGCCCAACGGCGCGGGCAAGAGCACGACGATCAAGATCCTGGCGACGCTGCTGAAACCTTCGAGCGGGCAGGCGATGGTCGATGGGTTGACCGTTGGGTATCAGAACCGGCAGATCCGGCCGATCATCGGGTACGTGCCGGACTTCATGGGCGCGTACGAGGACATGGTGGTGACGGAGTACCTCGAGTTCTTCGCCGCGTGCTACAACATCAACGGCGCGCAGCGGAAGAAGGTCGTGGGCGATGTGCTGGACCTGACCGACCTGAACTACAAGGCCAACGCGGAGGTGAACGGGCTCTCTCGCGGCATGCAGCAGCGGCTGAGCATCGCGCGGGTGCTGCTGCACGATCCGAAGGTGCTGCTGATGGATGAGCCCGCATCGGGGCTTGACCCGCGGGCCCGCATCGAGATCCGTGAACTGCTGAAGGAACTTCGGCGGATGGGCAAGACGATCATCATCTCGTCGCACATCCTGCCCGAACTCGGGGACCTGTGCAACACGGTGGGGATCATCGAGCGCGGGCAGCTCCTTTTCAGCGGGAGCGTGCAGCAGGCGATGCAGCGGGCCAAGGTGGGCAACGTGGTGCACGTCGCGGTGGTTGATCGGACGGTTCAGGCCGCGAAACTGCTTCAGACGATGGCGGGCGTGGCGAAAGTGACCTTGACGGAGGCGCCCGCGGGCACGCAGGGCGTGACCAGCAACGGGCACGGGGACGGGCGCGTGATCAACGTTCACTTCGATGCCGACGCGAAGACCGATGTCAGCGATGTCCCGAATCTGCTGATCAACGGCGGTTTCCGAATCCTCACGTTCACGGAAGAAGCGATCAATCTGGAGACGGCGTTCATGCGGCTGACCAAGGGCGCGGTGCAATAGGCTTCGATGTCCGGGCGGCGCGACATGATGGCCTCGGCATCGGCCGACACCGCTGTGCGGCGTGCTCGGGCTTGAAACCGGCCGCGGATCGCTTCAACCGATCTCGCGGTACGCATCGACGATCGCGCGCAGGCCGACGGGGTCGGGCAGGTGCTCGACGATGAGTTCGATCTTGTCGGTGCCCGAGCCGTCGATGCCGAGCGTGCCGGTGCGGAGCAGGCGCTGCGCGAAAGTCTGGACCACTTCGATGTCCTTGACCTGGTCGTGCAGGATCTCGCGGGTCATGCGGCTGAACAGGCCGCGGCGGACGGTGGTGCGTTTGTTGGTGATGATGACCTCGGTGCTCATGGCGTCGAGTTTCCACCAGCCGACCCATCCGAGGCCGACGAGGACGGCGAGCCAGCCGGGGTAGGCCAGCCAGGACGCCCCGCCGATGGCGCCGGCGTGGGCCGCGAGGGCGACGCTGAGCCCGCCGAGGATTAGCGCGAAGATGCCCAGGCTGTGGGAAGGACGCGAGCGGAACATTACCGGATGGATGCGTTTGACCTCGGTCTCGGGGCCTGTGTCGGGCGGGAGGCCCATGGCCGCGGCGCGGTCGTCGGTGTTGGGGGATGCGGCAGAGGCGGACCGGGTGTCGTGGGCGGATCGCAACGGCGCGGGCGTCGAGGTTCGGGCGGTGGCGGCGATGACCTCAACGTTGGCGCAGTGGGGACACTTGACGCGCGAGCCTGCGAGGGCGTCGTCAACTTCGAGATCGCGGCGGCAGTTGGCGCAGGTGTAGTGGATCATGGGCGTTGGGGGGCGGGGTGTGTCATCGGCCTTCGTCTGAGTCGCTCTCCAGTCGGGGAGCGTGGCCGGCGGGGTTGGCGCCCTGAAAGTGTTGTTGGGGATCGATCGCGACCTCTTCCGCACCGTAGGTCGGCCCCCAAAGGGTGGTGCTGCCGCCCTTCCAGTTGTGTTTGTCCGCCGCATCCAGCAGGGCGAGGATCAGGGAGTCGGGCGCGTGGCCATCGCGGATGACCTGTTCGGCCTGAGCGCCGGTGAGGTCGGCGAAGATGCGGACGCTCCCCTCGGTCGGCTTCACCATCATCGTCTCCAGCTTCGAGGTCCCGCCTGACTGCATCGTGAACGAGTGGGTCCGCTTCTCCCCGAGAAAGATGCGCATCCGGATGTCCGCGCGGCCCGCTTCTCCGACACCGCGCGGCCAGTAGGCGTAGGCGATCACGCGGTCCGTGCCGTCGGCGAGCGGCTGCTGGGCGAGGAGGCCGTCCCACTCGTAGTTCTGCTGTCCCGACCTGATGTAGCACCACTGGTGGATGTTGTCGCGCGTGTCAGCCATTCTCTCGATGAATCGCGCGTAAGGCGGCCGCACCACGCCGAGGCGGTACGCGCACCAGCCCAGACCGATGGTCAGCACCACCGCCAAAAAGATTGGTCCCGCGCGGCAGGCGTTGGACCACGCACGTGCGATCCACCGTCGTCGGAATCGGCTTGGATCGGCGGGCTCGGCGCACTCCGGGCAGATGCGGAGGGAGGCCGCGCCGATGTTGTACCCGCACCGCCAGCACATGAGTCCATCCTGCTCGACCGGCTCGACCAGCAGCCGCGTGAGCCATCGGAACAGCAGCCCGGCCGAGCCGCCGAGGAGGGTGAAGATCGCCAGGGGGATGATGATCGACCAATGCCAGAAGCCGTGGCTCAACGCGCCCGCGTGGAACATGAACAGTTGGCTGTAGACGACCATCGACGCGAGCATGGCGGCGCCCATGAGCATCGTGGTCACGAGCAAGGGCCGGATGCGGCGGCTCAGCCGCGCGAACCAGACCGAGAGCACCGCGTGCGGCAGGATGGCGATGGCCACGATCGCCATGATGAACCCCACGTACCGGCGCGGCGACATACTGAACACGTGTTCAAGCCGATCGCCGGCATGGATCAGGACCGGGCCCCAGCAGATCGCCACCGCCAGGGCCAGCGGCCGGATCCCCCTGAGTCGGAACGGCGGCACGATGCGTACGACAGGCATGGTGGCGGTTGTACCGGCTGGTCGGGGTTGGGTGGAGCCGAGCGGAAAGTACCGCCAGGCGGGTCGTACACCCGGGGTGCGGATGCGGAGCGTCGGGGCACGCACGGGTGTACCCTCCGCCCGATGAAGATCGTACTGGTCAACTGGGCGCGGATCTGGGATGGGGCGGCGTTCGGCGGGGGCGTGAACCAGTACTGCCAGGCGCTGGGGCTGGAACTGGCGAGGAACGGGCACGAGGTGGTGTCGCTGTTCGGCGGGACGACCTGCTGCCACGATCCCTCGCGGTGCTTCATCCGTCGGCACGACGACTGGATGACGGCTATGGGGGGGGGAAGGGGGGGGGAGCAAGGGCGTGGCATTCGAGTCTTTGAGGTGGTCAACTCGCCGGTGATGGCGCCGAGCATCGTGCAGTTCCAGCGCCCGATGGAAGAGGCCTCATCGCCCGAGCTCGAGGACCGGGTGGGCGAGCTGTTCGAGGCGCTCAGGCCGGATGTCGTGCACTGGAACAACATTGAGGGATTCAGCGCGGGGTGCGTGGAGCGGGCCAGGCGAGCGGGGGCGCGGAACATCTTCAGCCTGCACAACTACCACACGGTCTGCCCGCAGGTCTACCTGCTGCGGGGGCACCGCGTGCTGTGCACGGATTTCGACAACGGGCACAACTGCACCAACTGCATCCAGACGAAGGACCCGGCGGTTGTGCGCGAGGAGATGGCCGACAAGCTCGACAAGGCCCGCCGCGGGCCGGAATACGACGAGGCGATGAAGGAGTTCAAGCTCGCCGCGGCCTGGCCGTGGCGGGCGATCAAGCACGGTGTCGCGGCGATCAGGGCCAGGGCCAGGCCGCTCGCGCCGCTGCCGGGGCACGCGATCGAGAACGCCTCCGACTTCACGCGGCCGATGCCTCCCGATGGAGGGGATGCCAAGGACAAGCGCGGCAAGACACCGCACCTGATGGCGGAGCTGAACCCGCCCAAGCCCACAGGGGGGGCGGGCGAGGCGGATGAGCGGCGGGTGGTGCTGAACGTGATCCAGCCAGAGCCGCCGAGCAGCAAGCCGCTCAACGACTACGGCCGGCGGCGCGCGGCGATGGTGAAGATGCTCAGCTCGTGCGACCGCGTGCTGGCGGTGAGCAACTTCGTCCGTCACAAGTTCGAGAGCATGGGTGTCGATGCCAAGGTCATCCGCACGCTGCCGATCGGCTCGCGGATCAACCGCGTCATCGCGCTGAAGCCGGACCTGCTGTTCGACCCGCCGCCGTTCGAGCCGGCGGGGGGGACCCATTGGAGCAAGCAGCGCCCCATCCGCCTGCACTTCATGGGGTACAACAACCACTACAAGGGCCTGCCGATCCTTGCCGAGGTGCTCGAGACACTCAGCCCCGAGCACCTGCGGCAGATCAAGCTCTCGATCTTCGCGCTCGATGGTCAGTACATCGAGTGGCTGTTCAAGAGGCTCGAGCCGCGGCTGGCGGGCGGTGTGGGGGGTGGGGGGCTCCAGTTCTCAACGGGCTACAACTTCCACGACATCCCGTGGATGATGGGCGGCCGCGACATCTGCCTGGTGCCGAGCGTGTGGTGGGACAACGCGCCGCAGACGGTGTTCGAGAGCCTGGCGTGCGGTGTGCCCGTGCTCGGCGCGGCGGTGGGAGGCATCCCCGACTTCGTCGTCGATGGCCACAACGGCCTGCTCTTCCGCGCCAATGACCGGGATGACCTGAAGCGGCGGATCATCGAGATCATCGAGAACCCGCACCTCCTGGAGAGGCTGCGGAAGAACGTGCGGTCGTGCAAGAGTATTGAAGACCACGCGCGGGAGATGGAGCTGGTGTATCGGGGGGGCGGGGATGAGGCGAGGGTGTACACGGGCGAGTACAGCCCGTGGAACGCGCAGGGGAAGTTGTTTGCAGCATCGCCCAGCGAATCGCCCGCACGCGTGAGCATCAAACATCTCCCCCTGGGGGGAGATGTCACCGCGCAGCGGTGACAGAGGGGGCAAGGCGAGGCAGGGCACCACGAGTTCGAGCCCGCTCAGTCGTCGCCCTGCCCGTGTGAGTGTTCCGCAGTGACCACCCTCGCCGCCAGATCGGGCGCAATCTCGATGACCTTCCGGCGGATGATCGCGACCGCCGCGCCGACATCATCGAACACGCAGAACGCGCTGATGCGCAGGACGGTCACGCCTTGGGCTTGCATCCACGCATCGCGCCGGGCATCCTTATCGCGCCTGGCGCGGTGCTCCCACTCGCCATCAATCTCGACGACCAGCCGAAGCTCATGGCAGTAGAAGTCGGCGAAGCAGGGACCGAGGACGTGCTGACGCCTGAACTTGAGGCCGAGGAGTTGGTGACGCCGAAGTCGCTGCCAGAGAATGACCTCCGGTGGCGACATGCTTTGCCGCAGCTCACGCGAGCGGGCGAGCGATTGCTCGGCCTTTGGACACGTTGTCGCGGAGACGCGGTCGGGCCAGGGGTTCTGTGTGTCGCGGATGGTGATGGGCTGTCGATCGGGCAAGGTTGGATTCTGGCACGAGATCCGGGGGCATGTCAAGCCGCGCGGTCGGTGCCTGTGTCGTACGCATGAGGTGGTCCCACCCGAGCCCCCTCGGTCATCGCTGCGCGATGACGGTCTCCCCCCAGGGGGAGATGTCGAGGCGAAGCCGAACTGGCTCATCGCCGCGCCGTGCCCGCACCCGCGGTGGGGGGGATGGCGGCCGTCCTGGCTGCGGTGGTTCAGCAGTCGTTCAAGCGTAAGTGGGGGCATCCAAGCTCTCAGAGGACGCCATTTCAGCCCGAATCTCGACGGGAAAAGAGATCGTGTCCGTCTAAGATACCGACTTTGCCAGCCCGGGGGTTGGGGGGGTCGGAGGATCGATGATGCTCAAGTTCGCCGCCGTTGCCGTTGGCCTCGTGTGCGCTGTTTCTCCGGCCGCGCCGCCGGCGACGAAGGTCGAGCCGGTGAAGGACACGTACTTCGGGAACGAGGTCATCGACAACTACCGCTGGCTGGAGGGCGACAACACCGACCCCAGGCGGATGGGCGCGAGCACCGACGAGGTGGGCGCGTGGACCGATGCCCAGAACGCGTACACGCGGCAGGTGCTCGACAACCTGCCGGGGCGGAAGGAACTGGAAGCACGGCTGCGGCCGCTGATGGAGGTCGGGTCGATCAGCGCGCCGAACATGGCGGGCGGGTACTACTTCTACTCGAAGCGCGAGGGGGACCAGAACCAGCCGCTGATCTTCGTCCGCAAGGGCGCGGGCGGGACGGGCGAGCCCAAACTGCTGCTGGATCCGGCGACGATCGACGCCTCCGGGCTGGTGACGATCTCGTGGACCAGCCCATCGCAGGATGGCAAGCTGCTGGCGTTCGGGATGTACCGCGCCGGCGATGAGAACTCGACGCTGTACATTCTCGAGACCGAGACGGGGCGGTGGCTGCCGGAGGAGATCCCGGGCAAGGTCGGGGGCGTGAGCTGGTTGCCCGATGCATCGGGCTTCTTCTACCGCCGCCTCGCCGACCTGAAGAACCCGTACTCGGGCCAGGTCAAGTTCCACAAGCTCGGCACGCACCACCGCATGGACCCGGTGCTGTTCACGCAGACCGAGCCGGGGGAGTTCTGGAAAGACTGCTCGGCGTACTCGGTCGATGATGCTAAGAAACTCGGCACCACCTACGGCCCGTTTGCCTACGCCGATCGCGCGGGCAAGTGGCTGCTCTTTGGGTACTCGACCGGTACACGCTCCAATGACCTTTGGGTGCAGAACCTGGATGAGTGGCGGAAGACCGGCGCGTTCAGGCCCGCGCGGATCGTGGAGGGCACGCTGGCCAGCGGGTTCAGCGCATCGGGCCCGATCGTCGGCGACACGCTGTACATGGAGACGACGATCGATGCGCCCAACGGGCGGATCGTCGCGGTGAACCTGAACCACCCCGAGAAGGGCGCGTGGAAGGAACTGGTCGCGGAGCGGAAGGACTCGGTCCTGCAGGGGGTGAGCGCGGCCAAGGGTCTGATCGTCGGCTCGTACATCAAGAACGCGTGCGACCTGATGGAGAAGTTCGACCTCGCCGGCAAGCCGCTGGGCGAGGTCGGGCTGCCGGGCATCGGCAGCGCGGGGATCTCGACAGAGGAGGACCGGACCGAGGCGTTCTTCTCGTTCGCGAGCTTCAACGAGCCCAACAGCATCTACCGCGTGGACCTTGCGGGCGGTGACGCGAAGCTGTGGGAGCGGCCCAGCGTCCCCGTCGATCCCTCGATCGCCGAGGTCAAGCAGGTGTGGTATTCGTCAACAGGGCAACCGCATTATCCGCTCGTGAGAAGGTGGAGGAGGTAGTCGCTGCTCCAGCCGGCCATGAGGCGTTTGTTCTTGACGCCCATCTTCTGGGTTCGGTCGCGTTGGAGCAGGTTGAGGCCGA
>JADLCX010000031.1 GCA_020846975.1 Phycisphaerales bacterium
ATCTGCCCGTTCTTGCACAACGCCGCGGCCAGATCCCGGCTGCCGAGAACTTCGTCCCGTCCCACGACCTGATACCCTGTCTTCGACTTCATTGAGCGGCTCCTTCAAGAGGGGTGTCCGGCCGTTGGAGCCGGCCGGACACCCGTGGAGCCGCCCTCCACCGCCCACACGCGGGGCGGTTCAACTTCCCACTACCAGGGGGACACCCTCATCGAAGATGTCTTGCACGCTTACCCCGCCGGATAGGTTGAAGTCGCCAGCGCAAGCCACGGGAACGGTGAGCCGAGCAATCCACACTTCGTCGTAGCCCGCTGGCCCACGCCCGTAACCTGCGATCACCGTACCGTCAGCATTCGTCGTTCGGGCCTCACGCAGTGTCCACCCCGTTAGGTTTACTCCCTGCTGCGTCAACGCCTCGTCCATGAATCGCATCCCCTGCGACGGTGTCCACACCATTGCGCGGAGTCCGTTTTCCCCCACAGCCACGAGCCCGTCCCGTGACACGTCCATCGCCAATGCGCCAATACCGGGAGTTCCAACTACTTGAGTACCGTTGAATCGAGTCCACCGAAATGCTAAGCCATCGAGTCCCCCGACAACGACGGCCCCGTTCTGAGCAAGCGCAGTTGGGACAGCCTCTTGATTCGTAGGGGTGGGCCAAAGCACTTGTGGCGCATCGGGAGCGGTCCAAACTACCGGACTGAAGCGAGCATCGCTACGGGTGCCAAGCAATGTGGAACCGTCTGCGGAGACATCAACAACGGTGGTTGCAAACAGCGTTGGCCACGTTTGCAGCATGCCCGTCGCTTGGGTCCATCGATAGCCGGAACGCGCCGTCGGTGTGCGGTTGTTGCCGACGATCACGGAACCATCAGCCGAGATACCCACCGCCTCGCTGTATGTCACACCATCCGGCGCGACAAGCTCTCGGGTCCCGGTGGCAGCGGTCCAAACGAATGAACGCGAGGGCGGGCTGCCGTAACTCACTCCAACAACTGTGTTCCCGTCGGCAGATATCGCCAGCCCGTAAGCGAAGCTGTCTCCTGGCAATGGCGGGATCAATGTCGGTTGTGCGGGCGGACACCAACGAAATGCGCTCGCCCCCAAGTAGCCGACCACACATTGCCCGTCTGGAGTCATCCCAAACGCTTGACTGCCGAATCCCAATCCGCCGCCGGTGTGCGCGAACGTCGCTGTTTGGGCAAGACAGGGAGTCGCGAGCAACGCGGCTGGACACAGCGCAAGGTGACGGAGTGACATAGCCTGGCATCCTTTGGTCCCCCGCGCCTGCGCGTCAGACTACCACCGTTCCAGTTCCGGCGGTAGAGGAATATCCAATCCGCCCACATTGCCGACAAACCACTCCGCGCTTGACCCTGTACAGGTGCACCCGCGGCCGCCCGCACCGGGGGCACAGCAGTTGCAGTCGCCAGCCATACCGGGCATCCGGCACAACCGACACGGCCACGCGGCCGCCAGCGTCGCCGGGTACTTCGATCGCTTACAGGTTCCGTAGGTCGATCCCCTCCGCCATCGCGCGCCGCCGCACCGCGTTCGCGTCAATCCGGTGGGGGTAGTCCGAAACATGCCAGCGGTCGCGGGGTCGGCCGACTCGGGCGCGATCACCGAACCACGCCGCCTGCCACGCTCGCCCGTCTGCCCGTTGATTGCTGCGCTCCGCTTCGATCACCGCCCGACACTCGCCGAGTATCCCCCGAAAGTTCTTGGGATCGTCGGCCTGCCGCGCGGCCGTTGCTTGTCTAAGCCGGGCCATCAGCGCATCCCGATCCGCTTGGGGGGCATCGTTCAGCCAGCCGCGACGGATCGCCGTGCGCATCAGCCGCAGGTCGCCGCGATAGTGCCTGCGATCGGCAAACAGCGTGTCAAACTTCGGTCGTGGCGCGTGTCGGCCGTGCGGCATCGTTGATACCCTCAGTGCATCGTTGGCCGTCGACTCACGAAACCCCCGTCGGGGGGATTGGGGGCGACCGTCCGGGATCGACCCGCTGCACCATCAGATAGCGTGCGGAAGGTTGCCCATAGGTACACAGTGCGTTCCGAGAGAGGCAGGGGTCTGGCTACATCCGACCACGCTGTGATGGGGGTAGGTCCATTTTCGCTTTTCGTTGAAAAGAGAAACACCCCGTTGACATTCAGTTTGAGGGGGTAGGGGCTTGGGGTGGGTGGGTGGTCGCGGAACAAGGCCGTAGCCGCTTGGCTACCGACCCCGATCGGCGCGATACCACTTCTGCCATCGTTGCGAGCAACCGCGCGGGCACGGTTCGACGGGGGGTAGGCCACGCGATGCGCGCTCCAGCCGCACACGCACGAACCGGCGCGGCCGGGCGCGGGTGCCCGGTGGCGTGTCGCATCGTGACGCGGGCCACTCGGGCCAGCAGCATCGGCCGCTTGCGGGCCGGTGGGGCCACGCATACGCCGAGCACGTGCAGGGGTGGTAGTTGGTCCGCTCGCATCGCTTGCCCTTCCACGGCCAATCGGGGGGCCTTCTGCCACCGTGGATCGCGCACCGTCCCTCCCGATCACCCCACACCGCCCACGCACGGCATCGCCAACCGCTCTTGAGC
Source organism: Phycisphaerales bacterium (assembly GCA_020846975.1). Classification (GTDB taxonomy): domain Bacteria; phylum Planctomycetota; class Phycisphaerae; order Phycisphaerales; family UBA1924; genus JADLCX01. The sequence goes on from JADLCX010000031.1 coordinate 2,586, forward strand.
GTCACCCGACAACGCCGCAGTTCGATTGCTCTCGGTCCGTAGGCCACACCGTCACCCCCTCACGCGCCGTTGCCGGGCACCGCCGATCTGACCATCGCCACGATGCCCGCCCGGATCGCCGGGGGCAGGTCCGACCACGCCGCGACCACCGCCGCCAACTCGGGATCGGCGCGGGCTTCGGGGGCCGGGTTCGGCGTCGGATTGCTGGCACTATTGCTGGGGGCGGAATCGGACCCATCGCAAACCTCTGCATTTCCAGTGGTTTGCGCACTGTGTTCGTAGCTTTGCAAGCTAGATGTCGGGAGTTCGAGTCTCCTCCGCTCCATTTCAACCGCGGCGCGTCGTGCGCCTTCTCGCCGCGAACCGCCTATACTCCCCGAGCATCCCACGGACGAATGGCCGTTGGATCTCCGCCGGGGTGGGCCGCGTTTACGGCCCTTCCGATCCGTGAGCGAACGCGAAAAACCGCGAACCCGCTGACCGACAGGCGAGAGGATGTCGCTTCCCACGCGGGGACCATCCACGACCGTTCGGGGATCGCGCCGCCCTCCCACCATTTTTCGGGCAGCCAACACAAGGAATCCGCCGCGATAACGGCGGGCTGTTTGACTCCACACATGAAGTTCACCGATCTCGGGCTCTGCGAGCCCATCCTGCGCGCCATCACCAGCGCCGGCTACGAAGTTCCCACACCCATCCAGGCCAAGGCCATCCCCGAAGTGCTCGCGGGCCGCGATGTTCTCGGCTGCGCCCAGACCGGCACCGGCAAGACCGCCGCGTTCTGCCTGCCCATGGCCCACCGGCTCATGGACCACGCCGCCGCGCCCGCGCACGACGCCTCGCACGCGCCCAGGGGCGCGGCCGCGCCCCAGCACCACGGTGGCGGTCACCATCACCGCGGCCCCAAGCGGGTCATCCGCGCCCTCATCCTCTCGCCCACGCGCGAACTCACGCTCCAGATCGCCGAGAACCTCGCGATCTATGCCCGGAACTCGCGGCTGAAGCACACCGTCATCTTCGGCGGCGTCGGTCAGGGCCAGCAGGTCCGCGACCTGCAGGCGGGCGTTGACATCGTTGTCGCCACGCCCGGCCGGCTCGAAGACCTCAAGCAGCAGGGCTACGTCGATCTGCGGCACGTCGAGGTCTTCGTGCTCGACGAGGCCGACCGCATGCTCGACATGGGCTTCATCGAGCCGATCCGGCGCATCGCCGCGCTGGTGCCCAAGAAGCGGCAGACGCTGCTGTTCTCGGCCACCATGGCCCCGGAGATCCGCAAGCTGGCGCACTCGCTCCTGCACGAACCGGTGTACGTCGAGGTCGCGCCCGCCGCCTCGCTGCCCACGCTGATCGACCACTCGGTCTTCCACGTGCACCGCGGCGACAAGCCCGCGCTGCTCTCGCACCTGCTCAACAACACCCCGATCACCCGGGCGCTGGTCTTCACCCGCACCAAGCACGGGGCCGACAAGGTCGTCAAGCGGCTGAGCCACGACGGCATCCACGCCGAGGCCATCCACGGCAACAAGCGGCAGAATGTCCGCCAGCGCACGCTCTCCAACTTCAAGTCCGGCCGAACCATGGTGCTGGTCGCGACCGACATCGCCGCTCGCGGCATCGATGTCGATGATGTCTCGCACGTCATCAACTACGAACTGCCCAACGAGCCCGAGACCTACGTGCACCGTATCGGCCGCACCGGCCGCGCGGGCGCCAAGGGCAAGGCCGTCTCGTTCTGCGACCACGACGAGCGGAGCGACCTGCGGCAGATCGAGCGGCTGCTCAAGAAGCCCATCGAGGTCGTGGTCACGCCGGAGATCGAGCGCGACCCCGCGGGTGAAGCGATCAGCAAGGCCGAGCGGCCCCCGCGCCACTTCCGCGATCGCACGCACGACGATCGGCGCGACAATCGCCCGCAGCGGAGCCCGGAACCTCGCGGCGGGCACGCGGCTCGCGGGCATGGCTCGCGCGGCGAAGGCCGCCCGCAGTCCGCCCATCCCCACGCCCCCGCGCACCCGCGCCCCCAGCCCCGGCCCGCGCACCCCCACAATCGGACGCAAGCGGATGCCGGCAGCCGCCCCGCGGCGGGCAAGGCGCACGACCGCACCCGTCCGCACCCCCACGGCAACTCCGGGCACACGCCCGCTCCCGCTCCCAGGCCCACCACCCACCGCAAGGGACCGCCGCCAAGCGATCATCGCTCGGGCCACGGCGGCGCGGGGGGAACGGGGGGGGCGGGAAAGGGCCGCCGGGGTCAGCCGGGTTCGGGCTTCCGCGGCCGGCCGCGCGGCGATCGGTGACCTCGGTGCGACAACTTGAAGACCTCTCCACACCGCCGCAGGCCGCCCCGCGGCGGTTTTCGCTTGGCGCGTTCCGCGCCGGGGCGCGTCCCGCGGTACGCTGGTTTCCGCTCTTGCCAGAGAGGAGCCGCCATGCCCATCGAGTTCTGCCCCGGCTACGACACCGCGTTGTTCCGACCGCTGGTTGAGACCTTCCCCGGCCACCCGGTCTACCACAAGGACAAGTTCCGCGTCGAGTGGGGCCCGATTTTCCACCGCGGCCGGCTCGACGGCTCGGCCCGCGTGCTGGTAATCGGGCAGGACCCCGCCCAGCACGAGGGGATCTGCCGGCGCATCCTCGTCGGCGCGGCCGGCCAGCGCGTGCAGGGCTACCTCGCCAGGCTCGGCCTCACGCGCAGCTACGTGATGGTCAACGTCTACCTCTACAGCGTCGCGCCGGGCAACTCGGGCGGCTCCTCGATCAACGATCCCGCCATCACGGCCTACCGCAACCTGTGGCTCGACGCGATCTTCGCGGCCTCGGGGGGGGCGGGGGGGGCGGGGGGGGCGGGCACGCTCGAAGCGGTCATCACGTTCGGCACGCTCGCGAAGAAGGCGTGGGAGAAGTGGACCGCGGCCAATGGCGGCGTTCCGGCGGGCCTCGCCGTCGCCAACCTCACGCACCCGACCGCCGATGCCCACTTCGGCAACCCCGACACTTCCGCATCGGCCGCGACGAAACTCAAGAACATGCTCGACGGGTGGAACGCCGGCCTGGATGCGCTCCGCCCCGCCATCGCGCACCCGGACATCACCCCCGTGCCGACCACACGCTACGGCACGCGGTTCATCGCCCAGGACCTGGTCGTCATCCCCGCCGTCGATCTGCCGCCGGGCCTGCCCGCGTTCATGCGTGATGCGACCGAGGCCTGGGCCGTGCGCGATGGCCGCCCGAAGATCATCGTCACCGCCCCTCCCGCCGCGCTCGCAGCGCCGAGCGCGGCCCCCTCGGCCGCAGTGCACGCAGCGGCGACCGTGCCCGCGGTTGCCGCGGCGCTTGCCGCCCGGCCCGCCGCGCGGCGCGGGGGGCTGAGCGCGCTCAAGGGCACGGTCGTCACCATGAAGCCCGGCGCTGCGCCGCTGGCGAACCACACGATCTACATCCGCGATGGCGTCATCGCGGCGATCCAGCCCTCCGCGCAGGCCGCGCCGAGCGGCTTCGCGGGCGTGACGGCCAGCGCCGCCGAGGGCTTCATCTTCCCCGGATTCATCGAACTGCACAACCACCTGCCCTACAACGCCCTGCCGCTGTGGAACGTCCCGAAGAAGTTCGAGCACCGCGGCCAGTGGCGCGACCACAAGGACTACAAGACGCTCATCACCGGCCCTATGAAGACTATCGTCACCGCCGGCGGTGAGGCCCTGGTCGCCCAGGGCAACCGCATTATCCGCTCGTGAGAAGGTGGAGGAGGTAGTCGCTGCTCCAGCCGGCCATGAGGCGTTTGTTCTTGACGCCCATCTTCTGGGTTCGGTCGCGTTGGAGCAGGTTGAGGCCG
>JADLCX010000032.1 GCA_020846975.1 Phycisphaerales bacterium
ACGCCGATCGGCGCGGCAAGGATGCCCATCAGCATGACGGCAACCTCAGAGCCCCTCGCCATCGGCACTGCCCGTCCAGAGCGACGGGCAGTGGCACGCCGCTGGTGTTTGGGAAGTGCCACCCGCCGAAGGTCTTCATGCCCATCAGTCAACACGCCGAACTTCCTGCTACCCTCTCTGCATGAGTGCGATCACGCGGAATGGAGTCCCGCCGGACACAGCGGAAACGCTGCTCGCGGAGTACCACGCGACCGGGAATCTCGACAACATCATCCCTCGCCTGGCACGCGACGCACGAGCGATACGCCGCATCGAATCGGTGGTTCAGGGATTGAATACCTCGCACGATCTCGTGCTTGGCGACTCTCGAAACGCGAATCTGGAGCCGGGATCGGTCCACCTTGTCGTCACATCGCCGCCATATTGGAACCTCAAGCGGTACAACGACGGTGAAGATCAACTCGGGCACGTTGACGAGTACGACGAGTTCATCGCCTCCATCGATCAAGTCTGGAAACACTGCTACGACGCGCTTGTGCCCGGTGGCCGTTTGGTCATCAACGTCGGAGACGTCTGCCTCTCGCGTCGGAAGAACAACGGACGACACACCGTTGTCCCACTGCACGCGACGATCCAGGAACGCTGCAAGGGCATTGGGTTCGACAACCTCGCCCCCATCATTTGGCATAAGATTTCAAACGCGAACTACGAGGCCGAAGGCGGCGGCGGAGGTTTCCTCGGCAAGCCCTACGAGCCGAACGCGGTCATCAAGAACGACATCGAGTTCGTGCTCATGCAGCGAAAGCCGGGCGGCTATCGCAGCCCGTCGCGTCAAGAGCGACTGCTGAGTGTTGTTCCGGCCGACCTGTACCAGGTGTGGTTCAGGCAGATATGGTCCGACATTCCCGGCGCATCCACGGCGAAGCATCCCGCACCGTTTCCTGAGGCGCTTGCTGAGCGGCTCATACGCATGTTCTCTTTCGTGGGCGATACGGTGCTCGACCCATTCATGGGGACCGCAACGACAAACTACGTTGCCGCCCGATGGGGGCGCAACAGCGTCGGCATCGAAGTTGATCCCAACTATTTCATGGCGGCCCGAAGGAGAATGGCCATGTTCGACACCGAGCTCTATTCGAGCGCGGCGGTGACGGCCAGTTCGTCCGGAGGGTCTCGTCGTGGGTGATCTTGAAACCCGAGTCGCGGAGGCCGTGAAGTTCTTCTGGTCGACCCGAACGAATCAGAACATCAAGCAGAGTGCTTCGGGACAGCGGGATGCAGGCGCGCGTTCGGCGGTCACCGGCGGCAAGCAGATGGATGGGTTCGTCTCGCTCGTGGGTGACCTGCTGCTCCAAGCGGGCTGTCCGGCTGGTTCGCTTCACGCTGGCAAGCGAGTGGAGTTGCCCGGCTGGTTTCGCGCCGAAAAGCAGTGGGATCTCGTCGTCGTGCACAACAAGCACCTCGTGGCGGCGGTCGAGTTCAAGTCTCAGGTCGGCCCTTCGTTCGGCAACAACTTCAATAACCGCACGGAGGAAGCGCTTGGGAGCGCCACAGACATCTGGGCCGCGTATCGGGAAGGTGCTTTCAAGCCGTCGCCGAGGCCGTGGCTGGGATACTTCATGCTGCTGGAGGACTGCGACGCATCGCAAAATGGGGTCAAGGTGGCTCAGTCACACTTTCCGGTGTTTCCCGAGTTCCTAAGTGCATCCTACATGCGCAGGTACGAAATCCTGATTCAGAAGCTCCAGCGGGACCGCCTGTACGACGGTGCCTGCTTCCTTGTATCGAGCGCATCAAAGGGGCCAAACGGTGAGTACCGCGAGCCGGATGCGGAACTCAGGTTCGAGCCGTTCATGCGCGGGATTGCCGCGCACGTTGCGGCCGCCTGCAAGACAGATTTGCTGAATGGGTGACGCGTGTTCCCGGGCGGATTGATGTGGGCTGGTGGCACAGCCCGAACACCAAGCGACGTGCCACGGCCCGTCGCTTTGGACGGGCCGTGCCGATGGGCAGGGGTCCCGGTAGTGTCCGTCAAGTTGCGCACATGAGCACCAAGGCTCTCCACGGGAAGGCCTTGGCCTTTCGTCTTGTTCGAGCCGAGTTGGGGGGGGGGCGGCGACTGAGGCTGCTCGAAGAATGTCGGATGTCGGATGGGCGAAGTCTCGAAGCGCGGTCTTTCCCCGCATCTCCGCGCTTCCGCGTGAGGCCTGCCTTGATCCCCGCCTGCCAACCCCCGAGACCTGTGCGGCTTGGCGCGAAGATGAGGCTTGGGAGGGGCGGGGGGGGTGGGGGGGTGGCAGATGTGGCGCAGGTGGGCGGCCGCGAGAGGAGCACACAAACGAGGCCTCACTTGGCGCGAGCCAACGTTGGCCCGGAGCAAACGAGGCTTCATCTCGAGCCAATCAACGTTGGTCGGGAGCAAACCAGGCTTCACTTGGAGCGAACCACCGTTGGTCCGGAGCCCACGAGGCCTCGCGTGGAGCAAACCAACGTTGGTTTGGAGCATACGAGGCCTCGTTTGCCACGCACGGTTCGGTGTTCATCGCACCGCAACCCGCGCACGCGCAGCGCATCGCCCGAGTTCTCGGCCTACCCGAACATCCCCTCCCATCACGGCGGGCTGACGAGCGTCCCCAGGCTCTCGCCCTCGATCGCGCGGCGGATGTTGCCCTTGGCCTTGAAGTCAAAGACCAGCACCGGCACGTTGTTCTCCTGGCACATCGCGAGCGCGGTCATGTCCATCACGCCCAGGCCCTTGGCGATCGCGGACTGGAACGTGAGGGCATCGTACTTCTTGGCGCCCGGGTCCTTCTTGGGGTCGGCGGAATAGACGCCATCGACCTTGGTGGCCTTCATCAGGAGTTCGCACTCGAGCTCGGTGGCCCGCAGCGCAGCGCACGTGTCGGTGGTGCAGAAGGGGTTGCCCGTGCCCGCGACGAGGATCACCACGCGGCGTTTCTCCATGTGCCGCAGGGCGCGGCCGCGGACGAAGGGCTCGGCGACCGCGCGGATATCCACCGCGGTCATCACGCGCGAGTCCACACCGATGTGCAGCAGGGCTTCCTTGAGCGCGAGCCCGTTCAGCACCGTCGCGAGCATGCCCATCTGGTCGGCGACGGCCTGATGGATATGGGCCGCCCTGGCGAACTTGGCCCCGCGGATGAAGTTGCCGCCGCCGACGACGACGGCGAGCTGGATGCCGGTGAGGAAGGCATCCTTGACCTCGGCGGCGATCTGGGCGAGTTCGTCGGGGTCGATCCCCCCGCCGTTGGCCGCCGCGCCGAAGGCCTCGCCGCTGAGTTTCAGGAGCACGCGGTGGTAGGGCGTTGCCGAAGGGCGATCGAGGGCGGGCACGGGCGCGGGGTGGGGGGCGGCGGGGGCTGTGGCACGTGTTGGGGAAGCAGGCATGGGGGCAGGGTATCGTAATGGCGGAATAGAGGCTGCGTCGCATCCGTGTGAGAGAACGGAGAACCTCGGCGGGGGCGGGATCGAATGGGTCTGGGGAGGGGGAGGGGGGACGACCGTGTCTCCCGTGCGTCCGTGATCGGCCGATGCTGTAGAAGTCATGATGACCGGCGCCAACGGAACCCCATCGCACGCCGCTTCCGTCAGCAACGGTGCGGCGGAGCCGCCGCGGCACACGCGGCACGGCCAGCGCTGGCACCAGCGGACGCAGTGGGCGTGCATCGGCGCATCGCTGGTGATCCACGTGCTGCTGTTCCTGACCTCGCTGGCCAACGTCGCGGTGGCGAGGGTCGGGGCCGAGCGCGGGCGGGAGGCGGCGGACTTCGAGTTGGCGGTGACCGATGACGCTCCGCTGACGATCATCGACGAGGCCGCGCTGGAGACAGCCTCGCCTTCGGTCACGACGCCGACTGATCTGCCCGACCTGCCGACCAGCGGGATCATGGAGGGCGCGGGCGGGTTCGATGCGCCGGGCGAGGGCGAAGGGCTGGGCGAGATCGCCGAAGGGCTTGGCGGGGCGGGCGGGGGTGACATCGGCGATGCCGCGGGGCTGGGCGGCGGCGGGGGAGGTTCGACCAAGTTCTTCGGTGTCGAGGCCCGCGGGTCGCGGTTCGCCTACGTCGTGGACGTTTCGGGGTCGATGAACTTCGAGGGCGGCCGGAAACTGGCGGAGTTGAAGAAGCAGTTGACCGCGACGATCTCGGGGATGCTGGAGCACATGTCGTTCTTCGTGGTGGCGTTCAACCAAGACTCGCACGTGGTGAGCGGGGGCAAGCTCGCGTGGGTCAAGGCGACGCCGGACCAGAAGCAGTTGCTGCAGGAGAAGGTGGACATGCTCAAGGCCGATGGCGGCACGCAGCCGCTCAGGTCGCTGGAGCAGGTGTTCAGGCTGAGCGCGAGGCCGGACGCGGTCTACCTGATGACCGACGGGGCGTTCGATGATCCGCCGGCGGATGTGTTCGCGATGCTCAACCGCGTCAACAAGGGCGCGCGGCGGGTGCCCATACACTGCATCGGCTTCGGCGATGCCGTCGATGAGGAGGTGCTGCGCAAGATCGCCACCGACTCGGGCGGCACGTACCGGCACGTGAAGGGCCCACGTTGATCTTTCCCCCGCGCACACGCCCGTTCAGCCCCCTCGTCGCGGTCAGAACAGCAGGAGTCACCCGCGCCGCGGTCGGGCTGCTCGCGATCGGGTCGTGCGCGGTCGGGGGCGCGAACGCGCAGGTGCGCCTGCACGACGGCTCTCCGGCGGGTCGCGAGGTCACGGGGGTCGTGGTGTCGGCGGATGCTTCCGGCATCTTCATCGCCGAAACCGTGGCCGACCCGAAGGTGGGCAGGCTCGTCGGCTGGGATCGGGTCCGGACGGTCGAGGGGCCGGACGCGGCCAAGTACGAACCGTACCGCGCCCTGGCCGATCGGCTGTGGCGAGCGCGGACCCGACTTGAACGCGGCGACTGGCTCGCGGCTTCCGGGATCCTGCGCGAGCTCGCGCCGGCGCAAGCTCGCCGCGGCGGGCCGACCGGCGCGGTGGTCTTCGAGGGGTTGCTGCGGTGCGAACTGGCGCGCGGGGCGCACGCCGCCGCGCTCGGGGCGTGGTTCGAGTGGCTGATGTGCATGGATCGGTCGGGGGCAATCTCCGACGCCGGGCTGACGCGGCCGGGCAACTGGGTCGGCGGTGCGATCGATTCGCCCGTGGGCGCCGCGATCGTGGTCGATGCCAAGACCGCGCTCTGTCCGGCGTTGCCGCCGATCTGGGTCGGTCAGACGGCGATCGATGCGGCGGTCTCGTCGGGGCAGTGGGAGACGATGTTTCCCTCGGCGACTCGAGCCGCGGGCCAGAGCGCGAGCGCGGGGTCACCGGAGGAGCAGCGCGCCAACGCGGTCACGGGCGCGTACCTGCAACTTTACTTGACCGCGGCGCGGGCCGAGGCGGGCCTGCCGGTTCACGCGCCCGAGGTCGGGCCGCAGGTTTTCGGCGTGCGGTTGGTTCGATTGATCGTGTTGGCGAGGTGCGGCGATGCCAAGCAGCGCGATGCCGCGCGGGCCGGGCTGGCGACGCTGGCGACGGGACAGTCGCCCGACGGCGCGGAGCCGTGGGTGGAGGCCTGGTGCCGGGCGGGGATCGGGCGATCGTTGATCCGCGAGACGGAGGTTCCGCAGCGCGTGCGTGGTGTGATCGAGTTGCTGCACGTGCCGGCGCGGTTTGCATCGGGTTCGCCCGATCTGGCCGCGACGTGCCTGGCCGAGGCCGCTGTGACGCTCTGGGAACTTGGCGATCAGTCCGGCGCGGCGGCCTTGAAGGCCGAGTTGCTGGCGCAGTACGCGTCGCACCCGGCGGCACGATGGAGCAGGCTCGACCAGATCACAGCGACCACTCGCGACAAGGGTCCGCGAGAGTCGCTGCCGGAAGCGCCCGCCCCGGGCTCGAAGAAAGCGGGTGGTGTGTGAAGCGGGGCGAGCCGGCACAATGGCGACGGTGGGGTGCGGCAACGGCCATGTGTCTGTGGCTCGTTCCCGCGATGCTGCGCGGTCAGCCTCCCGCGGCCGTGCCATTGGCGGCTCCGGAGGACACTGTCGAGGCGTATCTCGAACGGCTGGGCATGACGCGGCTGATCGCCGAGCAGTTGAACGACCGTCTCGGCCGGGCTGAGGGAGACGAGCGCAAGGCGATCGCTGAGAGACTGGGCAGGTTGTACGTGGTGCTGCTGACCGAGGCCGCGACGGCGGATGATCGGGCCCGCTGGGAGCAGCGGGGGCGCGAACTGCTGACGGCCGTGCCCGAGGCGGATACCGGCGAGCTTCGGCTGAACCTTGCCAAGGCGGTATACATCCGCGTCGAAGAAGTGGTCGAACGCGGCCGACTGAGGCTCGCCGAGCCAGCGGAGATGCAGGAATCCGAGCGTCAACTCCGCGCGCTGGAGCCGGAACTTACGAGCATCGCCCGTCGCGCGGGCGCACGCGTGGAGGAACTCGAACGCGCGGAGAACGCGGGCAACAGCAGCGACGAACTGGTAACGGCGATCGGCGAGGCCAGGCGGCTTCGCTCGCTCGCGTTCTACTACGCGGGGTGGTGCCACTACTACCTGGCGTATCTGGGCAACGCCGAGCCCGAGGCGGTCGAGGCGATGAAATGCTTCGGTTGGTTGTTGAACTCTTCCGGCGGGAGGCTCGCGAGTGTCGATCGCCTGCCCACGGACCTGTTGCGTTACGAGCACATCTCGCGGGCGGCCATCGGCGCCGCGCTGTCCGCATCGCTCCGTGGCAACGATGTGGAGGCCATACGCTGGCTCGATTCGATCTCCGAAGCACCGGATGTCCCGGAGGTTATCAAGGACCAGATGCTCGTGCGGCGCATCATCGTGCTGGGACACGCCAAGCGCTGGGCGGACCTCGAACAACTGGTACGCCGCGCGCGGCGCGGCGAGAAACTGCACGGGTACGGCGGAGGCCCCGGCGTTCACGAGCCGCGTCCCTTGCCGATCAACGCCGCCAGGCTGCTCGCGGTCACGGCGCTCGAGGCCGATCGCACCATCGCCGGCCAGCAGGTGGAATCGCTCGCTCGCACCGCGCTGGGCGACCTGGTCGCGCGGCAGGAGATCGCGCAGGTTCTCGACCTGGTGCGTCGGTACGGTACCGCGCCGATCGGCGACTCCGGCTTCATCGTGCACTACGTTCGCGGGCTGGTTCAGTACGACCGGGCGCGCGAGGCCCACAAAAAGGACGGAGACTCGGGCGAGGAGCCGTCGAGCAACCCCGAAGTCGTGAGCCTGTACCGCGCCGCCGCGGACATGCTCCAGGCGGCGGTCGGCCAGCCCGATGCGGAGACTTTCCGCACCGATCGGGCCACGGCCGGCGTCATGATGGGCCGGTGCTTCTTCTATTCCGGCGATCCGCGACAGGCGGGCGAGCGGTTCGCGACAGCGTGGGAGGCGGCCGGGAAGGTGGCGGGCGGCGAGGCGGCCGAGGAGGCGTTGTGGCTGTCGGTGCTGGCGTTCGATCGCGCGGCCCGCGCGGGTGGTGAGGGAGCGGCGGCCGCGGAAGCGCGACGGGCGGAGGTCGGCACGCTCTTCCTGGCGACCTACCCCGAATCGCCGCGGGCGGCGAGGGTGGTGCTGCTCCAATCGGCCGCGGGAGAGGCGGTCGGGGAGGACGATGCGCTCCGTATCCTCTCCGAGGTGCCGAAGACTTCGCCGGTGTACGAGACCGCGCGGAGGCAGGTTGCCCGCCTGCTGTACAACAAGTTCCGGAACTCGCGGGGTCAGGACCGCGAGCTTGCCGCGCTGCGGTTCATCGCCGTCGCCGAAGAACTGCTCGCGGCCGAACGCAAGCTCGCCATGGAAGGCCCGGCTGCCGAGGCCAGGGCCGCGTGCGAGCGCATGGTGACGCGGGTGCGCCAGATGCTCGACGCCCTTCTCGGCGGCACCTCGCCCGATCCGGTGCGTGCATCGGCCGTGCTCGAAGTGTTCACGGGCGTGGCGAAGTTCAACGGCCTTGATCTGCGCCCTTTCGATGCCGAAATAACCTATCGGCGACTGCAGATCGCGCTGGCCCGCGAGCAGGAGCCCGAGGCCGTCACCCTGGCCGAGCGGCTGGCGGAACTGGCCTCGGACAGCGCCGGGGCGATGCAGTTCGCGGCCGCGGCCGATCGGCTGATCTACAAGCGTTTGGCCTCGCGCTGGCGCACGGCCGCCTCGGGCACGGACGGACCGAGCCCGGAAGACTCCGCGAGGTTGGTTCGGTTCGGCCATCGCGTAATTGATCGGTTGGGCTCGGACCCGGCCGCGATGCAGGACGCGTCGATCCTCACGCTGTACTCGACGGTTGCCGCCGCGGCGACACGGCTCGCCGATGGCGGCGATGCCCGGGCTCGCGAGTCGGCGATCTCGCTCGATCAGGCCGTGCTCGCGGCCGCGCCCCGCTCGGAGGAGCCTCTCCGCCGCCTGGCGCACAACGCCGAGCTCGCGAACAGAGCCGAACTCGCGATCGATTGCTGGCGAACGCTCTTCGGTGCGGCCGGTCAGGGATCGTCGGTGTGGTTCGAGGCAAGATTCCATTCTCTGCGGTTGCTCAAGGCCGACAATCCGGCGAAAGTCCGCGAGTTGCTCGATCAACTCAAGAAGCTCTATCCCGACTTTGGCCCCGAGCCCTGGAGCGAGAAGTTCAGGGAGCTCGATGCCGAACTGGCGTCCGTACCGCCGGCAGCGCCGGGCCCGGCCGTCCCGCCCGCATCGCCACCGTCTCCCGCATCTTCGGGCGGAGGGGGCGGACCATGAGCAAGACACCCAGCATTTCCAAGCGAGAGATCATCGAGTTGCTCGGCGCTTATGCCGCGGAGGGGCACCCGTTTGCGCTGCTCGGGCTCACGCCCGCGCCGTGCTCCAAGGCCCAGATCGAGGCCGCGTTGCAGCGTCAACTCGATCGGGTACAGCAGCACCCGCACTCGGACTCCGCCGCGGCCGACCGGGCGCGGGTGATGCTCCACGAAGCCGCAGAAGCGCTGCTCGATGGACGGCGGCAGCCGCAGATCATTGCCGCGGCCCAGCGGGGCCGAGCGGCCGAGACCGCTCCTCCGCGCGGTCCGGAGACCGTGCCGAGAGCGGCCGAGCCCCTGCCGAGTCGAACCCGGAAGGAGCGGGTGGGCGATCCGCTGGTTGCCCGCGCGGTGGTCATCGGTCTGGGCGTGGTGGTGCTGATGATCGTCGTCGTGGTGGTGGGCTCGCTGGTCCGCTCCTCGAACACAACCCCGGTCTCGCCGATCAAGTCCGCGAGCACGCCGCAGACCGCGCCCGCACAGACTCCCGAATCGCCGTCGCCGACACCGGTCGAACGCTCCGCGGGCTCTTCAAGCGAACCGTCGTCCGCGGAGGCTCCTCGCGCCGCGGCCTCGACGGTCGGGGATTGGTCGCCGCGGGCACGCTCGCAGTTTGTCGATCCGGCTCAGGTCGTTCGCGAGCTGCGTGCGGCGGTTGAGACCGTCCGAAGCAACCCCGACAGGGCGCTGGCCGAGTTTCAGCGAGGTTTCGATCTGGCCGCCGACTGGTGGTGCCGGTTCGAGCCGGCGCAGGCGCGCGCGGCCTCGGACGCCGTTGCGGAGTTTCTGTACCGGGTCGGTTCGCAACGAGAGTTTGCCGAGCGGGCGATCTCGGTGGTCGAATCGCCCGCGTCGGCGTTGAGCCTGCCCCCGAGCGCCTCCATCGGCGCCGACGATGTCTGGCCCGCGGCGTGGTCGGCGGGAATGCTTGCCCGGCTGCATCGCGAGCGCGATTTTCCACCCGGCCTGGCCACTCGGATAGCCGCCAGCGTAGACCGCGCGCTCGGCGAGGCGCGTCCGGCTCGCGCCGCCGACTCGACGTTCGACTCCGGTGTTGCCTCCGCGTTCCGCAGGCTCCCGCGCGTGATCGTCTCGGGGCGGCCGCGCGGCCTGGGCGCGGCGGTTGACGGCGCCGCTTCCGATGCGGGAGCGGCGATGATGCGGTGGGTCGAGGGGGTTTCCCTGGCTTGCAAGAACGACGCCGCCGAGCGAGAACGCATCCTCACGGGCGCGCTGGGGTGGTTTCTCACCGGCGCGGCCGAGCCCGAGGCGGATGGGCGCGTGTTTGCCGCGATCAACCAGCTCGCGGGGGAGATCAAGTGGCGAGAGGGTGGCGCGGCGCGATCGGCGATGATCGAGTGGTTCAACGATCCGCGGGTCAGTTCGAGCGACTTGCGGGTTCTGACCGCGGCGCTGGCATCGCGTTCTTCCGCCGAGGGTGTGACCGCGACCATGGCGCTGCCCATGTCGGCCACGGCCGAGGATCGCGCTGCGCTCCGTGATACTTACGCCAAAGCGTGGGGTTTGGCCGAGGCATCCGCCCGAGCCGAATCGGCGCGGGAATGGTCCGCCGCGGCGACACAAGCAGCGGCGTTGACCGCGGAGCCGGACGATCCCGCGATTCAGATCGCTTGCGCGGCCGCGTACGCGAGGCTCAACGCCGCCGCGGCCGCTATCTGGCGCGGGGGGACAGTCGGGAACGGCTTGTCGGTGGCGTGGTCGCCGCCGGAGGGTGTCGAGCAGGCGCCCGATGCCGCGCCCACGGCGAATCGTTCGACGCATCGGATCAGCGTGACGGTTCCGAACTCGGGATCCTCCGCGGCCACCGGGAACGGTCAGGACGGCATCTGGACGCAGGAGTACCTGTCCGAGCGCAACAGCATTCCCGGTCGCCTCAACCGGCTCGATGAGCTGTCAAGCCGCGGTCGCCCGATCGGACCGATCGATGCCGGATTGCTCGCTCAGGCGGCTCTGGCGGAGGCGCCGTGGAAGGTGCGCGAGCACGCCCAGATTGTGCTGCGTGTTTTCGCCGAGGAGCCGGCGCTGATCGGCGCCATGCTCGATTTCCTTCCGATGGCGCCTCGCACCACGGAGGTGTCCCGCCTGTACGCGGATGTTTCAGGGGTCTCTCTGCCCGCGCCGGCCGACCCGGCCTGGGAGGTCGAGGTTCGACGGGCCATGCTCGCGAGATTGATGGGCACACTGACTTCGACGGGCGTGCACGGCCAGGTCGAAGGTTCGGCGGCGGAGATCGCCCGAGCGTACATGGCGGCTGTCGATCGCAAGCTGTCCGGTGAGTCGCCCAGCGCTGACGAGGTGGCCGAAGCCGCGCAGGCGGCGATCATCGAACTTGCCGACGGACTGGCCGCGCGGTGCCGTGCTTCGCCTGTGTCGGGGTCGATGAAGTTCAACCTCGATGCGATCGAGCGGCGGCGTGCACAACGCAGAATCCAAGCCGCGGGACCGGTCCAGTCGTTCGCCGCTGAGCAGGCCGGGCTGGTCGAACTGCTCGCCTTCGCGGTGGCGAGCGATCGGCCCGCCCGCGAGAGCGAAGTCTCAAGGGTGCTCGACGAGGCCGCGGCGCGGCGTCGCAAGTCCTCGCACGTGTTTGAGCAGTTGCTCGCCAACGAGCGTGCGATCCTGCGGTTGTGGATCATCCGGTTCAAGGAGTCCGACGGCCAATGAAGGCTCGAGCGGCTTGTTTCCCGGTCGTTCTCTGCGTTGTGACGCTCACGGTTGTGGCGCACGCCCGCTCCGCGGGCGTGACCGCACAGCCGGCGGTCGGCGCCTCCGAACCGCCGTCGCGGGCGACCCGCGCCGATCGACTGGCCGCGCTCTCACCCGACAACCCGTTGGCATATTTCGAGCTAGCCGAGGAGATCGCCGCGGCGCCGATTGCCATCGATGACCGGGACCTTGCCCGCACGCTGTTCGTGCTCGCCGCGGTGCTGGCGGCCGAACCAGCCTCCGCCGGACCGCGGAAGGCTGAGACAACTCCAGATTGGCTCGCATCCAGCGCGTGCCTGGCGCTCGTGTCTCTCGCGGAGTCCGAGCCGGAGCGTCGATGGCTCCGGGCGATGGCGGGATCGCTTACGCCCGAGGAGTCACGGGCGGCCGCGCAGAGGGCGAGCAGCGCCTCGTCACTCGATGCGCCGGCGCAGGAGCTCGCGGCGGCGCTCGACTCTCTCCGTGCGGGCCAGGGTCAGCGTGCCGCGAAACTGCTGGAACGGCCGGGTGTCAGCGACCTTCTCGACCGGTATGAACGCCTGCTGACTTCCGACGGGCGTCCCGGCGGCGCGGCACGGATTCGCTCGCTGGTCTCGAAGTTTCCTTACTGCCGAGAGTGTCGAAACGAACGGGTGACGCGGGATCGTGAGGGCACCCACCTCTGCTCCACCTGCGGCGGGCGTCCGGGCCCCAAGGTTGAAGGGGAAGAACTGGTTGGTCAACTCAGGCTCGAGTCGCTGCTGGTCAACGGCATCCAGCGATCGTGGGCGGCCCAGACCATCGCCGACGGTGGCGCACCCCTGCGTGAACTCGATATGGCCTCCCTCGCCGATGCGTTCGGCGTTGATCCCGCGCGGCGGTGGTGGCGGCAGGGCCATTGGGTTGAGTCAGCCGACGGCCGCCGGCGGCCGGAGCCGCAGCCGCAGACTCCAGAGCCGGCCGGCTCCTGACACGCGTAAACTGGACCCCCTCCAACAAGGACCCAACGCGATGTCTCAAGTACCAACTTCGCCCGCTGCCGCTGCACCCACGGCCCCCACGGGGGCTTCGGCCAAGCCGATCATCCCGTTCGACAAGTTCGCCGAGGTCGATTTTCGCGTGGCGAGGATTGTGCAGGCCGAGAACCACCCCTCGGCCGACAAGCTCCTCAAACTGCAACTCGACGATGGCTCGGGCACGCCGCGGCAGATCTGTGCCGGGATTCGCGGGCACTACGATCCGAGCTCGCTGGTCGGGCGGTTGATCATCATCGTCGCCAACCTCGAACCTCGCAAGATCCGGGGCGAGGAGTCGCGAGGGATGCTTCTGGCCGCGAGCGACCTGCCCAGAGATGCCGCGGCGGCGGCGGGCGCCGAGCGCAAGGTCATCCTGCTGCGTCCGGATGCGGACATCGCCCCCGGGTCCATCGTTTCGTAGACCGTAGTCGGGCCGGCGTCAGGGCGAACCGGAGGGCGCGCGGTCGGCTTGCGGCGAGCCCTCGGGGCCTCGCCGGCGGTGCTCGTGCCGCTTCTGGAAATCCGCGGCCCGCTGGGTGAGTTTCTCCATGCTCCGGGCGATTGTGGCGTCGCGCGTCTCGGCGCGTTTCTCGAACTCCGCGCGCTGCTTGGCGGCATCCGCTTCCAGCCGCGTCAGGTCCCGCTGCAGCAGTTCTCCACGCACCCGGTATTGCGCGCTCAGCGCGGCACGCATGCGATCGGTGATCGCCGAGCGATCGGCCGACGCGGACTTCTCGGGATTGGCCCGGTCGAACCTGACCAGTTCGCGCGCCGCATCGAACGCCTCCCGACCGTGGCGGATGTCCATGAGTCGCAGGTCGTAGGCCGGACGATCGGTCTTCCTCAGATCGATCAACCAGCGGATGCGGCCGATCGTCTCCCGCATTCGAGCCTCTGCCCGTTCGGGGCTTTTTTGCTCGAACTGCTTGTACATGTCCATGATCTGCGGCGCCGCCGAAGCGAAAAACTCGGAGACTACGGCTCGCTGCTCTTCCGTGATCGGGCCTTCGTGCGGCTTTGAGGCGAGCGCCTCCGGACGCGCCGTACCGGGCGGCCCGCCGCGCGTGCTTGAAGGGCTCGTCACGCCGGGCACCGGCACGGGACCGAGCTCGTCCGGGTTGATCGTCGCCGGCGATGCCGTTTCGGTGGTGGGCGCCGCCGCGCCGTCGATCGGAGGTCCGAAAGGGCTCGAAGTCCATCCGCCGCGGAACTCTCGGGCCTCGGCGGGGATGAGCTTGCCGAGGTCGTCCAGCGGCGCGCCATCGTCCAGCGACTTGATCGCGCGTTCGAGCGAATCACGGAGTTTGTCTGCCCGCTCCTGCCGCTCCACCAGATAAGCGCGCAGGCGTGCGCGGCGTTCCTCGGGTGGGAGCGACATGAGTTGGCGCAGCAGGTCGCGTTCGCCGCGTGAGCGACCGCTGCCGGATCCCGGCGGCGAACCGGGAGCCTTCTCCGGCGGGGCATCCGGCTGGCGTGCCTCGGGCTGGTCGGCGCCCGCGCACGCGGCGGCCACCAGCGATGCGGCCAGCGCGGCGGCGAGCCGGAACTGGGTTGGCGACAGCGTTTTCACAGCGACTCCTCGGTGTAGATCTCGTTAAGCCACGTCGAATCCAGCTCGAAGTTGGTCTCACGGCTCGACGCCGAGCCGACCTCGCCCTTGGAGAGTTCGACGGCTTCGTACAAGGACGAGAGTTCACGATCAAGGCGCTCGGCCAGGGAGTCCGAAGCGGGAGCGCCGGGGTTGAAAGGCCGCGATGCGAAGTAAGCGCCGATACCGAGACCGGCGAGCGCGACGGCAGCGGCGGCGACGGACAACCGCCGCACCAGTCGAAACCGATCAACCACCACGACCGCCGATCGTTCATCACGCTCGGAGCCTGCGATGCGTAGCGTCGGTTCTGTGCCCAATGGCCGGCCGCCGGCGATCGCTTCGCGGCTCAGCTCGAACGCCCGCGGTTCAAGTTCATCCGAAGCCGAGGACCGTTCGGAGACGGAGAGTTCTTCGAGTCCGGAGACCATCGGCATGAGCTCGGGGGGCGTCGCGGCGACATGGCCACGCGAGCCCGCCCAGATGCGATCTTCCATCCCCAACGGCGCAGCCGCGCTGTCGGCCGCGGCGAGCGCATCCAGCGATCTCGCCAGCGACACCAGATCAGCCGGCAACTCGACGGCGTGAGGCTCACGAACGTCGTGTCGGTTGCTGGGGGGGACGGAATCGGGGGAAGAGTGGGTGGTCGGTGTCATGCGGTTTTCTCCGCGTGCGATACATGGTCCGAATCGGTGTGGCCCGTCATGAGTTCTTTCAACTTGCGGAGCGCGCGGTGGTGCCGTGCCAGGAGCGTGCCCAGCGGTTCGGAGAGCAGGTCGGACATCTGCTTGAACGACAATCCCGCATGATGCCGAAGCTCGACGACCTCACGGTCGGCATCCGAGAGCTCGCCCAGCGCACGCCGCAGCGAATCCAGTTCGCCGCCGGATTCGCCCGGTGCCTCAGACGCCCGCGGCCTGGAATCCAGCGTTTCGGGGTCGGTGGGCGTCGCCTGTCGTCTGGCCCGACGGGCTTCATCGCGGATCCGGTTCATCGCCACCCGGAACAGCCACGACTCGAACCGCCCGCGTTCGGTGTATTCCCCGGTCGAGAGTTTGGTGGCCACGGTGACGAACACGGACTGAGTGATCTCCTCGGCGATGTCGTTTCCCTGCGCCCCTGCCCACGGTCCTGAGCGTGTGCGGACCGAACTCCTTTCGTCGGCACCGCGTGTCACAAGGCGTGACCGAACCAGCGCGTAGACCCGCCGCGCGTAAAGCTGCACGATGGTCCTCCACGCCTCTTCATCGCCCGTCGAAGCCGCGCGAAGCAAACGGCACAACGCCACATCCCCGCCGGTTTCCGTGTTGGAACCGTCGCTGTTGGCCGCGGGATGTCGATCCGGTTGCGCCACGAGCGAATCCACGCTTCCTCGAACTTCGATCCCGGCCGGACACCCGGCACAACGATCGATCCGAGCGACTATTGCACCATCGGCCGAACGAGTTGGGGGATTGTACGAGTTTCCGCGACACCGATAATCCACGCGCCGCCCATCCGCTCTAGGCTTTGCCGATGACCCGCGTCTACTACGCCGTGATCGCCTCGCTGCCCGACTCCCAGGGCAACCGCATTATCCGCTCGTGAGAAGGTGGAGGAGGTAGTCGCTGCTCCAGCCGGCCATGAGGCGTTTGTTCTTGACGCCCATCTTCTGGGTTCGGTCGCGTTGGAGCAGGTTGAGGCCG
>JADLCX010000033.1 GCA_020846975.1 Phycisphaerales bacterium
CGCCGTTCAGCTTCACCGTTCCCTGCTGCCGCGGCAACTACAACAAGTCCGCCCCCGGCCCCGGAGCGCCCGGCGGCGTCTCGGTGCAGGACATCTTCGACTTCCTCGCCGGCTACTTCGCGAACGACGCCTGCGCGAACGCCAATGACAGCGTCGGACCGAACAACGGTGTTTCGGTGCAGGACATCTTCGACTTCCTGGCCGCGTACTTCGGCGGGTGCTAACCCCGACCCGGATGCTTCCGGATCAGGAACCGTGAAGACCCGATTCTGGGCGGCTCCGCGTGTGCGGGGCCGCCCATTTCTTTGGTTCATCGGATCTTTCCGGGGAGCGAGCGGACGGAGGCTGCGCGGCGTGATCGGGAGGACGGCGAGCGGTACACTGCTCCGATTCGCAGCGGAACCGTGAGGGCGGGGGAAGGGGACAGGAAGCCGAGAGGTACGAGGTTCTTCGAGGAACAGGACCATGGCCAAGGCGCTGATGGTGTACGGTGGGTGGGAGGGCCACGAGCCGGAGCAGGCGACGGCATTGGTGGCCGGGTGGTTGACGGACGCGGGGCTGACGGTCGAGCGAGGAACCTCGCTGGAGCCGTTTGCCGACCCTCAGGGGCTCGGGCGTTACGACGTGGTCGTGCCCTGCGTGACATGCGGGACGCTGACCGGAGAGCAGGAAGCGGGCCTGTGCGCGGCGGTGATGGAGGGCGTGGGAATCGCCGGGTGGCATGGCGGGATCGTGGATGCTTTCCGCAACAACCCGACCTACCAGTTCATGACCGGCGGTCAGTTCGTGGCCCATCCAGGCGGAATCATCAAGTATCGTGTGAACATCACGGATCGCGAGCATCCGATCGTGAGCGGCGTGGGCGATTTCGAGGTGCGCAGCGAGCAGTACTACATGCATGTGGATCCCGGGCTGAAGGTGCTGGCCAGCACGCGGTTCAGCGGCGAACACGAGAGCAAGCCGTGGATTACCGGTGTGACGATGCCGACGGTGTGGACCAAGCCGTGGGGCAAGGGGCGAGTGTTCGTGTCGGCGATCGGGCACGTGGCCGCGGACTTGATCGGGCCGGAGGTCAAGGCGATTACGACGCGGGGAATCCTGTGGGCGGCGGGGAAGCTGTGAGTTCAGGGCCGTTTGTGGAGGGACGGAGCGAGGGAGGCGAGGGGGTTGTCGCCTTCGTCTGGGGGCGCCGTGATCCGGTCGCTCGCTGCGAGATCTGAGCACGCCTCTCTCATCCGCCTTCACACGGATAGATCCGAGAGCAACCATGATTCACAAGAAACTGAGGGTCGGCGTGGTGGGGTGCGGCAACATCTGCGGCATCTATCTCTCCAACGCGAAGAGGCTGTCACGGCTGGAGGTGGTGGCGTGCGCGGATCTGGACCTTGAGCGGGCCCGGACCAGAGCCCGCGAGCACGGCGTCGCGAGGGCGGTCTCGACCAAGGACCTGCTCGCCGATCCGCGGGTGGAGTGCGTGTTGAACCTGACGACTCCGCGGGCACACTTCGAGCTCGCTATGGAGGCGGTGCGTGCGGGCAAGCACGTGTACAACGAGAAGCCGATGTGCATCCGACGAGCCGAGGCGAAGGAGTTGCTGGCCGAAGCGGCGAAGTACGGCGTGCGCGTTGGGTGTGCGCCGGACACGTTCCTGGGCGCCGGGCTGCAAACCTGCCGCGACCGCATCGACGAGGGGGCGATCGGTCGCCCGGTGGCGGCGACCGCAAACATGACCTGCCACGGGCACGAGTCGTGGCATCCGGATCCGGCGTTCTACTACCAGGCCGGTGGCGGGCCGATGCTGGACATGGGACCGTATTACCTCACCGCGCTCATCGCGCTCATGGGACCGGTGAAGCGCGTCCGAGGGATGGCGAACGTGACCTTCGCGGAACGCACCATCAGCAGCGAGCCCAGGAAGGGGCAGAATATCACGGTGGAAGTGCCGACGCATGTGGTGGGCCTGCTCGACTTCACCGACGGAGCGGTCGGCGCCATCACCACGAGCTTTGACGTGTGGGCGAGTCAATCTCCGACGCTTGAAGTTCACGGCACTGAGGGATCGATGAGCCTGCCGGACCCGAACGGCTTCGGAGGGCCGGTACGGCTCTTCAAGCCGGGAGGCCAGGGCTGGCAGGACTCACCGGTGACGCGGAGTTATGGGGAGAACTGGCGTGCCCTGGGGCTCGCGGACATGGCCGATGCGATCGCGACGGGTCGGAAGCACCGGGCAAGTGGCGAGTTGGCGATGCACGTGCTTGATGTGATGGAATCGATCCACGACGCGGCCACGAGCGGAGGAACGGTCGAGTTGACCACGACCTGCGAGCGCCCGGCGGCACTGGCGGCCGACTGGGCCGGTTGAGGAAGAACCGAGATGAACACAAAGGAACAGCGACTGGCGGATTTCTGCGCTTGCCGCGGGGTTGACGGCGTGCACCTTCGGCGGCGGGCCAATATCGCGTGGCTGACGGACGGAGCGGACACGCACATCGATCTGTCGGATCGGCGGGGAATCGCGGAGTTGGTGTGGACGCGGGGTCGGGGGCTGGTGTTGACCGACAACATCGAGTCGCCGCGACTGGCGACGGAGGAGTTTGGCGCTGATTGGACCGTCCACGCAACAAACTGGTGGGAGTTTCGCGACGGCTCCAAAGTCAAGGGATTGAGCCTGATCAGCGACTGGCCGGAGGATGAGATCGCGACATTGAGGTGGTCGCTGACCGACTTGGAGATCGAGCGTGTGCGGACGCTCGGGCGAGAGTCGGCGGGAGTGCTCGAAGGGGTCATGCGGGCGGTACCGGCGGGAGCGGTCGAGGGTGGGGGCTGGAGCGAGCATCGTCTGGCGGGCGAGGTGATCGGGGCGCTGCGGGCCAGGAACATCCACGCGCCCGTGATGCTGGTGGCGAGCGATGAACGGCTGACACAGTTCCGGCACCCGATTCCGACGCAGAAGCCGATCCGGCGGATCGTGATGGCGGCGATCTGCGCCCAGCGGCACGGCCTGACGGTGAGCGCCACTCGCATCGTGAGTTTCGGCCCGATCGACGTTGACAGGCGGCGTCGGCACGAGGCGGTGTGCGAGGTGGACCGAGCGCTGCACGCGCGCACGCGGCCCGGTGTTCGGTGGTGCGATGTGCTGGGTGCGGCGCAATCGGTGTACAAGGAGACCGGGTTCGCTGACGAGTGGAAGAAGCACCACCAGGGCGGACCAATGGGGTATGAACTGCGCGAGTTCAAGGCTACACCGACCGAGACCCGGGTCGCGGTTGACCGGCAGTTGGTGGGGTGGAACCCGTCGATCACCGGGACGAAGTCCGAGGACACCATCTTGATCCGTGATCGTGAGCACGAGATCGTGACGGCGACCGGCGGGTGGCCGATGCTGGGAAAGGGAATCGAAGCCAGGCCGGACATTCTTGTGAGGAGTGTGTGATGGCGGGTGCGTCGGATGCGTGGACTGTTGTCGAGACGCGGTTTGATCCCGCGATGGCGAAGGCGTACGAAGGGCTGTTCACGCTGGGCAGCGGGTATCTGCATGTGCGGGGATCGCTGGAAGAACACCTGCCGGACCAGCCGCAAAACGTCGAGTATGAACGCCGCGCGGGGAACGTGACCAGCGAAGAGTTCCGCAATGTGCTGGCGCAGTGGGGGACGTATGTGCCGGGTGTGTTCGCCAGGCATCCGACGTTGAACAACCAGATGGTGAATCTGCCGTGGCCGTTGAGGCTGGGGCTCGCCGTTGATGGGGAGAGGTTGTCGGCCACATCCAGCCGGCTCCTGGAATGGCGGCGGGAGTTGTCCCTTCGCGCGGCGGTGCTGCGGCGAAAGGTCTTGTGGGAGACGGAATCAGGGGCGATGGTGACGGTCAACTTTGAGCGGTTTGTGAGCGCGATGCGTCCGGGAGTCATCGCGCAGCGGATGACCGTGGAGGCCGCGAGAGAGATCGAGGCCGAGGTGACGGCGGGAATCGATGCGGATGTGCGGACCAACGGATGCTGGCACTTCGGCGAGGTATCGTGCGGGGTGGCGGGCGAGCCGCCGCAAGACCTGCGGGTTTGTGTGGTGACGGATGGAGGAGACAAGGTAGAGATGCGCTCGCGTGTGCGGAGCGCCGCCCCGGGCAACTGGGAGTTCAACGCGGAGGCAGACAGTCGGAGGCGGAGTTGCGGGCAACGCCTGTGGGTGCGAGTCGCGCCCGGTGTCCCGCTCAGCGTTGAGAAGGTCACGACCGTCTCAACGAGCCGCGACGCGGGCAGGGAGGGGGCGGGCGATGCGGGCCGGGCGGGCGGGGGCGGCTACGACGAACTGCTGGTCGAGCACCGCCGGGTTTGGGAAGAGCGGTGGGCCCGGAGCGATGTCGAGATCGAAGGCGATCCGGAATCACAACTCGCCGCGCGCATCGCGATCTTTCACCTGTTGCGCGCCCATGTGCCCGGCGACCCGCGCGTCGCCATCGATGCCAAGGGCTACGCGGGTGAGGCGTACTGGGGCCGGTACTTCTGGGACACGGAGATGTACCTGCTTCCGTTCTACCTCTACAGCAATCCCGATGCGGCCCGCACGCTCGCGGCGTTCCGTGTGCACACGCTGGAGGGTGCGAAGCGAAACGCGGCGCGGTACGGGTATCCGGGAGCCCGGTACGCCTGGGAGTCGGATGCGTCCGGGGATGAATGCTGTCCGAACTGGCAGTACGCCGACCACGAGGTGCACGTAACGGCCGACGTCGCTTACGGCTTGGCCCACTACGCCGCGGCTTCGGGCGATTCCGCGTTTCTGCAAGGTCCCGCGGCCGAAGTGCTGGTCGAGACCGCCCGGTACTGGATGGAGCGGATCACGTTCGAGGACCGAGTTCGGCGCACGCGGCCGCGGCTGCTCGGGGTCATGGGGCCGGATGAGTACAAGCCCATCACGAACGACAACGCCTACACGAACGGCCTGGTCGCCGAGTCGCTGCGGCTGGCGGCGGAACACGGTCAGGCGGTGGTGGGAGTAACCGCGAGCGAGCGAGCGGCGTGGCGGAGAACGGCCGACGGCCTGTCTGTCCTGCGGGGTTCGGACGGCGTGCTGGTCATGCAATGTGAAGGGTTCGACGGCTTTGCCGATCCGGAGTTCGATCGACTTTGGATTGACCGTGACCGCACGTTCGCCGCGCAAGTCTCGCAAGAGCGCCTGTACCGCGGGAAGTGTCTCAAGCAGGCCGACGTGCTGATGCTCATGGCGATCTTTCCGGACAAGTTCACCGATGAGGAGGTGCGTCGAGCCTGGGACTACTACCTGCCGTACACGACGCACGACTCGTCACTCTCGGCCGGGGCGCACTGCTTGGTGGCGTGTCGGCTCGGGCTCGACGATCAGGCCTGGGCGTTCTGGCGCCGCGGCTCACGACAGGACCTGCCCGAGGCCGACGGTGGGGAGGGAGGTGCCGCCGAGGGCATCCACATCGCGGGCGCAGGAGCGGTCTGGATGATGATCGGGCTTGGCTTCGGCGGCCTGCGTACGGCGTTGCAGTCGGAGGAACTGACGCTGACGCCGCGGCTGCCGAAGGCGTGGACCGGCGTTCGATTCCCGCTCGTGTGGAAAGGGCAGGCGTTGCGGGTTGAGATCGCGCACGGGCGCACGGTGATCAGCAACCGATCCGAGCGGGAGTTGGTTGTGAGCGTCCGGGGCGTTCGGCGCGCCATCGCCCCGGCCAAGGAGGAGGTGTTCGCGTGAGTGGCTGCGGGCGGATCATCCGCGGCGTGATCTTCGACCTCGACGGCGTGCTGGTCTCGACCGACGAGATGCACTTTCAGGCCTGGAAGGAGCTTGCCGACCGCGAGGGAATTCCTTTCAACCGCCACGACAACGAGCGGCTCAAGGGTGTCAGCCGCGCGCGGAGTCTCGACATCATTCTTGAGAAAGCTGCGAGGAGGTACTCGGAGGACCAGAAGTCCGCGATGGCGAGTGCGAAGAACGACCGGTATCGCGAACTGCTGGCGGTGCTCGCGCCGCGCGACGCGCTGGTGGGGGCCGGCGAGATGCTGACCGGGCTGCGCGCGATGGGCGTGAAACTGGCGGTCGGCTCCTCGAGCCGAAACGCCCGCGAGATTCTGCGGCGTGTGGATCTGCTGCGCCTGCTCGACAGCGTCGTGGACGGCACGGATGTCAGCCGTTCCAAGCCGGATCCGGAGGCCTTCCTACTGGCGGCGGCGAGGCTGGGGCTGCGACCGGCCGAATGCCTGGTGGTGGAAGACGCCGCGGCGGGCATTGAGGCGGGTATCCGCGGCGGATTCAGCGTGCTGGGTATCGGCGACCCGAAACTGCTGACTGGCGCGGGCCGGTGGCTGTCTGGGCTCTCGAAGTCTGGCGCGGCGGAACTGATCGCGGGGTGGTGAAGGCGCCCCGCTCCTATTCCAGATCCACCGTTAACGGCGTTCCCAACGTGGACCGATGCACACGGCCGCGGTGCGCGAGCTCAAAGGTCCCGGTGGCGCCGCGATGAACCGCCAGCGTGTGCCCGGCGATCCGTACCTGCTCGACCGCGGCATCTGCCGCATCGGCCGGCATGGGGATGGGATCGATGGTGACGCTGATCGTTCGGCCGTTGCGACCCGGGTTGATGCCCGCAACGCCGCGGAGCAGCAGATCGGCGACCCAGGAGTGCTGGTAGTCGTCGATTCCGCGGTACTCGCACGCGTGGCCGGTGTTCGGGTTGTAATGCTCGTAGCAGTTGGGTCGCTCGATCTTGCCATCGTGGTACATCATGCGGACAAATCGTGTGAGCATCTCGCCCGCGAGCCTGCCGGCGCGGAATCGCGGGGAGCCTTCGCCGGCCCGAACATCACGGCGCCGCCACTGTCGGATCAAGCCGTCGATGATGTGCGAGTTGGTCATCGGCCACACACGACCGTTCCACGGGCAGACATGCCTCCGGCCCTTCCATTCGGCATCGGCGTTGAACAGCGGATCCGAGACGGATGACGACGGTGCGGGAAACGGCGTGCCGAACGCCTGGGCGTCGGTCAGCCGGTCGAGCATGCGAGCGAGATGGTTCTCGGTAAGCAGGTCGGTCAGCATGGGGTAGAAACAGACCGCGGCTTCCACATCGGTCGTTCTTCCGGTCTTGGGATCGACATCGCTGAACATGCCGGTGCGCTCGTTCCACATGCGATCCAGGATGGCTCGCCCCACGCGATCGGTACGGGCGCGCCACTCGGCCGCGTCCCCGGTATTCAGCCGTTCCGCAATGCGAACCATGGCGAGGTGCAGGAGGTAGGCGTACACCGTGGCGTCGATCGCCTTGAGCTTCGTCGAGTCCTTCCATCCGTCCAGATCCGCCTTGGGATTCACGGCCTGATAGCGGGACATGTATTCCTGCCCGGTCTCGAAGTGGTTGATCACGTCGTACATGCCGGAGCCGTCGACATCGCGGCTGGAATCCATCCACCGCGCGTGTCGTTTCAGCCCGTCGTAGACCCGCCGGAGATACGCATCGTCAGGATGCAGGGCGTCGACGGCAAGCACGGCATCGCCCCATGACGCGAGGTAGAAATCGGTGCCGATGAGGTGGTTGGTGTAGATGCGACCGTGGAACGAGCCGTCGGCTTTCTGGTTGTCGATGAAGTTCAGTAGCGTGCCGTGCGCGACGTCGGGGTTCGCGGACCACCGCATCTCAAACATGTGGCACTGGCCGGAGTAGGTGATGGGTACGTGGAAGTACGAGATGCCTTCGGCGATCGCCGGATGCGCGACATTGCCCGCTCCGCCCTCCAGACGGCAGAGTCGGAGGCCATACAAGCGATAGTCGTAGTACTTCTCCAGGTACGGGTCGGAGCAACGGAAGGTCGGAAAACTGTCGAGGAACGCCCCCCACCCACGCGTGGCGGACGCGATCGTGCAGGAAGGGTGAAGTTGATAGGCCTCCTCGACGGGAAGGAGCTCGATGACAAAGCGGACCAGGTTCGACGCGAGTGAAGAGAGGTCACCGATCGAAACGTCCAGCGCCGCGTACACCAGCCCCGCGTTGGATATCCCCTCGAGTCGCACCTCTTCGCGAATGCCCCGCCCGGGCTCCCATCGTTCGGGGAATGGTGTGAACCGCCACTGCGGCTGTAGTGCCGAACCCTCCGACCGCACCGCGGCGATGCGCACCCCCGTCGCGGCCCGGTTTGTGCCGGGCATATCAACGCTGAGCGTCGCGTCGATCTTCATCTTTTGCTCGCGGCGGTCCGCCAGCACCCGGCGCCAACGCACGCCCGAACCACCGATCTTGATCGCGTCGGTCACCTGATCACCCTGCTGGGCGGTGTACGCGACCAGATGGAGGTCGGTGCCGGATCCATCCGCTCCCCTTTCCACAGTCCATGTCGAAGAAAACCGACCGCGGCCGATAGCCTCACGGGTTTCGACGAGGATCGCGCCGTTGTCAACCTGGTACCGGCACAACAACCGATCGGGTCTCCACCGGCGAGAGACCTGCTTCAGCGGCCGTTCGTGGCCGTGGCAATCCACCACGGCGACGGAGAAGAGCGGAGCGAACGGGTGATAGTACACGTGCGCTTCATCCCAAAAGCCCGGCGCGTGCAGCCAGACCGGAAATGCCGGTGCCCAGAGGATCCCGTCGCCGGCGGACAGGTACCACTTGTCATCGCGGGCCAGGCGATCGAGGCGTTGCTCAGTCGAGAGGGGCGTGTTCATGGGAGCGACTCAGGGCTTGGGTGAATGATCGGGCGCTTCAGAAGTGGGGGAGTTGATCCCGGACGAGGAGCGGAACCGAATCTCATGGAGACCTTGTCGGCCACCGTAGCCGCCGAGGATGGCGAGTCGGTCGATGACGACTTTGGGCTCGGGATCGACGGCCCAGAGGATCGGTTGGCCGTCCCAAAGGCACCACACCACGCCGCCGCGGCGACTGAGCTGCATGCTGTGCAAGCCGGGCGCAACGATAGCCGCGGTATCGCCCTCCTCGGCGCCGAACAACCTGAGACGCGACCGCGTGTTGGCATACCCGCCGACAAAGGCGACGTAGTCGCTGGTCGCGCTCATCGGGCTGCCGGCGACAAACGCTCCGAGGATCGCATCGCTGCGCGCCTCTACGCGGGTCCAGAGATCAAAGTCCGTCGCGGAGATGTTCTCCAAGTAGATCGCATCCTCACCAGGTCCGCTGTGGCGGTAGACACCGTTTTCCAGCTTCCAGCCCACGCCGCGAGTGCGGAGCCGTGCATCGCCCGGCTTGAGCACAACGACGCGCTCGCCATCCGCGGCGAGTTCGGAAGGTGGATTGGCCGGCATCGGGTCCTTGCCCGGCCGCTCAAGCATTCGGCAGTAGAAGAGCCGGTACGGTTCGTGCACGGATCGGACATACCCGTGCGAGTCGGTGATCTCGATGTACGTGCCCACCTCGCGGCCTGCGCCGCGCCAGTACATAAGGCCGTCACCCATGTTCGGCAAGCCGAACTCGATGTTGCCCCATCCGTCATGGCCGCGAGAGGCGGCCCACCTGAGCCCGGGTGCCCGCGGAAAGAAGCGGTCCTTGTGATCGACACGAATCTCGTCTCCATTGAGTATCCGCAGGGCCTGCGTCGAATCGCTGCTGTATACGCCCAGGCCTTCACCGTCGATCACGATGCGGATCTGGGCCCACTCGCCCCGGGCGCGGATGAGCCCCGAATACGCCGCGGCGTCGTGGCCTTGACGGAACTCGAGCTCCAGATTCTCGGGCCCGTTCACGGCCATCGCGCCGCCGAGTGGCACGTTCAACCACTCGGCCGCGTCGCCATCGATCGTGGCGCTGAAGGGGTAAACGAACGGCTCGCGCGGGATCAGCGGGTAGGGGTCTTCATCATCATTCCAGCCGTCTCGATCTGAGTCGGGATGAGTCGGATCGGGTCTGGCAAACGTCGGCATGGGCTTGTCGAAGCGGGCCTGCAGCGGCGCTGGCGCCCACGTTGACAGCATCGCTTTGTCGATGTCGAGCGTGCGTCCGTCCGTGCGAGCCTTGGCGGGGTCGGATCCGAACCGCCTCTCATCCAGCGGCAGGCGGGCATCATCATCGGGGAAACCGTCGTCGTCGACATCCGCGACCACAACCGTCTCTACGAGGTGCATGCGAAGCCACTGGGAATCGCTCAGCGTGCGGTCCCAGAAGGCCATGCCGTCGTAGTGCTCGCCGTGCCGATCGGAAGTGGTCCACGGATGCACACCCTTGGACCCCTCGGGCCCGGAGGCGGCATCCGGCCCTCGCGAGCGAGACCGTGGCGACCAGTGGTTGTACACGATCCGTTCATCCTCACGATCCGCCAGGCTCAGCCGCCCGAGCGACTCCAGTTGATGGTGCACCTCATGCGTGGTCAGCCACGCCGTGTCGTAGCCCCCGAAGAACTGTGAGCGACCGGGCAGCCCATCGGGCACGCTATCCACACCCAGCGTACCGCCACCCGAAGCGTAAAACGTCCACTGATTCCGTCCGGGCTCCCATCGTCGAGGAAACGCGATCTCCACCTGCCCGTAGAAGGGCGGATCCTCGACGATCGGTCCGTCAAGGACCCTGTGCGGCTCGCGCAGGTCCACGGCTGTGAAGTCGCCGCCGCCGGGCTGGTGGTAGTCCTGCCCCGCGTACGAGCGGCACATCGGCCAGGACTTGTAGAAGTCCTCCGCCGCACCAGGCTCCGGGCCCCATCGCTGCCAGCGGTCGTCGATGGCGATGGCGAAGTCGACCCACAGGCGCATCCCGCTGTTGACAAAGAAAAAACGCGCAGCGCGGTCCAGCTCTTCACGGACAAGGGCGAGTTGTGCATCTGTCAGCTTCTCCGGTCTTGTCGCGGGCGAGGCCGGATCTACGTACGCCGACTCGACATTGATGACGTTCGGCATCAACAGCACCTTGACCGGGTAGCGAACCAGCGTTCTATGCCCTGCACCAGCCGGTGTTGAGACGGAGTACTCACGCCGCCACGGCTTCTGGGCGCCCCACCGGGTCTCCTCGCTGGTCGGATCCGTGGCCGGGTCGAACACGCGGTAGAAGTAGCGACCGCCGGGCTCGAGCCCGCGGACACTGATCCGATGCTGCGTGCGTTCGCCGCTCGGACCTTCGATGGTTCGGACCCCCGAGCCGACCCACGGGTCTTCCATCCGGCCCGCGAGCTTGCGAGCCGCGAAGGGCAGATCGCCGCGGCGAACCTGAACGCGAGTTGGAGCCGGTTGGGCGGTGTAGTAGCTGAGATCGAATCGCTCGCCGCTGATCCGCGTCACGGGTCGTGTGGGATCGATGAGCATCCCGCGATCGGCGGGGCCCTCGATATGGGACGGCGCCGCATCGGCTGCCACCGTCGCGAGCAGAGCGGCTACGGCGATGAGTGCCTGCCCGATCCCGGGTTGTCTATGAAGGGCAAATGCCGCTACTCTCCGGACAATCATGGTCGGTTTCATCGATTCATCGTATCTTCCCAACACGGTCTCGTAGCCGGAGACTCGCCATTTTCGTCGGTTGCAGCCCTTACTTTGAGAAGCTTGGTCGGATCGTGCGAGGCGGTCTGGCGGTGGTCGCGGCGGTCGTCGTGCTGTGGTCGTTCTTCCGCGTTCTTGCTCGGCCCTTCGAGGGCGGCGCGGGAAATCCCGGGCAGACGGTGTTGACCGTGCTGCACTGGGGTGACATGGAGGAAGACCGGATCGTCCGGCAGTTGGTGGCGACCTTCGAGGCGGCCAACCCGGACATTCGGATCCGGCGGATAAACGCTCCGGCGGACTACTACGCCAAGCTCAAGACCATGTTCGCCTCCGGCGAACCACCGGATGTGATGTTCCTCAACGCCCGCGATATCCCGACCTACGCGGGGTTGGATCTCTTGCTCGATGTGCAGCCGCTGATGCGAGCCGATGCCGAAGCAGGAGACGCCGCGGGTGAAGTTGCGTTCAGCCCCGATGCGTTTCTCAAGCCGACGCTGGACAGCTTCCGGTTCGATGGCTCGAAACACGGCAAGGGGGGACTTTACGGCTTGCCCTCCAACTTCACCGGACTCGGGTTCTACTACAACAAGACCATGTTCGATGAGGCGGGCGTGGCGCCCCCGGATGAGCGCTGGACCTGGGACGAGTTCGAGACCAAGACGCGGCAGGTCGCCGAGCGGGTCCCGTCGCGCCCGTACGGCTGCGCGCTGGAACTCACCGGCGACTCGTTCCGTGCCATCCTGCAGACGTTCGGTGTCGAGTTGTTTTCGCCCGATTTCAAGCGATTTCTGCTCCATGACCCACGGCTGGTGACGGTGCTCGAGCGCGTGCGACGGTGGACCGTGGACGAGAAGGCGACCCGCGCCGTGCTCGCGACCGATCCGTACGATTCGGTGAACAGCGGCGCGGGGTACTTCACGCTGCAGAAGGCCGCGATGTACGGGCCGGCGGGGCGCTGGATGGTGCCGGAGTTCCGCAACATCCGGGATTTCGAGTGGGACTTTGTGCCCATGCCGCGAGGCACGCGGCGGGGCACGGTGCTGTACGTCGCCGCCTGGAGCGTGGCCAAGGCGACGCGCCATCCGAACGCTGCGTGGAAGCTGGCCCGACACCTCGCTACGCCCGCGGGGCAGGAACAACTGTCGAGAACCGGGCTGGCGATTCCCAGTCTGCGCAGCGTGGCCACGGGTCCGGCCTTCATGGATCCTGCTCTGCCCCCGGTGCACGATGAGCGGTTCTTGCTCGATGTCGAGGACTCGTGGCCATCTGTGTGGCCGCCGGACTCTCGCATGCAGCGGCGATTCGGCGATCACCTGCAGGATTGCCTGCGATTAGGACGTACGACGATCTCGCAATCACTCGCGGACGCGCAACGCGACTGGACCGAGGAGCAGGAATCCCCGCTTCGGACGGGCGTGTTCCCACGGGCGCCGTGGAAGGCGATCATCGGCATCATCTCGGTGGTTGTGCTGGGGCTCGTCATCTCGGCCACGGTCGCGCTCTGGCGATGGCGACCGGGCCGCCTGCGGGCCGCCGAGGCTCGCGCGGGCTATCTCATGGCCCTGCCGTGGATGTTCGGCTTCTCGGTCTTTATCGCGGGGCCCATGGTGCTCTCATTGGTGCTGAGTTTCATGCGCTGGCGCGGGCTCTCCACGCTCGACCACGCCGAGTGGGTCGGGCTCCTGAACTACAGACAGATGTTCGGTAACGACCCGCGATTCCATCGGGCCCTCTGGCTCACGGTGAAGTACGCGGCGCTCGGCGTGCCCGTGCTCCAGACCGCCGCGCTGCTCGCGGCCGTGCTGATGAACGAGGGCGTGCGAGGCACGCGCTTCTTTCGGGCGACCTGGTACCTGCCGAGCGTGCTCGCGGGCGCCGGAATGGCGATCATGTGGCGATGGGTCTTCGACGGTGAGCATGGCCTTCTGAACACCGCGCTGCGCCCGCTTGCCGGACCTGCGAACGCGCTGCTCGGCTTTCTCGCTCGGCAGGTCGGCTGGACGCCGCCGACCCTGCCGCCCGATTGGGTCGGCGCCGATGCGGACTGGGCAGGCGTGCCTGCCTTCGTCATCGCCGCACTGTGGACCATCGGCGGGAGCATGCTCATCTACCTGGCCGGGTTGCAGGGCATCCCGCGCACGCTCTACGAGGCCGCGGCGATCGATGGCGCGGGGCCGTTGCGGCGGTTTGTCCGCGTCACCCTGCCGATGCTGAGCCCGGTGATCCTGTTCAATGTGGTGATCGCACTCATCGGATCGTTCCAGGTTTTCACGATGGCGTACATCATGACCCAGGGCGGACCGGGCGATTCCACGCGATTCTATGTGCTGTATCTCTACAACAACGCCTTCGAGAATCACCAGATGGGCTACGCCAGCGCCATGGCGTGGGTGCTGCTGCTCATTATCCTCGCCCTTACCGGTCTGGTACTCTGGCAGGGCAAGAAGCGAGTGCACTACGAGGGTCTCCGTACATGAAGCGCACACTCAAGGTCCTGCTGGTGTACGGGATGCTCAGTGCCGGCAGTTTGGTGCTGGCGGCGCCGCTGATGTGGATGGTGATCATCAGCACCAAGACGCCCGACGGCGCCCAGAAGGCCTTGGGCGGCATCGGGCTCAGGGGCCTGCTGCCCGGCGCCGGCGAGCCGCGCGTGAGCAACTACACCGATGCGCTCCGTGCCTTCGGCAGCCAGACCATCAGCTCGGGCGAGGCTTCGGACGCCACCGCCGTCAGCGGCGCCGATTCGTGGTCCTGGCGCGAGTTGGCCAGAGCGATCATCTGGTCCGATCAGATCGCCAACTCGGTGGTGGTGACCACACTTGTGGTGCTCGGAACCGTGCTGTCGTGCAGTCTGGTGGGATACGCCTTCGCGCGGATGCGATTCCGGGGCCGGGGACCGATGTTCCTCCTCATGCTCTCCACCATGATGCTGCCGCCGCAGGTCAGCATGATCCCGCTCTTTCTGCTTTTCAGGAACCTGGGCTGGATCGACACGATCCTGCCGCTGGTCGTGCCGGCGTTCTTCGGCTCGGCCTTCTTCATTTTCATGTTCCGCCAGTTCTTCTCGCAGATCGGTGAAGAACTGCTCGAGGCCGCCCGCATGGACGGAGCCAGCGAACTGGGCATCTGGCGGCGCATCATGCTGCCGCTGTGCCGGCCGGTTGTCGCGATCACCGCGATTTTCTCGTTCATCTGGACCTGGAACGACTTCCTCGGGCCGCTCATTTACCTGCACAGCCCGGAGAAAGCCACGCTGGCCCTTGCCTTGAACTCATTCAAGGGAATGTTTGGGGGTGTGGACAAGGTCCATCTGATGATGGCCGCGGCGGTCATTACGATGATCCCTTGCATCGTCCTGTTCCTGGTGGCCCAACGACACTTTGTCTCCGGACTCACTGCGGGAGGCGTGAAGGGATGACCACGACAGGTTCCGCCGATGCGCTCGGATTCAGCATCATCGCGGGTGAGTGGCGCCATGGTGGGGCTCGGTCCCTTCACCATCGAACCCGCCACCCTGATCCGCATCCATCCCTGAAACGAAGCATCTCTGCTCGATCCGCCCGATCCGCATCAGCCGTGGCCGTTCCATGACTCTCCGCCGCTCCATCAACGCCTACGCCTACATCGCCTTTCCCGTGGCGATCCTGACGGTCTTTTCGCTCGCGCCGACGGTGCTCGGCTTTGCGCTGTCGTTCTTTCAGTGGGATGGCGGCGGCGCCCCGGTCTTCGTGGGGCTCAGGAACTTTCAAGCCCTGCTCGACGATCATCGCTTCGGGCCGGCGCTCATCAACACGCTTGTCTACGTGATCGCAAGCGTCCCCCCCGCGGTGCTCATCGCGTTCCTGCTCGCCGTAGCCGTACACGCCAAGTGGTTCCGCGGCAAGGCGCTGGTACGCACGCTGCTCTTCATGCCCACGATCGTCTCGATCGTCGCGATCGGCTTCGTGTGGCGATGGGTGCTCGATGATCAGACCGGCCTGTTGAACTGGGTGCTCTCACCGGTCTATTCCATCCTGGGAGTTACCGATCGGCCTGACTGGCTCAACGAGGGTCGCTGGCCCATGGTCTGGGTCATCATCATCTCGGTCTGGCGAAACATCGGCTTCTGCCTGGTGCTCTATCTCGCCGCGCTCGCGAGCGTGGATGATGCGCTGTACGAAGCCGCCGAACTCGACGGCGCCGGTCGCTGGTCCTGTGTGCGGCATGTCACCTGGCCGCAGGTGGCGCCCATGACCGTTTTTCTGATCGTCACCGGCGTGATCTCCGCCCTGCAGGTCTTTGACATCGTGTTTGTCATGAGCGGACGGCAGGTGGGTCCGAACGTATCGGTGCTGAACTACGAGATTTACAACCAGTTCAAGGGCGGGCAGCTCGGCTACGCCGCGGCGATCGGCGTGGTCATCTTCATCATCACCGCGTTGGCGACCGCGGGGCAACTTGGCCTGTCCGCTCGCAGGCAGCGGGCCGGATCGACGCGCACCGCCGCCGCGAAGGTGGTAGAGCGGGTGCACGCATGATCAGCACGCTCCGCACCCCGCCGCTGGCCATGCGTCTGATCATCTACGCAATCGTCTGGCTGGTTGCGCTGTCGATGCTGGCCCCCTTTGCGTGGACCGTTCTCACCAGCCTGAAGACCGACGCCGAGGCCACCCGTGCACCGACGCTCGCTACGCTCCTGCCCGATGTGCCGCAGTGGGGAAACTACGTTCGCGCCATGCGCGAGGCCGAACTCGACCGGTTCTATTTCAACAGCGTGCTCGTTGCCCTGATCACGACCCTGCTGGCCGTGACGCACAACGCGCTCGCCGGCTACGCCTTCGCCAAGCTGCGATTCGCGGGCAGACGGCTGCTTTTCGGCCTGGTGCTCTGCACCATGATGCTCCCCGTCACGGTGAGCTTTGTGTTCGCCTACCTCATCTGCCAGTGGTTCGGCTACGTCAACAACTACCAGGCACTGATCGTGCCGTTTCTGGCGAGTGGCTTCGGCATCTTCTACATGCGTCAGGTGGTGGCGACGGTTCCCGACAGTCTCCTCGAGGCGGCCCGTATCGACGGCATGGGCAGCTTCGAGATCTTCTGGAGTATCGTTCGGCCCGCGGCTTGGCCCGGCATCACGGCCTTGGCCATCTTCTCCTTCATCAACTCCTGGAACTCGTTCTTCTGGCCGCTGATCGTGGTCGATTCGCCACGGTACAAAACCCTGCCCATGGCCATCGCCGACCTGTCCGCCGGCCTTTACGTGCAGTCCTGGCCGGTGCAGACCGCCGCGGCAACCATCCTCGTGTTGCCGCCGATCCTTCTGTTCTTCTTCACGCAACGGGCCTTCGTTCGCGGCATCACCTTCACCGGTCTCAAGGAGGGCTGAGTTGATGCGGGCTTCCCTTGTGGTGTTGGTGCTGCTGGTGCTGGGGACGGCTGTGGTACTGGTGCCCCCGCGGGTTGCGAGCCTTGAAGGCGACGTAGTCACCATGACGGTGTGGGGGCAGCCCTTCGAGGATCGCTTGTTCCTCGATCGCTACGCACGGGGCTTCGAGCAAGCTGAGCCGGGCATCACCGTCGACTACCAGCGCCACAGCGACCTCGAGGCCAAGTACAACACCTGGTTTGCCAAGGGATACGGGCCCGAAGTCATGCGAGTGCGGATCACGACCTACCACCAGATGGTCGCCCGCGGCATGCTCGAGCCGCTGGATGCGTACATCGCCGACCCCGCGAGTGGTCTGTCCGAAGCCGAGGTGGCCGAGTTCCCTCCGCAGTTGCTCGACGCCCTGCGAGTGAACGGCAAGTTGTACGCGCTGCCCGAAGACACGGCGCAGTACGGTCTGTATTACAACCGAACCGTGTTCGACGAGTATAACCGGGAGCATCCTGATGATCGCATCCCGTACCCCGACGGCGCGTGGACCTGGGAGCAGTTCCGCGATGCCGCGACGAAGCTCACCAAGCGCAACCCCGCCGGCGCGGTGATCGTCTCGGGCTTTGATGTGGTCATCTGGGAATGGCCCTTCATGCAGTTCTTCCTCCAGGCCGGGGGAGAGCTGTGGTCCGCCGACGGACTCTCCACCACCGTCAACTCTGACGCCGGCGTGGAATCCCTGATGTTCCTCGCCTCGCTGGTGCGAGACGGTTCGTGGAAGCCGTACTTCAGCCAGATGGGCGGGCTCGGCCCAAACGATCGCTTTCAGAACGGGCAGGTCGCGATGTATCTCGACGGTTCATGGATGGTGCCCGCGTTCGAGCTCAACGCTCCCCAGCTCGACTTCGCGGTCGCGCCGCCGCCGTCGCACAAGTCTCGCCGCAACATGGGCGGTTCCGTGCTGTGGGGCGTCAGCGCCAAAGCGCCTCGCAAGCCGCTTGGGTGGAGAATGGTCCGCTGGCTGGTACAGGAGCCCCAGGCCGCGGCCTACTGGGACACGCTCCGCGTCGCCCCGCCGGCACATCTCGGTGTCGTGAACTCACCTCTCTTCCGAGAGACGCGGGGGATCGACGATCCGTTACATCCCGGCAAGTATGTCGTTCCGCCGATGCCCAAGACCAACTACCCGCTTCGGGCCGCCTGGATGGCCGAACTGATGACCCCGGAGCGATCCACCGGAGTCGCCCGTGCGTACATCCCGGCCGGGCTCTACCAGGCGCGACTCGAAGAGGAGATTCGCGAGCTCTTCCGCGATTTCCTCCAGCAGGTGGACAAGGCCGACGAAGCGCTCGCCCGGGTCCTTCTCCGGCGCACGGCCGACAATGTTCACGCCTACATCGATCGCGATCGCGCGGCCCGGGGCTTGCCGGCGATCAGTCGGTGAGATCGCGGCGTGATCGAGAACGTCCGTTGCCGCCTGCTCAGGGACTACCCTTGGACAGCCCGACTTCCTGCAGCATCGGCCCGAGTTCCACCGGTCGTCCGCCCTGGCCGGCGCTGCGCCGCACCGCCTCCATCACGCACAACGTTTCTACGGCTTCCTCAAGGTTCGGCGAGTTGGGCACCCCATCGATCAGACAGCCCGCGAAGTACTCGGCATAGTTGGCGAACTCGCCGTAGTGCATGCCGTGCACTTCGGAGTTGTAGTAGTAATGTCGGCCCGCGTAGAGATGGTCCTCGGTGATTTCGGTTCCATCCTGGGCCAGGTACACGTGCCGCATGTCGTGGTATTGCGCCAGGCTTGTGGACCTTGATCCGTACAGCACGCACTCGATGCAGTTGCGGGCCGTAGGTAGCTCGTGCACGCCGTAGTGACCCATTGCGCGGCCCAGCCGTCCGCTCTCCGCGATCACGTTCACCGTGTAAATGTCGGGTCCGGACAACCTGTATCGCCGACCGAGATCGCTCGTCGCGCTCCATGCCTGCACCTGCGTGATTCGTCCGAGGTACCACCTCAGCAGATCGATGGGGTGCGACAGTCCGAGGAACACCCAGTCCGTCTCGGTCGCGGCCCACGGGCTCTTTTCGTACAGCCAATCCATGCGGTGGATGTAGTGCGTGTCGATCAGTTCGATCTCGCCAAGTTCGCCCCGACCGTGCGCCGCCCGTTGCCTTCGGAACGGCTCAAAGAATCGAGTCGATTGCCCGACCATCAACCGCCTTCCCGTCCGCCGACCCGCCTCGAGCACTTGTCGTGCGTGCTCGAAACTGTTCACGATCGGCTTGGTGCAGATCACGTCCTTGCCCGCCTCGAACGCGCCGATGATGTGCTCAGCGTGGTGGGCGTCGGGCGTGTAGATCGCGACGATCTCCACTTCTGGCCGGGCCAGCATGGCCTTGTAATCGCTTGTGAAGAATAACTCCGGCAGCTCGGCCTTCGACGCCGCGATCTTTTCAGGGTTCACATCGCAGCCTGCCACCGGAAACGCCTTGGAGGTGCGGCTCGCCAGGCTCAGCAGCAGCGTGCGTCCCTCGTGCAGGCCGATGACCCCGACACCCTTGGCTTTGGCGTGTGGGCTGGGCTTGATGACGGGGTTCGTGCCGGGAATGTGCGTGATGAATCCCATGAAGGTCTACTCCTGCCGCGCAGCGCACTCGGGCTGTCCCATGACAAGCCGATTGATCTCGGCGAGCGACGGCAGCGACGGAATCGCGCCACGCTTCGTCGTGGCCAAGGCGCCGGCGGCGGAAGCCAGCGTGAGCGCCTCGCCGAGGCTTCCCGTTCTGCCCGCAGCCAGCACCGCCGCCAACGTGCCCGCAAACGCATCTCCCGCGGCCACGGTATCGATCGGCTCGACCCGGAACGCTGGTGCGTACCACGTGATAACGGAGTTTCCCGTTCGCGCCAGGGCCATCGCTCCGCGCGAACCCAGCGTCAGCACCACTGTCCGCGGACCAAGGTCCAGCGTCGCGTTGGCCAACTCTGCCGGTTCCGACGATTCCGGCCGTTCGGTCAGCGCCGCGGCTTCGGAGCGGTTGACCAGCAGGCAGTCGATCCGCTCCAGCAGCGTCGTCGGCAGTCTCTGCGCCGGCGCGGCGTTGAGGATGGTGGTCGTGCCCGCCTCGCCGTGCTTGGCGATCTGCGCTGCCGCGAGGACGGCATCGACTGGGGATTCAAGCTGCATCAGGAGAACTGCGGCGGAGCGCACCTTCGTCGGCGAGTCCTCGATCTCCGCCGGCGTCAAGGTTTGGTTGGCCCCCCCCGCGACAACGATCGTGTTTTCGCCCTGCTCGGTCGCGACCGTGATCACGGCGATGCCCGTTGGCGAGCTTCCGGCCCCGCGCCGGCGGATCCCCGATGTATCCACACCTTCGCTCCCGACCACGCCGACCATCCGACGACCATAATCGTCATCGCCGACCGCGCCGATAAGGCTCACCGAGCCGCCGGCCCTTGCCGCCGCCACCGCCTGGTTGGCGCCTTTGCCTCCCGGCAGTGTCAGAAACTCGCCACCCAGCAAGGTCTCGCCCGGCGTGGGCAGGCGAGGCGTTTGCACGATCAGGTCCATGTTGAGCGAGCCGAGCACGCACACGCGCCCGGTTGCCCGGGTCGATGGTGACGGGGTGGAGGAAGTGGGAGGAGAGGGGTGAAGGCCCATGACAAGCTCGCGAAGCATCCGCGTTACCGCGATACGGCCCAACCCCGCACAACCGATTCATCCAGCCGGCCCGACGATTCCGCCCGCTCATCCGCCGCGTACGCCGTCAGTTGGTCCAGCAAGTATCGTCCTGCCGGAGTCGAGTGATCCGCGCCGCTAAGGACGAGCAGGCCTTGGCCCACACGGGCTGTCGCGACAAAGTCCATGAGCCGCGGCCGATCGACGATGTCGTGGCAGTACACCAGCCGTACCACGGGCTCGAGCGCGCCGTCCAACCCCAGTTCGCCGACAGGAACGGCCCGCACGCTCCGCCGCGAAAGATCATGGTCCAGCAGGTCGCCGACCCACTCCGCATCGCCCGGTCCAAGAGGACCGCTCTCGAGAATCAGCGGTAACTGCCCCCACAGATTGACATACTTCACCGGCGGATTGCCCCTGGCCCGGCTGAAGAGCAGAACCACGTGTCCACCACCGACCAGGAAATCCACCACGGGGGGCGTCAGTGTGTGAGCGATCACCGCGCTCGTGCCTTCGGGGACCCTTGACCCCGACGGCCAGGCCGGCAACCGCGGCGCGAGCTGTTCCAGGTCCGGCAGCAGCGGAGTCCACGACCGCACGGGCGATCCCCACCCGCTGCTGTACGCCTTGTCCTCAAACTCCAGTTCGCGATCTGCCGCGTCGAAGGGGATCCCTGCCAGCCGTACTGCCCCTCGGGGTGGTGGTGTGGGAGCGGGAAGACTCCACAACCTCCAGGCGTTGCCCACCAATCCCGTGGCGGACGCTCGAACTTCGACGCGTGCCGGCTTGGCTGTCGCGGGCAGTGTCAAGCGACATTGCCGCCAAGCCACTTCGCCGGGCGAGGCGCTGATGCGATCGCTCTCGATCGGCTTGAGGTCAGCCCCGACAACGGCAAATCCGAGTGTTGTCTCGACCGCTCGCGGCGAGAAGTTTGACACGCCCACCGCGACCTCAACCGTCGTACCGCTCCGCAGCCCCCGAAGGTGCGACTCGGTCCGCAGCAGCAACGGCGCATCGCACAACCACGGTCGCGTCTGCTCCGGATCGAAGTACCAGCGATCCAGTTCATCGCGGAATCCGCATCGACAAGAGGGAACATCGTTCACGTGGTTCATCACCAGCCCGGCGTGATTCGGATACTGCCGGAACAGCTCGAGCTGAAACTTGCGCCCCTCCAGGTGGTAGCGATGCGCCCGCTTCTTGAAGGCCTGCAGAACCGGCGCGCCGAATCGCCCAGCGATCTCTTCCTCGAATCTGATCGCCGCATCCAACCCCAGCGGCAGCCACCACGGTCGGCTCGCGTTGGCCCCGGTGCCTGCGATCGGGTCCTTCGCGGCGATCAGCGCCTTGGTGTCGGGCCAGTTGGTGTACAGGATCGACTCACCCATCACGAACGGTCGCGGCGGGAGCTCGTGAAGATCGATCTGGAGGTCTTCGAGGTATCGCGCCCACCGCCCGCACGAATCGTACGTGTGCTCGTCGTACGCATCCGTCTTGGTTTGGTCGGTCCACGCGAAGAACGCGGTCTGGATCTGCGCGATCCGATCCGGCATAAGCGCTCGTACGCGACCCCACCACCACGACGCCAGCTTTGGATTGAACCGCTCATGCTCGCACGAGCCCGATACCATCACCACCGACGGGTGATTCCGATCTCGCCGGAAAAACCTGGTGAACTGTCGCTGATACTCGGGGATGTGCTCGTCGCCCATCGGCGACTTCCACACCGGGTGCTCCTGCCACAGCATCATGCCCGTCTCATCCGCGATCTCAAAGAAGTATCGGGGCGGATACCACATGCAAACGCAGACGAGGTTGAAGCCCATCCGTCGCAGCGTGGTGAAGCGGGCCCGGATCTCCTCGGGTGTCGCGGTGGGCGAGATGTGGCGGGGTTCGTGGCCCCAATCGAGCACGCCGCTGAGAAATACCGGCTGTCCGTTGAGCAGGATCTGCCGCGAGTCCTTGCCGCCCACCTCGGTGCGTCTGAAGCCGAAGCGGACCGAATGCCGCTGACTCACCTCGCCCGAGGGGCCGGTCAACTTGGCATCGGCGCGGTACAGGTGTGGATGGTCCGGATGCCAAAGCTGCGGCTTGTCCACATCGAGCTGCAAGTGAACGCTGTCGGCCCCGTCCTTGACCTCGGCGCGGCCGCTCGCCACGCGGTTGTCCATGGGGTCGCGGATGTCAAGGTCGATCCACCCGCCGCCGACGCTTCGATCCAGGTCCACATCCATCTGCAC
Source organism: Phycisphaerales bacterium (assembly GCA_020846975.1). Classification (GTDB taxonomy): domain Bacteria; phylum Planctomycetota; class Phycisphaerae; order Phycisphaerales; family UBA1924; genus JADLCX01. Next base: position 22,698 of record JADLCX010000033.1, read on the forward strand.
GCGCCCGTTGCGGCAGTCGGCCGTCAAACCCAGCCCTTCGGGCGTGAGGGTGAGGCCCGCGGTCACATCCAGATGCAAAGGGAGCCAGATGCCCCCTTTGTGCAGGCTGAGGATGTCGTGAAAGCCCTTGGTCAGGTGACCGCTCCACACCGGAGCGCCGTCGATCCAGACCTCTTTCTGCGGGGCCATCCGATCCACGCGAACCACGACCTCGTTCGGCCGCCCGTCCCCATCATCCTTATGCAGGAACTCGGTCAGGTCGAACTGGAACGGCACCCAGTCACCTACATGCCGCCCGGCCTCGCGCCCGTTCACCCACAGCGTGACGTCCGTCGCGACGCTCTCGAACCGCAGCCACACGCGTCGGATCTCGGCGACCCCGGACTCCGATCGGCACTCCCTGCTCGTCAACGTGCGCCGATACCAGCATACCGGCGGGGCCGACAGTCCGAACTGGCTCTGAAACGCCGCGGGCATCTTCGCGGCTGCCCAGCCGGTTGATGGCGGGTTCACGCCCCAGTCATCCTTCCGTCCGCGCTCATGCGGGTCGGGTCGAATCTGCCAGCCCGTGCTCAGTTCGCTCGTACGGAACACCATGACATTCAACCCCTTCGTCGCTTCGTCGCCGACCGCTTCGTTCCTTCCGCCTTGTGCACCGTTGCCCAGACTCTTCGCTTGGCATCGAGGTCGCGCCACGCTTTGCGGGCCGTCACCACATCCGCCATGATCGTGGCGATCTCCCGCGGCCGCATCGTGAACCGTACCTGGCTCCACATCACCGCCCGGCCGCCGATCTTCACCCCCTTGGCCCACGCAGGTGTCTTGGCGGGCTCGACCCTCAGCCACGCGGTATCGGAGCCGCCGCCGACATCAGGGCCGACCTCGCCCAGCAGGTTGGTCTTGGCGGCGGCGGCGACCGGGCCGGGAAGCTTCAGCACGACATCCGCGGGCTCGCCGTTCCATTCCACCAGCCGGATGACCACCGGGTGTGTGCAAGCGCCGCCGGACTTCCGCGCCATCTCATGCCCCGCCCACGCCGCCAGGTGCTCACCGGTCTTCTCCGATTCGCGATAAAGGGCGTGAGCGAGCACGCCCCGCCCACCGTCAACATCCAACATGCCGAACGAACCGGGTGCGGGCGCGATCCTACCTATGGCATCGCCCGTTCCACCACCCACGGGCAAAGCCGTCGCGTCAGGAATCGCGACGCGTGAGTCCGCACGATACTCCGCTGCGAGCCGCACGCGTGCGGCGTTGTCGGCCGTTCCCGCGTGGGGGATCAGCCGGAACCCGGCCTTTACACGCCCCGTGTACCGCCCCTCATCCCACGGGTCGTAGGCGGTCAGGATCGTCCGCACGCCATGTTCATCACGGAACCACTGCTGCGAGCCATCATGCGCAATCAGTAATCCCGGGCCGGTCTCGCCCGTGATATCCACGAACGACTGCGCACAGAATGGATCCCGCAGTTCCTCAAACCATTGCGGCGAGGTCATCCAGTCGCCCATCGGGTACTTGCGCCGACACCTGCCACTGCCGCGAACCTCGTGGACGGAGTATGGTGCATCGGCGTGGATCATCGAGATCGAGCGACCCGGTCTGAAGCTCATTTGCAGCGCGGCGTTCATCCCGGCTTCCGGCCGTGGGCCGCACCCCATCGGATCGGCCCGGTCGTGCATGACGGTCGCAACATCAACGCCGCACGCACTGTCGGGGATGCTCACGCGAACCTCCAACCGTGCCGTCTTGGTGATCGTGTGTGTCACGACCAGCGCAACACCCAGTGGTCCGCGATCGATGCTGAACTTCGGATGATCGAATCGGACTTCGCGCTCGCCCACCTTCACAGAGAGCCCGCCGATCGCGGCACGCGGACCCAGCACGGGTTTTCCCGCGACATGGATCTGCTCGATCGTCCCGCTCTTGCTGCCGACCAGCACGCGCACGGCGCCTTGTCGCAGCTCGATGCCGGTGCGGGATGTCCGAACACCGGGCTTTGTCGCCGGCGCCGGCCTCGCAGGCCCCACCCGATAGCCGAACGGCGGCACCACGCCGCTCGCACGCTCGCCGGAACGCTCGCTCCGCCTGGCCCATCCCAGTCCGTTTGTGCGTATCGCGCCAACATTCTTTGCGCCAGTTCGCAACGCCAGCAGCGACACCGCCCGGTTCCGAACCTCGTCGGCCAGGCGCTCGGCCCGCTCAAGCTGCCCGTGCCCCACGAACCCGCACAACCCTTCGCATTCATGGTTGTCGTGATGTTGGGCCGCGAGCGCCTCACGCCACGCCTCATCAAGCTCCCACGTCGGGTACACATCCCAACTCGCGTATGGCCTGCCCATCACGCTCGCGACCGTCGACAGCGCCTCCGCGGCCAGGATCGCCTGCTCGGCCCGGGAGCTCGCCCGTGGATGTGCATCCCCGTTCTTCCCCAATGTCATCCCGTGCCAAACGTCATCCGGTCCATACTTTCGTACCGGCACCACCACCCGCCGCGCGGCCGCATCCGCCCTCAACTCCTCGATCAACTGTCCCGCCGTCCTCGCTCGCACATCAAACCGTGCATCGCCCATCAACTGCTTCAGCCGCGGCAGGAGCACCTCGCTCCGGCACATCCAGTCCTTGCTCGGCATCAGTTCCAGCCACTGCACCACCGCCGGCCGATCCAGCTCACGCACCAGCCCCTGCTCAAGCAGGCCGTCGAAATCCTCCGGCCACTGGTGCACATTCAGATCGTTCCGAGGCAGCGTCGGGATCCGCGTCCCGTCAATCCCCTCCCATTCGATCAGGCTCGCCCGCTCCCTCGGGACTTCCGGTGTGTGCCATGTCCACTGAAAAAACAGGCACGCTCCGGTGTACCCGCACGATCGCAGCACCTGCGGCAACTGTGGGTAGAAGTAGAACTCCTCCTCCCAGAACGTCCGAGGCCGCGCACCCAGCAGGCGGCGCACGCCCGCCGCGCCGAAGACAAACTGCCTGACGTTCGACTCGCCGCCGTGGAACAGCCCGTACGGCTGCCCGTACGAGCAGCCCACCGGTTCGATCGTGCCCTCGGCGATCGCGCCGCGCAAGTCCGCGAGCGAGCCGGGACACTCCGCGGCCATCTTCTCGTAGCCGATGGCGTCGAAGTTCACGTTGCCCCGCGCCCCGGTCTCGCGGCAGAGGTGCAGCATGTCCGCCGTCGAACCCGGAAGCACGCCATACCCCCAGAGCCACTGCATGTCCACCCAGTGCATGTGGTTGCCGAACGTGTAGTAGAGCGGAAGTCGAGACGGATCCATTGTCATAGCTCGCGGGACTGCCGTGCGGGGAGGCGTGTTCAGTCCGGTGCCGTCGCTGCCGTGGCCAGCCACGCGGGCTCGGAACCCGCGGCGACCTCCACCGGGAGCCCTCCGCGGCCCACGCCGATCAGCACGATGTTGCGGCTCTTGTAATCGGCCGGCGCCGGCGCAACCACCAAGAGCGTGCCGGCGGGAGCACCCCCGCCGCGCGGACCACCGGTCCAATCCGTCTTGTTCGGGTTGAACTTCAACGGCGACTGGTCCGTGGCGGACTTCAACGTCGCGGCGCCCTTCTCGCTGGCGACGCGTCGAACGGCATCGGCTACTGTCGGCGCGGGCGATTCGCCCATCAAGTTGGTCTGCACCGCGAAGAACGCCTCTCGCACCTGTGACAGCGCCGATTGCTCAGCAGATTCCAGGCGTCCCGTGCTGATGTCAACGGCCCGGTTGCACCTCGTGACGGTCAGTGTGGACAACACCAGGACTGTCGCGAGGGACAGCCCGCCGATCGTCAAGATCTTGCGGCGGTCCTGAGCGTGCATGTATCGGAACTTGTCGAGGAGATTCATGTCTCGGCCTCGAAAGAGGTGCTGTCGATGTGTGCACGGTACCCCGCCGATGAAGAGTCGGCAGCGGGGGTTGCCGATGTGATACGCCAGGGCAGGAGCCAGCGCAACAACGAGCGGGTCGCATCAAACCCCAGAGCGGTTGCTCGGCGAGCCATCGGGCACAACTGAACAAGCGCCGCCGAGGTCTGAGGACGCCGCCTCTCGCCCTCCCGGTCGGCCTCGCGGAACCGTCCGGGCACGACAGCCGAAGAGACTGTTCCCCGTCTCGGGGCACATTTGTTGCCGAGCCGTAAGGGGCCAGCGTGCTGGAGCCGGAATTTGGAGGGCGGGGCCGACTGGCTGAGGTAGAGTTGATTTCACCCAGAAGTGACGATCAGGAGTCGCCTATGTCGCGATGGATTGCGTGTCTTGCCCAACTTTCTGTTCTTGGTGCGGGCTCGGTTTGTGTCGCCCAATCCGCTGACCTGACCGAAGGCAACGCTCCATCGTGGGTTGCATTCGCCTCCGACAATGCCACCGCGAGCGTCACCGCCAGTACCGAGCGTGTGAAGGACGGTCAGGACAGCATCCTTTTTGTCACCCAGAGCGGGTTCGACACCGGCGTGCGCTATCCCGCAACGGCCACGCTGAACCTCGATGCGTCCGGTTCCAACACGCTGGCGGTCTGGATGTACCCCGAGAACAACACCCCGATCGGCTGGCAGGGCTTCCAGCCCGTCATCACGATCCGGACCGGCGGTGGTTCGGGTTCGATCCGACTGACTCCCACTTCCCAGATGACTCCCAACTTTGCGTGGCGACTCATCAAGGCCCCTCTTGCGGGCGGCAGCGGTTGGACGCGCACCACCACGGGCACGCCCAACCTCGCCGATGTTGACCAGATCGAGCTCAAGCACGACACCTGGGATGCCGGCTTCCGCATCTGGTTCGACGGTGTTCGATTCATGGACCTCGATCCCGACTCTCTTCCACCTCCTGGGCCTCCTCCCCCGCCGGGCGTCGATCCCAACATCATCGAATCAAAGGTCTACCTCTACATCTTTGACCCGATCATGGAGAACTTCGGCGGACAGCGCCTGCACCAGGTGTACGGATGGGGCGATCCCGCCACGCTTGCCGCCGCGGCGATCAACGACATCAATACCAGCAGCGGCGGCCGGGCCCGTCTCGAGGTGGTCGAGACCGTCATCGCCGACGAGCACCCACGCTTTCAGGACGGTTTCCGCCACACCGACTCCACCTTCGCGACCGCCTGGGCGGCTCGCGACTTCCACAACTCCACGTTCGACTACGTCGGTTTCTGCAACACACACAACCTGGGCGAGCGTGTCGATGACGGCGAGATCGACGAAGTTTGGCTCTATGCTCCGCCGATCGGCGGCATGTGGGAATCCTGCATGGCCGGCCAGGGTGCGTATTGGATCAACGGCGGCGTCTATCCCTCCGCCGGAGGCGCCCGTGCTTTCCCCATCATGGGCTTGAACTACGAACGCGGCGTTGCCGAGGCCATCCACTCCTTTGGCCACCGCAGCGAGAACGTCATGGTCCACAGCTACGGGCCGTGGCAGGCCAATCGCAACACCACTTGGAACCGCTTCACGCTGCTGGATCGAGATGCTCCCGGTCTCGGCGGCGTCGGCAACGTGCACTTTCCGGTCAACGCCGAGAGTGACTACGACTACGCCAACTCGCGCATCGTCAACAGCAATGCCCATGTGTGGTTCAACTACCCCAACCTCACCGACGCCACCGCCGAAGTCACATACCGCACATGGTCGCGCCAAGGGGTCGATCCGCACCGCGAGTACCTCAAGTGGTGGTACGCCCACATGCCGCACGTGCCCGGCCGCGCTCCGGATCACTACCTGGGCAACTGGTGGCGCTATCTTCTCGACCTCGAACAGTTCAAGTCGTGGAACGGCCGGCTCGATCGCACCATCGGCATCCCGACCGTCCGCACCACCTTCCCCACCAACAACACGTCCGTTTCGGGTGTCATCCGCATCACGGCGGCCGCCGAAGTCGATGGCGCGCTCGGCCGCGTCGATCTTTACGTGGACGGCCAGTACCTCGACTCGGACTACTTGTCGCCATACACCTTCCGATGGGACGCCACCGCCGCGGGCGGCGGCACGCACACCCTCGTGACCAAGGCCTACGAACTCCAGAACGGTACCGAAGCGGTGGCCGCTCCGGTCAACGTCACGGTGCCCTGTCCCGGCGATTTCAACGGCACCGGCGGCGTTACGGTGCAGGACATCTTCGACTTCCTCGCCGCGTACTTCGCCGCACTTCCCTCGGCCGACTTCAATGGGGTCGGTGGGGTCTCCGTGCAGGACATCTTCGACTTCCTCGCCGCGTACTTCGCCGCCTGCGAGTAGGGGCTGTTGCTGCGTGTTGTTGTTCTGCTCGGGTTTGCTCGAGCGTCACGTCACGCCGGTCTGCGTCGGGTAACGGCCCGCGGCGTTCCCTTCGCATCCGGTGTCGTGCCGCTTCCAGCCTTCCCCAACGGGACCCTGCGGGCCTTCGCGATGTCCAGGTGGTGCTTCGCAGTCGAGAATCGATGATTCAGTATGCCGTTTCCGCGGGTCCTCCGGAGACCGCGCATGGGCACTACCGGAGCGGGAGAACCGAGGGGTGAAGGAGGGCAGAAATGGCGGCTGCTCGCGGGCCGGCTGGCTGCGGCGGGTATCAGCCCAGTTTTCCGGCCTGTCGGTTCGGGGCCGCGCTGGTGCCGGACCTTCGGAAATGGATCCGCTCGCACGATCCGCGGCGTGCAGGTTCCAAGGCCTGCGGGGTGGGCGGTGCAGCTCGCTGGCCGAGCGGATGGGGCGAGCGTTTCCCCTCCCCGGGGCGCACCAGAATTGGAGGAGGGGGTAATCCTCTTGAACCAAGCCGAATCTCAGACGCAATCCAGATTTCGTTCAGGGAAAGAGGTCAACATCGGGAACCCGGCCGTGCGTGCGCGTATCGCGAGTTCTGCCCCGGTTTGGATTGGATGGGCGGGCTCGAGCGGGTTGCGACCAATCGATGCCCTCCATGTGGACCGTTCCGCCAGAGTTTGTCGCCACAGAGTTCGCACCATTTGGAAGGAACCAATGACGGCTACGCATGGCCGAACCACCTGTGACGCTTGTTCATTCGCCATTCGTTTGGTCGCGCTGCGACGCCGGACTCGTTCGGCCTCGTCGCCGCTCCAGCGGAATTCAAGCGTTCGCGACATCAATCGCTCCGCGCATGGATGAACCGAGGCGGCAGCCTTGCCCACCTTATCAAGCCCGGGCCCAATATGCGGGACTTACCACCCAAACCGCGCAATTTTGATGCGGACGCTTGGCGGCGGGCTGGCCGTGTGCTAATCTGAAAGTGAAGGAGGGGCTGGAGAGGGGTTCTCGAGAGAGACTGGGTTTGTTCGTTACCCGTCTGGGCCGTCGGACGCGCGTGTGTTGCTGCGCGGATCGACGGCGGAGGTCTCTCTCTCATGGCTGTTCGTCGTGCGGTGTGGGGCGGGGTGGGGGTGGGTGTTGTTGCGCTGGCTTCCCAAGCCGGGGCGACGGTCTTGATCTTCAATCCGGTTCCGGCTCCCGATTCACAGGTGTCGCAGATCTATGGCGACCGCGTGACGAGCACGAACCAGTTCGGGTTTGAGTACGGCGCGGAGTTCGGGTTCACGCCCAACGTCGTGGTCGAGTACCGGCCCACGCTGCGCTACCGCGAGAGCGGGCATGGCGATCTCCAGAACTTCCTGTACCGCGAGAACAGCGGCAACCAGTTCATCGAGATCAACCTGAACGCCGATGACGGCTACTCGGTCTGCCTGCACTACTTCGACCTGGCGTCGCAGCTTGGCGAGGCGCTGCCGGTCAAGTCCATCGATGTCTTCTCCGGCCAGCTCGTTTCGTTCTTTCACGAGGACTACCCGGTCATCCCGGACATCGTCGAGCCGCGGCCGCTCCCGCCGGGCGAGACGGGCACGCCGACGCATCGCCGGATCGAGTTCGACCCGATGATCTGCAACGCGCCGACGATCAAGATCCGCATCAACCTCTCGAACCTCGGGGTCAAGGTGCCGCGGATCGGGATCGACAACATCGCGTTCAGCCAGCACCCGGTTCCCACGCCCGGCGCGGCGGTTGTCCTTGGGTTGGCGGGCCTGGTTGCAGGACGGCGTCGGCGGTGAACCGAGGCATCATGCCGAGGGTCTGATCCGGTCGATCAAGATGCGATGTCCGAGGGGCTTGGGCGGTCTCCCGCGCGAGGAGGTTGCGTGCTGTGCCGTTCCTGGTCGCTGGACCTTGCGTTCGCGGGCATGGCCGCGATTGGCCTGGCCGCGCCGGCGCCCGCGGTGCCCGGGTCGTGTTGTGCGCCCGAGGGTACGTGCCGGATCGTCGCCGATGTTGCGGCGTGCGATGCCGACGAGTTGGCGATCGCCGACGGCGTGTGCGTGCCGAGCCCGTGCCCAATACCCGGTCCGACCAACGACCTCTGCACCTCGGCGCGGGTGCTGCCGGGCGGCGCGGTGGGCGTCTACTACGGCACGACGGCTGGGGCGGTGTCGCAACTGGCTTCATCGAGCTGCGCCGCGGGCGATCCGATCGACGTGTGGTTTCGGTTCACCAACACGCGCCCGTTCGAGTTCACGTACAACTTCAATACCGAGGGGACTCCCGCGCAGAACGAGAATGGGGGCGACACCACGATCGAACTGTTCGACGCATGTCCGACTGCCGGGGGCGAGAGCCTCGGGTGTGACGACAACGGCGCGGGCAACGGCCGATCAAGGGTGATCCTGACGCTGCTGGAGGGCGAGGGCGTGCGCATCCGCGTGGCGTTCCGAGGCGGCCCGACCAGCGCGGGCATGTTCCGGCTCAACATCAGCGATCAGGTGGCCCCGCCCGCGAACGACCTGTGCGCGTCGGCGACCATCATCTCCGCGAGCCCGAGCGTGACGATCGCCGACAACTCGCGGGCCACCGGGACGGACATCACGCCGTGCGGCCCCAACGACCAGCGCGACGTCTGGTTCACCTTCACGCCGACGATCGGCGGGCAATACGTCTTCGACACCGTCGGGTCCGTCGGTAACGACGACGCGACACTGGCGGTTTTCTCGGGCTGCCCGCCCACGAGCCTGACGCTCACGCCCCCGGCCTGGCCCACGAACCTGCTCGTCTGCAACGACGACATCGACGCGGGTTGGGGTGTGACCGATGCGAAAGTGAGGGCGAATCTCGCCGCGGGGAGTGCGTACAAGATTCGGGTCTCAGGGTACAACAACACCGAGGGCGCGTTCAGGCTGAACCTCGCCGGGCCGCTGCCCGCGATGCCGCTCGTGCCCGACACGTGCGAGATCGCGATCCCGATCGGCGGGAGCTTCGAGGGAACCTTCTACACCGGGGGAGCTCGTCCGGATGCGCCGCCCGGAGGTTGCAACTCCGGCGCAGCGCAGATCGAGGGCGTGCTCGACAACGCGGTGTGGTTCACGTTCGTGCCGGCCGAAGATGGTCCATTGAGCGGCGTTGTCGACGGCACGAGCGGCGAGGTGCGGGGCGATGGCCTGCTTCTCCTTCTCGAAGGGGCGTGCGCGGGGCCGCTCACCGAGCTTGCGTGCCTGGACGGTCCCGAGCCGTTCGATCTATCCCAAATGCCGAGCGTCTTGGCGGGTCGCCGGTACTTTCTGGTGTTCGGTGATGGCGGCGTGTTCGATGGCGGCGGCGATGTGGTCGTGAACATCTCGATTCCGGGCGGAGAATCGAGTGGGGCGTGCTGCGAAGGTTCAATCTGCACGCTCAAGACGGCCGCGAACTGCGCCGGGCCTTCGACGCGCTTCGCGGGTGCGGGCGTGGCGTGCAACAGCTACCCCTCCGACGTCGTCTCGCCCTGCTGCCTGGCCGACTTCAACAAGAACGCCACGGGAGCGGCGGTCTCCGTGCAAGACCTGTTCGACTTTCTTACGGCGTATTTCGCAGGGGATGTTCGTGCCAACATCAATGGATCGGTGGGCGCGGGCGAGCCGACGCTGTCGGTGCAGGACATCTTCGACTTTCTCGCGGCGTACTTCTCCGGTTGCTAAACCGAGCGGTAGGGTCAGCGGCTCCAGCGGTTGCCCGACGCTCGGTTGTGCGTCGGGCGTTCGGTAGCATCGCGGGCGAACGTGGGTTCGACGCTCTCGAACCGGGCTTGTGTTGAAGTTCCGAGGTGCGAAAGATTGCACGGGTGCGAGCCGCGGGGGATTGGGGTCGTGGGGGGGTTGTGAAAGGAGATGGCGATGAGTTCGCGCGCGATCGGCTGGCTGAGTGCTTTGGCAGGAACGGCGTTGGCCGGAGGCGCGATGGCCGGGCCGATGCCCGTGGCGCGTCGGACGGTGGGCGTGCTGGTGTCGGACACCACGCTCGATGCCGTGTACCTGGCGCGCGACCTGACGGGCGATGGAGACGCGCGCGATACCGACGAAACGACGGTCTTCTTCGACGCGACCAATGCGTCGGGCGTCGGCGCGCCGACCGGGCAGATCACCGCCATGTACCAGCGGGCCGACGGAACGGTTTTTCTCGGCGACAACGACTCGCGATCCATCTACGCGCTCAAGGACCTCAACGGCGACTTTGACGCGCAGGATCCGGGCGAGGCCCGTTTGTGGTTCAGCGAGGCCGGCAACTCGGGTTTGTTCACGCTCGCTGCTCCGAACGGTCTCACCGAAGGGCCCGACGGTCGCGTGTGCATCGTGAACGCGGGCGCGGGGACCGGGGCATCGGCGGCCGACGCGATCTATCGCACGGCGGACCTGAACAACGATGGCGATGCCAACGATTCGGACGAGAGCTCGGTATGGATCGACACGTTCACGCTGGTTCCAAGCTCCAGCGCCTTCGGCGCGGGCTTTGTCGGGAATGCGATGTACTTCGCGGACAGCCGCGGCGGCGACCTCGACACCATTTTCCGGGCCGAGGACACGACCGAGCCGTTCGGGGTGATCACCGCCACGGAACTCACGACGTTCTACGCCGAGCCCGCCGTGGGCGCGGTTGTGCCGGTATTCTTCACCGCGGTCAGCGACGGCGCCTCGATCTACACGCACGACAACAGCTCCAGCGCGATCCAGACCGTCTGGCGGCTCACCGACACCGACAACTCGGGAACGCTCGATATCGGATCCGAGGCGGTGCAGGTGTGGACCGAGGCGAATCTCGCCGCCCTGGCCCCGCCGCAGACCATGGGCGCTTCATTCGATGTCACCATCGGACCGGACCGGCTCGCGATTGCTTCCAGCGGCACGGACCTCAACGACGAGGTCATCGTGGCCACCGACCTGCCGCCGCAGGACGGGGACTTCAACGATCCCGGTGAGACCGCGATCTTTGTCCAGGGCGCGGCGGGCGTCAGCTTTCCGGAGAACATCCGCTCGGTGCTGTTCATCGGGCCCGCCTGCGTCGGCGATTTCAACGGAACCGGCGGCGTGACCGTCCAGGATATCTTCGACTTCCTCGGCGCCTACTTCGCCAACGATCCCCGCGCCAACGTCAACACGGTCGGCGGTGTGAGCGTGCAGGACATCTTCGACTTTCTCGCGGCATACTTCGCCGGCTGCGCCTGAGCATCGCGAACGCGGTCGGTGCGGCGTGCGTAGAATCGTGCGGTTCTTTGACACCTCGGGGCCGATCTGGCTATCGACCGGGCGAGTGACGCCCGGCGCTGGCGCGTCGTGGAGCATGCTGGCCACGTAAAAAGTATGCACATCAATAGTTGCCAATAACAACTACGCTCTCGCGGCCTAATTTAGGTCGCACGATCACGAACCGACGCCCGATAGGGACGTGATCGATGACTTCGGGCTGTTCCCACAAGTGCCGCACGCGGGCTACGTGGGCGAGGAATCATCCGGGTGCTGGGCTTGACGGAAGGCTGCTCGTCGCCGTCCGTTGAGCCGAGATCAAAGGACAAGACACACGCGTAGAGGCGCCGAGCCGACCGTTCCGGCACGGGGGTTCGACTCCCCCCGGCTCCATTC
>JADLCX010000034.1 GCA_020846975.1 Phycisphaerales bacterium
CGTCGCCCCGGAGCGGGGGAGGACCGCCAGTTGTGCGCCGTCCGACATTCGCCGGTACAGGCCCTCGACATGGTTCAGAAGGTCCAGCATCGCCGGGTACAGGTCGCCCTTGATCGGCGTCCCCTCCAGTTCGGTCCACTCGCCCGGCGCGTCGGGGAACCACACCCTGAAAAGTTTTCGGTACGCGGCCAGCACCCGCCGCTCGGCGCGGATCAGTTGCTCCACATCGGTCGGCGGCTCGGCTGCCCGCTCGGCACGAACCTTCCGCTCGCCCGTCAGGTACTCGGTGGCGAACTGGATCGACACCGTGAACTCGGTGTCGCCGACCGCCATGCGGGCCCGCGCCCGCTGCAACATCGTGATGACCGACGAATGGTTCGGCCTGCCCATCGCCTGCGCGATCTGCGGGTAACTCAGGCGCGTGTAGGTCCGGCACAGGTACGCCGCGATCTCGCGGGCGTGCGTTACGGACGGGTGCCTACGGGTGGCTACGAGTTCGTCTAACGTGATCCCGGTGCCCGCGCACGCGGCGTCGATGCACTGCCGCGCCGTGAAACGTGGGCTGATCGTGGCGGCGATGGTGGTCACGCGACGGCCCCCGCCCGGAACGAGGGCCAGTTGCACTCCACCACCACGCCGATCTCTTCCATCCGCGAGGCGACCGACGCGCCTAGGCTCCGAGCCGCCTCCGCGTCCGACAGGTTCGTGATGAGCATGGTCGGCAGCATCGCCCGGTAGCGCGCGTCGATGATCTCGGTCAGAGTGCGGTCCTCCCACTCGGACTCCTTGCGCACCTGCACCTCGTCGATCACGAGCAGCCCGACCCCCTCCAGCGCCCGGAACGCGGCGGACTCGCCCCCGTCCCGCATCGCGTCCCGCAGGTAGCGGAACATGGCAGCCGCCGTGTAGTACCGCACGGGACCGGCCAGCGCCCGCCGGATGTCGTCGTGGCCCCGCCAGTCGCGCCACCAGCGTTCCGCGATGGTCGTTGCGATCTGGGTCTTGCCCACCCCGCGCCCGCCCGTCAGCAGCACGAGGTCGCCCTGTTGGAGCGCGGCAAAGGCGCGGTTCCCCTTGTCACGGAACGCCTCGGTCGTCCGCGACAGGTCGGCGCACACGTGCCGCTCTCCGAAACCTAGGACCACGAGGGCGGCCTTCGGGTCAGGCTTTGCGGATGTTGTACCGCTCGGGCTCGGGATGCTCTCGGGCGGCCTGGGCGGCGCGTCGGGCGTTTGGATCGTCACGGTGAACTCCGTTCGGTGGTTGAGGACCGGGGATGTTGTCAACTTCCCACGCTCGTTTGTTCAGCCAGGTGTACGGCGCGGGGATGTATTCGCCGTCCTGCTTCAGCCAGTCGCGGGACTGCTTCCAGCGCGCAAGCCCTTCGAGAACCGGCGCCGGGTCGGACTCGATCCTGAGGGTGCGCCAGCGGGTCAGGCACTTGGCACGATCCGCCTTGCGTCGGTGGGGGGGCCATGCCGCCCAGAACGCCGTGAAACTCGGCGGCTCTTCCCGTTGGGGGGTAGGGGGGTTCTTATCTTCTCTCTTCTCTTCTTCTCTACTCTCTTCTTGTATGGCGGGGTTTGCTCCGTGCGGTCCCGGTGCCTGCCCCGTGTCCGCCCCGTGCGGTCCCGGTGAAATACCATTCTCGCCCGGAGTGTTCCCGGTTGGCACCCATGCTTCACGCTTCAGCCAGCACCCGATCTCTTTGCTGGACAGGAGTTCCGCCGCCGCGAGCCATGCCTTCTCCGGGCAGCCGATCTTGGAGGCGATCTCACGGTCCGTCAGGGGTCGCTCGTGCATGGCAAGCACTCCACGGACCGGGCTGCGGCTGGCGATCTGGGCGGCGGCGATGAACAAGCCAAAGGCCGACCTCCCGGCGCTCGACTGCATGAGCAACCGGAACGCGGTGGAGTTGTGGTCGTTTCTGATGGGTACGTACTTGGTCATCGCGTAGCGCTTGGACTCGCTCGTCTCGAAGAACTCGCCCCACTGCTTGATTACCCACGCGGTCGTCATTGGCATCCCTGCGCGCACCTACAAGCCGCGCCCGTCGCGGTCGCCGTCCTTACCCCAACCCTGTTCGGAACGTGATTCTGCGCGAGCGACATTCGTCGCAACTCCTTGTCTGTGCTCATCCATTGCTGTCAACCTTCTCTCGCTGTTCACCGGCGGGTTTCAGGTTCGCTACCCCTCCCGAGCCCGAACCTCCGCTGACCGTTCGCTGACAATCCGCTGACTTTTGGCTGACAACGGCGTCAGCGGCGTCACCCCGAAGAATTGCAGCCAGCAGGCACAGATCGTCTCCGCTCAATCGCAGCACGATCGTGTGCCGTGCCGTTTCGTCGTTCCGCGTGCCGCGACGGATCAGTTCTGACAGTGCCTCGTGTGCAGTCATTGCTCTGTGTCCTGCTTCGTGACGTGGTAGACCACGAGCCTCCCATCGGTGTCGATGTAGACCCGCAGCACGTCGTCGTACTCGTGGTCGTTGACCCAATGCCGGATCGCACCAGCGGCCTTCCACAGCGATTGCTTGGGCATCCCTTCTGTTCCGGGCACAACGAGCCAGTCCCCCGCCTGCATCGTCTCGATCGCCTCGTAGACGGGCTGGTAACGCCCTGGCCGGCCGCCCCTTGCCCGTGCTGCCGGTGGCGGGGTTGTGTGAACCTTGATCGCCGCGGCCTGCTTCGCCCCCATTGGGAACGAGAGGCCTTCAACGGGGCGCTCGGTTCTGGCACGTATAATCGAGGGCATAATCCGCCTCACTTCCACGGCTTGCAATCCAGCACCTTCGCAATGGCTTCTAGATTCCTTGCCTCGGCGGCATACTCGAATCTGATGGCCGACCCTGGACCACCAACGCGCTCCGAGTCCCGCTTCGCTCTCGCGGCGAGCGTTCGCAGGTAGGCCGCCGCATGTTCGGGATGTACGACCCACTCCAAATCAGGGGCAAAAACGCTATCATTCTCGTTCACAGGTGGCCTCCCGTGAAGTCAACAACGACGTTGATGGCTTCCTGCATCGCGTCACGCTTGGCCTCGTGACTCGCCCGGACGTTGGGATCTCCTGCGGTGCGCGCCATGTCGTCGTACATCCTGCGGAGCGTGTTGAGGCGGTCGATCGCCTTTATCAGGTTGCGAGCCCTCTGCTTTGGGCATGACCCGACCACGTGTGGCGTGCCGCACTCGCGACAGACTCCGGTCGCCGTTTGCCGGTGATAGGCGGTCATTGGCGTACCTCCTCTTCCCCGATGTTCACGCACGCACAGAACCGGCCCAGCAGTTCGGCCGCGGGCATCACCAGATCGCGGACGATCATGCTCCTGGTCGTCGCATCCATCTCGGCTTTCAGCGATGCCTTGAGCATCCTCAGTTTGCCAACGACTTCGGCCTCGATGCCGTCGAAGTCGATGCCAGAACCGTCCGATGCCGTCGCGTTCGCCTTCGTGATCGCGGAGAGGATCAGGTCGAACTTCTCGGAGTCGTTGATCGCCTCATAGGACACGTCGGCGATGCGGCGAGCCATCCCACACAGGACCGACGTGCGCCCGTAACTGGCGTAGCCCGCCCGGGCCTGGTCGTCGATCCACATGACGATGCACACGTCGATCTTCTCAGCCTTCGTGACCCGGCGGATTGCATCTGCCGCGTCTCTGGCCACCTGGACTTCTGGGCTCGGATTCCATGCCATGCTGTAAACCTCCTCAGTTCAGTTCAGCGTCTCTCTCGCCGTCCCCTCGGTTGCCCCTCGTGCCCGGCTGTGTGGGCCGGTAAGACGCCGCCCCCGGTCGCCCGGGAGCGGAGGGTGTTACTCGACGCGCTCGTGATAGGCGATGCCGTCCTTGCCCATGTAGCCGGAGAACCTGCGGCCC
>JADLCX010000035.1 GCA_020846975.1 Phycisphaerales bacterium
CTGAACGCGCTTCGGGCCGAGAAGACCGAGAAGCTCGGCGTCAAGAACAAACGCCTGCTCGCCGCCTGGGACCACAAGTACCTCTTGCGCCTCCTGGCCTTCAAGGATCAATAATGCGATTGCCCTGCGGGACGTGCCTCTTTCCGCTTCGGGCGGAGCGGGAGGGGTCCGTTGGCCCTTCCCGCTACACTGTATTTGTGACGAACTCACCCTCATCGACTCCGGGCTCGCGGCCGTCGAACGCCGGGATTTCCGCTGAGGAATCGTGGACGACGCGCCGCCTGCTGGGGTGGATGTCGGAGGCGTTTACCCGAAACGGGCTGGACTCGCCGCGGCTGTTCGCGGAGTTGTTGCTGTCGCACGTGATCGGGTGTGACCGGCTGAAACTGTACATGGATGCCGATCGGCCGGCCTCGCCGCTGGAGCGGCAGACGCTGCGCGACCTGGTCGGTCGGGCGCTCAAGCACGAGCCGGTGCAGTACCTTGTCGGCGAGGCGTGGTTCTTCGGGCTGCCGCTGCATGTCGATCCGAGCGTGCTGATCCCCCGGCCTTCGACCGAGACGATCGTCGAGCAGGTCCTGCTGCACGCGCGCGCCGAGCCGGGGTTCGGCGGCAAGACGGGCGAGGGCCTGCGGCTGGTTGATGTGTGCACGGGCTCGGGGTGCATCGCGATCGCGCTGCTCAAGCAACTGTCGAAGGCAACCGCGCTGGCGTGCGATATCTCGGCCGAAGCGCTCGCCCTGGCGAGACGGAACGCCGAGCGGCACAGGGTGTCGGAGCGGCTCGACTTTCTCGATGGCGACCTGTTGACGCCGCTGGATGATCATCCCGCCGCCGCGGGAGGCGGCGGGTTTCACTACATCGTCGCCAACCCGCCGTACATCCCGGACCACGAGTGGGAATCGGCCGATCCGGCGGTGGCGGTCGGGCGCAACGTGCGTGATTTCGAGCCTCACCTGGCGCTCCGGGCCGGGCCCGACGGCCTGCAGTACATTCGACCGCTGATCTCCCAGGCTCCGCGGCACCTGCGGACCGGAGGGCTGTTGCTGGTCGAGACGGCCGCGAGCACGGCCGCGGCGGTGTGCGAGATGATGACCACGGGCGGGTTCCAGCACGCGCGTGTCGCCAACGACGGCGATGGCCTTCCGCGCGTGGCGATCGGGGTCAAGGCGGGGTGATTCGGCCTCGGCGCGGCCGAAGGCTCGTGGGGCAATCAGGGAAGTTTCCCCGGCCGCGCTGACCGCGCGCAAATACGTCGCCGGCGCTCGTGCGGCGATCCGAGAACTCGGGTGTGGACCGGAGCGGAAGCACGCTGTCGATCGCTTTTCCGCGTGATTCCCGCTCGAAACACGCCGTTGGCGTCGGGGGGTGCGGCGTGATTATCCGGTCCACTCGGCCGGTCATCATCGAACAACGGCGCGGGCGAGCGCGGCGCGGCGGAGAGCAAGGGAACAGTTGACGCGCGTTGAGGATGTCGATATATCTCTCTATTATTCCACATATCAACACCGTGCTTGACGGAGCTCGACCATGACCGCGACCAAGCAGAACGCCAAGGCCCGTACCCCCGAAGACCCGGCCCGTCGTGATCCCGGGCCGGGTCGTGTGGACGACGGCCTGCGTCAGTTCGGTCTGGCCGTGGTGGTTGGGCTGCTGTTGATGGCGCCGATGCTCGGAATCGGGGGCCAGGCCGTGTACAAGACCTGGCGGGTCCAGCATGATGCCCGCCGCGCCGCGTACGAACTGTCGCAAGCGCACGAGCGGCTGATCGCCGCGGCCGCGGGACCGAAGGTTTCGGTTGACGATGCCGTGCACGGCCGGGAGATCTTCTCATCGGCGTGCGCAGCGTGCCACGGTCCGGACGGGAAGGGCATGACGGGGTTGGGCAAGAACCTGCTGGAAAGCGACTTCGTCGCGAGCAAGGACGATGATCAACTCCGGGAGTTCCTCATCGTCGGTCGGCCGGACGCGAAGCCGGTGGCCATGCCGCCCAAGGGCGGGCGCGATGACCTGACCGACAACGACCTGCGGCATGTCGTGACCTACCTGCGCGGCTTGCAGGACGCACGCCGGATGCCCGAGTTGCCGGCGATGGTGGTGAACAAGGCGCCCTCAGAAGAGCAGAAGGCGGCGGCGCTGGCCGCGGCGGGCGGGGACGCGGAACTGGCGGGGTACATCGCGAGCGGCGACAAGCTCTTCCACAGCACGTGCGTCGCGTGCCACGGCAAGGCGGGCGTGGGCATGCAGGGGAACGGCAAGGCCCTGGTCAAGAACGACTTTGTGAAGTCGCTCGACGACGATGGGCTGCTGGCGTTCATCAAGCAGGGACGCGGGCCGACGGACCCGAAGAACACGACGGGGATTCAGATGCCGCCCAAGGGCGGCAACCCGGCCCTGTCGGACGACGACATTCTGGACATCATCTCTTACCTGCGAACGCTGCAGGGAGAGCGGTCGAACACAAACGGCACCAAGTAGCACCAAGTCCGCGATTCGCGGGGGTTCGCGACCGGAACGGGTGACACCCGAGGATTCCCATCAGGAGAACAACCATGAAGTCGGATGCAAGTTCACGGCGTACATCAAGCCTGCTGCTGGCGTCGATCGCGACGGCGGCGGTGCTCACGAGCGTCGCGCCGGAGGCCGGGGCACAGGAGAGCCGGCGCCGCCGCGGAGGAGGCCAGGAAGCCAAGCCGGTGGAACTCACACCGGAGCAGGTCGGCCAACTGACCAAGGTCGCCAACGAGCGCAAGCTGAACGTTGACGACCTGCTGGCGGCGGCCAAGACGTTCATGCCCAGCGGGCGGCACGACGAGTACGTGCTCTTCGCATCGGGCGGGCAGAGCGGGCAGATGTTTGCGATCGGCGTGCCGAGCATGCGTCTGCTGCGTTCGATCGCGGTGTTCACACCGGAGTCGTGGCAGGGCTACGGCTTTTCCGGCCCGGACGACCACGTCCTCAAGAGCCTGGAGATCAACGGCAAGCCGGTGCTGTGGGGCGACACGCACCACCCGGCGCTGTCGGAGACCAATGGGGACTACGACGGGCAGTTCCTCTTCATCGGCGACAAGGCCAACGCCCGGCTGGGCGTCATCGATCTGCGCGATTGGGAGACCAAGCAGATCGTCAAGAACCCGCTGACCATCAGCGACCACGGCGCGGCGTTCGTGACCCCGAACACGGACTACGTCATCGAGGGCGGTCAGTACGCCACGGTGCTGGGCTACGGGTACGCGCCTCTGGAAGACTACAAGAAGTCGTACCGGGGCATGGTGACGATGTGGAAGTTCGACCGCACCAAGGGCAAGATCGACATCGAGAACTCGTTCGCGCTCGAACTCCCCCCCTACTGGCAGGACCTGGCCGACGCGGGCAAGGCCGCGAGTGACGGCTTCTTCTTCATCAACTCGTTCAACGTCGAGATGGCGACGGGCGGGATCGAGAAGGGCAACCCGCCCTTCGAGGCCGGCGCGAGCAAGCGCGACATGGACTACCTGCACATCATCGACTGGAAGAAGGCCGAGGCGGCCTTCAAGGGCGGCAAGGCGAAGAAGATCAACGGCTTCCCCGTGCTCATGCTCGACACCAGCGTCGCGGAAGGGATCCTGTACTTCGCGCCCGAGCCCAAGAGCCCTCACGGCGTGGATGTGACGCCCAACGGCCAGTACATGGTCGTCGCGGGCAAGCTCGATCCGCACGTGACGGTGTATTCCATCGAAAAGATCAAGGCGGCGATCGCGGCGAAGAAGTACTCATCGACCGACGACTTCGGCGTGCCGGTGCTGGACTTCGACGCGGTCAAGGAGGCTCAGGTTGAACTGGGGCTTGGGCCGCTGCACACGCAGTTCGACGACAAGGGCTACGCGTACACGTCGCTGTTCCTCGATTCGGCCGTGGCTCGCTGGAGCCTCGGCGGCGACTACGCCAAGCTGCACAGCGAGCAGCCGTGGAAGCTGGTGCAGAAGACCTCGGTGCAGTACAACATCGGCCACCTGTGCGCGGCCGAGGGCGACACGGTCAGCCCGGACGGCCGGTTCCTGATCTCGATGTCCAAGTGGTCGGTGGATCGTTTCCTTCCGACCGGCCCGCTGCTGCCCCAGAACTTCCAGCTCCTGGACATCACGCAGCCGGGCACGACGATGCCGGTGATCTACGACCTGCCGATCGGCGTGGGCGAGCCGCACTACTGCCAGATGATCAAGGCCGACAAGCTCCAGACCTGGAAGGTCTACCCGGAGGTCGGCTGGAACCCCGCGACGCAGCGTCTGGACCCGAACGCGCCCAAGCCCGGCCAGGAGGGCGTGACGCGCGAGGGCAACAAGGTCCTGGTGAAGATGGTCGCCGTCCGAAGCCACTTCACGCCCGAGCACGTCGAAGTGAACGAGGGTGATGAAGTGACATGGCGGATCACCGCGGGCGAGACCGCGCAGGATGCCACGCACGGGTTCTGCATCGGCGGTTACAACATCAACCTTTCTCTGGAACCGGGCGAGTTCGTGGAGTGCAAGTTCATCGCGGACAAGCCGGGAACGTACCCCTTCTACTGCACCGAGTTCTGCTCGGCACTGCACCTCGAGATGGCGGGCTACCTGCACATCAAGCCCAAGAGCCAGGGGGCCGCGGCGGCGGGCCAAGATGCGCCCGTTGCCACGAAGGCCGAGTAAGACTCTCGCTCACCCGCCGGGCGCCAACGTGTCCGGCGGGCATTCCCGAACAACCCGCCCTGGAGCAACCATGTCCTCACTCTTGACTTCGCTCGTCGGTCCGCGCGTTCCCGCAGAAGAGTTGCGGACGCGGCGGATGCGGTACCTCACGCCGACGCTGATCTTCATGGTGTCGCGCGTCCTGCTGCTGGTCTCGATCTTCTTTCCGTACTGGCACATGGAGCTCGAGGCTCCGCAATACCCGAACGGGCTGTTCCTCACCGCGTACGTCAATCACCTGGGGGGTGATGTGCGGGAGATCGACGGGCTCAACCACTACATCGGGATGCGCCCGCTGGGTGAGGCCGCGGCGTTCGAGCGCACGGCTTCGGTCTGGGCGATCATCGCCATGTTCCTCCTGGTCGAGGGCGCGGCGTTCGTGCACAGCCGGTGGGCGGTGCTGCTGGCCCTGCCCGCCATCTCGTTCCCCCTGGGGTTCATCGGGGACCTGTACTACTGGATGCGCACGTTCGGGCTGAACCTGAACCCCGATGCGCCGCTATCCTCTTCGGTCAAGCCGTTCGTGCCGACGGTTGTGGGCGACGGCGGCATCGGCCAGTTCAAGACCTTCGCGACGCTGGGCGTCGGCTACTGGATGGCGGTGGGGTGCGCGGCGCTGGTCATCGTCGGGTTCTTCTTCCACCGGAGAGCGTACAGACCGCTGTTCCTCCAGGCCACGGCGGCGAGAAGGGACCGATCGGCATGATCTCCCCGAGGACAACCCCGGCCCTCTTCCCGGCAGCGGCGGTCTGGCTCCTGGTCTCGTGCCACGCGTCGGCGCAGAGCGCCGGGCACGAAGCGCCGGCCCCCATCGCGGAGGGCCGCGCCGAGCCTCTCGGGGTCGTCGGCCGGCGCATCGCGGCCGCCGCGCCGGGCGACACCATCGTGGTCGGCGAGGGCGTGTATCACGAGCACCTGCGGATCGATAAGCCCGTCTCGCTTGTCGCGGAGGGTCGGGTTGTCCTCGACGGTCGTGGGAACGGCGACGTCGTCGTGATCACCGCGCCGGATGTGACGCTTCGCGGGTTCACCATCCGCAACACGGGTACCGATCTCGACAAGGAGAACGCGGGCATCCGCGTCACCGCCGCCCGCACCACGATCGAGGACAACGTGCTGGAGGACATCCTGTTCGGGATCGACCTGCGCGAATCGCCGGACAGCCGCATCGCCCGAAACCGCATCGGCGGCAAGAACCTCGACATCGCCAGGCGCGGCGACGGCCTGCGCCTCTGGCGTTCCGACCGGACCGTGATCGAAGAGAACGCGATCCACGACGGTCGCGACGCGATCCTGTGGTATTCCTCGGGAGTCACGGTGCGGAACAACACGGGTCTGCGGTGCCGCTACGGACTCCACCTGATGTTCAGCGACAACATCACGATCACCGGCAACGAGTTCGCGGAGAACTCCGTCGGCATCTACCTGATGTACAGCACCGGGGTGGAACTGGTCGGCAACCGGCTCGTGCGCAACCGCGGACCGAGCGGGTACGGGATCGGGCTGAAGGAGACCGACCGCTTCTCCGTTCGGGGCAACCTGCTCACCGGCAACCGCGCCGGGGTGTACATCGATGGTTCGCCGTTCACCAGCGCCAAGCCCGGCGAGTTCACGCGCAACACCATCGCGAGCAACGACGTGGGCATGGTGTTCCTCCCGTCGGCCCGCGGAAACGAGCTCGCCGAGAACAACTTCATCGACAACATCGACCAGGTCTCGGTCGCCGGGCGAGGCACGCTCGAGGCCAACCGGTTCTGGAAGGGGGATCGAGGGAACTTCTGGAGCGACTACTCGGGCTACGACCACGACGGGGATGGCGTCGGCGACTTTGTGCACGAGCCCGGCACGCTCTTTGAGAATCTCATGGACAAGCAGCCGAGCCTGCGGCTGTTCCTGTTCAGCCCGGCGCAGCAGGCCATCGAGTTTGTCGGACGCGCCGTGCCGGCGATCCGGCCGGAGCCGAAGTTCACCGACGAGGTGCCGCTGATGCGGCCGGTGCCCATCGAGCCGGCCGCGCCCGCGGACGCCGGAAACCGTGGCGGTCTGGCGCTGGCCGGCCTGGCCATGGTCGGCATCGGCCTCGCCGCGCTGCGGGCAGCCGCCTCACCGAGAGGCGATCGCCTGCCGCGATCGTCCCGCACCGCACGCCCAGTCGGAGCCCACGCATGATCGAGATCCGGAGCCTCACCAAGACGTTCACAGGCACGCCCGCGGTCGCGGATGTTTCGCTGGATCTGCCGGCGGGAGACAGCATCGCGCTCTGGGGCCCGAACGGCGCGGGCAAGACAACCCTGATCCGATGCCTGCTCGGGCTGCTCGCGTTCAAGGGAAGCATCTCGATCGGCGGGCACGATGTTCGTCGGGACGGCAAGGCGGCCCGGCTGCTGATCGGCTACGTGCCCCAGGAACTGGGCTTCTACGACGAACTGGGCGTGGCCGAATCGCTGGGCTTTTTCGGCCGGCTCAAGGGCGTCTCGGACTGCTCGTCGGAGGAGATTCTCGCGCACGTTGGCCTGACGGGTCATGGCCGGAAGCGCATCCGAGAGTTGTCGGGCGGCATGAAGCAGCGGCTGGCCCTGGCGATCGCGCTGCTGGGCGACCCTCCGGTGCTCGTGCTGGACGAGGTCACCGCCAGCCTCGACGCGCTCGGGCGCGAGGAGTTTGTCGCGCTGCTGGCACGCCTTCGCGGGAGCGGGAGAACGATGATCTTCGCCTCACACCGCGTGGAGGAAGTGGCCGCGCTGGCCCGACGCGTGGCGGTTCTCGAACGCGGCCGCCTGGATCGCATCGTCACCTGCGGAGAGTTCATCGCCGCCGCGGACCGCAAGGTCGTCCTGCACCTGACCATGCCCGAGGACACCAGGGGGAGGGCGATGACCCTGCTCCGATCCGGCGGCTTCGATCCGCGCCTGAACGGTGTCGGCATACTCGTGCCTGTGACGCCGGATCGAAAGGCCGCGCCCTTCCGGCTGCTGACGGAGGCGAGCGTGCGTATCGACGACTTCGAGCTGGTCGATCCGACGCTGCTGCATCAGCACACGCACGCCTCACGCGGAGACCACGCATGAACAGCGCCGCCGCCCTCTCATCGCACGCCGACCCGCGGCGTCTTCCTCCCACCGTGCTGTCCAACGTGCTCACCATCGGGAAGCGCGAACTGCGGGATGCCGTGCGCAGCCGATGGTTTCTTCTGTACACGATCGCGTTCGCGGCCCTCGGCCTGGCGGTCTCGTTCGTTTCCGCGGCGGGCTCGGGCGGCACGGGCCTGTCGGGTTACGGGCGCACAACCGCGGGGCTGGTGAACCTGGTGCTCCTGGTCGTGCCGTTGATGGCGCTCACGGCTGGCGCGGCGACGATCGCGTCGGACCGCGAACGCGGCATGCTGTCGTACATCCTCGCGCAGCCCGTTCGTCGGAACGAGGTCCTGATCGGCAAGTACCTGGGCCTGCTCGGCGCGCTGCTCGCGTGCATCTTCCTGGGCCTGGGCTTCTGCACGCTGGTTCTGGCTTGGAAGGGCCAGCGCACCAGCGCCGAGAGCATGCTCTGGCTCGGCGGGCTGTCGCTGGGGCTGGCCGCGGGCATGCTCAGCGTCGGCGTGCTGGTCTCGACGCTGGTCCGGCGCGCGTCCGTCGCCGTCGGTACCGCGATCTTCATCTGGCTGTCGCTGGTGTTCGTGACCGACCTGGGGCTGATGGCCGGCGCCGTCGCCCTGAGACTGCCGATCCGCGATCTCTTCGCGCTCTCGCTCATCAACCCGCTCCAGGTATTCAAGATGTGGACGCTGCACGCGGTCGATGCGAACCTCGATGTGCTCGGTCCCGCCGGGCTGTACGCGGCCGAGGAGTTCGGGGCGCGGCTCCACCTGATCTTCGGCGGCTGCCTCGCGGCCTGGGTGCTCGTGCCCTTGGGCATCGCCGGCGTGGCCATTTCGAGGAGGTCTCCGCTGTGAGCGCCAGAGTCTCCATCGCGTTCCTGCTGCTGTGCTGGGCCGCCGCGTGCGGGTGCGGCTCGAACGAGCTTGAGGGCCCGCCGGAGCTGCGGCTCGGGCGCGACGAGTGCGGCGAGTGCGGCATGCTCGTCGGCGAGGATCGCTTCTCGAGCGCGTTGCTCGTGGATCGCCAGGGGCTGCGGGAGCACATCGTCTACGACGACATCGGGTGCATGCTCGATGCCGAGGTCGAGCACCAGAGCGAGTGGAAGGTGATCGAGCGGTACGTGCATGATCGCGCGACGCGAGCGTGGGTGCCGGCCGGCCGTGCGTCGTTCCTCTTCGCGGATTCGGCATCGTTGCAGACGCCGATGGGATCGGGGATCGCCGCGTATTCGGACAAGGCCGCCGCCGAGCGCGACCGGGAGCGGCACGGGGGGCGCGTGCTGGGCTTGGACGAGCTCGCGGAAGCGCGAAAAGCGTGGAAGAAGGCCAGGCTCTCCCCCCCGGCGCCGGAGGCGGGTCGGTAGCGATTGCTCTCCAACCGGAAGAGGCCACCATGATGCGTGCGACGCATCCGCTCAGCAACAACGCCCTCGTCATCGCTTCCGTCATGGGTCTGCTCCTCGCGCTGTGGCCGGTCGGTTGCGGCCGCACGACCGCGGGGGCCGACCCGGTGACCGCCCGTGTGCCGGCGGAGACCAGCGATAATTCCGAGTCGATGGATCGCTACTACCTCGCAACGTGCGCGACCTGCGGCGCTGCGCTGGGTTCACGGGGCGAGTCTATCGAGGCCCTGCATCACGGCCGCCAGTTGCGGTTCTGCTCGACAACGTGCCGAGACTTGTTCGAGAGCGACCCCGGCCGCATTGTTTCTCGAATCGACGCCGTGATCATCGCCGACCAGCTCCCCCACTATCCTCTCGATGTGTCGATCGTCACGGGTCGTCCGCTGGGCGCCCG
This sequence comes from Phycisphaerales bacterium, assembly GCA_020846975.1. Lineage (GTDB taxonomy): Bacteria > Planctomycetota > Phycisphaerae > Phycisphaerales > UBA1924 > JADLCX01. Next base: position 9,595 of record JADLCX010000035.1, read on the forward strand.
TCCACGGGACTTTGTCTGGGGCAATCGGCTCTTCCGCGCCAGTGACCTCCAGGAACAGGATCTGATCCTCGCCGACCCGGCACGCTACAAGGCCAAGCTCGATCGGGCCGTGATCGCCGCCCAGCGGCCCGGCTACCCCCTGGCCGACAAGTGCCCGGTGCAGGGCGACATCCTGTCCGGCGACACACCCATCGACCTCGTGGTGGCCAACCGCATGATCCGCGTCTGTTGCGGTCGCTGCGCCACCACCGTCCGGACACGCCCGTACCAGTACCTCGCCATGGTGGACTACGCGAACAGGGAGAGGGACCCGGGAGATGCGGCGAAACCGCGCTCGTCACCGCGTTAGGCACATCGATGAGAGTCGTTCCACCACGGTGGATATCCGGATATGCTCCTCCAGCACGATCCAACCGGCCCACCCCCCTCCCCCCCTTCCAGAACCACGGAGGAGCCCGACCGATGCTCTCGCAGACCGTCGAATACGCGCTTCGCGCCATGACCCATCTGGCCGCGCTGCCGCCCGGCGAGGCCATCAACAGCGAGACAATCGCCAAGCGCACCCGCGTGCCGAAGGGATACCTCTCCAAGGTCCTGCGAGACCTCGTGGTGGCGAGACTCATCACGTCGCAGCGAGGTCCGAACGGCGGCTTCACACTCGTCCGGCCCGCCGGCGAGATCGCGATTCTCGACGTAATCAACGCGGTTGACCCCATCGGCCGGATCACCCGATGCCCTCTCGGAAACCCCGCTCACGTGCAGCTCTGCCCGCTCCATCGCCGACTTGACGACGCGATCGCCCTGGTCGAGCACGAGTTCAAGCGGACCACGCTCGCCGAAGTCATCGAAACCAACGCCAAGACCGCCAGCCGGTGCCGCGCCCTCTCCACGTCGACCGTCAAGGGACGCGGCTGAATCGCACGCCGCGGCGGTGCTTTCGCTGCGATCATCGAGCGCATCGCATCGCGCGTGACCCAGAGCATTGAGTACCCCTTCATGTCCGACAAACCTGGCCTGTTCTCTTACTCGCTGCTGGGCTCGGGCGTTCCACACCCGACGCCGAACGATCCCATGCCCACGCTCGAGGCCTGGCTTGAAGATGCGAGGCGCTCGGGCGCGTACGCGGACCCCGACTCGATGGCGCTGGCCACAGCCACGCGCGACGGCTGCCCGTCGGTGCGGATCGTGCTGTGCAAGGCGATCGAACCGGCGTCCGGCTCGGTGGTGTTCTATACCAGTTACCTGAGCCGCAAGGGCCGCGAGTTGACGGCGAACCCGCGGGCGGCCGTGGTCTTCCATTGGCCTCACGCGCAGCGCCAGGCCCGCGTCGAGGGCACGGTCTCGCGGCTCCCCGAAGCCGAGAGTGACGCCTACTTCCGATCCCGCTCGCTGCTCTCCCGCATCGGGGCGACGGTGAGCAGGCAGAGCGAGCCGATCGGGTCCCGCGGCGAACTCGTGGCCGCGGCGATGGCGGTCGCGAAGCAGGCCGCGCTGACCGGACAGATTCCTCGCCCGGAACATTGGGGCGGCTACCGGCTCAGCGCTACGAGCGTCGAACTGTGGGCCGCGGGAAGAGGCCGGCTGCACGACCGACTTCGCTGGACGCGAGCCGACAGCGAAGCCCATTCATCATGGCGTGTCGAGCGGCTCTGTCCCTGAGCCCGGTCCTATTTGCGTGAGGATGCACGCCACCGATCGACGAGCTCGGGCTGTGCCCGAAAGTCGATGCGGGTGTCGCTGGTGTCCACCAGGCGGTCATCGCAGAAGTACATGAACGCCACGAAGAGATCCTTGCGGTTCTTCTGATCGTGGAACGCCTCGACCTTCCACTCTTCGATCCGCGCGCCCTCGATCTCGGCCGAACCGAGCTTGACCTTGTTGCCCTTCTTGAACGCGCCGAGCACGCTCGCCTTCGACGAACCGAGCCGGGTCGTCGAGTAGGTGTCTCGAATCGAGGCGAGCTCGTCGGCCTTGACCTGCGCGGGCGGCGCCGAGGCGCACCCGCACAAGAGGGTTGCGAGCGCGATCGTTCCGAGTTTCACTCCGTGCTTCACGTTCAGTCCTCCGAGCCAGCCCCATCCGCCCCGTCACGGCGCGTCCTCGCGTCGTGCCGTTCCGCGAGAATCCGCGACGTTCACTTGCGCTTCAAGATCTGCTCCCGCTTCTTGGCGTACTCGTCCTCGGTCAGCAGACCCTTGTTGCGGGCCTCTTCCAGGTCCTGCAACTCCTGCCCCACCGTCGTGCTCCGGTTTTCGACGTTGGTCTTGCCGCCGCATCCGATGCACGAGAGGGTCAGCAACGCCAGAATCCCAATGCGCAGCGCGGTCTTCATCAAACGTCTCCGAGGGTGATCGCGTTCGTTCTTCGGTCGTGGGGCGATCGTAGGCTGACCACGCCTCAGTTCAATCGCGTAACCGGCTGTCTGAACAAGGCGGCACAAGCCGATTCCGTGTATAACGTGTCCGTGCAAGCCAGCCTCGCCTTGACCGTCGGAGGTGCCTCACGGGAGCCGCATTGATCAGCAACCACCCCAACAATCGTCTCCCGGCGCAGTCCCCCGCGCCGAAACGCGCTCGGCGAGCGCGTGCGATGTTCGCCTGTCTCGCGACGGCCGCGGCGCTCTGGGGCTGTGCCTCTGCCGAACGACCCGTCCGTTCGAGCGAACAAATGTCCGCCTACGCCGCGGCCGTGATCGAACGCGATACCGAGAAGTTCAGAACTTCCAGCCGCAACCTCCTGAGACGACTGGACGCAAAGCTCGAAGCCTCCGCCACGCGCGAGCCGCCCACCGTTCACTTTCTCGCCCTCTCCGGCGGCGGCGACTACGGCGCGTTCGGCGCGGGCTTCCTCGTCGGCTGGGGACAGAACCCGGATCCCGCGTGGAAGCGCCCCGAGTTCGACATCGTGACCGGCGTCAGTACGGGAGCGCTGCTCGCCCCGTTCGCCTTTATCGGCACCGATGACGCGTGCCGGCACGTCGAGGAGTTCTACCGCAACCCTCGCAAGGACTGGATCGAATCCCGCGGCCTGCTGTTCTTCCTGCCCTCCAATCCGTCGTTCATGGGCATCCCCGGCCTCGAGCGCGACCTGCACGCCGCGATCGATCCCGCGCTGGTCGAGCAGATCGCGGGCCAATCGCGACTGGGCAAGATGCTGCTCATCAGCGCGACCGACATCGAACTCGGGCGTCGTTCCGGCTGGGATGTCGGTATCGAGGCCCAGGCGGCCGCAACCAGCGGCGACAGCTCTCGCCTCCGCAAGATCCTGCTCGCCTCATCCGCCATTCCGGCCGTCTTTCCGCCCGTCGAGATCGACGGGTCGCTCTACGTCGATGGAGGCGTCACGGCGAACGTGCTGGTGCGGCTTGATCTCAAGAGCCCGGAAAGCATGGTGAGGTCGTGGATCCGCGAACATCCCGACGATCCGCTCCCTCGCATTCGTTACTGGGTCGTCATCAATAACTCCCTCAACCAGGCGCCCAAGACCGTCCAACCCCGCTGGCCCGCGATCATCTCGCCCAGCCTGTCGGTCGCGATCCGATCGGCGACCATCGCGGAGGCCCGCTGGCTCGCGGCCCAGGCCGACTACGCCAACGCCACGCTCAATGCCGACATCGAGGTTCGGGTGGTCGCGATCCCCGACGACTGGCGTCCGCCCGTCGCGGGTGATTTCCAGCGGGAAACGATGGTCTCGCTCTCGGACCTGGGTCGCAGGATGGGCGCCGACGCCAACTCCTGGCAGCTCTGGGCGGCACCGGGCGGGCGGGGCAGCGGCGGCCTGATCCCCACGCTCACGACCTCACCGTGATAGCCGCGATCCGGGCTCGCACGGCGTCGCGCAAGGAAACATCCATGAATCTCCGCTCCCTGTGCATTGCTTTCACCTCTTTGACCGCGAGCATGCCCATTCTCGCTCCCGCCGCGCACGCACAGAATCCCGTTCAATGGAGCGGCAGCGTGAGCCAGTCTGTCGCGCGAGCCTCCGAGCAGTCGCTGCCGCTCCTGTTCTGGGTCAAGGACAGCGGCGATGAGGACGATGACGACCTGGAGGATGCGCAAGAAGACTGCTTCCGCGACCCCGTCGTGGTCGGGATCATCCAGAAACGCTTCGTACCTGTCCGGGTCGGACGCAACAGCAAGGTGATCGAGGAAGCCCGCAAACTCGGCCTCCCCACCTCCCACGGGCTCTTCTGCGCCGTGCTCACGGCCGAGGGCAGGCTCCTCGACCAGATGGGCCCGGGCGAAGTCGCCAACCCCGCGGCCTTCGCCCTGCACCTGAACTCCGCCTTCCAACGCTACACCGATGAACTGTACACCCGCGAGTTGAAACCGCTGATCCAGGACCTCGAAGCCCCGAAATCGAAGGTCCGCCGCGCGGTGCAGACGGTATGGCGGCTGGGAATATCGCAGGCGGATGAGGCCGTGATCGGCCTGCTCTCGCGCAAGGACCTTCAACCATCCGAGGTTTCTCGGCTTTACCAACTGCTCGCCGGCCTCGGCACGCCCAGGTGCGTCGCCCTGCTGCTCGAGCGCGCCGACGATAAGGCCGCCGCCGCCGCGCTCTCGCGCGCCGAACCGGCCGCGCTGGAATCGCTGCTCCCCGAACTTCCCGCCGATGAGGGCCCCGTCACCCCCCGCCAACTCGCCGCTTATCAGGCCGCGACGCGCATCTGCCGGACCAGTTCGTCCAAGACGGCCGAATGGTGGGCGACCGCCCCCGGTCCAGATCGACGCAAGGAACTCGACCGACTCCGATCCAAGGCCGAAACGGTCGTTGAGTATTCTCGCGACGCCCAGCGCCGCGGGAGGTGATCGAACCCGACACGAGGGGCCTGCGCGTCGAGTGCGCCCCAGGCTCGCGCCCCAGCCCGAGGCCATCAGGGACTGGGACAATGTGAGTGCCGACGAGAAGCGGTGCTTCACCCGCCCGACGGAGGTCTTCGCCGGGCACGGCGAGTACGCCGGCTTTGAGATCGACCGGCTCATCCGGGCGATCGAGGACCCGAACCAGCTCGACGACTCGCTCGTCTTCTACCAGACGGGCGACAAGAGCGCCAGCGCCGAAGGGGCGATGAACGGCTGCTTCAACGAGCTGTCATGCTTCAACATGGTCCCCGAGACGGTCGCGGACATCCTGACGCAACACGACAATCTCTGCGCCGCCTCCCGCCCCCGCTCGCGCCCGCCGCCATCGCGCCCGCTCGGGGGTGTCGCGTCCGGCCCGCACGTTGGCTATACTCTGGGGGAGTATCCTGACTCGGCACCCGCCAGCAGCCCCCCCCGGCACGGAATCCCCATGGCCAAGACCACAGCGATGTCGAGCGGAGCCCGGCGGGGCGCAACCCCCTTCAACGGCGCGCCGCCGTGCGCGTGCGGCGCGGGCAGGGTCGCGGCGGAAGCGGGCAAGTCTATCGGCCCCGGCGCGCACGCCGCGGGCGTGGACCCCGCCATCAAAGCCGCCAACCTCAAACACTTGAATCGCATCGAAGGTCAGGTGCGCGGTATCGCGGCCATGATCGAAAAGGACCGCTACTGCGCCGACATCATTCAGCAGTGCGCGGCCGTGCAGGAGTCCCTCCGCGCGGTCGCCAAGAACCTCTACCGCAACCACCTCCAGCACTGCGCGGTGCGCTCCCTGCACGACTCCGGGGCCGAGTGGGACCGGATGGTCGAGGAACTGATGGACCTGGCGAGCCGCCTGACGCGCTGAAGTCCGCACGCGAGTTGGAGGCTCGGCCCGGCCCACCCAGGCAAAGCCATGAACCACGAGTCGCACGAACATCATCACGGGGACGCGCGGGCTCGCGTCGCTTCGCCGCCGGCTCCGATGCCGAGCCAGACCGCTCGCATCGATCTGCCCATCGAGGGGATGACCTGCGCCTCGTGCGCGAGCCGGGTCGAGAAACGGCTGGGCAAGCAGCCGGGCGTCGAGTCGGCGAGCGTCAACTTCGCGACCAGAGTGGCCACCGTGAAGTACAACCCGGCGGCGACGCAGCCCGAGACGCTGGCCAAAGCCGTGGACGACATCGGGTACCACGCGATCGTGCCCGCGCCGAAGGCCAATCCACCGCACGGCCATGCCGGGCATGACCATGCGGCGATGCCCACGGCTCCAGGGGGCCCGGGTGGGCACGGGTCGCACGACGATCACGCGGCGCACCCGACCGCCGCGGGCGAGGACCACTCGGCCCACGTGCACGTGGGCGAACAGGAGACCCGCCGCCTGCAGACCAAGATCGTCGTCGCAACGGTGCTCTCGGTGCCCGTGCTCGTGATCGCCATGTCGCACGGCAGGATCGAGGCGTTCAACGTTTCCTGGATCAACTGGCTCCAACTCGCGCTGACCACGCCCGTGCTGGTCTGGGGCGGCGGGCGGTTCTTTCGCTCGGCGTGGAAGGGCCTCAAGCACTTCAGCGCCAACATGGACACGCTGGTGGCGATGGGCACTGGCGCGGCGTACGCCTACTCGCTCGCCGCGACGATCTGGCCTTCGTTCTTTGCGGGCGTGGCCACTGGGACGGCGCAGGGTGCGCACAGCACCGCAACGATGGCTGGGATGCGCGGGGGGGAGATGGTCCCGGTCTACTACGAGGCCGCGGCGGTCATCATTGTGCTCATCCTGCTCGGCAAGTACTTCGAGGCCCGAGCCACCGGCCGCACGACCGCGGCGATCAAGCGGCTGATCGGTCTACAGGCCAAGACGGCGCGCGTGGTGCGTGACGGCCATGAACAGGATGTGCCCGTCGAGAACGTGATCGTCGGCGACCGCGTGCTGGTCCGCCCAGGCGAGAAGATCCCGGTTGACGGCAAGGTCGAGAGCGGCCAATCCGCCGTGGACGAGTCCATGCTCACCGGCGAGAGCGTGCCGGTGGAGAAGAAGCCCGGTGACGATCTGTTCGGCGCCACGATGAACACCACCGGAGCCTTGCGGCTCGTCGCGACGAAGGTCGGAGCGGACACGGCGCTGCAGCAGATCGTGCGCCTGGTGCAGGAGGCCCAGGGAAGCAAGGCCCCCATCGCCCGTCTGGCCGACAGGATCAGCGGCATCTTCGTGCCGATTGTCATCGCCATCGCCGTCCTGGCGTTCACCGTGTGGTGGTTCGCCTCGCCCCCAGGGACCCGCCTCAGCATGGCGCTGGTCACGGCGGTCTCGGTCCTGATCATCGCGTGCCCGTGCGCACTCGGCCTGGCCACCCCCACGGCGATCATGGTGGGAACCGGACTCGGCGCCGAGCGCGGCATCCTCATCAAGGGTGGGGAGGCGCTCGAGACCGCGCACAAGATGACGGCGATTGTCCTGGACAAGACAGGGACGATCACGCACGGCAAGCCCTCCGTCACCGACGTGGTTCCCGTGCCGGGTTCATCTTTCGATGAGGCCGAACTACTCAGACTCGCGGCCTCCGCCGAGCAGCACAGCGAGCACCCGCTCGCGGCCGCGATCGTGCGCGAGGCAAACAACCGGGGCGTGTCTCTGTCCGAACCTTCGCACTTCGCCGCGGTCGTCGGCCACGGCGTGGAAGCCACGGTGGACGGAAGGCAGTTGCTGGTGGGCAAGGCCGCGCTGCTGCAGGAGCGCGGAGTGACGGTATCGCTTACGAACCGGGCCGCGGAACTCGCCGCGCTGGGCCGCACGCCGATGTTCGTGGCGGTGGACGGCCGCGAGGCCGGGATCGTCGCGGTCGCCGACACCATCCGCCCCGAATCCAACGAAGCCATCGCCACGATGCACGGGCTCGGCCTGCGCGTCGTCATGATGACCGGCGACAACCGTCGCACCGCCGACGCGGTGGCGTCACAGGTCGGGGTCGATCAGGTCTACGCGGAAGTGCTTCCCAAGGACAAGGCCGACAAGGTCAGGGTGCTCCAGGCCGAGGGGCACATCGTCGGCATGGTCGGTGACGGAATCAACGACGCGCCGGCGCTCGCGCAGGCGGATGTGGGCCTCGCGGTCGGCACGGGCACGGATGTGGCAATGGAATCGGCCGACATCACCCTCATGCGCGGCGACCTCCGCGCTGTGCCGCAGGCGATCGCGCTCTCGCACGCGACCATGCGGGCGATCAAGCAGAACCTCTTCTGGGCCTTCATCTACAACCTCATCGGCATCCCGATCGCGGCGGGGCTGCTCTACCCGTTCACCGGCTGGCTCCTCTCGCCGATCATCGCCAGCGCGGCCATGGCGTTCAGCAGCGTGAGCGTCGTCCTCAACAGCCTGCGGCTGGCCAAGTTCAAGCGACTCTGACCGCACGACCTCCCCAACTCCAACCAAGGCACCACAAGTCTGTTCGTCGATCGGCCTTGAAACGGCGATGGACCGTGCCCGCGAGGCGCTCGACGGGATGCTCCGCTCCGCGACCGCGTTTCCCCCGGACGCGCGAGGCGCACATCCGCCGCATGGTGCGGGATCGGATCATGGCGGACGCTCGAAAGGAAATCCGCCAGCGCATCGACGCGGCGGGCGGCAAGTGGTCCGATTGGGCCGGGATCGTGCGGAACGCGATGATCGCATTCCTGGAATCCGGCGGACCCTGTGACGTTATCGTTTACCACGCCACCCAACGAACCCACCCGCGATTCTGGCACGGTCGCCCGAGCGATGCCTTGAACATGGCAGCGCGCCGCGCGACGCGGGAAATCGGCCCGCTCATGGCGTATCAAGCGTTGATCCGGGCGCTTGACGCGGTGTGCGAAGCCTCCGGCGAAGCGTCGCCCCTGGTGCAACGGTTGCGAGAGAATGATCGGGAGGCGCGGAACGGATAGGCGAGTGTGGCGGAATCCGATCCTCAATCACGGGCAACGTAGATGTAGCCGTCATGGTGTACGAACATCAACCATGCCACCGACTCATCGAAGATGAACAGATTGTCCGACACGGGATACCAAACGTCGGTGAAGTTCTGTTCAACGTCTCCCCGCTGCATCCTGTCAATCGACCGCAGGGAGTCGAAGGACAGGAGAAGTTCATCGGCGGGCTGGATGCCCGCAGTCGCCCATATATCGCTCAGCCGGAAAGTCTCCGGGTTTGCATCTACTCCCGAAAGCGGCTCGGAGGAGTGAACGCGAGTGAGGAGCGACGCCAAGCGTTCTGCCATGGATGCCGCCTCAGCACTCGACAACGGGTCAACTGCGGGGTATCGCTCGCCCGGATGATCCCGCTCAAAGTGCTTGATCTTGAATGCTTGCATCACACACGCCGCTAGTCAATCGGAATCGTGCCCGACAAGCCACCCGCCCCGCGCTTTCCGCCGCTCCAATCGTACCAGTCGATATGCCAACCCTTCCCGTGATGCGGAGGTTCAAGCCGGTACCCGCGCAATCCATCTTCGCTCCGCCACGTCGGGCCGTTGTGCGGCAGATCGTTGTTGGGACCGCGCCTCAGACTGCCGACTTTCTTCTGCGCTTCTCGAAGCCCGCGCTCAATCTTGTGCATCGGAGGCTTGGCATCAACGAAGTCGTCCTTCGACCGCTTGTTCTCGCTGGCGTCGCCGCTGGCGGCCTTCAGTGGCCACACGGTCGCCCCGGCGGCCTTGAGGCGGTTCCATTCAGCGACAAGCTCAACGGCTCGTCTGACGGCTTCACGCTCGTCCTCGCCGAGGTACCAGCACTTCGGCTGCGGCTTTCCGTTCCGCCCAAGCTGGTAGCCGATGTACTTGCGGTACTGGTCTTGGGCTGGGGACCAACTGACGCTAACGGTCTTGCCTGCTCGTCGTTCCATGACGGGCGGTGTGGTACCCATCGAGTGGGCTGGTCTCAAGCCAGCGGCAGAGCAGAATCCGGTATGGCGGCGAAAACGGTTGACACGATACCGGATTGGGCTGTTAGGGTCACCGGCTCAAAAACAAAAACACCCCTAGAAATCTAGAAGTGTTTTCAAGCGAGGCGGACGGGACTCGAACCCGCAACCACCGGATCGACAGTCAACGGGGCGAATGCCCGAACCCCCGACAAATCGCGGACTTGCGCGACATCCCGCCCGCCCCAGCAGCGCCGGCAGCAGCGCCCGGGGCCGAACCCCCGCTTCCGCCCGACCTGGCCGCCGTCGTCGCGGCATGGCCGGCGCTCCCGCCCGCCGTCCGCGCGGGCATCGCGGCGATGGTGCAGGCCTCCACCCCCGGGCGCTGAGCGTGCCGGTTCGCCACCCCCGGACCACCGGCCCTGTTGTCCACAGTTCGCCATGTTCGCCAGAGTCGGCCAACGCCGGAACCCTGGCGGAATGTGCCGAAGTTGGCGGAGTCTGGCCGTGGCCAGGGCGGCACCGCGTGGCGTAGGTACTTGGAAAACCACCGTCGGCAGCCACGCCCGCGGGAACAGCCGCGGTTCCCGAGAGAGTTTGTTTCGCTCTGTCCGGCCCGGCCCCGCCCACGACGGGTAGCCTGCCAAGAATGTACGTTGCCGGTTTGTTTGCGTTAGGACGCCCTGCTTGAGTCAGAATCCGGTATCCTGACGGTACTTGAGGCGAAGAGGCGTGCTCGTGTGGGTTCCGATCGGAGGGGTCGCCGATCATCCCGACCCTCGCGGCCAAGCGGATAGGGACTCGATCCGATGACCGTGCAACCGCGGAATTCCAGAAATGAATCGCGTGTAGACGCGTTGGAGCGCGCGACCTGCCCGCACTGCTGGCATCGCTTCGAACCGCACGAGACGCTGGCCGTGGCACGGCATACCGGGCTGAGGAGCCCGTCCGTCGTCGAGGGGGCGCTGCGGTTTCGGCCCAGTCGGTTCAGCGAGGCCGGGAATCCCATCGACCCGATGGGAGAGGAGTGCTTGGAGCTCGCGTGCCCCCGCTGCTTCCTGGTGATCAGTCGCAGCAACCTGGGCATCCCGCCGCTCTTCGCATCGATTGTCGGAGCCCCAGCCTCGGGCAAGTCGTATTACCTTGCCACCGCAACGTGGATGTTGCGCCAAACCCTTCCGTTGTTCGGCTGGGCAGTTACCGACGCCTCGCCCCACGACAACGCCATCATCCAGTCGAACGAGCAGCGACTTTTCCTACCCGCTGATCCGCACCGTCCGGTCATGCTCGCAAAGACGGATCAGAGTGGTGGCGATCTCTACTCTCGCGTCGATCTCCGCGGTCGCTCCGAACTCCTCCTGCGGCCGTTCCAGTTCCTCCTGACGCCGGCGGCCGCCGCGCAGGGCAATGGGTCACCGAAGCGACTGCTAGTCCTCTACGACAACGCGGGCGAGCATTTCCTACCTGGAAGCGCATTGGGCACGGATGCGACACGCCATCTGGCCCAGTCTCGCGTGATCCTGTTCCTGTTTGATCCGACGCAGGACCCTCGCATGCGCGCTGTTTGCCGCCAGGACGATCCGCAGGTGACCAAGGGACCGCGCGGGGGGGGATTCGTTGAGGCCGTGACGCGCCAGGAGCTGATCCTCGGCGAAATGGCGCACCGCATTCGACTGATCAAGAACGCAAAGCCGAGCGACCCGCTCAAGGCGTCGCTGATCGTGATCTTGGCGAAGGCCGACCTCCATGAACCATTCGGGGCGGTCCTCAGGGATCAGTCGCCCGTGGTCAGGTCCGGCCAGCATGCCAGCCTGGATTTGGACCTCATCCGCGAGATGTCCAAGCTGTGCCGGTCAGTGATCCACAAGAGCTGCCCAGAATTCGTGGCATGCGCGGAGGCGACCGCTCGTAAGGTCCTTTACATTCCGGCGAGTGCCCTCGGGTGCAGCCCGGAGGAGACACACGCCGCTGATGGTTCTGTCTTCTTCGGCATCAAGCCAGAGCGCATAAGACCTCTGTGGGTCGAGGTGCCGTTCCTTCTCGCGCTCCAATCGCTTGATCCCACGAGTTTCCCTGGTCTGGCCCGGCCGACGCCGGTCGCCGGTGCAAACGGACAGGAGTCCAGACGTTGAGCATGGAGCTCGTTCATACCTCCGCTCCTCGCGGCTTGAGACCAGGCACGCGCGGGTTCTGCACCGTCGCAGCAACCCAGGGAATGCCTACCGATCTGATGGACCGGCTCGAGAGCATGTCGGGATTCAAACAGGCACTGGATGGGGCGGATTCACGGCCGCGGGCGGTCTTCTCCCATCTTGTTCTGTCGGTCGGCGGAGTTCCGATGCACTTGCTCTCGCGGATCGGGCCAGCGCCCGCCGACTATTCCGGTCGAACGAACCGCATCGCCCACCACGTGTTGTTGTCGGAATCCGAGTGTCCCGCCGCCGGTCCTGCCGCAGTTCTGGCTGCCAAGGGGATCTTTGAGGAACACTGGAGCGGCGAGCCACGCACAATCAGCCGTCGCCTCAAAGTAGACCTTGAGCCCGTCCTGCCACGCCCGTGTCAGGCATGGGCGGCACTGTGCGGCGATGCGGGCTGGGCAGGTCGCGTATTGGAGGCGGTATTCGATCGCGGCCCCGGGCCTCTGTACGTCCTGATTCCGAGCAGGGCCGACGCGCTCGCGTTGATGAGCGAAGTGGTCGCGCTCCTGCCGGACGCTCGGCGTTGGGAAGCGACATTCACGTCCCATTTTCAAGGCGATGCCTCGCCAGATGTGCGGTGCAAAATCCGATTCGTGCCGGATACTCCTGACGGGCAGAGATTGGTGAGGGCCTCGTTCGGAGCCCAGAGTCTTGACCTGAGCGCCGTCGCCGACCTGCCACCCCCGACTGGACCCGCAGCGGAGGCAGCGCGGGCGGGCACGACGTATGGCCCTCCGCAGTCGGCAGGACCGAGGCGCCTTGCTCCGCCGGCACCGATCGTGGTCGACTCACCCGCGAGGTCGCCGCTCGTTATCGGTGACCAAGACGAATCTGAGATGCGCCCGAGGCGGCGGTCGCTACAACCGATCGAGCGACCACGTAGGTCACTCGGGCGACTGCTCCTGGCCGGAACCGGCCTGTTCATCGTGGGAGTTGTGGCTGGGGTGCTCTTGATGGTTGTCGCGCGATCGAGGTTCGATAAGGCCGAGTCGGCACAATCGCAGCAGACTGCTCCCGAGAGCTCGGCAACTGCCGCGAAGCCGGTCGCACCTGTACCCGCCGGTCCTGTCGCTCTCGCCCCCCCGGCAGGCACACCAGTCGTCGCCACAGCCGAGTTGCCCTCAGGACCTGTGGACGATGAGAAAGTGCAGATGACGGCGCGGGTCGGCGAGCTGGAGAAACAACTGCAGAACGCGGTCGCCGAGAGAGACCAGGCACGCACCGAGCGGGATCAGCACAAATCCGAGGCCGAAACTGCGCGGCAGGCGTTGCGAGAGGCGCCGAAGGTTCTCCCGCCGGTGCCCCCGCAGTTCGCCACGAAGGGTGGCGAAGGCCTCGAGTCCGTACCCGAGGCGGAGATCGCCAGCTACACAGTAAGTGGCAAGCAAGACGTGCCAGTGGACCTGAAGGCTTTTTCGCTGACAGGAACGCTACGGTATTCCCTCGCTAGGGAGACGGCGGACCGGGTTCGCAATCTCAAGCTTGTCGCAGACGCTTGGCGCATTAGGGTCTGCACCACGCCTTCCGCAGTGAGCGGCGCGGAGCGCACGATCGGCTGGTTTACGTTGGTCAGCGGACCTGATGGCGTAACGCGTCTCGTCTGGAAACGAGACGACTCAGATCTTGCGAAGCATGAGGATTTTGTACTTGTTCTGCGGAACGAACAGGAGCAGATCCTCAAGGTCAGGGTGAAGTGTCCGGAGAAATAGGTGCCCATGCGGGTCTCCGCTTCAATTCCGATCGACGACTTGGTGGCGCGAATTCGAGCAGCCGTGCGCAATGGCACTGTTGGCCCCGACGTCGAAGAACTCCGTAACGCCTACGACGATCACGCGAAGGAGATCAACAGGCGGCTTCGGACCGCTGCACAGTGGCTGCGCGAAGGCCTCACTGGCGAGGCGCTGCACTTCGTCGAGTGCTACCCCGATTCTCTCGCCGCCGCAGCCGCACTCGAGATGGGCCCTGATCTGCAACATTTCATGGAGCTCTGCACTCAGGCCGGCATCGAACTGCCAGCGCGGATCGACGACGACATCGCGGCCGAGATCAGTAACGCCTACGCGCGTCATCGTGAGATCGAGCCACTTGTTCGCAAGCACCGCATCGCCTCGCTCCTGGGAGGACCGGCGAACCTGCGCCTGGAGATTCTCCGCCAGCTGCTGGAGAAGGACTCGGCAAACTCCTTGTGGCAGTCGGAGCTGCGTACCGCCGCCGGGCTCAGGATTCGGGAGATCGGAGCTGCTGCCTGGGAGGCAGAGGAGCACCTCGACGTTGCAACTTTCGATCGACTTAGAGGCGAGTTGTCGCGGAGCCCGCTCCGCGAGCATCCGTCCGCTTCATCCTGTGATAGGGATCTGGCGCAACGCCAGCGGTCGACGCAGCGACGAATCGACGAGAGAGACCTGAAGGTGCTCGCGGAGGCCCTTCACGTCGCCGTGGGTGGACAGGACGTCGCCGGGATGCGGACCTCAGTGGAGGGGCTCAGAGCAGTCCATGCCAGAGGGCTGGCGAAGATCGACGGCAACCTGATCGCCGATGTCGAGGCTGCCGAATCGTGGCTGACCGGACACGACCGCGCTCACCAGGAAGAGCAGGACCATCGACAGGCATGCGAGGAGATCGAGTCGCTTCTGGATCAGGATGCGCCCTGGCGGGCGATCGAGCGGATCTGGAACGGCCTCTTGGCCAGCGATCGCCCGATCGCCGAACACATCGAGCGGCGAGTCAGGGTACGACAACAAGAGGCGGCAGCAGCGCGCCGGATGAGAACCTCGGTGATTTTGACCGCCGCCGTGCTTCTGGTCGCAAGCGTGGCGGCGGCGATCGGGTGGACGATCAACTCGCTCAATCGGAAGGCCAAGGTGGAGGAGTATGTCAAGCAAATCACTGCCGCGCTTGAGCGGAATGATGTTGAAGCCGCCACAGCGGTTGCCGACCGTTTGATGACGGAGAGCGACGGCGTGCGCTCCGCTTCCGATCTCGGTCCGGTGCTCGCTCGGGTTGATGAATCGAAGCGAGCGGCCAGCGAGGCTGACAGGCGGTTTGATACAGAGCTGTCGGCGCTGTCCGAGCTCGACGGCAGCAGCGAATCGCATGTGAAGCGGGCAGACCGGGTTCTGGGGATGGCGAGGACAACCAGCCAGAAGGAACTCGCGACGAGGGAGCGAGGCCGGATTGCTTCCCAATGGGAACGTCTTCAAGCGGCGGCGGATGCCGATGTGGCGCCGGAGCGGGACGCCGTGGTCGCCGAATCCCGGCGTGTGAAAGAGACGGCAGGCAACGACGATCAGGCATTGATTGATGGCATAAATCCGCTGCTGCGCCGGCTTGACGCCCTTCTTCAGACTCCAGCGCTGTCCTCTGAGGCACGCACAGCATTACAGGCAGTACGGGAATCTCTCGGAAAGGACGTCCTGGGCGCGCGAGAGCGGATTTCGCGCCAGCAGCAGAGGACCGACGACCTGAAGGCCATTGCCGACTTCTCAGGTTCTCTCACTGAGCTGGTGAGCCTGTTGGAGCGGTACGTGGCGGTGTTCCCCGAAACCCCGCAGGCGGCGCGTTTTTCCGAACTTCTTCGAGATCGAGACCTGATGCTGCGCGCCGCCGCGGTGCTCGATCAGCTCAAGATCATCAGCGGCTCGGCGGCGCCCACGACGCCGGAAGAAGCTACCTCCTACTACCAGGCCCTTGAGGCGATGCCGCGCAGTTTCCTGCCGAAGCTGAATGATGCCCAGTATCGAGAGTTGCTCGACTTTACGAAAGCGTCGGAGCGCCTCTTGACCGAGCCTTCCATCCTGCACGTCGAGGACCTTCGAAATACCTTCACTCGCCCCTGGGCTAAGCGCATGGCTTGGGTTGCGGACGCGTCTGGCGTAAAGCACTACTCCTTGAGCGGGGAACTCGCGTCAATGGGCCCGGGCCAGAGCGGCATCGAGATGTGCCGCCTCACGGAGGTCGTACAGTCCAGTAAGGACCTGCTGCCCTCGGCAAAACGCACCAATGCCTTTGTCTCCATCCGTGCCGGGTCCAACCTACGCGAGTTGCTGACACCTGCGTCGATGGTCGTCATGGCGGATGGAATTATGCGCTCCGTTGTCGAGGTTGAAGAGGGACAGGGACAGCCGCTGGGCATGCATTTGCGCATCGCCGGAGTCCTCCAAAAGGCGTCGGATGTCCCGGCACCGCTGCGTGCCGAGCTGCTCCGACAGGTGCTGGAGTACCAGGGCGGGGTGGGCTGGCCCAGCCACTCAAGCATCGGGGTGGCGGCACGTCGGCTGGCCGAGAGCTCGATCGGAAACAAACCGCTGACTGAGTGCGACTGGGGTCTTGGGTCAGACGAGGGGCGCAGAGCTGACCGCGAATTCCGCGGAATTCTTGAGTCGCTCACCGACCTTGTGGCGCTGGAACGGGAGTCTCACAGCAGGGTTTCCAGTGGGCGAAGGGCGCTCAGACCCATTGCAGTCGTGGGAGTTGCATGGCCCTCACCGAATGACGGCACAATTGGAATATCGCGCCCGGGCAGTTCGGGCGACATCTTCGTTGTGACGGCTGGTGCCGGCGGAATGCCAACCCTCAAGCGGGTTGGCACCGTCGCTGGCGGGCAGCCGAGCTGGGACGGGGAGCCTCCGCCGCTGGCAACACCGCTCTTGATGGTCAGGTGAAAGAGGTCCGCTGCGCTTCCGCTATCTGGAGTCACGAGTGTCACAGTACTACGTTCGGTTCCGAGGGCACGTGGCAGGGCCGTTCAGCACGGCCGAGGTGCTTGCGCAGTGGCGCTCGGGCAGGATCAGCGGACTCCACGAGTTCTCGGCCGACGGCGCCTCTTGGACGCCCCTCTCCAGGATGCAGGTCGTAGCCGACGCCTCGGGCGAGGAGAGGATACTCGATCCCGCGGGTGCCGCGGCGCTACGCGCCGCGAGTGCGGCTGCATCCGTGGCGGCGCCCGCGATATCCGCGGCCGTGGCACCCCCGCCGCGGTCAGAACATCTCCCTCCACCCCAGGCGGTCCAGCGCGCCGCAGTCGCAGGCGACGATCCTGCCGTCACAGTCATCGACTATTCGACTCGGACGCGTGTAGCCGCAGGACCCGAGAATGGACTGGCGGTTGCCGGCTTCGTGTGTAGTTTGGTCGGCATATTCATCGGGATCATCTCGCTGCTGGGACTCGTCTTCAGCGCCATTGCACTTGGCCGACCTGGGCGGCGCGGCTTGGCAACTGCCGGTTTGGTCTTGGGAATCATCGGCGTGGTTGGGTGGGTGATCGTGGTGGCGATGCAGTTCGAGTGAAGTGGGAACTTCGAGCACACATGCAAGACGACGTGAAGAGCCCGATTCTTGTCCACAGCCGGGTCGATCCCGAGCGTGTGCTGCACCTTCCTGCCGGTCGGTTCACCAATGGACATCCTTTGGTTGCCTTGGTCCTGGGCGTAGCAGCGACTGTCGCGGTTTTCGGGCTTGCCGCCCGGGCGCCCGGCAACGTGGTCAGCCAGAGCTTGACCCAGCGTGGCCCCGTGCCGTACGCCATCGTCCTGTTTACGTGTTGGGCGCTCGGCATCCTCCTGATAAAGGCGATGAAAATTCGGGCGCAGAGAAAGGTGCTGGCGTACCCCATCACGCCTGACGGGCAGGGCTTCTCGCTTTCGCCGGCCACGGTTGGGGGAGTCATCGATGAGATCTATCGGATCGTCGATGATCCGCGTCGATTCGTGCTCAGCAATCGCGTCATGCTCGCGCTCTCCAATCTGCGGAACATGCAGCGGATCGGTGATGTCCGTGACACTCTTGAGTCACAGGCGGAGTTCGATGAAGCGCTCGCCGAGTCTGGATATACCTTCTTGCGTGCCCTGATCTGGGCCATTCCTGTCCTCGGGTTCATCGGCACAGTGCTCGGGCTGTCGGCGGCGGTTGGCGCCTTCAGCTCTGTACTTGCCGCGGCGAGTGAGATCGATCAGATCAAGCCGGCGCTGCGCGAGGTGACAACAGGACTCGCCGTTGCATTCGAGACGACACTCCAGGGACTACTTGGGGCTATGGGAGTGCACCTCCTAATGACCTCTGTGAAGCGCTCCGAGGAACGCTTCCTGGACGACTGCCGCGAGTACACCCAGCGCCAGATCGTGGGCCGGCTGCGCTTGTTCGCTGGCGAAGCAGATGGAGCGTGAGCATGCGCAGGACCAGCCGCGGATCGCACGATCCTCCAGTGAGCCTCTTCGCGTTCCAGGACGTGATGACCTCAGTGATGGCCATCATCCTAATGACCGCGCTTCTGCTCGCCCTTGAACGTTCGGGCGCAATGGCTTCGCCAGCATCAACCAGCTCGTTCGACACGGCCGAGTTGCTCGCCCGCAGGGCGGCGGCGGCGGCAGCACTGGAGAGGATCCGAGAGGACACTGCCGGCCGCTCCGATCGCCCACTCGAACGGATTACCAAGGGCCGTCTGGCTCTTGATGCACTGTACCGGCAAGTCGAGCGGGCTGAGGGCGAGCTCGCGCAAGCCTATGACAACCTGAAACAGACGGTAACGGATGAAGCCGTGCACCGGCAGATCGACGATCTGGCTCAAATGGAGGCCCAGGTGGGGGAGAAGGAGGGGCAACTGCGCGAGCTCCGGCTGAGTCGGCGCTTGACATACATTGCTGGGGAAGAGTATGAACGCCGCCCCGTGCTGGTCGAGTTGTCTGCGGGTGGGTGGCGAGTGGCGATCGCTCACAATGCGGATCATGGCATCACGATGACGCAAGCGGATCGGTCGGAGCGCATGGTCACGTTGCGGGGAGTATTGGCCCAAGCGCCTCCCAGCAGCCACTACGTTCTGCTGATCGTAAAGCCCAGCGGGTTTCCTGACTACGCGGCATGCACGGAGGCTCTCGCCAAACAAGGCTATCGAATGGGAATTGATGCACTACCGGAGGACTGGACGAGCATCATCGGTGATCCGAATCCTCCATCGAGTGGTGAGCGATGAGACGGCGACGGCGCGACAATCTCGACAGCCTTGAGTTGCTTCTGGACACAGTGTGCAACATGTTCGGCGGTGTGATCTTCATCGCGATCCTGCTGGCACTTCTTGCCGGGCGCTCGGGAGACACGGATTCTTCGGCATCTATGCCGAGTCAGGAGCGCTCCAGCCTGCGCGCTGAGGTGGAGCGGATCGAGGCCTCGCTGGCGACGGTGATGGGCATGGGAACGGGCGATGGCACGCTGGATGCCGAGATTGCCGCATTGATCAGCGAGACGGCACAGGCCGAAGAGCGAATCCTGCGAGCAAGGGCGCAGATGTCGCGCCTCGCCGTGGCTGGACAGTCGGTGGCTGATCGCCTGAACGAAGCTGCCAGCCGCCAGCGCGAGCTCCAGGGTGCAATCACTGAACTGGACTCCAGGATCACGGAGGAGCAACGGCGCCGTGTGTCGGCAGCCCGTCTGCCCGTTACCAAGGCAACCGCGAAGATCCCGATCCATATCGTTCTGCGAAATACGCATGCTTTCGAGATCTATCGCAACGATGGCCGCGGTGGCTATCTCGAACAACCGCTGGACGTTGAAGTTCGAAAGGACGGGATCGGGGGAGCGGTACACCGCGTGCGCCTCAAAGATAGCGGCGGATTCGTCGTCGACGATCGACTGCGGACGAGCGCGCGATGGCGGTCCATACTTGGCCGCATATCGCCCGACGAGCACTTTCTCTACCTGATGGTCTATCCGAGCGGCTACAGCGCCTTCCGCGAGCTACGAGATGCGGCCTTGCGGGACGGGTTCGAGTACGATCTCATACTCCTGCCAGAGAACGAGCAGATCATCTTGAGCCCGGGCAGCGACTTTCGGACGCAGTAGGAACACCGATTCACTTCGGATTGGGCGGGACAACGGGTTGAATGCGCTTGTACGTGCGCCCCTCGATCGCGATGGACTCCGGCTTGGCGGAGTAGCCGAGCCTCGTTGGGACAGTGGACTTCGGCTTGCGAGCGACGATGGTCGCGCCATTCGGACCCGCAGCCAGCGGCAGATCTGTGGCGATGGCGTCGGCGCCTTGCGTGGCTGCGAGCACGAGCTTGCTGTCTTCGATGCGGAACGTGAGCTGCCTGTTTACTCGTACTTCACCGCGTGGCCCGTAGAAACGTGCGACATCGAGCACGCCGTCGTTACGGAAGGTGAGAATGCTCTTGCTGTAGTCCCCGTGAGCGAAGTCGGGGTCGTTGCTGCCACCGACCTGCTCCCAGATGCCGATGATCTCCCTTCGCGGGTCGCCATTGGGCAGCTTGATCGCGTCCACGAGCGTGGGGTCGATGTCGGTGGGCCGGGTGGCCGGTTTCACGACACCAAGCTTGCCGACCTTCGTCGGAGCCGGCCCCCAACCCGCGTCAACTGAAGGAGAGGCTGCTTTATCTCCGACCGCTGGACCCACAGGTCCGGCTTCCGGCGGAGGAACGCCGGTTGTCGGCGATGATGGACCGGGAACATCGCTCGGGGAGGGCACGGTTGCCGGAGCGGCCGCAGCCTCCGCCGGCGCCTCGACGATTGCACCACGCTCTGATCCAATGTCGGCAGCGGGTGGCACCGATGGCGCTGGCTGTGGTTGGGTCCCGACCTCCGATCGACCAGGATCGACGGTGCTGGCGGCGGCACCTGGCATCTCGCGACCGCGCGAGGTCGTCCCACGATCGTGTTCGGCTTGACCACCGGCAATCCGCCCGCCGGGTGCTTGGGGCGCGCTCGATTCGGGGGCAACGATCGATGGCGTCGCCGCTGCGGGCGCGGATTGCGGCCGCCCCGCAGAATCGAGGCGCCGAATCGGCGCGGCTCCTTCGTCCTGAGGCACTTTGGCGACAGGCTTGCTGCCCGCGCATCCGACCGCGATCGTGGAAACCGCAGCGAGGCCGATCGTGCCGAGGAGTCGTCTGGTGTTCATGACCACCTCTCAACTGATGAGACCATTCTACCGGGCCAGGGTCGAACTTGCTCGGGTGAGCGGGTCGGCGGTTTGATCGCAGTGAACCAGGGCGTCGGCTGCGAAGGTCTCATTGCCATTGACAACGGCGGCCGTCGTGGCCAATAGTTTCCTCCCGGGGCCCTCGTGGGAGCGACGACGTGAACGACGCCGATGGCCAGTACAGCGCCCTCTACCGCCTCTGGCAGGTCTACCTGCACATGCGGGCGTGGGGCCATCCCGAGTACGTCGAACTTGAGCCAGTAGCCCGCGAGCAGTTCACTGAACTTGTGAAGACCGGCGCGCTTTTCACCTACGTCGAGGACTGCAAACGAGACGTGCTGCGTGCCGGAGTCAATGTCCCGGATCGGTGGTTTGATGTGTTGTGCATGAGTCGGCTCCGCCCCGATCAGGCACTTCCGAAGGCTGACACTGACCGAATCGGGAAGATCCTTGACGAGATGTACCCGATGCTCGTGCGGCTCGACCCGGATGCGCAACCTTCCGCAACGCCATCTACCGATAGGCGCGCCGACGGAAATGGAGGCATGTCCGACGCCGTGCGTAGGGCCGGCGCCTCGTTGGAGTGGGTGCGGAAGGGGCGGCCGGAGCTGGCTCCCGACGCTGCCAGTGACGAGCGATACAGCAAGGACCAGTACGACTACATCCGCGAGCATGGCGGGCCGTCGTACCCGCTCGAAGGCGACCGCCGATCAACCGTTCCCGCCTGGGACACATGGTCACGGTATGTCCGCGAGTACCTGCGCCTCACCGAGGGGCGTCGGAACGAGCCCCGACGCGGCGGGACGAGCCGCAGCGCGGTTCGTCCAGAAGACCTCGCCGACCGGCGACGCTCCGATCGCGGGGAGGACTGAGTCCGTGCGCGGACTTCGCGGGAGAGCGTCAACAGCGTCAACGTCTACAGAACTCCCGCTGCCTGCATAGCAACGCGAATTCTGTA
>JADLCX010000036.1 GCA_020846975.1 Phycisphaerales bacterium
AAGTGCCGAGTCACCGAGTTGGTCATCCTGACCTCCGCTTGATCCACGGCCTCCGCCGTGTCACCAAGCATCGATCAGCATCACCATCGTTCAGTCATTATTCGGCAATAATGCGGTTGCCCTGCCGTCGCCCTTGTCTTTGCCCGCACGGTCGCTCATGCGACGACCGTTGCGCTCGCCACCTCGCTCCACGGCCCCTTCTCGCCGCGGGTGTTGACCCCGCGGAGCAGGTAGATGGCGGAACGCGACGCCGCCGCGACGGTACGTCGGTGGATGAAAGAACTGCGGTAGAGTCAACTACCCGCACGCGCGGCATGGGATCGCGTGCCAAGCGACCGCGGTGGACCTTCCCGCGCAAGCCCGCACTCCGGGCATCGCGCATCTGACGACAACCCGGCCATCGGATACGCGCACGCCGGGCACGCGCCCAGACGCGCCAGGCGTCGCGCCCGCACTTGTCGCCGACAGAGCACCGCCGAGACCGCCCCACACGCGAGCGCCGGAAGCCAGAGGGGAACCGACAGCGACCAGGACCCCGGGTACCGGCCGGACTCGAACCACCACGAGACGTGGACCGGGTGTGAGCGGAAGCTCCACCCCGCATCCGGATTGTCCCCCGGCGCCGTCGCGTCCGCACCGATGACCGCGCGCCCGGAGGCCACACCGCCGTACGTGCCGCTCCGGCCCATCCAGCCCAAGTTGAACCACATGCTGCCCATCCAACCCAGGAGCAGCATCGCGGTGATCGTGGAGATCCCCAGCGCCGTGGCCAGCCCCGCCGTCGATCGCGCGTACATGACCCCATCGTACGCGATCGGCCGATCGGGCGCTGCGGCTTCGAGGGACGCTTTCGCCGCCACCGTCGCCGTCGTGACCTCGCTCCACGGCCCCTTCTCGCCGCGGGTGCTGACCCAGCGGAGCATGTAGACCACGGTCTTCCCCCCCGCCCCCGTCGTGAAACTCGCGGTGACGCTCGGTTTCGTGGCCATGGTGAGGAACGCGACGGTCGCGGGGTCGGTCGGCGCGGCTCCAGCCGCGCCGAACGCTCATCGCGCGCCCGCCGCCACGCGGAGCCGATCCGCGATCGCGCCCGCTTCGGGCACACCGCCCGGATACACCCGGCAGCCCATCGCGGCCCCAACCGGGGGCGGCATCCCGAAGAGGTCGCGGCCGTTGACGAGGATCGTGGGCGCGGGCCAGCCGCGCCGCGTGTCGCCCTCGTCGAGCGCCTCCTGGTTCGTGTCCGCGAAGGACCAGCCCTTCCCCATCAACGCCAGCGCGCCGCGGAGGTTGTGTCGCATCGCCGGGGTGTTGGGGCAATCGGGAAACCCGAGCAGCTCGATCGTGGGTTGGGCGCGGGTCATCGGCATCGTCCCGGTCGTCGGCCGCGGTTCGCGCACGCACGACGCCGCGCTCAACAGCACGATCACACACCCCGTCATGCGTATGAAGCACCGCGTGCGCATGGGCTACTCCCGGCAACCCGCGGGCTCGACGGTCTCCTCCGAGAGCACGACGCCGCAGCCGCCGGGGCCCACGATCGAGTCGAGAATCGTCAGCGTCGGCGACTCCGGCGGATCCAGCGTCACGACCTTGAAGCCCGGGTGCGTGCTATGGAACTCGACCACGGCCGCGAGGTTTCCGGCGGCGAGAAAGGGCGTCACGGCTCGGACGATGCGCTGCTGCATGGTCAGTGCTCACGCCGTTCCAAGTTGCCCGATGAGCAGGCAGTAGCCGTCGGGGTCCGCGATGCGGAACTCGCCCGCGGGCATGTAGTCCGGCCGGGTGATCTCGAAGGCGACGCTGCGTCCGCCGTTGGGGCCGGCGCAGCCGGTGTACCGCCCGCCGTCGTGGAGCCCACTGGCAAGCAGGTGTGTGCGCAGCGCGGCCACATCCGGCGCGTACAGATACAGGATGACCGCCTGATCCTCGGGCACGACCGGCCCGCTGGCCGCGGCGAACATGATCCTCGCCTCCCGTTCGCCCATCCCAGCCCAGAACGCCCGCCCGGCGTGGTCCCGCAGACAGTCGCCGGTCGCGATCCCCAGAAGTGCGTAGAAACGGACCGAGCGCTCGACATCCGCGACGTGGATCATCGGCGTGAGCCGGTGCACAGCGAGTTTCTTGGGAGCGGCTCTTCCGGTACTGATCGAGGTGATCATGCGCCGATCGTATCGCCGGCCCGACGCCAAACCGCCACCGTCGCCCCTGACTTGGCGCACACGGTGGCCGGTGCGCCGATCGTCGCGGAGGTCCCCTCACCCCATCCGCCCCGCCCCTCGCCCCCGACCCCGCCCAACCAGCCCCGCTCCCGCCAGCCCCACCAACACCCCGATCCCCAGCAGGTTCACCGCCGCGGCCGACAACTGCTCGTCCCGCGCGTAGTGCAGCATGTCCAGCATCTGCTGCGCCAGGTTCTGCCGGCCCGGCGGCGCGACCATCACCGTCGATTCGATCTCGTGGAACGACAGCGCGCCCGCGCACACCGCCACGCCCACAACCACCGCCCAGTCGGGGATCACCCGCGTCGCCCACCACCCGCCCGCCGCTCGCCCCGCATCCATCTCGCGCATCCACCGCTCCTCGCGCGTCTCCTGCCGCGCCACCCACCACCCCGCCAGCACGCCCACGAACCCGAACCTCGCCACGTGCGTGAACACAACGATCGCCGCGTTCCCGCGCACCCACCCCACGCCGCCCCACGCCGCCGCGCTCGCCGCGCCCATCAGCACCCCCGGCGCAAGCCCGCAGAACAGCATCGCGCCCAGCGCAAGCCCCGCCGCCCGCCGCGCCCACGCCCTTCCATCCGACACGCACACCCACGTCCCCACCATCAGCGCCGCCACCGCCGCGCCCACCACCACCCCAACCTCCGCGCTCGCCACCACCCCCGCGCCGCTCTGCCGCCAGAACCTCGACACCGACACCCAACTCCCCAGGCTCCACGCGAACAACCCCAGCGGCACAACCACCGACACCGCCCACACCAGCACCGTCCCCACACCCGCCCACGCGCCCGACCCGCCGCCCTCCGCCACCTCCGCGCCCACCAACCCCGCGCGCATCACCCGCCGCGCGATCACCCACGCCCCAACCGCCGCCACACCAAGCAGCGGCGCGCTCGCCACCCACACCGCCCGCGCATCGTGCCCCAACTGCATCGCCTTCCACAACTCGATCGCGTACGTCGGAACCTGCGACACATGCAGCGGGATCGCCGACCCCGCCACCACCAGCGCAACACACCCCGCCGCGCTCAACAGCCCGCCCCGCAACAACTTCGCCACCTCCCACCACCGCCCAACCGCGCCCCCCGACTCCAGCCGCAGCGCATCCAGTGTCGCCTGATTCAGCCCCCGCACCGACCCGCTCAGCACCACCGCGGCCAGCGGCCAGCACCACATCACCATCCCCGCCGCAGCCACCGCGTGCCCCACCCACACCACGATCTCGGGGGAGAGCACCGCGAGTCTATCCCCCAAATAGGTGTTTGGCCCCCTCAACAACCCCCACCCTGCATAGGGGAGGTAACTCGGCAACAGCAAGACCCCTCCGACCAGAGCCAGCCACCCGGCGCGCGATGTTCCGCGCGGAACACTTGGCGAACGTCCAAGCTTCCAAGCCGCAGGCAACCCGCACAAAGTCGCCAAAGCACCGATCACCAGCGCGTAAGCGCAAGTGTTCAAGAGACTTGCGATCGGAACACCCGCCGACTCCGACGATCCGCGCGGAACGGTCACCAAAGCCACGCGAATCCACGGCACGACCGCGGAAACGATCACCAATACCAGCAAAATCACGGCCGCGGCGAGCGTTCCGAAGGACCGGGATTGTGGGTTGTTTGCGGGCATCGGTCGAGAGTCTACCGCCATCGCACGCGAACTCGGTATCATCTTGGCTCAATGCCTCGAGCCAGCACGACCTCCGAGCCTCCGGCCCCCCCGTCCGCGATCTACGCCCAACGCCTGTCTCGGTTGGCCGCGTTGATCGCTCCGACCGGCTTGCAGGCGCTGTTGGTCACCCAGCCGAAGGATGTCGGCTACCTGACCGGGTTTCTCGGAGGCGACAGTTACCTTCTGGTTCCGGCCGAGAAGGCCGCGCCGACGCTTGTGAGCGACTTTCGATACATGGAAGAGCTCGCGCCGGTGCAGAACTGCGGTCTGGCGCGGCTGCATATCCGCACACGGTCGATGACCGACGCGCTGGTCGAGGTGCTTGGTCCGGCCAAAGAGAAGGTCATCTGGGAGCGGGTCGGCGTGCAGGCCGAGCACATGACGATCGCGGAGAAGGCGGCGATCGGGAGGAAGCTCGGCGCGGGCGGGTCCAGGCGGCTGACCGACACGTTCGGGCTGGTGCCCAGGCTGCGGATCATCAAGGATGCGCACGAGGTGGGGCTGATCCGCAGGGCGGCGAAGATCCAGGAGCAATCGCTCGCGGCGGTTCTTCCGACGATCAAGGCGGGGCAGACGGAGCTGGAAGTCGCGGCGGCGATCGAGTGCGAGATGAAGAAGCGCGGCTCGTCGGAGCCGGGGTTCCAGACGATCGTGGCGACGGGCGCGAACTCGAGCCTGCCGCACTATCGCCCGAGCGCGAAGAAGATCGGCGCGAACAAGCCGCTCTTGATCGACTGGGGCGCGGTGTTCAAGGGGTACCACTCGGACATGACGCGGACGTTCACGCTGGGCAAGTGGCCGCCGAAGGTCCGCGAGGTGTACCAGATCGTGCTGGATGCGCAGCGGATGGCCGCGGATGCGCTCGCGCCGGGGAAGACGACGACCGAGATCGACGCGGTGGCGCGGAAGCACATCGACTCGCACGGGTACGCGGAGTTCTTCGGTCACGGTCTCGGGCACGGGCTGGGGCTGCTCGGGCACGAGGAGCCGCGGCTGACGAACATGCTGGCTGCGACGCGGCTGGAAGCCGGGATGGTGGTGACGGTGGAGCCGGGGATCTATCTGCCCGGGGTGGGCGGGGTGCGCATCGAGGACGACTACGTGATCACCGAGCGAGGCGCGGAGAATCTGTGCTCGATGAGCAAGCGGCTGGAAGACTGCGTTCTGTGACGTAAGAAACGAGGCACGAGGCAAAAGTCATGATTGACATTCGCAAGTTGAAAGAGCTGGTCCGGTTGATGGTGGAGAACGATCTGTCGGAACTGGACCTTCAGGACCAGCAGGAGACGGTGACGATCAAGCGTGGCGGGCAGGTGGTGGTGGGCGCGCCGATGGTGCACCATGCGCCGGCGGCGATCCCGGCCGCGGCGCCGAGCGCGGCGGGTTCTCGCGAGGAGGCGGAGGGCGGCGATTCGGGCGGGGCGGACGCGGCGGGGCTGGTGCCGATCACGAGCCCGATGGTGGGCACGGTGTACCTCGCGGCGAACCCCGAGTCGCCGCCGTTCGTCACGTCGGGCGCGTCGGTGGGTCCGGACACCAACGTGTGCCTGATCGAGGCGATGAAGGTGTTCAGCGAGATCAAGGCGGAGGTGGCGGGGACGATTGAGCGAGTGCTCGTCACGAACGGTCAAGCCGTTCAGTATGGGCAGAAGCTGTTCCTGGTTCGGCCGAACTGAGAAAGGCCAAGAGGAACTCAGAGGAAGCGGAGAGAGCGGAGGACTCAGAGGATGCGATAAGTGCGAAATCGAATCGGAGTTTCATTGAAACAAGAAGGCATCAAGGCATGGGGCATCGAGGCATCAAGTCATGTTTAGTCGGGTTCTAGTTGCCAATCGTGGCGAGATCGCGCTGCGGATCATCCGGGCTTGTCGCGAGCTTGGGATCGAGTCGGTGTGCGTGTATTCGGAGGCGGATCGGGGCGCGCCGTACCTTGATCTGGCGGATGAGGCGATCTGCATCGGGCCTGGGCCGAGCAAGGAGAGCTACCTCAACATTTCGCGGATCATCGCGGCCGCGGAGGTGGCGAATGTCGATGCGATCCACCCGGGGTACGGGTTCCTGAGCGAGCGGGCTGAGTTCGCGCAGGTTTGCCGCGATTGCAAGATCGAGTTCATCGGGCCTTCGCCCGAGGCGATGGCGAAACTCGGCGACAAGGTTGCGTGCAAGAACGCGGCGAAGGAGGCGGGGGTCCCGATCTTTCCCGGCTCGCCGGGCGCGATCGAGGATGAGGAAGAGGCGTGCGCGATCGCGGTGAAGATCGGGTATCCGGTGATCATCAAGGCCGCGGCGGGCGGGGGCGGGCGCGGGATGCGGGTGTGCCACAACGAGATGGCGCTGAGGACGAACCTGCGGAACGCGAGCCAGGAGGCGCTGAACGCGTTCGGCAACGGCGCGGTGTTCATCGAAAAATTCCTGGAGCACGCGCGGCACGTGGAGGTGCAGTGCCTGGGGGACAAGCACGGGGGCGCGATCCACCTGTTCGAGCGCGACTGCTCGATGCAGAGGCGGCACCAGAAGGTGATCGAGGAGGCGCCGGGGCCGCACATCGAGGCGAAGAAGCGGGACGCGGTGTGCGAGGCGGCGGCGCGGCTGATCCGCAGCGCGAACTACAGCGGCGCGGCGACGGTCGAGTTCCTGATGGACAAGGACCAGAACTTCTACATGCTCGAGGTGAACACGCGGGTGCAGGTGGAGCACCCGGTGACTGAGCTGATCACGGGCGTGGACATCGTGAAGGAGATGATCCGCGTCTCGGCGGGGGAGAAGCTGAGCCTCAAGCAGGCTGATGTGAAGACGAACGGGCACGCGATCGAGTGCCGCATCAACGCGGAGGACCCGGACCGCAACTTCATGCCCAGCCCCGGGAAGATCACGCGGTACGAGCCGCCGGGCGGGCCGGGCGTGCGGCTGGATTCACACGTGGTGACGGGGTACACCGTGCCGACGAACTACGACAGCATGATCGGGAAGCTGCTGGTGCACGCGCCGACGCGGCAAGAAGCGATCACGCGGATGGAGCGTGCGCTGCGCGAGTTCAAGGTCGAGCCGATCAAGACGACGATCGGGCTGCACAGGAGGTTGATGGCGGACTCGGGGTTTGTGCAGGGCGGGGTGGATATTCACTACCTGGAGAGGTTGTTGAAGTAGACCGCAAGGAAGGTCATCGGAAAAGTGGAGGTATTGTCAAGAGTTGTGGATGACCGTCTGATCACGCGGCGACTTTCTCGGGTGACTTGATCTTTTCTCCGTCGGCGAACACGACACCGGCGAGGACCTCGGGGATCAGCTCGGACCCTCGCAGGCGGCGCCACTTCCGGCTGGCACTCTCGGCCAGCTTGAACACCATGGTCAGGCAGGCGACGCGGCTGCCGCAGCCCTTGGTCTTCTCGGTCCGCAGCCGCACCGTCGCGAAGGTGCTCTCGATCGGGTTGGTCGTGCGGATGTGCAGCCAGTGATCCGCCGGGAAGTCGTAGAACGCCAGCAGCGCGTCGCGATCCTTCATCAGGCACTCGGCCGCCGCGGCGTACTTGGCCTGGTAGGTTGTCACGAACAGATCGAACGCCTTTTCGGCCGCGGCCTTGGTTGCGGCCATCCAGATCTGGTGCAGGTGATCCTTGGCCCGGCCGTGCAGGCCCTTGGGCAGCTTGTTGAGCACGTTGGCGGTCTTGTGCACCCAGCACCGCTGCGTGCGTGTGGTCGTGAACACCTGCGGCAGCGCCTTCCAGAAGCCCAAGGCTCCATCGCCGATGGCCAGCTTCGGATCGATCGTGAGCCCCCGCGACTTCACGTCCAGCAGCAGTTCTTTCCAGCTCTGCTCGCTCTCTCGGAAGCCGTCGGCGATGGCGATGAGTTCCTTGTCGCCCTCGGCGGTGGCGCCCATGATGACCAGGATGCACTGACGGTCCTGCTCACCCAGCCGGATGTTGAAGTGGATGCCGTCCACCCAGATGTACACGTAGTTCTTCCCCGTCAGATCTCTCCCGCTCCACGCCGCGTGCTCGGCTTCCCACGATTCCTTCAGCCGCGTCACCGTCGCGGCGCTGAACCCCGGCGTGTCCGCGCCGATCAGTGCGGCCAGCGCCTCGGAGAAGTCGCCGGTGGACACGCCCTTGAGATAGAGCCACGGGATCAGGTCTTCCATCGACCGCGCCTTGCGCAGGTACGGCGGCAGGATCGCGCTGCTGAACGCCTCGCGGCCCTCCTCGGGCGTGCGTCGATCATGCACACGCGGCTGGCGGACCTTCACCGGGCCGATCCCGGTGACGATCTCACGCTCCGGCAGCGAGCCGTTGCGGACGACCTGCCGGCGGCCTGCCGCGTCGGTGACATGCGCGTGCTCGTCGATCCACGCGGCGACCTCCGCCCGCACCGCCGCGGACAGCAGTTCCGAGGCGCCCTCACGGAGAATGTCCGTCAGCACATCCCGCGAGCCGACCCTGCCGATCCGCCCGATCGACCCCGCCACCGGTTCGACACCGGCTCCCCGAACCCCCGTCACAATCGCCACCGGCCCCGCCCCTACACCGACCGTGCTATTCTCGTTCATCAGCGCGTACTCCTAGCCTCGTTGGCCGTTCAGGTGTTTCAAACACACCCTGAAAGTACGCCGCTGTGTCAGTCCGTCATCCACGACTTTCGGTTATACCTCGGAAAAGTGAATGTTACTTTGAGATCACTCTCCAATCAGTGCCGGTCCTCTTACAGTCGTCAAAAGCATCGGCTTGGTAATCGTCAGGTTTTCGGGATACGTTCCGCCCAAAAAGACAACTGTGCCGCCATCGGAAACGCCTCCCGAAGCGTGGTCGCCCAAGACTCCTGCGAAAGTGTCACTCGGATAATAGCGTGAACCTCGTAGAAAGTTCTCGGCGATGAAGGTGGAACTGTGGAGGAGGCTGTTGTTGACAGATGCATCGACGTATCGCACTACGAAAGCTCGTGGTGTCGGCAGCACTTCCTCAGACCGGTTGGCTGGTCCGCTTGGATTCTCGCCTTCCTGCCCCCAACCACCATTGAAAAACAACGCAAGGGAGCGCTCCACGTCTGGCTCTTCATCCCAAGAGCACAACGGAGCCCAGCGCTCTCCAAGATTCAGAATGTTAGCCGCTCGATATGTCACACCATCGCCCCAAGCGAAGTTACAGTACTCTCCAGTTCCAGGGCAAGTTGGGCACGGCCACCACTCATGGCTGCCGGATTCCAGATAACAATCCGGAATGCCATCAGCCGGCAGGTTACTACCCCATCGACAGCGGTCAGCCGCGCTGCTGCCATGCGGATCGTACACGATTGCGCGGAGCGAGTACGGAGGATTGGACTCCACATAGACATCTAGCCTTAACCAATCACCCTCGTGATCTAGACAGAATGGCGTCTCGTTCATTGGGAAAAACTGAAAATACTGCACGAGGATCGCACGCTCGCCAGCGTTGATAACCCGTCCACAACTGCGGTCAATGGCGCCGGCTACCTCGACGACATGAGCATACATTCCTACAGGCATGGGTCCCATGCCGCCACGATCGGCGTCAAGAAGATCCAGTGCAAACGAGGTTTCACCCGGCATCTTTACTACGCTTGACCAAACGTCGGAAGCTAGGAAGCATCCATCCAACGGTAACGGTCGAACGCGGCCTTGTAACACTAACAATGGGTCATTGGTCAGTTCTAAGCGCGAAAAAATAACATTGTTTTGGTTGCAATAATGAAGATTTGAGCGTTGTACAAACCACGTAACAGTAGATGGCCAATGGCTCTCATCGCTATTGTAGTGCAGCACAGGTCGATGACGTTGGATGAGTTGTGCTTCAAGTGCGTCAGCAAGGCCATCCTCATCAAGATCCGCTGGATTGGCCGGTTGTCCCAGCGCGAGTGCTGTGAACGAGAGCAAGATAATCGCAATGACAGTTGGGTTGCGTTTCATTGAAGATTCACCAAGGCAAGGACCATGCCGGTTGCAGGATCAACTGGGGTCATCGCTTTGCCTATCACCGCACCATCACAGCGAGCCGCGTCCGTAGCGCGCATCGCATAGCCCGGCTTGACCGCCGAAGTGGTCAGACGATCGCCCGGCATGATGACGCCATTGGATTCTTCGGCGAATACCCAAACGCGCCCGCTCATGGCAATAGGGAGTCGATCTGCACCGGGTGCGGTGTGCATGCAGCTCTCTTTACCCATTACCATTCCTGCAGGCAGGCCGTTTGCACCTGAATATACCCCAGCAACCTTCGTGTCGTACGCTTCGCCGGCTACGCGCAAGTGTCCGGGATGTGACGGATCGATTGACATCACCATTCCAGGTTGGGGCGTGACAGGTTGAGTGGGTGACGGCGGAAACGGCTCAGCCAGATCTGAGCCCCCGGTAATCTTCAAGACTCTGACCTGAGCGGTGCCGTTAACATCCAATCGTTCTTCCGGCGTCAATGTTCCGATGCCGACCCTGCCGTCTTCGTTGATCAGCATCCTCGTCGTTGGCGATGCACTGTTTTCGTTGGTAAGGAACTGAATTCGTCCCCACTGCTCGTTGCTGTTTTCAAGCCTGATCTCGGCCTTGCTCCACCCGTCGTTCGAGACCCCCAGTCGCAGATAGCGGTCGGCGTCGTTACGAGCCACAATGTATGTGCCCCATAGGCCTACGGTTCGTTGTCCATCCGGCGGCATGACAGGCGATGCTTCCGGTGAGTCACAAATGGACACCGCCCCGCCGATGCGAAGAATCCGGCCATCGATTTCCGAGACTCTCGCTGGGCCAATCTGCATCGCATACGGCACACTCGCTACCAGCGTTCGCGGCGACAACTCCGGCCCGGCGTTCACGCTGATGCCCATGTAGCGCGTCGATCCGTTGAAGACCGTGGGATCGACGGTGACGGGTACGCTGACGATGCCGTTCTGCACCGGCACGCCGTTGAGCGTGATGGGCGCGCCGATGGGGTTGCCGACAGTGAGGGCATCGTAGAACTGGATGGTGAGGTTGACGGGGCCGGCGGGGATGCCGTCGAGTTTGGCCTGGAGGGTGATGGTGTTGGTGCTGGTCTGAGCGGCGGCGGGGATGGCCGCGGCGGTGAGGAGGGCGAGGGCGGCGGCGGCTGGGAGGGCGAGGCGGGGCATGGGGTGGCTCCGGGAGTTGTGCGCTTCTGTCGCCCGCTCCGCGGGCTGGTATGGCTTACAAGCGTCGTGAACCCGGCCCTCACGGGGCCGGGCCAGTGACTTTCGCCCGCTCCGCGGGCTGGGAGGAAAGTCACTCAGTCAGTCAGCAGCCTGTGAAGTAGGCGGCAAGGTAGTCGAAGATGTCCTGGACGCTGATGGCGCCGCTGTTGTTGAAATCGGCGCGGGGGTCGTTGGAGAAGTACGCGGCGAGGAAATCGAAGATGTCCTGAACGCTGACCGCGCCGGAGTTGTTGAAGTCGGCCGCACATCCGCCATTGCCTGCGGCGTGCCAGAAGCCGAGGCGGGCGGTGATGGGCGGGCTCGCGGTGAGGCCGATGACAGGCTGGCCGATGGAGAGGTGCATCGTCACCGGGCCGCTGGAGGCGATCGATCCTCCGCTGGAGAGAAGGATGGTGTCGGCGGGCGCGAGGGAACAGAAGCACACGAGAAGCACCGAGGTGGCGAGGGTGCGCTGCATTGGCCGTTCCTTCGAGCGTTGAGACTACCGTGAACGGCCCAGACTGTCAAGAGTGGACGTCGGGATGGTTGTGTGACGAATCTGCCCTGTTTGAGTGAACGCGGGATGATCTGTCGAAACGCAGAAACGCGAATCGAGCGGACGCTGCGGGAGTTCAAGGTGGAGCCGATCAAGACGACGATCGGGCTGCACGGGCGGTTGATGGCGGACTCGGGGTTTGCGCAGGGCGGGGTGGATATTCACTATTTGGAGAGGTCGTTGAAGTGAGGGGGGATCAGGCCTTCCGCCGCGATCCCCCCGGCCTCCGCTCATGGACAACCTCCGAAGTAGGCAGCGAGGAAGTCGAAGATGTCCTGAACGCTGACGCCGTTGGGGGCACCGGGGCCGGGGGTGCTGTCGTTGGTGTTGGCGCAGGCGTTGCCGGAGAAATAGCCCCCGAGGAAGTCGAAGATGTCCTGCACCGAGATGCCTCCGGGGGCTCCGGGGCCGGGGGCCGACTTGTTGTAGTTGCCGCGGCAGCAGGGATTCGTGATGCTGAAGGGCGTGCACGCGGTTCCTGTGCCGGAGAACGTGCGATTCAGACCCGCGCAGGCGGCGGCGGTGGAGAGGGTGCAGCTCGAGCCGCAGCAGCACGCGCCGGTCGGTTGAGGGCAGGGGTTGGGCGTGCACGATGCACCGGAGGTCCAGGGGGATGCCGCGGGGCAGGCGGGGGCGGTGGTGACCGAGCAGGCGCCGTCGGGCGCGCAGCACGAGCCGGTGGGCAGCGAGCAGGGATTGGGCGTGCAGTAGGCTCCGCCCGGCGTGAACGCGCTCGGTGCGGTGCAAGTCGCCGAATCGGTGAGCGTGCAGGCGGCGCCGTTGCAGCAGACCCCGAGCGGGTTGTTGTTGATGACGATGATCGCGATCGCGCCCGTCAGGGCGTTGAAGCCGCGGACTCGGACGAGATAGGTTGTGCCGGCGGTGAGCGTGACGGCGGGGATGCGCGAGTGCAGGCTGTTTGACGGGCAGGGCGTGTTCGATGATGAATCGTCGTTGCACCCCCCCACGACCGAAACCGGCGCGCCGCAGCCACCCGAGTAGACCTCCAGGACGGTGTCGAACGTGCTGCCGCAGGTGTTGACTTGATACGAACCGGTCGCGGCGGGCGTGAACTTCCACCAGACGGTGGTGGTGTTTGCGACGCCGCCGCAGGTTCCGTTCGGACCGTCGGCCGATGAGCCGCAGTTGACGCCCGTGGCCGGCGCGCCCAGAGCGAGCGCGATCGCGTTGGCGCAGGCGTCGTTGGGCGGGACCGCGCACGGATCAGGAACACACGCGCCGGCGCGTGTCCATGCGCCGGTGCATCCGGCCTGGGTGGTGATCGAGCATGTTCCGGTGCAGGCGCAGCAGGAGCCGACGAGCGCCGGGCAGGGGTTGGGAGTGCAGACGCCGATCGCGGACCAGATTGCCGGTGCGGCGCAGTTGGCCTGGGTGGTGGTGGTGCAGGCCGCGCCGTTGCAGCAGGAGCCTTTGCACGTGCCACCGGGCGCGCCGAGCACGGCCCCGCCGTATTCGTAGGTGAAGCCCATGGCGACGAAGTTGATGACATCGGCGGGCTTGACATGCACGCCGCCGTGGAAGTCTCTGAGACCCCAAGCACCGGTTTCGCCGGCACCCTCGTCCATGGGGTCGTTGAGGTCGTGGTTGGCGTTGGCGGCGACAGTCCTGTCGTAGTCGTAGAAGGTGGCGATGGTGCCGTCGTTCTTTTCGCACTCCCAGCGGGCCCAGCACAGGTCGATGAAGGAGTGGAGCAGCCAGAAGACGGGGTCGCTCTCGCCGCTTGACTTCCGACGGGTCTTCATAGATGGCAACGGCATCGCCCGTGACAACTTCCAATGTGGACTGCCCTGATTGGGTGGAGGCTCGGCGTGGAAAAGCCGCGTGATACGTGTGAGCAGGTAGCGGCACACATGTCCTTCCCCCAAATGGGGAGTATTGCGGCGTCGCGAGTTGACGATGCTGCGACCTGAGGCGATTCGCGAGCGGAAAGTGTCAGAGTTGGTCAGTCTGTACGCATCCGGGATACCGGCCGCGATGGGATGCTGGAGAGCGGCCACGATTGGAGGTTCCATGGAACGGTTGGCACAAGTCTGGACGCGGTGTACACGGACAGTGGTGGCTGGGGCGGTGGTACTCGCCGGGATCGCCGCGGCGCCGGCGGCGGGACCGCCGTGTGATCGGATCGACTTCGAGGACCGGCCGCCGAACGAGGTGTTTACGGGCGCGACGCAGCCGTACCAGGCGAGCAAGGGCGTGACGTTTACGGGCGGGTGTCCGCCGTGGACGCCCGCGGGTCCGAGCGTGCTGAATCAGAACCAGTTCTCGCAGCAGTACCTCGTGCCGCCATCGGGGAACCAAGTGCTGGGGAGCCCGCATGGAGACCCGCTGGGTGATTGCTGCATGACGATCCGCTGGACGACGTTGCAGAAGCACGTGAAGATTCACGTCGCGGCGGACCCGCTCGGCACGAACATACCGGTGACACTGCAGGTGACGGCGCGGAACTGCGCCGGGGCGATCCTCGCGACGAAAGTCGTGACATCGTCGAAGATCACGACTCCGGGCACGCCAAGCCCGCAACTGGTGTGGAGCGCGGCGGAGTTCAACCGGAGCTTGTGCGACATCTGCGAGGTGCGGGTTTGCACCGTCGCGGGGCAACAGGTGTTCGGCTTCTTCATTGATGATGTGGAGTGGGGCATGGACGACACTTTTCCCAACGGCGTGTTCATCACGAACCCGCCGGAGCGGGCCTGCATCTGCGACGGCCTGCTGCAGGTGACGGGGCAGGTGTGCGATGACGATACATGCGGGGGGATGCTCGGGGAGCTGCTGATCCGCCCGATCGTGAGCGGGGCGACGAGCACTTCGGGGATGCCGCCGTGGACACTGCTGAACACGACGACGCAGAACATCTGCACGACACAAACGCTGTACAACGCGTCGCTGAATCCAGTTACTTTCCCGGAAGGGGAGTACCTGCTGCGGCTGCAGGGGACCAACGCCTGCCGCATGAAGTCGGTCGATGAGCGGGTGATCAAGATCGATCACAACCCGCCGGTGCTCTCGATCAACTGCCCGTCGCAGGGCGCGCTAATCTCGACGCGGTGTGACCCGTTGATCATCAGCGGATCGGTGTCGGACCTCTGCCAGGCATCGTGGTCGATCGGTATCTCGACGCCGATGATCTCGATCCCGCTGGCCTCGGGATTGACACCGGCGAACGGAGGATCGGCGGGCGTGGGCGCCTCGTTCTCGGCATCGCAGGACGGCTTGCACACGATTCAGCTCTCGGCGCAGGATTCGTGCGGTCACTTCTCGCTGACTTCGGTATCGTTCACGATCGACAACACGCCTCCGGTCGCGCTGATCACGAGCCCCGCGGCGTGCTCGTGCATGTGCCCGGGGTTCGCGTACCAGATCCTGGGTCGGGCGTTCGATACGAACATCCTGAACTGGGAACTTGCGTACTTCGATGTGATCACGGGCACGTGGCCGACGATCGCCTCAGGGACGAGCAACGTGGGTACGCCCTCGACCAGCGCGCTGCTGACGAACTGGACGGTCCCCGCGACGGTGCGGCCGTGCTGCTCGATGCTGAGGCTGACGGTACGGGACCGGACCGTGCCGAGGACGTGCGGGCAACCGACGCCGGGTGATCCGTACTGCAACACGACGGTGTACTACCACCCGGTGCGTTTGCAGCAGTGCCCGGACTACAACCACAGCGGAACGGTGACGGTGCAGGATCTGTTTGACTTCCTCGCGGCGTACTTTGCGGGCTGCCCGTGATGCATGTTTGGAGTTGAGCGATGTTGAATGGACGCCGGGCGGTTACTCGACCGCCCGGTTGTCATTCCGGCGGCGGGGCAGTCGAGCGGGCGCGGCGGTTGGATGGCGCGAGCTCGACACCGCGCTCGGAGAGGAGCTTGCGCCAGGCCTGGGCGACGGGTTCACCTCGCTCGGTGAAGCGGCCGCCTTCGGCGCAGCGGATCATGGCGGCGACATCATCGGCGGAGAAGACCCAGGTGAGGCCGCCGTGGGAGGGGCCTTTGACGCGGGCGGCCTTGCGGATGAGGTCGAAGGTTTTGGGGGAGAGGCCGGGGCGGCGGCCACCTCCTCCCGATTCGGAGACATCGACGGCGGCCATGAGTTCCTGCTTGGTCCAGCCGGCGGTGGGGTTGTTGGTGGATGAGGAGTTCTGGCCGCGTCGCATGGAGCATGGTTGGAGGGGTGAGGCCTTGACGGTCGGTGCAAGGGCCCCTGATCCTTGCGATGCCTGGGGGTCGGGACGTTTGGGGTGCAACGGAGATGCGGAGGATCGGGTAGGCTGGGGTACGGATGCGCGAGGTTGTGGGAACACGTCGGGCCGGGGGAGGATGCACGGCTTGGCTCAGAGCAGCCAAGCCGTGGCACGCCCGGCAGGCCCCTTCCTGCTCCATGCTGCGCATGAAGCGGACCTCCCCCGTGGGGGAGGTTGGGCTGCTCGTGGTGTTGCTGATGTCTGGGTGTGACAGGACACCGGAGCCGGGGTTGCCGGTCGCGGCGGAGATCACGTTCGGAGGGTTGGGTGACACGCCGGGCAAGTTCGGGTATCCGCGGGCGATCGATGTCTCGGCGGATGGCCGGAGCCTGTGGGTGATCGACAAGACGGCGCGGGTGCAGCGGATCGACCCGGAGACGGGCCGGTGCACGGCGATCTGGCGGATGCCGGATTCGGACCTGGGCAAGCCGGTGGGGTTCTGCATCGCGCCGGGGCGCGATGCGGCGGGGAAGTGGTGTGATGAGTTGTTGTACATCGCGGACACGCACTACGCGCGGGTGATGGTGTACAAGCCGCCGGGGGATAGGGAGCGCGACTCGGAGAGCCGCGATACCGCCGGTTCGGAGAACCACCCTACCCGGACCACCGGGGAACCGGAGTTGGTGGCGAAGTTCGGGGAGTATGGGCAGGGAGACGGCCAGTTCATCTACCCGACGGATGTGGCGGTGCTGCTGGGGCCGGAGGGGAAGAGCGTGGAGCGGATCTACGTCGGGGAATATGGCGGGCACGATCGAATCAGCGTCTTTGACGGGAGTTACCGGTTCAAGTTCAGCTTCGGCGAGTGGGGCGACGGGCGGGATGCCGCGAAGGTGCAGTTTGCCCGGCCGCAGAGTCTTTTGATCGAGACGATCGGCGGAAGGCGGGAACTGATGGTGACGGATTCGGCGAACCACCGGCTGGGCCGGTTCACGCTGGATGGGGAGTTGATCGGGTGGATCGGCTCGCCGGATTCGGCGGGGGATGGGCCGGGGCAGTTCCGGTATCCCTACGGTCTGGCCGCGCTGGGGGATGGGACGGTGATGGTGAGCGAGTTTGGCGGGAACCGGGTGCAGCGGATCGAGGTGCAGAGCGGGGCGAGCCGTGGGAGTTGGGGTCGCGCGGGTCGGGGTGAAGGGGAGTTGGCGGCGGCGTGGGCGGTGGCGGTGGCGGGGAGCCGGACGTTCGTGGTGGACGCGGGGAACAACCGGGTGATGGGGTTTGCGACGCCGCGGCGGAGGTAGGCAAAGACAGGAACACAGAGGCACGGAGAAGGCACAGAGAGCACAGAGAAGAACCATGGTGTCTGATCCGAACAAAATGGTGGGGCGGGATGGGGTGGAACTGCCGGCGCGGTTCAACGAAGTCACGCGCGGAGTGATTGGCGCGGCGATCGAAGTGCACAAGGTGATGGGGCCGGGACACCGTGAGCAGTACTACGAGCGCGCCTTGCGTCACGAGCTTGGGCTCGCCGGGCTGAGTTCCGAGGCGCAAGTGCCGTTCAAGGTGAGCTACAAAGGGATGGAGCTGGGAACGCAGGTCATTGACCTGGTGGTCGAGGGAGTCGTGATCGTCGAGTGCAAGTGCGTGGAGGCTGTCCTGGACGTCCATCAAGCCCAACTTCTGGGGTATCTGCGCTTTACTGGGCTGCCAGTCGGTTTGTTGTTGAACTTCCATGTTGCGCGGCTCACCGATGGTCTTACCCGACGCATCAACTATCCGCCCTGGGCAACAACAGACCGCCGCACCAGTACCCGTTCCGGCTCCGTGCTGTCTGTGCCTACTCCGTAACTGTGTGTTCCATTTTTGCCTGTGTTTCCGTCTCCCACGCCCCATGCATTTGCCTTTCTCCGTGCTCTCTGTGCCTTCTCCGTGACTCTGTGTTCCGCCTTCGCCTTGAGAGTTGAACAAGCGTGATCCTCGCGTTTCACATCGGCCCGATCGAGTTTGACCAGCCGCAGTGGCTGCTGCTGCTGGGCGCGCTGGTACCGCTGACGGTGTGGATCGGACGGCAGAGTCTGAGCGGGATGGGGACGGCGTCGCGGCGGGTGGCGCTGGGGGTTCGGCTGGTGGTGATCTTTCTGCTGGTGGGTGCGGTGGCGAAGCCGTACTGGCGGAAGGAGAGCAGGACGGTCAACGTGGTGGTGATCCGTGACACGTCGGACTCGGTGCGGCGGCCGACGACGGTGAACGGGGCAACGACCGACCTGACGCAGCAGGCCAAGAAGTTCGTGCAGGAAGCGGCGAGGTTCGCCAAGCCGGACGACCTGATCAGCATCGTGACGGCGGCGAAGAAGAGTTACGTGCAGGCGCTGCCGGTTCCGGCGCGGGACGAGCCGGAGAGCGAGGTGACGGGGGAGACGGACGCGACGAACCTGGCGGAGGCGGTGACGCTGGCGATGGCGATCATGCCGGGGTCGAGCGCGAACCGGCTGCTGCTGATCAGCGACTTCAACCAGACGGCGGGCGACCTGGCGCAGGTGGCGAACGCGGCGAAGGCTGCGGGGGTTCCGATCGACGTGCTGCCCTTGAAGTACCGGTACGACAAGGAAGTGCTGGTGGAGCGGATCGTGGCGCCCGCGACGGCGCGGATGGGACAGAACATCAACCTGAAGGTGCTGATCAGCGCTCTGAAGGCGGGGACGGGGTCGCTGAACCTGACGATCAACGGGGAGCCGGTGGACCTGGACGCGACGGGCGAATCGATGGCGATGAAGGTGAGGCTGGAGAAGGGGATGAACGCGGTCTCGATCCCGATCGCGCTGCCGCGGCCGGGTCCGCTGGCGTTCCGGGCGTATTACCAGCCGGACGATCCGTCGGACGACGCGATCCAGCAGAACAACCAGTCGATGGCGGTGACGTTCGTGCAGAGCGAGGGGCGGGTGCTGCTGCTGGCGCCGAGCGAAGATGAGGTCTCGGCGCTGAAGCAGACGCTGGAGCAGGCGAAGATCGCGGTGGAGGTGCGGGAGGCGTCGAACGCGCCGACGACGAAGGAGGAATGGGCGGGGTACGACGCGGTGGTGATGGCGAACACGCCGGCGTACGCGTTCACGCAGCGGCAGCAGGAGGACCTGAGGGCGTACGTGCACGACCTGGGGGGCGGGCTGGTGATGATCGGCGGGCCGGACGCGTTCGGCGCCGGGGGTTGGATCGGCTCGCCGCTGGCCGATGCGCTGCCGATCAAGCTGGAGCCGCCGCAGAAGAGGCAGATGCCGCGGGGCGCGCTGGTGCTGGTGATGCACTCGTGCGAGATGCCGCAGGGGAACTACTGGGGCAAGCAGGTGGCGCTGTCGGCGGTGAACGCGCTGTCGCGGCTGGACCTGGCGGGGGTTCTGGAGTTCAGTTTCGGTCGCGGGGACTGGTGGGTGCACCCGTTGAGCGAGGTGGGCAACAAGGCGGCGATCTCGCGTGCGATCAACAGCCTGACGTACGGGGACATGCCGAGTTTCGACAACCTTCTGAACATGGCGATCAAGGACCTTCGGAAGGCCGCGGCGGGGATGAAGCACATCGTGATCATCAGCGACGGCGACCCGCAACTGCTGGACAACACGATCCTGGCGACGTGCCGGATGAACAAGATCTCGATCTCGTGCGTGCTGGTGTACCCGCACCAGCGCGGGTACAGCACGCCGGACTGGCAGAAGATGCAGCACATCGCCAAGAGCACGGGGGGGAACTTCTACCCGATCATCGAGCAGGGGGAGTTCGCGAAACTGCCGGAGATTTTCATCAAGGAAGCGCAGGTGGTGAAGAGGTCGTTGATCTGGGAGGGGCCGGCGTTCCAGCCGCGGGTGATCGCGTCGGGGAGCGAGCCGATGCGGGGGCTGGGGACGGCGATGTACCCGATCTCGGGGTACATCGTGGGCGCGGACCGTGAGGGGCTGAGCGTGGTGACGCTGCGCGGGCAGGAGAACGACCCGGTGCTGGCGCACTGGCAGTACGGGCTGGGCAAGGCGGTGGCGTTTACGAGCGATGTGGGGTCGAGGTGGGCGCGGTCGTGGGTGGGCTCGCCGAAGTTCCGGCCGTTCTGGGAGCAGCACGTGCGGTGGGCGATGCGTCCGGGCGGGAGCGCGGATGTGCGGGTGCTGACGGAGGACCTGGGGGAGCGGACGCGGATCATCGTGGAGGCCTTGGACAGCAAGGGGGAGCGGCTGAACTTCATGAGGTTTGACGGGCGGGTGCTGGGGCCGAACAACTCGACGCAGAGCGTGGAGCTGCGGCAGGAGGGGCCGGGTCGGTACGTGGGGGAGATCGACAGCGCGGCGGCGGGGGCGTACGTGGCGAACTTCCGGTACTGGACTCCGGCGAGCGAGGGTTCGCCGGCGCGCGAGGGGAACCTGCAGGCGGCGGTGACGCGGCCGTTCGCGGACGAGTATCGGACGTTGCAGGACAACGCCGCGCTGGGCAAGTTGATCGCGGAGAAGACGGGCGGGCGGGTGATCGATGTGGACCCGACGAAGGCGGAGTTGTGGAGCCGCGCGGGGCTGAGGATGCCGGTGGCGACGCGGTCGATCTGGCTGACGGTGTCGCTGATCGCGATCGGGCTGTTCCTGACGGATGTGGCGGTGCGGCGCGTGCGGTTTGATCCGCGGGCGATGGCGGCGGCGGTGAGGCGCGGGCTTGGCCAGGGGCGGCGCGAGGCCGGGGCGCAGATGGCGTCGCTGCGGGAGGCGAGGGAGCGGGCAAAGGCGGGGATCGGGGCGAGCGCGACGGAGCAGGCGGCGGCGAAGGCCGCGGCCGCGAAGGCGAAGAAGGACCAGGCGACGTCGCGGGCGAAGTTCGAGGCGACGATCGACGAGCTGGTGAAGGGCAGGAGCAACGAGGCGTTGCCGACGCTGATCGACAAGACGATCAAAACGCGGCCGCGGACCGAGGGGGAGAAGAAGGAGGAGGAGGGCGGGATGTCGCGGTTGAAGAAGGCGAGGGATCGGGCGAAGGAGGAGTTTGGGGAGTAGGGCGGATGGCGGACGGCTTGTAAGAAGTTTCTGATTTGAGATTTCAACACTCAGACTGTTGAATATAAAGATCACGGGTCGGCACTTATTCATAGATCGGGAATCACATGGCGAAGGACACAACGGGTGACGTGACGCAGATCACTCCAGAGCGCGTGAAGGCGCAATGCGAGGCGTTCCGCGAGACGTTCAAGGGGCTGAAGGACGAGATCGGCAAGGTCATCGTCGGTCACGGCGAGGTGGTGGATGCGACGCTGATCGCGCTGTTCGCGGGCGGGAACGTGCTGCTGGAGGGCGTGCCCGGGCTGGGCAAGACGCTCCTGGTGCGGACGCTGGCGGAGACGCTGAGCCTTCCGTTCAGCCGCATCCAGTTCACGCCCGACCTGATGCCGGCGGACGTGATCGGCACGAACATTGTCATGGAGGACCCGGCGACGGGCCGG
The DNA here is from genome assembly GCA_020846975.1 of Phycisphaerales bacterium. GTDB lineage: Bacteria > Planctomycetota > Phycisphaerae > Phycisphaerales > UBA1924 > JADLCX01. Next base: position 21,258 of record JADLCX010000036.1, read on the forward strand.
CGGAAGTTCGAGTTTCAGCGGGGGCCGATCTTCGCGCAGATCGTGCTGGCGGACGAGATCAACCGCGCGACGCCGAAGACGCAGAGCGCCCTGCTGGAGGCGATGCAGGAGCGGAGCGTGACGGTCTCGGGAACCACCTACAGGTTGGACAAGCCGTTCTTTGTGCTGGCGACGCAGAACCCGATCGAGCAGGAGGGCACGTACCCGCTGCCCGAGGCGCAGATGGACCGGTTCATCTTCAAGATCAACGTCGGGTATTCGCAGCTCGACGACCTGATGACGATCCTGGACCGGACGACGGGCAGCCACGCGCCGCAGGTGCGGAAGATCCTCGACGGGGCGGCGATCATCGCGGCCCAGACGCTGATCCGGGACTGCATCGTCGCGCCGCACGTGCAGGAGTACGCGGCGAGGCTGGTTCTGGCGACGCACCCCGAGGGCGAGCACGCGCCGAACATCACGAACAAGTACATCCGGTGCGGGAGCTCGCCGCGCGGGGCGCAGGCGCTGCTGCTGGGCGGGAAGGTGCGTGCGCTGACGGAGGGGCGGTACCACGTCGGGTACAAGGACATCCAGGACACGGCGCTGCTCGCGCTGCGGCACCGGGTGATCCTGAACTTCGAGGCGGAGGCGGACCGGGTGAGCGGGGATGAGGTGGTGCGGAAGATCCTGGAGGCGACGCCGAAGGAGCCGGTGAGGGTGGGGTAAGACCAAGATGACAGACAAGCCAAGCCGAATCGACCGCTTTGTGAAGGTCCGCGGACAGGTTCATCTGGCCCGCGACTACGCCACATTTCTGGAGCGCTCATTCTGGCACAGTCAAGAGCGATGGGATGCGATCGCGGCGTTTGGCCCAGGCATCCACACGTTGCTCCACAAAGCGTTACTGGATTCACTGGTACTCTGCTTGCGCAGGCTCCTTGATGAGCCAGGATCTGACAAGAAGCGAACGCTCAGTTTTCTCGGGTTTATTCAAAGCATCCGAGATGACGAACCAACACACGCTGCTGGCTTGACTGCATCACTGGACGCTCTTGAAACGACAGTAAGAGCTTTGCGGAATCAAGTGCCACAACTCAAGACTTGGCGCGACAAGCTGATCGCTCACCTGGACGAATTGGCTGTACTTGCACCTCTGACAGACATCCGGTACACGATCGATGAACTTCTGCACACAGTTCAAGGTGCGGAGACTGCCCTCAATCAAGCAGGCTCGCTTGTGTTTTCAAACTGCACGCCCGAGGCGCCTGATAGGTCGATTGCTACTGAGATCGAAGGCTTTATGATGACGTTGTTGAGCGCTTCCGCTGTGTCGAGTCCAAATGCAGAACGTTGAACATCATGCAACGCACCGTCAACATCACCCGCCCGAAAGGGCTTGAAGACCTGCTGACGCCCGACCTGGTGGCGCGGCTGGGGCAGCTTGACATCACCTCGCGCAAGGTGTTCAGCGGGAAACTCAAGGGAGAGCGGCGGAGCAAGCGTCGCGGCGAGAGCGTGGAGTTCGCGGACCATCGGCCGTACGTCTCGGGCGATGACCTGCGGCACATCGACTGGAACATCTTCGCGCGGCTGGACCACCTGTTCCTCAAGCTGTTCCTCGAAGAAGAAGATCTGTCGCTGCAGATCATCATCGACTGCTCCGCGAGCCACGATTGCGGCGAGCCCAACAAGTTCTTGTTCATGCAGCGACTGGCCGCGAGCCTGGGGTACATCGGGCTGGTGAACCTGAACCGTGTGGGCATCACGGCGATCGGCGCGAAAGAGGTTGAAGCGGAAGATGGCGCGAAGGCGACCGGCGAGGGCGGCCAGCCCGAAGAAGTCGGGCTGCTCTCGACGCTCCGCGATCTGCGCGGCCGGCGGCGGCTGAGCGATCTGGTCCGTTACCTCTGCACGCTGGAGCCGATCGGGACGACGCGGTTTACGGATGCGTGCAAGAAGATCGCGATCACGCGGCGCGGCAAGGGCGTGATGATCATTTTGTCGGACTTCTTCTACAAGGAGGGGTACGAGACGGGCCTGCGGCTGCTGAAAGGGCACGGGTACGACCTGTTCGCGATCCAGGTGCTCTCGCCCCAGGAGATGGAGCCAAACATCGGCGGCGACCTGCGGCTGAAGGATGTCGAGGACGGCGATTCGGCGGAGGTGACGATCTCGGCGCCCCTCTTGAAGAAGTACAGGCAGATCCTCAACGCCTACTGCAACCGCCTGCACGAGTTTTGTGCCCAGAGGGACATCGTGCACATGACGGTGAAGAGCGACATGGGGATTGATTCGCTGGTGATGGATTACTTGAGGAGAAGGGGACTCTTGCGATAACTCCACCATGCACGCCTCGCTCAAACAACTCTTGACACATGCCGGGCCGGCGCTCGCTGCACCATGCATCGACGAACCACCTGAGGAGCTTCGGCGCCTCCCCTGCGGCCACGAGTTGATCGAACTCCTTGAGTTTCGTAACGGGTTTCTGGCCTTTGATGATGCGTTCTGTCTTCGACCGCTTCGATCGGCTACTCCTCCCCGCGGTATCGCCGAATGGAACAATCCGGACCTTTGGCGACGCATGTACGACATTGACATGACCGATTGGGTGTTCTTCGCGTCCGATCTTTTTTCGATCCAGTTCGCACTGTCTCCCGCAGGGATCTTTACCTTCGATCCCGAGTCTACTGAAGTCGTCCCGATCGCCAAGTCGTTAGCAGGATGGGCGGAGTGGCTGCTTTCCGACCCAGACTTGAACACAGGTCGGTCGTTTGCGTGGAAATGGGCTCGCGAGCGAGGCCCACTGCAACCCGGCCAACGATTGATGCCCAAGCAGTTGTTCATGCTTGGCGGCGGCTTTCAGGTTGAGAACTTGGACGCGGTTGACGAGGCCTCCCATCTGCGTGTCTTAGGACCGATCGCAAACGCGCTGGCAAAGATCCCCGATGGCACAAGCGTTCGTTTCACCGTTGGAGGTGAATCTCCATGACCTTCGCCACCCCCTGGCTCGCCGGCATCGCCGCGGCCATCGCCATTCCGACGCTGATCATCCTGTACTTCCTGAAGCTGCGGCGGCGGGATATGGAGATCTCGACGACGCTCTTGTGGAAAAAGGCGATCCAGGACTTGCAGGCCAACGCGCCGTTCCAGAAGCTGCGGCGGAACATCCTGCTGTTCCTGCAGCTCATCGCGCTGGCGATCATCCTGTTCGCGCTGGCGCAGCCGGAGTTCAAGGACATCACGCTCTCCAACCAGCGGCAGGTGATTCTCATCGACTGCTCGGCGAGCATGTCGAGCCTCGATGGGGGCGAGAAGGGACTGGAGAACCTGAACAGCGACAGCGGGGCCAAGGAGACGCGGCTGGAGGAAGCCAAGCGTCGCGCCATCGCCATGGTCGATCAGATGAAGGAGCCCGGCCTGTTCCAGGAGAAGGCCGAGGAGGCGATGGTGATCGCCTTCAACAACTCGGCGGAGGTGCGGCAGGCGTTCACGAGCAACAAGACGGCGCTCAAGGCCGCGATCGAGGGGATCGAGCCGACCGATGCGCCGTCGGGGCTGGAGCGGGCGATCACGCTGGCGAAGGCGTACAGCGGGACGCAGAAGTTCGAGGACCAGGTGCAGGAGGACAAGGGCTTTGTCGCGACCTCGCCGCCGGCTTCGATCCACCTGTTCAGCGACGGGCGGCTGCCGGATGCCGAGCGCGTGCAGACCGAGCCGACCGACAACGTGGTTTTTCACGCGGTGGGTTCGCCCGAGGCTCCGAACGTGGGGATTACGGGCCTGCGGGCCGAGCGTGCGTTCGACAATCCGGGCAAGGTCTCGATCTTTGTCGGGCTGCAGAACACGGCGCGGCAGCAGCGGACGGTGCAGGTCGAGCTGTTGCTCGACGACACGGTGGTGAAGGTGAGCGAGATTCCGGTGGCCGCGGCGAGCAAGGCCGTGCAGGATGCGCCTTCGAGCGATGCGGGGGGCGCGGGCGAGGGCGGCGCTGATCCCGCGGCGGAGGAGGAGGAGTGGAACCCTGGGCTGGGCGGGACGGTGTACACGATCGAGCGCGCCGAGGGGGCGATCGCGCGGGTGCGGCTCTCGATGCGTGAGGCGGATGCGCTGACCAGCGACAACGTCGCGTACCTGGTGATACCACCGGCGCGGCGATTGGCGGTGTGCCTGGTCACGGCCGGGGACTTCTACATCAAGCCCGCGCTCGACGGGATGAATCTGTCGAGGCTCGATGTGCTCAAGCCCGCCGAGTATCAGAAACTGCTGGATAACGATCAACTGGCGCAGTACGACGTGGCGATCCTGGATCGGTGGCTGCCGGATGTGAAGGCGTCCGTACCTCCTCCGCCACCTGCGCCTGCGCCAGGCGACGGAACCGCACCAGCGGCGGGCTCGCCTGCGCCGGCCCCTCCACCGGTTGCTCCGGGCGGGAAGCGGCCCGGCCTTCCGCCGGGGCGTTCGCTGGTGCTTGGGGTGGTGCCGCCGCCGCCCCTGGGCGCGGTTGATGAGGGCGAGACGGACACGGCGTTCTTCGCGGCCAACTCGTGGGATCATCCCGCGCTTCGGATGGCCGAGCTGGGGAAGGTGACGATCGTGAAGGGGCGGAAGGTGCGGATCCTGCCGGAGACGCCGGTGCGCGACATCGCGACGACGACGGTCGGGCCCGGGATTCTTGAGATCACCGACTCGGACACGCTTGCGCTGGTGGTCGTGTTTGACCACACCGAGTGCGACTGGGGATTCAACCCGGGCTGGGTGCTGTTCCTGGCGATGGCGACGCAGTACCTCTCGGATGCGTCGATCGGGAGCGCGGGGGTCGGGCTGATGGGCGATGCGGTGCGGGTCGGCGAGACGTTGAGCACGCGGCTGCCGGTGGGCGCCGGGAGCGTGCGGATCGGGCTGCCGAACAACGATCGGCTGTCGCTCGAGCCGGGGGCCGACAACTCGGTCGCGTACGGGCCGATCGTCAAGACGGGCATCTACACGGTCTCGTGGGAGGGGCAGGGAACGGCCAGCGACCTGGAAGCGGACGGGCGGGTGCGGCGTCCGATCGCGGCGAACCTGCTGAGCCCGGACGAGAGCGATGTGGCCGCGCGTCGCAGGCTGGCGATGGCGCGGGAGGTGGTGAGCGCGCAGGAGCAGAAGGAGGTGCAGCTCACGCGGAAACTGTGGCCGTGGCTGCTGCTGGGCGCGCTGGGGGTGGTGATGTTCGAGTGGTGGGTGTACAACCGCAAGGTGATGCTGTAGCCGGGGCGGAGTTCAACGCGCATCACCCTGCTGGCCACGCATCCACATGCTGAGTCGAGCGGCCCAGTGCCGGAACACCACCTTGGCATCGAAGTACGGGTCGGCCTCGCCCTTTCGGAACTCACTCGGCCCGACATCGCGCTCGACTGCCGCGGCCAGCCGCTTGCCGGAAACGCTGTCGGCGATCTCCACCTCGCACGAGGCTCCGCCGATGTCGGTTTCGGCGGCCGAATCGCCGGAACCCTTCTTCGTGCGCGTGACTTCGGTGATCGCTCCGCGGATGCGTGCGACACCGGGGCCGGGCTCGGCGGTGATGCGGAACCCACTGAGCGAGAGGGCATCAACCACTTCGGCACGCAGCATGGCCCCAAGCTCGGTCGCCGTCACACGCCCGATCGGCCGGCAATCGACGGTTTTCTCGGGGAGGACCTGGATCGGGTCGACGATGAAGGCGTGGTACTCGGCGAGGTCGGTCCACTGCTCGTACCACGCGCCCTTGTGGGTGGGCGAGGGCTCGAGCCGCGAATAGTCGTTCAGGAATCCGGAGTAGCCCGTGAGGCCGCAGAACTCCTCCGGTCCGGGAGAGCTGGTGCAGCCGGCGCCCCAAAGTGCGACCAGCCCGAGCACGAGTCGGACGCGGCCGGTGACGGTGTTCCGCCGATTGTGGATCATGAAGTATGCTATCGGCCCGAACGTGCCAACGCCACGAACGGGCCCGTGATCGCGACTACCGTGGGGAATGACGGCATCCACCGTGGCCTATCTCGCGCTCGCGATCGTGTTCGAGGTCGGGTGGGCGATCTCGATGAAGGTCTCGAACGGGTTCACGCGGCACGGCTACACGGCCGCGACGGTGGTGATGTACCTGCTGAGCGTCGTGTTCCTGGCGCTGGCGACCAGGAAGATGGATGTCGGTCCGGCGTACGCGATCTGGGCCGGGGCGGGGGCCGCGCTGATCGCGATCATCGGGATGGCGTGGTTCAAGGAGCCGGCCGGCGCGATCAAACTGGTTTCGCTGGGCCTGATCGTCTGCGGGATCGCCGGCGTGTTCCTGTCGCGCGGCGGGCATTGACCCGCGTGGTTGAGGCGAGGGTCACTCGCGCTTGCGGGGCGTCAGTGTCTGGTCCTGGCCGGCATCGGAGCCGGGCGATTTTGAGGCCGCGCAGGTGATTTCTCCGGGGTGGCCTCGGAGCACGAAGTGGGCGGTGGTCTTGCCGGTGTCGAACCAGGCGGGTTCATAGATGAGCCAGGGCTGCTGGGTGTGCTCGACGGCGACGAGGCGGAACGAGCGCTTGGGGTTGGGGTCCATGGACCAGCGGCGGGAGTCGGGGGTGCTCTCCCACGATTCACCCGGTTCGAGCCGGGTGACGAACCCTTCGAGGCAGGGCTTGCGGCCGAACACGCCGCGAGAGGGCATGGTGACCTCGATCTGGAGTGGTGCGGAGGACTGGTTGTCGATGGTGACGGCGGCTTGTTTCTTGGAAGAGCAGGCGGTCAGAAGGATGGCCGAGAACGCGAGCGCGACGAGTGCCGATCGGGATCGGACGCGGTGCATGGAAAGCCTCCGGAAGGGGTGGAGTCAGGGTTGGGGACCGTGGGTCGGGGACGAGCCGAGCGCGGGTGGAGGATCGTGCACCACCATGATCTGTTCGATCGGCTTGCGCCGGATGTCGGGCACAACACAGTCGGCGGCGGGGTAGCCGACGGGCAAGAGCAGATACGCACGCTCATGGGCTGGGCGTTGCAGGATTCCGGCCAGAAACTTCATCGGGCTGGGGGTGTGGGTCAGGGTCGAGAGCCCGGCGTGGTGGATGGCGGCGATGAGCAGGCCGACGGCGATCCCGACCGACTCGTTGGCGTAGTAGACCTGCCCGCCGTCGTCGGTCCTGGCGAGTTTGAAGACGGCGATGAGCCAGGGCGCGGTTTCCAGGAAGGCCTTGTCGGGCGTGGTTTCGAGCGGGGCAAGGTCGGCGAGCCATTCGGGGTTGGCGCGGCCGCCATAGAACTCCCGCTCCTCGGCCTCGGCGGCCTGACGGATCCGGCGCTTGAGGGTCGGGTCGCTGATACACACGAAACGCCACGGTTGTTTGTTGGCCCCGCTCGGGGCGGTGCCGGCGGTTCGCACGCACCACTCGATCGCTTCGCGGGGCACGGGCCGGTCGGAGAAGAACCGAACGCTCCGGCGCGAGCGCATGAGGCGATGGAACTCTTCGGCGGCGTGCGCGACCGGCAGGGTCGGGGTCGGCGGCTGATACAGCACGAAGGGGTGACTGGCCATGGCGAGGGCTTTGATGACCGGCCGCGGGAGCCCGCTAGACGCCGACGGGCTCGAGCCAATCGACCGGGATCTCGTTGGTCACGGGTTGATCGGCGTGGGCATCTCGCGAGCAACCCTGGCCCGGGCCGCCGACCGGCCACAACTGAAACCCGCCCCCGTCGGCCCTGCCGCCGCCGCTGGCGCGGATCGTCCACAAGCCCCAGATGCCGTTCTTGAGTTCGGCGGAGGCGTCGTAATGGACAGCGTGGGCACCGGGGTATCGCTTCATCAGGAACACGCGGCCGGACTCGAGGTCGTAATGACCTGAGACGACGAACTCACCGACCGGATCAGCCCCGAGGCCGGAAGCCTTTCCGTCGGCGAAGAACAGGGTCATTTCCTGGGCGGAGCGGAAGCCATCCTGGATGTAGTGGCCGCGGTACAGCCCGGACTTGAAGCGGGGGTCGCACTCGGAGGCGGGGTTCAGATCCGATGGTCGTGGGCTGGGCATGTTGGGCTCCCCAAAGGCCGGGTGCGACTCACCACCACCCCAGTCGTCGGCCGATAACGAGGGTATGACGGGTCGAAGGATGTGGCATCGCCGCGGGGGTGTCGGCGCGCACGGCGCGTGCGCCGCCGGTATCGCCGTGCTGCTGGGGCTGGGCGCGCCGGGCGTGGCGTGTGGGGGAGCGAGATCGGATCAGCCCGAGGGTTCTCCCGGCGTGACGGGCGAGGCTCCGCGGCGGGTTTTGCAGGTCTTCGACTTTGACGCGACGGACAATCCCGACCCGATCCCGCCGCAGTGGCAGCGAACGATGCTGACGGCCGACGGGAAGCCGCGCGAGGGGTTTCCGATTTTCAACAAGGCGCTGCTCGACCGGACGGTCTCAAGATCGGGGGCGTGGTCGGTAAAGTTGCCGACCGCGGGCGGGTGCACGGCGCTGCGGCTGAAGGCGGGGGAGACGGCGGTGTTCGCGGACGCGGACTACGCGGTGGCGGCGCACGTTCGGACGGAAGGGTTGACGAGCGCGCGGGCGTTCCTGACGGCGCGGCTGCTGGACCAGCACCTGTCGCCGATTGTCGGGAGCGAGGTGCGGAGCGAGCCGGTGGTGTCGGCCGGGGCGTGGACGCCGGTGAGCGTGCGCGTTCCGGGCAAGCACGACGGAGCGGCGTGGCTGCAGATCGACCTTGAACTGCTGCAGGAGCGGCAATACTCGCCCGCGGCGCGCGACGAGCCGGCGGCGCGTGCGATCTCGCAGCACAAGGTCTGGAGAGAGGATGTGGACGGCGCGGCGTGGTTCGACGACGTGTCGGTGCTGCAGATTCCACAGGCGACGCTCTCGACGACATCGCCCCGGAACGTGGTGATCGGCGATGAACCGCCGACGCTGGTGATGACGGTGCGGGACCTGGGGGGGGATGCGCTGAAGGCTCGCGTTCGCGTGCACGACATCAACGGGAGGCTGGTGGCCGAGCACCTGACGGGGATCGATCCCGGCGGGCGGGCCCTGAGCTGGACCCCGGAGTTGCCGGGCTTCGGCTGGTACTCGGCGCGGATGGATGTGCTGATCCAGCCGCGCGAGGGTGAGCCAGCCGCCGGGCAGACGGAGGTTTCTCGCGGCGAGACGCGGTTCATCCGTGTTCCGCGGTCGGAGGCTCTGGGCGCGCAGCGCACGGCGACCGCTCCGGCAACGAGGACGGACGACAGCGCTCGGTTCGGGATCATCGCTGAGGCGACGCCCGACGACAGGTTTGCCGATCTGCCGGCGCTCCTGGAACGGCTGGGCGCGGGGTTCGTTCACCTCCCGGTGTGGCAGAGCGACAGCACAACCGAGACGGTGCAGGCGTCGCTGGCCGCGCGTCGAGGGGCGATCGAACAACTGCTCGGCAACGGTCGGGTGATCACGTTCTCGATCACGGGGATTCCCACGGCGGTGGCGAGCGCGGCGCGGGTGCCGTTCGACGATGCGCTGGCGCTGGCGGGAGTGCCCGACAAGGACTGGGTGCCGTACCTGGTCCCGACGCTCGATATCTTCGGGCAGCGTGTGACGCGGTTCCAGATCGGCCGGATCTCCGACGATCACGCGTTCTGGAAGAAGGACCTTCGGGGGAGCGTGCGGTCGATCGACCGGACGCTGTCGGGGATGGTTCCGGCGCCGATGCTCTCGATCCCGTGGCAGGCCGACCGGCAGTGGGCGGGGCTGTTCGCGGACGCGAGAGCGCGGCGGTCGAGCGAAGAACTCCTGGACGCGATCACGGTGCGGTACCCGGCGGCGTTCTCGGCGGGCGCACTCGCGGAGACGGTGGCGGAGATCGCGGGCACGCCGGCGGGCGCGACGGGCCCCGGAGCGGCGGGGGCGCGCGAACTGACGATGGCGTTCGAGCCGCCGGCGGCCGGTCGGTACGATCGAGAGGCGGGGGTGATCGAGCTCGCGCGTCGCGCGATCGAGTTCTGGCGCATCTTCGGGGAGTACGCGGACGGTCGGGCGGCGCGGCTGGCGATTGAGCAGCCGTGGGAGTGGGCCGATGACGGGTCGGGGCGTGTGTGGCCGACGGCGGAGGCCGCGGCGTTCGTGACGCTGAGGCAGAGGCTGGCCGGCAGGCGGATCGTCGGCGAGGTCCGGGCGACGCCCGGGGTGCGCTGCTACGTGCTGGCGGCGCGCGACGGGTCGCTGGGGACGCTGGACCGCGGCGCGCTGGTGGCCTGGAACGAGAACGCCGAGCCGGAGCGGGCGTTCGTGGAGACGGCGGCGGCGGGCGCGGGGCTGGCGGTCGTGGATGTGTTCGGCAACCAGCGGGCGATCGCGGCGGGCGGTTCCGATGGCGAGGGCGGCGATCAGCCGAGCGCGCTGGTCAGCGTGCCGGTCGGGGAGTCGCCGGTGTTCATCGAGGGAATCGACCCGTACCTGTCGCTGTTCGCGGCGAGTTTCCGGCTGGAGCCGGCGTTCATGCCCGCGATCGTGCGCGAGCACGAGCACCGCATCACGCTCTCGAATCCCTGGCCGGTCCGGGTGACGGGCAAACTGCAACTCAAGGAGGACTCGGATCATCGCGGCCGCGGGCGCTCGGTGATGGACGAGTGGCGCGTCTCGCCGAGCGGGATCATGGACTTCGACATGGCGCCCGGGCAGACGCTGAGCCTGCCGGTGACGCTCTCGTTCGGCCCGGGCCAGCTGGCGGGGATCAAGGACTTCGTGATCGTGGCGCGGCCGATCGCGGATCGCGCGTACCCGCCGGTGCGGCTGAAGGCCTCGATCGAGGTCGGGCTGCGGGACATCGACATGCAGCCGGAGGTGCAGGCAACCGACTCGGGCGATGTGGTGGTGATCGCGTCGATCACCAACCGCGGGACGCACGCGCGAACGCTCCGGCTGGAGACGGCGGCGCGGCGCATGCCCAGCCAGCAGTTGCAGATCAGCGACCTTTCGCCGGGCCAGACGGTGCTGCGCCGGTTCGTGTTCAAGGACGCCGCGAAGGCGCTCTCGGGCCGGCGGATCGTGATCAGCCTGTCGGACCTCGAGGAGGCGCAGCGGCTCAACAAGGCGGTGGTGGTGCCGTAGCGCAAGCGCGAGGCAAAGATCGCCGCGAATCCGTGCTTGATTCGACGGGCCGTGCTGCGAATAGTGGGCGTAGTGACGGGCGCGCACGCCCGCCACAGCGCCTCGCCCGGACCATGACCCGTCCGGGCCAAGGGGAAGCGTTGATGCATCCCGTCCTTTCAAGCCTGCTCGGACACAATCAGTGGGCCACGCGCATCATTCTTGAGGATTGCGCCAAGTTGTCTCAATCGCAGTGGGATCAGGAGTTTGAGATCGGGCCGGGGAGCCTCCGCAAGACGATGACGCACATCGTCGGCGCGATGCAGCGGTGGACCGACCGTATCTCGGAAGCGCGGTTGCGGGAGAGCCTGGAGGACGACGGGCACCGCTACGACCCCCTTGAACTGGCGGACAAGCTCGAAGTGATCTCCGAGCAACTCGGCCTGGTGGCCGCGGATGTCGAGCGCAGCAACGGATGGGAACGTCCGATCTCGTTCGCCACGTCGGAGGGGCAGATGTACCGCTTCACGCGGGGCGCGGCGATGGCGCACGTTCTGACGCACGGGATGCACCATCGTGCTCAGGCGTTGAACATGCGCCGGAGGCTGGGGCTGGCGCCGCTGGGGCTTGATCTGGATGTGGTCGAGTGGGAAGCCATGAAGACCGGACAACTTTGAGTTGTTGAGCGTGGCGGATGTGTTGGCCGCCAGGGCCGCGGCCGGAAAGGTCTGTACGTCGTGACCAGACAGGAGAGTCTTGCGGAGACCGTCCGACAGAGCGGCGGCCTGATGATGCGGTACCTCGAGGGCTTCGATGATTCCAACCACACGGCCTCGACGGAGAGCACGCCGAACCATGTGGCGTGGTGCCTGGGGCATTGTGCGCTGACGATGCACCGGGCCGCGGAACGGATCGATGGGCGGCTGGAACTCGACGGATCGTTTGTGGTCGGGGAGCGGAGCGGGGATGCACGCCGCTTCGGAACGGAGTCGGTGTCGTTCGGTTCGGACCCGCGTGCCGGGGCGGTGTTTCCGAGTTTCGAGCGGTGCGTCGCGGCGTTCAGGGGGGCGGTCGATCGCCTGGCCGAAGCCCTGTCGAACTGCCCGGAGAGCACGCTGGACGAGCACGCGCAGTTCTTCGGAGGGGTCAGTTTGGCGCGATGGAACGTCGTGCCGCGGAGCGTGTTCCACAACGGGTTCCACTGCGGCCAGATCGCGGACCTTCGGCGGGTGTTGAAGTTCAAGCCCGTGCTGGGCTGACGAGGATCCGGAACGAGGGGAAGGGGAAGACAGTCGCCCGCTCGCGCGGGCGTCGGCACGCGGAGGGGAGGCCCTCGGCCCGTTCGGACCACGCGCAACTGTCCGGCGGACCACCGGGTGGCGTTCGCCCCGATCTCTCCATGTCCTCCGGGGCGGTCGGCCACCACCCCTCCGCGTGCCGACGCCCGTTCGATTTCAGGAGCAGCCCTGGAAGTAGGCGCCGAGGAAGTCGAAAACATCCTGCACGGTGTTCGCGCCGCTGGCGTTGAAGTCGGCGAGCGGATTGCCGCCGAAATACGCGCTGAGGAAGTCGAAGAGGTCCTGAACGGTCAGCCCGCCGACCTGATTGATGTTGGCGCGGCAGCAGGCGATGGGATTGCCCGGCTCGCCGCAGACCGCGCCGGGTCCCGCGAAAGAGCCCGCGCACGAGGCGGCATCGGAAACGACCGAGCACAGAGCGCCGGCACAGCACGCGCCGAGCGGCGGGGGCGGCAGGCAGGGAGCGGCGGAGCAGGGCTGGCCGTCGCGCCAGACTCCGGCTGTGCAGTCCAGCGCGGCGCGGATGTCGCACTCGCCGGCGGCGAGGCAGCACGCGCCCTCGTTGGCGCCCGGGAGGCGTTCGATGTTGAGCCGGAACGGGCCCGAGGTTCCGTTGTTGCCCGCGATGCGGATCAGCACTTCCTCCCCGACCATGCAGGGGTGGTCGATCAGCGAGTTGAGCGCGGCGTTGGGGGCATCATCGTTGCAGACGACCAGCGGGCCCTCGCAGCCGGCCCGGATCGCCAGCGTCGTATCACCGAGGACGGTGGAGCCGAACGTGTCGAAGCGGAAGACGCCGTCGAGCGGGACGGTAAAGGTGTACCACACATCGTCGTGGTCGTTGATGCCGCAGCCTTCGATCGTTTGTCCGGCGCCGAGGGTCGTGCCGAAGTGGCTGCCGAGACCGACGGCGATCGCGCCGACGCAGGAATCGTTCTCGGGCGGGCTTGAGGCGGGCTCGGGCTGACCGACGTTGAACTGGAACGGCCCGGCGGACCCGTTGTTCCCCGCGACGCGCACGTAGTAAGCGCGGCCGGCGGCGAGCGTCGCCCGCACGCGGGCGCACCACGGCCCTCCCGAGTCGCGGTCGCACGCGAAGGTCGAGATGTCGGTGGAGCAACCCTCGTAGATCGAGAGCGTGCTGGCGAAGGCGGGGCTGGGCACGATGGTGTCGAAGGTGTATTGCCGGGTGAGGGCGGGGACGATGCGGTACCACACATCGCGCGTATCGGTGCCCGATGCGCACAGCGTGGTCTGGGTCCCCGAAGCGCCGAGGGTCGTGCCGGCCAGGGATTGCCCCGGCGCAACATCGATCGCGTTGACGCAGAGATCGTTGACGGGAGGGCTGCCCGGGTTCGTGCCGCCGCAGGGCGGCGAGGGGTTGGCCAGCAACTGCGCGATCGCCGTGGTGACCTGGTTGGCGATGTAGTCCGGGTCTCCGAGGATCCCCGTGCCGTGGTTTCCACCGGGGACGAGGTGGAGGATGTTGAAGACCCCCGCATCGCTGAGCGCGCCGGCGAGTCGCACGGAGTGCTGGTAGGGCACCAGCCAGTCGATGTCGCCATGCAGGAGGTACGTCGGCGGTGTGCAGGAACCGACGTACGAAATCGCGGCGGCGCCGGTGTAAGAGGGGCCGTAGATCGGATCGGAAATCGGGCCACCGAGATAGACCCGTAGCGGGCCGGGGCTGCCGTGCGCCAGCCCATCCCACACCAGGTCGTATCGACCATAGATGGCAATGACGGCTTCGGCCTCGTAGCCACCGTCGGGCGGCGCGGGCAGAAGTTCGAGCTCGGGCACACCGACGGAATAGGCGGCCGCGACGCCGATGGTGGAGCCGGCGGACGTTCCCATGACGACGATCTGGGGGCTCAAGCCCAGGGTCTGGCCCTCTGTTCGGACCCAGCGGATCGCGGCTTTCACATCGCGGATGGCCTGCGGGAAGGATGGTTGCCCCACACCTGCGAGCGAGTAGTTGATGCTGATGACGTTGAAGCCGCGATCGGCCAGCCGCGAACAGACGGGACCGTCGTCGCGCTTGTCTCCGCCGCTGTAGCTGCCCGCGTGGATATCGAGGATGGTGACGACGCCCGGCGCGGAACCGCCGTCGGGTGTGTAGAGGTCGAGCCGCGTGTAGCCCACGGGCCAACTTCCGGGCGATGTGTACGGGATGTCGCGCGTGATCTGAACACCCGAGGCATCGGAAGCCGCGAACGCGGCCGCGAGGGCACACAGCCACACCCGCACCGGCGCGCGGCCGATGGAAACACGCTGGATGAATGGGTTGCTCAACAGACTTCCCTCGGAACAAAGCCAGTCTAACCGCACGGCCGTTCAAGCACCAGCCATACTCCCCGGGCAATCGCGAAGACCGTCTTTGCATCTGGTCCCGGGCGCGCTGACCTGCGCCGCAAGCGAGAAATCTGTCTGAAATTGGTCGGACCATGGATCATGCGATTGTCGTGCTCCCCGTCCCCCCCTTCGAGCGCGCGCGGCCGCGGACTTGGCGCTCTTGGATTTCGGAGGCTGAGTGCGAGCGGATCTCTTCGGCCCACCTGCGGCCGCTATCATGCGGAGGACGACCGGGCGGGAGGGCTTGTTTGTAAATCGTTTGGACCGTGGAGCACGCGACATGGCGGATCAGCACTTCGATCTTGTGGTGATTGGCGGCGGACCCGCGGGGTACGTGGGAGCGATTCGGGCCTCGCAGTTGGGGATGAGTGTGGCGTGCATCGAGCGGGCCAAGCTCGGGGGTGTGTGCCTGAACTGGGGGTGCATTCCGAGCAAGGCCCTGCTGAGCAACGCCGAACTGATGGAGAAGATCAGCAAGGCGGAGGATCAGAAGTTCTGGGGGTTGAAGGTCGGCGGACCGGTCGAGCTGGACTGGGACCGGATCATCGGCCGCTCGCGAGAGGTCGCGAGCAAGCTCAACGGCGGCATCGGGTTCCTGTTCAAGAAGAACAAGGTCACGCACCTGGTCGGGAACGGCAAGATCGTCGAAGCGGCCCGGCCCGTCGGGGCGGGCGGGGGCGGGAAGTGCCGGATCGAGGTGCAGGACTGCGAGGTAAAGGAGGAGTTCACACCGGCTCCGGCCAAGCCCGGCAAGACCACGCAGACGATCACGGCCGACAACGTGCTGGTGGCGACGGGCTCGGTGGCGCGTGATCTACCGTTCGCGAAGTTTGACGGCGACCGGATCTGGGGCGCGCGGGAGGCGATGTTCAACAAGGAGCGGCCGAAGAAGCTGATCGTGGTGGGCGCCGGCGCGATCGGGATGGAGTTCGCGTACTTCTACAAGCAGATGGGGACGGAGGTCACGATCGTCGAGATGATGCCGACGGTGCTGCCGGTGGAGGACAAGGACGTGTCGGCCGCGATGGAGCGGCTGTACAAGAAGCACGGCTTCAACATCCTGACCTCGCACACGACGACGGCGGTCGAGAAGACGGGCACGGGCGTGAAGGTCACGGTCGCGCCGTGGGTCGGCGGGAAGGCGGACGAGAGCAAGAAGCAGACGCTGGAGGCCGATCGCGTGCTGCTGGCGGTGGGGGTGGTCGGGCGCACGGACGGGCTGTGCGACGCGGCGCTGGGGTTGAAGGTCGAGAAGGGCCACATCGTCACCGACTATGTCCCGGGCAAGACCACCAACGAAGCGGTCGATTACAAGACCAACCTTCCCGGCATCTACGCGGTGGGTGACGTGATCGGTCCGCCGTGGCTGGCGCACGTGGCGAGCGAGGAAGCGATCCTGTGCGTGGAGCGGATCGCGTGGCGCAAGGACAAGAGCAGGCTGGGCGGGCACGAGCCGATCCCGATGGACTACTCGGTTATTCCCGGCTGCACCTACTGCCAGCCGCAGGTGGCGAGCGTCGGCTTCACGGAACAGAAGCTCATCGAGATGGGCAAGGTCAAGGGCAAGGACTACGCGGTCGGCCAGTTCCCGCTCACCGCGCTGGGCAAGGCGATCGCGGCGGCGCACACGGACGGGTTCATCAAGATCATCCGCGGCCTGCCTCGGGGCGAGGTTCTCGGCGCGCACATCATGGGCGACCAGGCGACGGAGTTGATCGCGGAACTGTCGCTGGCGCGCCGGCTGGAGGCGACGACGGAGGAGCTGATCTGCACGGTGCACGCCCACCCGACGATGCACGAGGGCGTGCGCGAGGCGGCGCTTGCGAGCGAGGGTCGCGTGATCCACGCCTGAGGCGTGGGGGTGGGCGGCTTCAGCAGCCGGTGAACCACAGGTCGAGGTAGTCGAACAGGTCCTGCAGCGTCACACCGCCCGCGCCGTTGATGTCGGCCGCGGGGTCGCTGGCGAACCAGGCGTCGAGGTAGTCGAACAGGTCCTGGAGGGTGACGCCGCCGACGCCGTTGAAGTCGGCGGCGCAGCAGGTCTGCGAGGGGTTGTCGCACGAGGTTCCGAAGCCGTGCCAGTCGCCGGGGATGTTGTCGCAGTCGGCCTGAGTCTCGACGGAGCAGCCCGCGCTGGTGCAGCAGGCGCCCATCGGCGGGGGGCAGATGTTGGGGTTGCAGGTGCTCGCGGCGAGCCAGACGCCGGTGTCGCAGCCGGTGTCGGTGGTGACGGTGCACGCGCCGCTGTCCTGGCAGCACCCGCCGGTGGCGGGCGTGAGGGTGAGGATGACCTCGGCCGCGCCGGTGATGCCGGGGGTGACTGAACCGACCTGGAAGCGGTAGAGCTGACCGGCGGTGACGTTGAGCGTGAATGTTCCTCCGAAATCCTCGCAGCGGAAGGCCGCGGCGGTGGGCGGGCAGTTGGCGGTGATCCGGTAGAGCGCGACGCGGGAGGCGAAGCCGACGTTGGCGCTGTTGGTGGTGACGGCCAGGGTGCCGGAGGCCGGGGCGGTCCAGGAGTACCAGACGTCGTTCTCGATCGGCCCGGCCGCGGGGCAGCCGGTGCCGCTGAAGGTCTGGCTCGCGCTGAGGGTGGCACCGACGTTGTTGAACGGCTGCGGTCCCGTAGCGCTGCCCCAACTCAACGCGCCGGTGCACTCATCGTTGACGGGCGGGCCGGGCGGGGCGCCGACGGAGAAGGCGCCGTTGCCGACGCCGGATGAGCCCTGCCCGTCGGAGTTGGTGATCGTGACGTTGCGCGGCCCGGAGACCGCCGCGCTGGAGAGCACGAAGGAAAGGCCGGTGATCTGTGACCCGATGGCATCGACCAGTGGAGTTCCGACCACGGTGACGCCGCCGCCCGAGACGGCGATCTGGGATGCGGCGGTGACGCCCTTGAAGTTGGCGCCGAGGATGGTGACGGGCACGGTCGTGCCCGGGGTGGCGCTGTTGGGGATGACGCTCGACACGACGGTGGTGGCGCCGAAGACCGTGACGTTGATGGTGTCGGTGCCCGTGGTGCCGAGCGAGTCGGTCAGGTGGAGCGTCACCGGGAAGATGCCGTTGCTCGGAAAGACGAAGCTCGGCTGCGGGTTGTCGGTGATGTCGAGCACGCCGTCGCCGTCGAAGTCCCAGTCGAACCCGCCGATCGGCAGGGTGGCGCCGGTCTGGTTGGCGCGGGAGTTGACCGAGCCGTTGAACCAGGCGTTGGCGCCGGCCTGGACGCGCTTGTCGATGCCCGCGATGGCCTCGGGTGGGGCGTTGACACCGTTGACGCGGATGAGGAGGTCGTAGTTCTGAACGTACTGGTTGGCGGCGATGTTGCCGCCGGTGTCGTAGACACGGACGCCGTAGGTTCCCGCGGCGAGGGTTCCCACATCGATCACGGCGGGCAGGCCGGAAGCCTGGGCGGGTGAGGACGGTGGGATGAGCGTGCCGGTCGCATCGAGGAGTTCGATGCGCAGGTTGCCGGCCACGAGGGAGTCCACATCGGCGAGCGTGCCGGCGCAACCGCCGACCTGCTGGCCCTGGTTGCTGAGCTCGCCGATCGGCGTCGCCGAGAGGACGACCGGCTGCGGGGAGGTGAGGGTGAACTTGAAGTAGTCGTTGCGGGAGAAGTTCCAGCCCCCTGAGCCGTTGGTGGAGAGGTCGCGCACCATGACCGAACGGACCGAGGGGGAGGAGAGATCGCCGAAATGCTTGGCGGTGTTGAAGGTCTGATTGCCGGCGAAGCGGTCGCCGTAGTTCCGTTGGGCAGCCCTGATCTCGTCACGCTGGAGCATGTCCCGCGACGTGAAGATCATCGGCTCCATCAGCTTGGTGGTGTCGCACGGGACTGAGTGGATGCACCCCAGGCCGTGGCCGTGCTCGTGGGCGGCGGTGTTGCGGAGCGCCCGGTAATCGTTGGTGGCGTTCTGGTACCACGAGGCGGTGAAGTAGGAGGTGTTGATGGCCATGTCGCCGCCGGCGATGCTGCTGGCGCCGAGGCCGCTGGGGAACCCGTTGAAGGCGAGGAAGCCGTTGGGCCCGGCGGGGCTGAAGGGCAAGCCGCCGATGCGGATATCTCCCCGCGTGGCGACGCGGTCGGAACTGCCGGTCATGAGCGTGTTGTCGTCGGCGACCTCGGTGTAGGTCACGCCTGAGTACTTTCGCCAGCAGGCCAGCGCGGCACGAAGATACTCGCGGCCTCGATCGATATCTCCGAACGTCTGGACGAGTCTGGCGTTGAGATCGTTTGGCGCGACTCGGGCCGGCGGTTCCATGCCCCATGAGGTTCCATCGGCCGGGAATGAGTAAGTCAGGTGGGCGGGCAGGGCGCGGGCCGAGGGGCCGATGTCGAGGTCGCCCTGCCACACGAACGTGTCGGTGTAGTACCTCGTGCTGAACTGCCCGAGGGCGGGCGGGAGCAACTGCGTCTGCGCGATCAGGGCTTCAAGTTCGCTGGGGCGAAGCGTGCTGTCGTAGCAGGCGGGGCTGAGGCGCAGGGCCAGCATCAGGCGCGAACGGCTCGCGCGATCGTCCGATGCTCCCGCCGATTCGGGCATCGGATCTTCCAGGCACACCATCTGGGTCAGGTCGGGGCGGATGGGATCGAGGCCGCGGATACCGGTCGAGCCGAATGCGGACGCGGCGCAGGCGGCCAGCAACCCGGGCGCGGCGCGGCGAGTGTGCTTGAGACTTCGGAACATCGCGAGCATCGTGTACCCCTGGACAATCCCTTACGCCGCCACTTGGGTGGGCGTTTCCTCGACTCGATACGAATCGAGACCTGGGATTATTGGATCGGCCCGCGCGGCGGGTTGTCGGAGGCGTCCCGGGCCGGCGTGTCAACATGGGTAAGTCTGGCACGGCGCCGTCAACGGGCAAGGCCCGAGAACGCGCTTGCCGGAGCGGGCAGCGGTTCTCGGGCCGTGCGGACGAAGGTCCGGAATGGTCCGATCAGCCCGGGCAGGCGGCGAAGTAGGCCGACAGGAAGTCGAAGATGTCCTGGACGGAAACGCCGCCCGCGCCGTTGAAGTCCGCGGCGAGATCGCCGGAGAAGTAAGCGCTGAGGAAGTCGAAGATATCCTGGACGGAAACGCCGCCGACCTGGTTGAAGTTGGCGCGGCAGCAGGCGACGGGATTGCCCGGCTGGCCGCAGGCGACGTTGTCGCCGCGATACTGGCCGGATGAAGAGGCGCACGCGGCGGCGGTCTGGGCGGAGCAGTTGAGCCCGACGCAGCACGCCCCCGTCGCGGCGGGCACGCACGGGTTGGGCGTGCAGGAACCGCCCGCGGTGAACGCGCCGGAGCACGAGACCTGCACGGCGACGGAGCATGTGCTTCCAACACAGCACGATCCCGGCGGCAGGTTGACCGAGCCGGCCGCGCCGGCGAAGTTGGTCGGGGAGTTCACCAGATCGGTGTCGCCCGGGAAGTTTCGGGATTGGTTGCCGGTCGCGGGCAGGGACGTGTAGGAGACATCCGCGCCGCCGGCGAGGCCGGCAAACTGAACGCGCCCCGACGGGAACAGGAATCCCGGCGGGATGATGTAGTCGGGCGTGATGCCCCCGGAGAGCGAGGCGAAGTTGGCGGTCGCGATGAGAACGCGCCGGCCCGCCGTTGTGGTGCTGGGCAGGTTGGCGGTGAAGTCGAGCGTGTGCGAGTCGGTCAGGTCGCTGTTGAAGGCGACGATGTTGTGACCGGACCAGGACCCCTGGAAGTTGAAGTTGGAGTTCTCGCGGAGTTCGATGAACTGCACCTGCCCATCCGGGCTCGAATAGAGCTCGCTGATGACGAAGGTGTGGAAGGTGAGCATCGGGGAAGCGGCGGGCGACATCGACGACCAGGACAGGGCGAGGAACGCGGCGACCGATACGAAAAGGGAGCGCAAGAGACCACGTGCGGGCATGATGTCCTCCAGGACAGACTGCGGGCTGGGATATTGCTCTGTGCCGAGCGACTGCCCATCAGATGTCACGAACGTGAACTGGCCTTGCAGAGCCACCGGGAGATTTTGGCCACAGCGGAGGTACAAAGACCGGAGCGCTTGGCCACGACCGGCCAGCCTGGTGCGACCGCGCCCTGACGCGAGTCGGATTCGAGGGCGATCACGGCGGCGGAGCGCGTGCAGGCTCGTGGCACGCACCTTGCAATGGCCCCCATGTGTCGCGGGCTACGCGGCATGTGCGGCCCCCACAGCAAAGGGGCGTTCATCCCTTCCGGCTCACTTTCACAAGGAGACACCCATGTTCGCGAGCCTGAAAACCGTCGGCAAGTCCTTTCGATCGACCCTGACCCTCTGCACCGTAGCGGTGGCGGCCGTGACCACCGTGGCCGGCAGCGCTGCCGATGCCGGCAACGACTACCGCGTGCGGGCGCGCATCCGCACGGGCACCGCGCTGGAGGGCAAGGGCGACTACCGCGAGCGGATCATCGGCTCGACCCTGATCCAGCGCTGGAGCGTCGAGGTCGGCGGTGCAACACCGGGCGCGAGTTACGAGGTGCGGCTCAACGGCAACCCCGTGGGCACGATCGTCGCCAACGCTCTCGGACGCGCGCAGCAGGAGTTCCGCACCGTTGTGGTGGATGACAACCCCAACGACGAGGAGGGCCCGCTGCCGCAGGACTTCCCGCACATCAACTCCGGCGACACGCTCACGATCGTGGGGATCGGCGCGGGCACGTTCGTGGCGCGCTGAGCACTGAGGCCGCGGAGCACCCACGGGGACCGGTGCCGTGTCCCCGATTCAGAGCCTCACTCGGCCTTCTGTCCGTGTGCCGGCGCCACCCCGTGGACTCCGCGATCCCCCCCACCCCCCACCCCCCACCCCACCCCCCCACTCCCGCCGATCCTCAACCTCATTCGGTGAGCGCGGAGGTTCGATCAGGACTGTCGATCCCCGTGACCGCTCGCGCGTTCTGCCCCGGGCTCGCGGTGCACCGTCTGCCGGCACTCTCGCATCGCCTCCCGCCTACACGCCCTCCCTTTTCCACGCACCCGCGGCCGTCGGGCCGCGGGCGCGCTTAGCCAGACCGTGGTGGCTTCACGGGCCGTTTCCGGCGCGTTCATCGCCGAGCACATTCCTCGCCCTTTCCCCAAGCAATGACCAGGAGATTGACCATGACTCGCCGCTCTGCCCTCGCTTCCGTCTGCCTCGTCGCCTGCACTTCCGCCGCGCTCGCGCAGCCGGTCATCCCGAACGACTTTGAGCTCAATGGTGGCGAGTTCGGTCCGCTGTTCAGTTACTTCGGCGGGGTGCAGACTTTCGGGGCCGAACCCTCGACGACAACGATCCACACCGGTCGCTCGCTGCGGTGCTGGGCGAACTTCAGACACGACAGCCTGTTCCGGGTCGCGGGGTTCGCGGTCGGCACGCTCGGGGTGACGCGATCGTCGGGCGCCCTGGGTTTCCCCACCGACGCCTCGGTGTTCAGCATCACGATCGCCGCGCCGCGGCCGGCCGCTCCGGAGGTCTATGTCTCCGGTCAGCTCCGGCTGATCGTGACGCTGCGGGAGGACGACAACGGCGACGGGATCATCGACACCATCGAGGATGACGACGAGTGGGAGACCGCCGGCATCCCCATCACCACGGGCACAAACGTCTACAACATCCCGCTGGCCCAGTTCGCCGACACCGACCCCCTCGCCGGTGATGGCGTGCGCAACTTCTCGACGACCGGCCTCATGGCCTGCCTGCTGACGTTCGAGACACGCACGGCGTATCCGGGCGGGATCGTCGAGTCGCCGCGCGAACTGCTGATCGATCACGCGGGTCTGTTCAACTCGGCCCAGTCGCTCCCGGCCCGGTGCCCCGCGGACACGGACCGTTCGGGCACGGTCACGCTGCAGGACCTGTTCGACTACCTGACGCAGTGGTTCGCCGGCGCGACCGGCGCCGACAGCAACGGTGACGGCGCGGTGGTGCTCCAGGACCTGTTTGACTACCTGTCGCTCTGGTTCGCGCCCTGCGAGTGATGGGGGTCATTCCGCGGGCGCCGCGCGATCGCTGTAGGGGTCGTCGGCCACGGTCTCCTGGGTGATGACGACCTCGGCCCGCTGGTTGTTGCGGTGCTGGCCGGGGTCCTGGGCGATGGGCGTGGCCCGCTCGTTGTCGGCGCAGGCGGCGACGCGGAGCTGCTCCCACTTCATGCCGTCGATGACCAGCGCGCGGGCCGTGGCGAGCGCCCGGTCGTAGGCGAGTTTCATCGCGCCCTCCTTGTTGTGATCGGCTTCGGCGGCGGAGACATGGCCGCGGACCTCGATGATCCAGCGCTTGCCCCGCAGTTCCTCCGCGACCGAGCGCATGGTGGCGATGCCCTCGGAGGAGAGCGAGGCCGCGCCCTCCTGGAAGAAGGCCGTGCCGGCGAGGTTGACGTAGGGGCTGGGACGCTGGGCCTGCTGGTTCTTGTCCTGGCCGTCGGGCCCGGGCGTCTTGGTCTCGCCGCGCTCGTCGCGCTGCTTCATGCGCTTGACGAGCCAGGCTTCCTTGGGGTCGGTCGAGTCCTTGTCAACGGGTGTGTTGAAGCCAGCGCGGATGGAGAGCACCATGTCGGCCATCTGCTCTTCGTTGCTCGGGTTCTGGTTCTCGCCACCGATGCCGCCGGCCTTGGGCTTGGTCATGTTCATGGCCAGCAGGATGACGAAGAAGCCCATCAGCAGCGCGACGTTGTCGGCGAAGGAGATGAGCCACTCGGGCGCGCCGGATTCCTCGTGCTCGCCACCGCCATGGCCGCCTCCTCCGTGGCCGCCGCCGCCATGACCACCGCCGCCGTGTGCGGCCTCTTCGCCGTGCTTTTCGTGCTGATCAGACATGGGGTGAACCCGAGAAGCGGATGGACATCATGCGGCCAGGCCGAGCTTGGCGCGGCCGGTGTAGGGCAGGAAGGCGAGCATCTTGTCGAGCGTGGCCCGCGGGTTGTCGCCGGCCTGGATGGAGAGGATGCCCTGGAGCATCAACTCACGTCCCTGGATCTCCTCGGACGATCGCAGCGCGAGCTTGTCGCCGATCGGCCCGGCGACGGCGTTGGCGATGATCGCGCCGTACATGGTGGCCACGACGGCGAGGGCGAGTGCGTGGCCGAGCACGCCGATGTCGGCGTCGGCGAGCTTGCCGAACATGCCGACCTGGCCGACCAGCGTGCCGACCAGTCCGTAGCCGGGTCCGTAGAGCTTGATGAGGTCGAAGAACTTCTTGCCGGCCTTGTGCCGCTCCTGCATGGCGAGGATCTCCATGCGCAGCGTGCTCTCGATGGTCTCGGGCGAGCTCCCGTCGACGGCCATCTTGAGTCCGGCCTTGAGGAACTGGTCGTCGAGCTTGGCGATCTCGGCCTCGAGCGAGAGGATGCCGTCGCGGCGGGCCTTCTCGCTCATGGCGCTGATGGACTTGATGACCTCGCCGGTGGGCTTGCCCTTGTGGAACAGGAATCGCTTGAGGTAGCCGGGAACCTGCTTGATCTTGTCCATCGGCATCGCGATGAAGGCGACGGACACCGATCCGCCGCCGACCATGAGCACGCCTTCCATCGAGAAGAACATCTCGAAGTGGCCGTGGCTGACCTCGAAGAACACGAAGCCCATGCACCCCAGCCCGATGAGCAACCCGATGAGACTGGCCTTGTCCACACGAAGCTCCCGATGTACGCCGCCATGGCGCGGGGCAGCGCAAACCGGGCGCGGCCCCGAGAGGAATCAGGAGGATCATCGTCAAGCGGTTTCCGGCCCGTGAGCGGTCGTGCGGCCGTCGCAACTGTCGCGGCTTATCGCGCTGTCGCAGGCGGACCAGATTCACATGGTTATCGGCTTGGCACGGCGGGCACGGGGCCGGCGACGCGCGGCACGGGGGCCATCGATTTTCTGAGCATCGCCACGACCAGCGCGGTCCAGCCGGTCTGGTGCGTCGCGCCCAGCCCACGCCCGGTGTCCGCGTGGAAGTGCTCGTGGAACAGCAGCAGGTCGCGTGAGTTCCGATCCTCGGACAGGAGCCTGTCGCCGGCCAGGCAAGGTCGCACTCCCGACGCGTCGGGCAGGAAGAGCGAGACCAGCCGCGACCGGATGAGCTGCGCAGCCTGGAGCAGGTTCAGCCGTTGCCCCGAACCGACCGGGCATTCCACCGTGAAGCCGTCGCCGTAGAAGTGGTGGTATCGCTCGAGCGCTTCGACGATGAGAAAGTTGATGGGGAACCAGATCGGGCCCCGCCAGTTGGAGTTGCCGCCGAAGATCCCGGTGGTCGATTCGCCCGGCGTGTAGTCGACGCGGAACTCCTCGCCATCGTTGGAGAAGACGTAGGGCTGGCGTTCGTGCACGCGACTGAGTGAACGGATGCCGAAGGGTGAAAGGAACTCGCTCTCGTCGAGCAGGTACCGCAGCACCCTCGTGAGCCGCTCCCGCGATGGGATAGCCAGCAGCCGATGACCGTGGGCCGCCTCGGGATAGCCGCACTCCCTGTCGGGCTGCATGTACGAGATGTGCCGTGCGAGATCGGGGCGGTACTTGAGAAACCAGTCCATCCGCTTCTTGAACCCCGAGAGGGCGTCGATCGTGGCGTCTTCGAGCACCTCGCAAGCAAGGATCGGGATGATCCCCACGAGCGAGCGCACCCGCAGTTTGGTGGCGGCGTCGTTCAGCCAGATCTGGTCGTAGTAGAAGCCGTCGGACTCGTCCCACAGGCCGGTGCCGCCGAGGGTGTTCATCGCGTCGGAAATGGCGACGAAGTGCTCGAAGAACTTGCTGGCGACATCCTCGTAGACCGAGTCGTACCGCGCGAGCTCGAGCGCCATGCTGAGCATCGTGCCGCAGTAGAACGCCATCCAGGCCGTGCCGTCGGCCTGTTGCAGGGATCCGCCGGTCGGCAGCGGGCGAGAGCGATCGAAGACGCCGATGTTGTCGAGGCCGAGAAACCCGCCCGCGAAGAGGTTCTTGCCGGACGGGTCCTTGCGGTTGACCCACCAGGTGAAGTTGAGCATGAGTTTCTGGAACGCGCGGGCGAGGAAGTTGAAATCACGGCCGCCTCTGGCGCCGGTCATCTTGTAGACGCGCCAGCAGGCCCAGGCGTGCACCGGGGGGTTCACGTCCCCGAGCGCGAACTCGTAGGCGGGGATCTGCCCGTTGGGGTGCATGTACCACTCGCGCATGAACAGCAGCAACTGCTCCTTGGCGAAACCCGGGTCGAAGTGCGCGAACGGGATCATGTGGAACGCCAAGTCCCACGCGGCGTACCACGGGTACTCCCACTTGTCGGGCATCGAGATGACGTCGCGGTTGAACAGGTGCGGCCAGTCGGCGTTCCGGCCGCGTTTACGGGCGCGCGGCGGCTTGGGCTGCGACGGGTCGCCCTCGAGCCATTCCTTCTGCACGTAGTGGTAGAACTGCTTGGACCACAACAGCCCCGCGACGCCCTGCCGAGCCACGTTGCCGCGCTCTCCGTCGAGCAGGCCCTGGCCGCGATCGTGGTAGAACCGATCGGCTTCCCGGATTCGATCGTCGAAGACCTTGTCGAACTCGGGGCCAAAGCACGGCGGGCCTGCCGGCGCCGCGGGTTCGGCCTGCTTGCGGAGCCGCAGACGGATGGTCCTGGACTTTCCGGCCTCGATCGAGAGTCGGTACCAGACCGCGGCCTTGGTGCCGAAGCCGTCGGGGTTCACCGCCGCCTCGTGCCCGCCGACTACCAGATCGTGGAAGGCATCTTTGGCGTGCGGCGTCGCGTTGGGCTCACCGTACAGCCGATGAAGGTTCGTCTCGTTCTCGGTGAAGACCAGCCGAGGCGGAGGTTCGGCCGCGACGGGCTCGGCCACCCACAGGTAATCACCGAGCGATGTCTGCGACGCGACCACGGCTGGTGAACCCGGCGCGGCGGCCTTCATCCGCGGGCGCGTCTCGCAGCCTTCCTCGGCGCGGCCCCACGACCATGTGTTGCGGAACCAGAGCGTGGGCAGGACGTGCAGGTTTGCCCGCTCGGGTCCGCGGTTGGTGATCGTGAGCCTGATGAGCAGGTCGTTCTGCTCGGCCTTGGCGTACTCGGCCTGCACGTCGAAGTACCTGGACTCGCGGAACACACCGGTGTCGGCAAGCTCGAACTCCGGCTCGGCACGCGAGCGACGCCGGTTCTCTTCGACCAGTTTCAGGTAAGGAAACTCGGCGTGCGGGTACTTGTAGAGCGCCTTCATGTACGAATGTGTCGGCGTCGAGTCGAGATAGAAGTAGTGCTCCTTGACATCCTCGCCGTGGTTGCCCTCGGGGCCCGTGAGCCCGAAGAGCCGCTCCTTGAGGATCGGGTCCTTCTCGTTCCAGAGCGCGACGGCGAAGCACATCCGGCACTGCCTGTCGCAGATGCCCAGGAGACCATCCTCGCCCCAGCGGTAGGCACGGCTCCGCGCCTGGTCGTGGGTGAAGTACTCCCAGCAGTTGCCATCGGCGGAGTAATCCTCCCGCACGGTGCCCCACTGTCGCTCGGAGAGGTACGGCCCCCACCGCTTCCAGTTGGCGGTGCGAGCCGAATCCGCCGCGAGCCGCGCCGACTCCGGATCGGGCGTGGTCGCGGCGTTCGGCGATGTGGCACGGCTTCCGTTGGTCGAGGGCATGATGGAACCTTGCATGAACGCGAACCCCGAACAGTTTACTGCACGGCTCGGGAGGACGGCGGGAGGCGGGTCCGGATGCGTGCGATACGAGATCGCGGGAAGGGTACCTGATTGTGATGCAAGACGAGCACGATCGCGCTTCCCACGAAGACGAAGCACGCCAGTCCGAACAGGAGGCCTCCGTCGCCGGCCACTTCGATCCCCAGCCGGGTCAGGTGGCTCACGATCGCACCCGAGATGACACCGAGCGCGAGCATGGCGCCGTAGACCGCAGTGCGGGGGATCAGCAGCAGAATCCCCGCAACCAGTTCCGCGACGCCGCTTGTCCACCGGCCCCACGGTTCGGCGCCGAGCGTCGAGAAGATCGCGCGGGACTCTTCCGCACCCGTGAACTTGAAGAACAGGGTCTGGAAGAGGATGGCCGCCACGACAACCCGCAGTGTCCAGTCCGTGATTCGGTGTGATCGGCTCATGGTCCGGCCCTCACTTTCCCAGCCCGCGGGAAGGCTTGATCGGTTCCTCGCCGGCGATCTTCGTCCAGTTGGCATCCGCGGCCGGTTCCCACTCCTTCTCGTGCTGGTTCCAGTCCTTGAGCGCATCCGCGAACAGGCTCTTGTAGAAGAGGAACAGCCGGCCGTCCTTGACCTTGAAGTTCCTGGGGTCGATCTCGACCTTCTCGGCCTTCGCGCCGATCGCGCTGGCGCACCAGCCGCCGTACGCAGGGATAAACCGCTCCGGCACCGACACGAAACTCGCGCGGTTCCTGGCGGTCGCAAACCGGTACGTCAGGCCCCGGAACTCGCTCACCAGGCTTTCCTGACCCTTCACCGCCTTGCTCTCGGTGGAGTACGCCACCACGTCGTACCCCTGCACCGCGAGCGTTGAGTCCTTCGGCAGGTTGTAGTCCCTGATCGAGGGCAGGACCCACGCGCGGCGCATCCGCGGGCTGAACGCCTGCGCGTTCATGGGCGATGTCCCCACCTCGCGCCAAAGTTCCTTCCGATCGCGGTCGAGCACGACCACCGTGGCCGTTCCGGCTGCGACCTTGAACTCCCGGGCGACTTTCCCATCCGTGTCCACCGCGAAGTGGCTCATGGTGCCGGTGCCTGCTTTCGCGAGCCCATCGAACTCCTCGCTGCCCTCGGAGGTGACGAACACATGCTGAACCCCGGCGAGCACCGGCTCCGCCGCACCGTACGAGGCTATCGCGCCGCGGCCTGCTCCGTCCGGAGGCACGAAATGCACCGCGATGTACGCGCCCGGCAACTCCGAGATCTTGATCTCCACGCCGTGTGCCACACACTTGATCGTGCACGCGCCGGGCTCGACGACGCGGCTCGTCACGCCGCCGTGCGCTCCGCGAAAGGGGAGTAACGAGGCCATGCCCACGAACGCGACCACGGACGCCGACGATGCACGCTTCATGCTCAGTTCTCCGGTTTCGACCCCGAACCCATCGTCCCTCCGCTTCGATGCCGGACGCCTTGTGCGGTTGCGGGGCCGTCGGCCTGATCCGTATACTGCGGTCGCACGCGCATGACCCCCGACCCTCACAGCGGCCCTGTGCCCGAGCGCCTCGACCCGGTTCACACGCCCGAACTGATCGCGCAGGACTCGGTGCTCCACGCCCTGCTCCGCGGCATCACCAGCACCTTCGGAGACGAGTGCTTCCGCGCCCTTGCCCGCGGCCTGGCCCGGGCTCTTTGCGTCCGCTACGCCGTCGTCGCCGAGTTTCTTCCCGACAGACGATCCGCGAGATCGCTGGCATTCTGGACCGGCGAGGGATTCGGCGATCCGATCGAGTGGACACTCGCGGGCACGCCTTGCGAGCGGGTTGTCGGCGGCGAGTTCTGCCACTACCCCAGCCGTCTGCGAGAGGCGTTCCCCGACGACCTTCCGCTCGTCGAGCTCCGCGCCGAGAGCTACCTCGGCGTCCCACTCATCGGGAGTGATGGCGCTGTGCTCGGCCACCTGTTCGTCATGGACCGGCAACCGATGCCGCGCGAGCCCCACAACCTCGCGCTGTTCCGCATCTTCGCGATGCGTGCCGCGGCGGAGCTTGCGCGTCTCCGGCTCGAACGTTCGCTCGCGGAGAACCAGGAGCGGCTGCGCGACTTGTTCGACGAAGCGCCCATCGCATACGTCCACGAGGGGCTCGACTCCAGGTTCATCCGCGCCAACCGTGCCGCGATGCGCATCCTGGGCATCACGCCCGACCAGGTCGACGGAACGTTCGGAAAGTCCTTCATACCCGACACGCCCGATGCCCAGCGCCGCCTCCGCGAGGCCTTCGAGTCCATAGGCCGCGGCACCGACACCAGCGGGGTCGTTCTCGAGCTTCGGCGTCGCGACAACGGCAAGCCGATCTGGATCCAGTGGTGGTCCAAGCCCGACAAGAGCGGCGGCTACACGCGCACCATGTTCCTGGACATCACGGATCGCGTGCTGATGGAGCAGGAGCAGTCGCGGCTGTCGGCGGAGAATCGACGCCTCAACGACGAGATCCGCTCCTCGCACAACTATGGCGATATCGTGGGATCGAGCCCGTCGCTCAGGGCCGTGCTCGAGCGTGTCGACCGCGTCGCCCCGACCGACTCCACTGTCCTGATCCACGGTGAGACGGGCGCGGGAAAGGAACTGATCGCCCGGTCGATCCACGACCGCAGCCGCCGGCGCGATGCGCCGTTCATCAAGGTCAACTGCGCCGCGCTCCCCGTCGGGCTGGTCGAGAGCGAGTTCTTCGGTCACGAGAAGGGCGCGTTCACCGGCGCGGCCAGCGCACGCCGCGGACGGTTCGAGCTTGCCGACGGGGGCACCATCTTCCTCGACGAGGTCGGCGAGGTCTCGGCCGACGTCCAGGTCAAACTGCTCCGGGTTCTGCAGGAGAATGAGTTCGAGCGTGTCGGCGGTTCGGAGACCATCAAGGTCAACGTCCGAGTCATCGCCGCGACGAACCGCGATCTCCGCGCCGATGCCGGCAGGTTCCGAGCCGACCTCTATTACCGCCTGAGTGTCTTTCCGATCCACGTCCCGCCGCTGCGCGAGCGCAAGGCCGACATCCCGATCCTGACCAGTTTCTTTGTCACGCAGCTCTCGGCCGCCCTCGGCAAGAAAGTCAACCATGTCGAGCCCGGCACTCTCGACCGTCTTGTGCGGTACGCCTGGCCCGGGAACATCCGTGAACTTCGCAACATCCTCGAACGGGCGATGATCCTCTGCGACGACGGCACGCTCCGCATCGACGAGGCCGATCTCCACTCCGCGGGCTCGACCGCCGCCACGCCGCTGACCCTGGCCGACGCCGAGAAAGCCCACATCCAGAGTGTTCTGCGACAGACCGACGGCGCCGTCGGCGGCCCGAACGGCGCGGCCAAGATCCTCGGCGTCCCTCCCAGCACCCTCCGCAGCACGATGGAACGCCTCGGCATCACCCGCTGACGCGACGACCGGCCGCGTCGGCACGACGGACCGTGGGCACGGGCCCGCGCGCGCTGCGTGCAAGTGCCTGCCAAGACTCGGCTTATCGCTTTCGGACGCTTCGGCACGGGGATTGCATTTGCGCGTGCATGGTCAAAGTCACGTACGCACAGGACCGGGTTGTCCGGATCGAAGGCCGGCTTGAGGGGGGAATCTTGCCCGAACTCAGCGTCTTGGGAGGAGCGGGATGGACGATCGAACTCTCCGGAGTGGTCTCGATCGACGATCGGGCGCGGGAGTTCCTCCATCGGAAGCGGGCCGAAGGATGCCGACTGGTCGGAGCGTCGATGTACATCGCGCAGCTGCTTGAGGAGCGCCATCCATGAGAACCCCGCGAACAGCCGTGATCGAGCGCACGTTCGGCGAGAACGATGAGGGCGACGTGGTGGCTCGCTTGCGAGCGGGCGAAGATGCCGCGTTTGCCGAGCTGCTTGATCTCTACGGCGGACGCTGCCTCGCGGTCGCTCGCCGGTTCATGCGGAACGAGCAGGACGCCGAAGACGCCGTGCAGGACGCTTTTCTGTCCGCGTTCAAGAACCTCGACGGGTTCGACGGGAAAGCCAAGCTCGGAACCTGGCTGCACCGGATCGTCGTCAACGCCTGCCTGATGAAGCTGCGCACACAGCGCCGACGGCCGGAGACGTCGATTGAGGGGCTGCTGCCGACGTTCGTGGCCGACGGCCACCAGACAAAGTCCAACATCGCATGGCCCGAGACTTCGCTCGACACCCTGGAGCTGCGGAAACTCGTGCGGGAGAAAATCAACGAACTTCCCGACGGATACCGAAACGTCCTGCTGCTCCGCGACATCGAAGGCCTTGACACCGGCGAGGCGGCGGCGGTGCTGGGGATGACCGAGACCGCCGTCAAGACCCGCCTGCACCGAGCCCGGCAAGCGCTCCGTGAACTGCTCGACCAACACCTGACGGGACGTGCGCCGTGCTGACCTGCAAGGAACTGATCGACTTTCTCGTGGATTACACCGACGGACATCTCGGCGCGGAGGCCCGCGCCGAGTTTGATCGCCACCTGCGGGTCTGCCCATCCTGCCGCGCGTATCTCGACACCTACCAGCGAACGGTCACGATGGCGCGTCAATCGCTCTGCGCGGACGAGCGTGCGGAGGCGCCTGCATCCGTGCCGAGAGGCCTGGTCAACGCCATCCTCGAAGCCCGCAAGAACCAGCGCCCGAGTTGACTCCGGGGGATCACCGCTTCGCGGGCTTGCGCATCGTGGCCAGGATGTTCGAGACCCAAGTGCTGAGAAAGCACGCAAGCATGTACGGCATCACCAGACCGATGGTCCGAACGCCGATCCACGGGCCGGCGACGATCGCCCCTGCGCACGCCGCGAGCGCGATGCACAGCGCGATCATGATCCAACGCGGCATCCCCTTGCGCGCCAAACCCGCGAGCGCCACCGGGATGGCCAGCGGGGCGCCAAGCAACGCCACGATCTTGCCGATCAACGAGTCGGAGCTCAGCCAGAAGAACAGTCCTGTCAACGGCACGAGCAGCGTAAGCCCCAACGCGTACGCCGCGATGCGTTGCTCCCGCGAGAGCGCCAGGCGCCCGAACCGGCTCAGGCTCAGGAGCAGATTGAACAAGGGGTAGGCCACCACCGTGCCGATCGCGAAGGTCAGGTAGACCGCCGTCACCGCCGTCGCGATCGGCGCGAGCCCGGGATTGCTGCCCGCGGCCTGGCGTGTGATCTGGAAGAGCACGTACCCGCCCACGATCACCATCCATTGGCCGCGAGACCCAAGCCGCCCCATGAAGAGGAAGTACGCCAGAAAAACCCGGTAGATCAGCCAGCGGGCCTTCATCGCCTCGACGATTCCGGCCCGCGCGAACTCCAGCGACGGGTCGAGCCGCAGGGCCTCGCGGAAGCTCAGCATCGCCTCGCGCGGCTTTCCACCGTGCAGAAGTGTCCACCCCATGTTCGCGTGCGACATGGCGTTCTCGGGGTTCCGCGCCAGCGTCGCATCGATCGTCGATCCCGCCTCGGCACGCCGTCCGAGCTGGGTCAGCGCCATCGCCCGGATGTTGGTACAGGCCTCGTGCTCGGGATCGCGCGCCAGACCCTGCTCGGCCGCGTCGGCCGCGCCGCGCCAGTCTTTCAGCGCCAATCGCGATGAGCCGAGCACAGCCCAGATGTGGGGTGCGTCGGGATCGATCCGCAGCGCCTCCTCCGCAGCGGCGATTGCTTCGCGGGGCATGTCGCGCTCTTCGAGCACACTCGCCAGCACGTAGTGGGCGTACGCATCGTCCGGCTCCAGCCCTATCGCCCGCCGCGCGGCTTCGGTTGCTTCGGTGTGCTTCTGGCTGTGCGAGAGGCAGATCGCCAGGTACGAGTACGCGGTCGCGAGGTTGGGATCATCGCCGATCGCGCGGCGGGCATGATCCTCGGCCAGGTCGTAACGCCGCTGGGCGATGAGCATCTCGGCGCGCTGAAGGTTGGGGTTGGCGGTGTGCATGGGCGAGCGACTAGGACCGGGACAACGCGTAGTCCGACCAGATCCACAGGATCACGGCGGGAAAGAGAAAGACCGTTACGAAGTTGCGTGCTACAACCGCCAGACCCAGTGGCACGATCAGGTAGTGCACCGCCAGCGCCACCGCTACAAGCGCCGCCGCACCCGCGAGCCAGTTCCCGATGCGTACCACGGGCGGGTGCTTGATGTCCGGGAGTATCGCGAGAATCGCGGCCACACCGAACAGGAGGATCTGCGCGCGGGTCCAGCGGACCTCGCCCGTCCAAGCCGCCATGATGCTGCACGCGATCGGCGGAACGACCGCCAGACCCAGGAGAACGGCCAGGCGGCTCTGCCGCGGCGTCAGAGCGTGGCGTCCCAGCGGATCGGCGCGCAACACCAGGTTGAACAGCGCATCGCCGAACATCACCAGCGCGCAAGCCGCGAAGATCAGGCCGTTGACGATGTCGATCACCGGCGCCGCGATGGGGACCGCGCGGCGAAGGTAGCTGAGTGCGAAGAGCAAAGCAACGAACCCCACGACGATCCCGATCTGCTGCGATTGTGACAACCGCTGGGTGAACATGAAGTACCGCAGCACGGGCCTGTAGAACCGTGACCGCGCCTTCATCGCCTCCATGATGCCCTCGCGGGCGTGCTCGTAGTTCGGGTCCAGTCTCAACGCCTCTCGGAAGTGCTCGACCGCCTCGCGCGGCTTCCCGGCATGAAGCAACGCCCAGCCCTTGTTCGCATGGGCGATCTCGTTCTGTGGATCGGCAGCCAGTGCATGGTCGGCCTCGTCAACCGCCTGCGGCCGGCCCAACCGCGTCAGGCACGTGGCACGCAGCGTGCGAAGGTGGGCATCATCGGCATCGATCGCCAAGCCGCTCTCCGCCGCCTTGATCGCCTCTTCGTGCCGCCCGTCGCGGAGATGCACCAGCCCGAGCAGGTGCCAGTTGTTCACATCGTCCGGCTCAAGATCGATCGCCTGCTGAGCCGACTTCAGCGCGTCCCGGGTCTTCCCACGCGAGAGCAGCACGAGTCCGAGCGCGTAGTGGTTGAACTCCTCCCCTGGATCCAACTCGATCGCCCGCCGCGCGGCCCTCTCGGCCTCTTCACCGAGGTTGATCTCCGCCAGACACATTCCCAACCGCGCGAAGGCCGTGTCGTTGTCGGGATCGGCGCCGATCGCCTCGCGCAAATGCGTCTCGGCGAGATCGTGCCGCCCCTGAGACATCAGCACGGCAGCCCGGTGCAGTTGTGATTGCACGTTGGACATGAACACCCTGAGCCTACCGCAGTTTCAGATGATCCAGCACATCGTCGTACAGACCGCCCTGGTTGGAGTACAGCGCGTAGTTCCGCGCGGTCGAGAACCACTCCTGCGTGGTCGGGCGCAGGCCTCTGGCCGCGGCGAGCAGGTCGCGGGTGGTGAGCGGTTCGGGACGACCCTTCGCCATCGCTTCGCGCAGTTTGGCCTCGATCGCCACGTCGATCATGTTCTTGATGTCGGCCCCGCTGAAGCCCTCGGCCTTCTTCGCGAGCGCATCGGCATCCACGTTGTCCGTCGGCTTGCCTTGCAGCATGATGCGGCAGATCGCCGCCCGCGCCGGCACATCGGGCGGGGGCACGAAGATGATCCGGTCAAACCGCCCCGGACGCCGGAACGCCGGATCGATGTGCCACGGGGCGTTGGTCGCCGCGAGGATCAGCAGCCCTTCGTTGTCCGCATTGACGCCGTCGAGTTCGGCAAGAAACTGATTCACAAGTTGCCGGCCGGCGGAGTGCTTCAGGTCGGTCCTGCTCGCGCCCAGCGCATCGACCTCGTCAAAGAACAGCACGCACGGCTTGTTCTGCCGCGCCTGGTCGAAGATCTCGTGCAGGTTCTTCTCGCTCTCGCCGATCCACATGTTCAGTACATCGTTGATGCCGACCGAGATGAACCGGGCCTTGACCTGCCCCGCCGTGGCCCGAGCCAGGTGCGTCTTGCCGCAGCCGGGCGGGCCGTACATGAGGATACCGCCGCCGATCTTCTTCCCGTAGGCCTTGTAGAGGTCCGGGTGCTCGAGCGGGTGGATGATCTTGAGCTTGATCTCTTCCTTCACACGGTCCATGCCGCCGATGTCGGCGAAGGTGATCTTCGGACGCTCGATCTCGGTCGTCGGCCCGCCGCCGCGCTTCTGGCCGCAATCGGCCTCGACAGGGGTGCGCTCTGATTCAGCTTCGTCATCACTTTTCCAAGATTGACCCGGCGTGGTCACGCTTCCCAGCTCCTCTGCCAGGGCCTCATCCGCGACGGCCGGGTCCGCTTCGACCGCCCGGCGATACTGCGTCCGCGCCCCATCGATATCTCCCGTTCGCACCAGCGCGGTCGCGTAAAGCACGCGCACGGGCGGGGTCATGGCCGCAGCGTTGCCCGAGAGTTCCTCAAAGATCACCAGCGCGTGCGAACTCCGCCCGCGGCGGAGATAGGTCTTCGCGAGTCCGAGTTTCAGCCCGTGGTCTCCGGGCGCAACGGCGATCGCCTCACGGAACTCTCGCTCGGCTTCCTCCAGCCTGTTGAACGCCAGGCAGGTCTCCGCGAGATGCTTGCGCAAGGGGCCGTTGTCGGGCGAGAACTTGACGGCTTCTCGCAGGGCCTTGATGGTGTCTTCGCCGGGTTGGGACATCGCCGTCTCTCAGAAAAAGCCCGCGACTCGAAGGGGCCCGGCCGGATCGGGTTCGCGGCGTATCGGACCGAACTCAAAGGATTATCGAGTTGATTCGGCTCAACCGGGCATCGGGAACTTCGCGCACATTCCCCCCACTTCGCGCCGCACGCCCTCGCACACGCCCGCATCGCCGCGCGCCGTCAGCACCTTGTCGATCCAAGCCGCCACCACATCCATCTCCGGCTCGCCCAGCCCGCGCGTCGTCACCGCGGGCGAGCCCAGCCGCACACCGCTGGTGAACTTCGGCGGCCGCGGATCATCGGGTATTCCGTTCTTGTTGCACACGATCCCCGCCGTACCCAGCCACGTCTCGGCATCCTGACCCGTGAGTTCCTCGCTCTTGGTCCGCAGGTCCACGAGCATGAGGTGGTTGTCGGTCCCGCCGCTGGTGATGCGGTACCCGCGCTTGCCCAGCCCCGCGGCCAGCGCCCTGGCGTTCACCACCACCCGCCTCGCATAGTCCTTGAACTCGGGCCGCAGCGCCTCGCCGAAGGCCACGGCCTTGGCCGCGATGATGTGCATCAGGGGGCCACCCTGCACACCGGGGAACAGGCTCTTGTTGATCTTCCTGGCGAGGTCCTCGTCGCCGGTCATGATGAGCCCGCCGCGGGGGCCGCGCAGCGTCTTGTGGGTGGTGGTCGTCACGATGTGGGCGTGAGGGAAGGGGGACGGATGAACCCCGGCCGCGACCAGCCCCGCGATGTGCGCGATGTCTGCCATCAGCAGCGCCCCGCACGCATCCGCGATCTCCCGGAACCGCTTGAAGTCGATGATGCGCGGGTACGCCGAGTACCCGCACATGATCAACTTCGGCCTATGCTCCATGCACACCTTCATCGCCGCGTCGTAGTCGATCCGCTCGAGCTCCGGGTGCGCCTTGTCGTAGTGCAGGGGGTAGTGCACCGGCTTGTAGAAGATCCCTGAGAAGTTGATCTTCATCCCGTGCGACAGGTGCCCGCCGTCCTTCAACACCAGGCTCGCGAACGAGTCGCCGGGGTTGAGCGTCGCCATCATCGCGGCCATGTTCGCCTGCGCGCCGGAGTGCGGCTGCACGTTGGCGAACTTCGCCCCGAACAACCGGCAGGCGCGGTCGATCGCCGTCTGCTCGATTCGATCGTGAAACTCACATCCGCCGTAGTACCGCGCGCCCGGATAGCCCTCGGCGTACTTGTTGGTCAGGCAAGTCCCCATCGCGTGCATCACCGCGGATGAGACGTGGTTCTCGCTGGCGATGAGTTCCAGCGTCGTTTCCTGTCGCCCGGCCTCGGCCGCGATCAGGTCGGCGATCGCCGGGTCGGACTTGCGGATAAGTTCGATGTTGGCCTGGGAAGCCGCGTCAGCGGGCATGAAGGGAACTCCTGGTCGTGTGTCGCCGCGCGCCACGCTGCGCGCCCGCCGGGGCATGACGCCCTTGTGCAAGAGTATTCCCGCCGTCGGCCCTTCCCTCACCACCCGAACAGGAGCATCGCGAAGCTGTCGTCCAGAGACGCGACCGCCACCGCCGCGAGCACGCAGGCGACCATCAGCAGCGTCCACACCCAGCGACCGTTGGGCAGCGCGAACACCCGCACCAGCACGACCCACCACCACAGGGCGAACCAGGCGATCCCGAGCAGTGTCGCAACTCCTTGAAGCACAAGGACGATCGGATTCCAGGCCCAGGTCCACCCAAACCAGCTCGCACGCAGAGTCGCCGGCAGCAGGCCGACCAGATTCCAGAAGAACGCATCAATCGCCAGAAACACCACCACGCCCATGCTGTACACCGCCGCACGCCAGATGTGCGTCGCGCGAACCCGCACCATCGCGCGCGTGTGCGGCAGCATCAGCAGCAACAGCGGCATCAGCGCCGCGCACGTCGCCCAGGCCTGCGCCGCATACGGAACTTGGATGTACGGGTAAAACCTCAAGCCGCCGCCAGGAGCCGATACTACCTGCCCGAAGCCTGACAGGTACGGGTTGGCAATCGCCCTCACCCACCACCGCCAGCCCGCCGCGCCGGCGCGCACGCCGGCGTACTGCGGGTCGAACCAGATCGTTACCAGAATGCGCAGCACATCGAGCGTGGACCTGATGAACCAGACACTGCCCATCAACAGCGGAAGCCATACCACCATGCGCCAGGCGTTGCTCGGCGTGTCAAGCCGAACGCCGTCGCTCGGCCTCCAGAACCGCCAGGGGACCACCATGCGTTGCCACGTCCTCCAAGCTCGCCGAAGCCCTACCGCTCGCCCATGCTCGTAGAACCACGGCAGTTTGTACTTCTCCGCGTTCAGCACGCGGGACCACTCGAACTCGAACCCGCACTCGCTGCACACACCGTGCAACGGGCAGTGATCCATCCCCGTCCGACTCCGCCACAGACCCGACTGGTCATACCCGCACCGCGGACACCGCGGCACACACGCCCCCTCACCGGATGTCGTCATCGTGAGTTCGACCGTGCCCACACCCACGCATACCGGCCGCGAGAGGACCGGTTGAGGTCTCCTCACTTCTCTCCACCCCACGGGCAGCCCTCCCGGCTGCTCTCGCGCGGCTCATCCAACCCACTCCGACACCATCCGCACGAACGCCTTGTCCCGCATGGCGCACGCCACACCCACCAGAAGCGCGGCGAGCATGAGCAGTATCCAGACCCCCAGGCTCCGCTTGAGCATGAACCCCCGCCGCAGCGCGAACCACCACCAGGCCCCCAGCCACGCGACCCACATCGCCCCCAGCCATACGCGCGGATTGCCGAAGACCTGATGGTTCACACCCCACTTGACCGCCTGGATCTGCATCCACGGGGCCAATCTCGGCGGCTCGAGACCGGGCCACCACAGGCTGAGCATCGTGAGGATGGAACGCACGGTCCAGAACAGGTACCACGCCACCGCCCACGACATCCCGTAGATGCCCGCCCGCAGCACGTGCACCGCACGAACCCGCCCGCCGCGCCCCGCGGCACGGCTCCGGGTCAGGATCAGCAGCATCGCCGGCACGCCGATGCTCACGCCCAGCGGGATCGTCGCCGACGCATCCGCGGGCATCCAACGCCACGACAGGCCCGTCGCTCGACTCCCGACGAGCTCTCCAATCTGGTAGCACCACGAGTTGACGAGCATCAGCTCGTACTCGGTCCCGAAGATCTTCGGCATCTTGCCGAAGTACGCGTCCTTCAGGAGCGCGAGCCGGATGACCGTGATCGACACGCTCCACGCGACATGGAGCGGAACGATCAGCACCACGAGCCACAACAACAGACGCCCCACGCCCACCGGCTGGTGAACGTCCACACGCTTCCAGAACCACCACGGCGCGGCCGACGCGGCCAGCGTCCTGATAGCGCGCCAGATCCGCGGCCGGCGCCACCACTTCTCCGTCACCGCGTGGTCGTACAACCACCGCGAACGCCGCCGGGACGGATCGAGCACATCCGCCCACAGGAACTCCAGCCCGCACTCGCTGCACACGCCGCGCTCACCCGAGCGGACGGCTGCCGCTCCGCTCAGGTCGTACCCGCACCGCGGGCACCCCATCGTGCTTCGACGAACTTTGTCCACGCGGGAGTCTACGAGTGCGACATCCATGACGGCTTGGATGCACCACCCCGCTCAATGTTCCCGGTCCCGTTCTCGCCCGCCCCACAAGGCCGCGCGCGGACGGTCGGCCCGGGCACGCGGAGCGACGCCGACATGCCCGAACCGACCGCCACTGCCTCGACCGCAATCGACCAAGCAAACCGAGCACGAGACGCTAGTCCCGTTCACCGTCGTCCCGCTTCATTCCACAGGGAAATGAGCTCGGTCTTGGAGCTCATCCCAAGCGTCTTGTAAATGCTGCGGACATGATCATGGACGGTGTGACGAGACCGGCCTAGTCGGCTCGCGATCTCGTGCTCGGTGATTCCCTCGACAAGGAGCCCCAACACCTGCTGTTCGGCCTGCGACAACTGCCGGGTCATCCTGCGGCGCCGCGACCGCGGCCCGATGACCCGCTCTTCCGCCGCGCGGGCCATGGCGCAGCACACCGCCCTTACCGCCGGGTCCGTTCCCGCCCGGCGGTGCAGGCGTCCATCTGTTCCCACGACTCCCACGATCATCAACGCGCAGGAACCGTGCTCATCCTCGATCAGCGCGCCGGCGGAACCCACGGCGCTCACGCCCGTCGCATCCGAGCGGCCCATCCCACGATCCCGGCGGCCGGCCCGACGCCGCAGCAGCGGGTCATCGAGATCCCCCCGCACTCGCTCCCGCACATCGTCACGCTCGATCTGATCGACGAAGCCGGCGATACCCACGCTCGGACCACGCTCTTCGGGCCGGGCGTCGTCCTCGATCAATCCCGCCCACACCCCCGAGACACCGAAGGGCTCGCCCCGCACGCCCCGCTCCTCCGGTCCGGGCTTGCACACCGACAGCAGCCGTGCGCACGCGATGTCCAGCCATCGTTCGGTGTCGTCGCCGTCCGCCGCGAAGAGCCCGCACACGGCATCGCAGGCGGCGACCAGCGCGGCGTGCACGCGGCGCTCGTCGATCGCGCCGCCCGGCGCGGGCTCGGCGACCGCGGACGCCGAAGCGCCGGTCCCGACGGGCGTTTCCGGATGGAACTCCATGGTGATCAACCATCGCATTATGTCGGCAACGCCGGGCCTTGTGAGCCCTCTTACCCCCACGAGGGACCGAGAATCAACGCCCGGGCGCGGGGTCGAGACAAACACCCCGATCTCGCGGCGCAATCGAGACACCGCCGGACGCTGGGCCGCCCGCACGCGGCGAGAATGAGACGCAGTATTCCCGGCTTCGCACGGCCTCAGGCCGGGTCCATGCTCGCCGAGAGCGGCTTCACGCACGCCATCGCTTCCGCGAGGCTTCGCGCATCCGTCTCGCCGAGGTCGAGGAACACGCCTCGCTCGTGATCGCTGTTGAGCACCACCGCGTTGGGCATCACCGCCATCACGCCCGCCGAGGCGTGCTCGTGCCCCAGCACGAACAGGCCGATGCCCCACCGCGCGGCCAGCACGCTGAGTTGGGCCGGCTCGTGGCCGCGCCCCCACACCATCAGGTGCGCCGACCCGCGCCGCGGAGCGAGATCCTCGGTGCGAAGATCTCGCTCGATCACGGTCGGGTCGAACAGGTCCATCATCTCGGGGCCTGGCAGCGAGTGCGCGCACAGGATGTCGCCACGTTCGCCGCGCTTCACGCGCAGCGCCAGCGGCATGCTGAGCACGAACCTCTCGACCGCGCCTCGTACATCCGTCGCCCGATCCCCGAAGGCGTACTCCAGCGCCTCGTCGAACGCCTCGACGACCCGCACGCCCTCCTTCACGATCGTCGTCCGCATCGCCTGCGCCAGTTCGTGGTTCGCCAGAAGCACGTGCACGTGCTCGGGATGTTCGGACTTGAGCATCGCCGCCCGCGCGAGCACGCGGTATGAGAAGTCCATCCCGTTGCTCAGGCGATCGCCGTGGATCAGTTCGTGCAGGGTCAGGTGCGCCGTCTCGCGGTCATCCGCATCGTCGGCGAGGCGCGCCGCACGCACCACCCTCGCCATGTGCAGCGGGTTGTCGTGCAGATCGCCCGTGAGAACCAGGCGTGTGCCCGCCCGCATCTCGACAACGTCGATCGATCCGCGGCGGCACGGGGCCAGCCGATTCGCCGCCGCGCCGGCTTCGAGCGTCGCGATCACCACGTCAGCATCGCGAAGGTCCAGCTGCTCGAACAGCGGACTCACGGCTGCTCGCCGGTCTGGACCGCCTCATCATCGGCGATCCCGCCCACGCGACCCGCCGCGTTCTCCCGCGGCGGCTTGGTCTTGCCACCCACCCCCCCGACCGTCGCCTTCGACCCGCCCGGGCCGCCCGAGCCGCCCGCTGCCGGTGTCCCCGATCCGCCACCTTCCGCCGTGAACGCCTCCGGCCGCGGCATCGATCCGCTCTTTCTCAGGATCTGCTCCGCCTGAAGTTTCCCCCGAATCAGGTTCAGCCGGTTCACCACGAGTTCCATGGCCGGGCGATCGTCAGGGTCGATCTCCACGCAATCCATGACCAACTGGTCGAGCAACTCGGGGACGCGCTGGTTGATCTCGCTGGGACGCTTGGGCTTGGGGATGAGCGCGTCATCCAGCGAGCCCAGCAGGCTGTCGCCCTTGGCCAGCGCGGTGGGCACGAAGTGCCGCGTCAGCATCCAGTACATCGTGGCGCCCAGGTTGTAGACATCCGTCTTGGGCGTGATCGCGCGCCGGTGTACCTGTTCCGGGGCGATGTAGTCGGGCGTTCCCTGGATGCGCTCCTTCACCGTCCCGGACTTGCAGCTCTGCCCCAGGTCGATGATCTTCGCGTTGTGTTTTTCGTCGACGATGACGTTGTTCGGCTTCATGTCCGCGTGCACGAAGCCCTGCTGGTGCATCGAGTGCAGCCCCTTGGCCACCTGCTCGCACACCCACGCCAGATCCTCGAACGTTTCGGGCGGGTGCCGCTCCGAGCTCGAGCCGTCAACGTGCTCCATGACCAGGTACAGCTCGTTCACGCCGCCCAGCAGGCTCTCCTTCTTGCGGATGACCCGGTCGATCTTCCGCACGCTCGGCGAGTTCACCTTGCTGGCGACCTTGAACTCCTGCTCGGCCTGATCGAGGAACCGCTGCTCCTTCTCGTTGGCCTTCACCACGTGCTTGAGCGCCCACACTTGCTTGGTCTTGACATCCTGCACCAGGAAAATGACCGACGCCGCGCCGCGGCCAAGTTCGGCCATGACGCGGTAGCCTTCGATCACATCCCCCGGTTTGCGGATCTCCAACGGCAAATCTGCTCCCTGACGTGCTTCCTTCCGGCCAACGTCTTCTGGTCGTCCGGTCGTGTTCTGCGAATCTCGAACCGCCCGGCGGGCAATCTCCATACGACACAACCACGCGTCGGGCGCGCGCCCGACCCGACTAGGGCCGAAAGTATGCCCGTCGTCCCGGCCGGATTCAATCGACCGGAGGCAAACTCTCCCAAACCTTACCCGAGTGTATCGCCAACCGGCTCGTCACGGGGCCTGACGAAGCCCGGTTCGGGAAACTTCGCACAAGATTGGGGATCACCCCGCCCCTCGTCCGCTCCGCGGGCTACTGACCGGCCGCCGCCACCGCCCCGCCACCAACCAACCCCACCGGGAAGAGCCGGCCGGGGTCG
This sequence comes from Phycisphaerales bacterium, assembly GCA_020846975.1. Lineage (GTDB taxonomy): Bacteria > Planctomycetota > Phycisphaerae > Phycisphaerales > UBA1924 > JADLCX01. The sequence goes on from JADLCX010000036.1 coordinate 64,310, forward strand.
GCCACCGGGGCGATGTCCGAATGCAGGACCACCCGCTCGCGCCCGATCCCGAACTCACGCCCCAAGCCGTCGATGAGCAGTTCCAACTGCTTGAGCTGCATCGCTGTGAACGGTCGGCGGTTCCCGTCCCCCACCAGGCAGATGGAGATCGACCTCAGGTTGTACGCCTGACCGTCCGGACCGGCCGCGTGCGCGCCCGGAAGCTGGTCCAGCCAGCGGTACCCGACGTGCACCTGGCCATCCTCCATCCCGTTCCCGTTTCCGATGATGAAGTGGTGGCCGAGGCCCTTGATGTTCCGCGACTGGTTCTCCGCCTCGATGGAGGCCGGCGTGCCGACCGTCGAACCGGAGTGGTGAACGACGATCGCCTGCCAGCGCTCGCGGTCCAGCGGCCGCCGCGTGATGTGCACCGGGTCGGCGTTGGTGTTGACCCAGCCCGTCGAGGCCAGCGGTGAGAGCGATAACCCGTCCAGCCGCGGCACGGGCTTCCCGTCCAGCATCATCAGCAGTCCGCCGACAACCGTCATCGCCCCGAGAAACGACACCCACACCATCTTCGCGCGCGTCGAGATCGCCGCATCCTCGCCCCGCCTCTGGGAATCAGAGGTGCGAGCGGCGCGGCGGGTGGTGGGAAGTTTGGGCATGGTGGCTCGGAGCGTGAAGGTGACCGCCGGAATCGGCGGGCAAACCCGCGGCCCCTACTCATTCGGGCGTCGGCCGCGCGGTTCTTCCCATTTTCCTTCACGGTTTCCGCCGGCGATTGCCCGGCAATGACACAGGCGATGCGCGCCTCACCAACCACCGAGTTTCGCGCTATTCCTTGGGCGTCAGGCGGCCGCGCAGATTCGGCTCGCGCCGACCGTACTGATCCTCGATGTACTGCGGCGCGTAGTTACCGCGCACGTTGTCGTACCGATCGAAGGGCGATCGCTCCTCGGTTGGGGAGAGCAGCGGTTTCGAGCACCCCGCCATCGCCGCACCGATCGTGCCGCACAGCACGGCGACACCCAAGCTGTAGTTGATCGTCCGCTTCCGATGACAACCCATCGCAGTCTCCTGCCGAGTGCTCAAGTTTATCGGAACCGTGGACTCCCCGCCGTCACCCCGAATCCCCCGGTCGAAGGATCCGTCCGCCGTCCACCCCGACCTCTCCGCGAGTTGCCAGTTGCCTGATCCCCTCGTAAACCGAGGCGCACACCGCGGTCGCCAGGTTCAGGGAGCGCTCCGACGGGACCATCGGCAGCGTTACCAGCCGGTCCGCGTACCGCTCCAGCAACCATCCCGGCAGCCCCGCAGTCTCCTTACCAAAAACCAACCCGTCTCCCACCTCGAACCGGACGTCCCAAGCCGGGCGCGTCGCCGTGGTCGTGAACACGTGCACCCGCGACTCGTCCACCACGCCGGATCGCAGGAAGGCGTCCCAATCCTCGTGCTCGACCGGGCTGAGTCGCGGCCAGTAATCAAGCCCCGCCCGGCGGCACGCCTTTTCGCTCGTGTCAAACCCCAGCGGCCGGATCAGGTGCAGCGAGCAGCCCGTCGCGATGCACGTGCGCCCGATGTTGCCGGTGTTGTTGGGGATTTCCGGCTCGTGCAGCACGACCTGAAACAGCGCCGGGGCGGCTCGGCCGGTCGATCCTGCGCTTGTCCTGACGTTGCCTTGGTTTTTGTTCTCCACCCGAAATCCTACGAGCCGCTCACTTGCTCGCGCCCGCCCGCCTGGGCATCACCCGCCACGGCGAATCCGGGAGCATCGACCGCTTCTGGTTGAACATCTGGTCATAGTCCTGCTGGGCCGAGACCGCGGCCAGACCCAGCCGCTGCTCCTCGGTCAGAACCTCCTTCAACTCCTTGACCAGCCGCGCCTTGAGGTCCTCGAACTTCGGCACCCGTTCCTGGACCTTGATCTGAATGGCCGTGGCTTCTTCGCCGGCCAGCACGAGGCTGTCCTGCAATCGCAGCGTTTCCTGAACAAACTCCACCAGCGAACGCCGGTCGGCGTCGACCAGCGCGTCCATCGCGCTGCGCTGCTCCTGCGTGAGCGAAACCAGAGTCGTGATCGACACAAACTGCCCATCCCGATCGAGCGGCTGAAACGCCCACAACTCCGTTCCGGCTCGCTGCCGCGCGATCGCATCGGCCAGACCCTCCGATACGACTTCCGATATGTCCCTGAACGTTCGGACATTCAGCGCACGGATCTCCTTGTGCATCATCTCCGGGCGCATCCAGGCGTCATCCTCGATCTTTTTGCCCGCGAGCGCCCGCTCGTTCATGCGCGCGATCGCGGCCATCCGACGGACGATCAGCCCATCCATCCGCTCTTCAAGCCTTTCCAGGATCGGCGCGGCCGCCTTCTGATCGGCCTCCCCCGCTTCGAGCTTGCGCAGGGTCGCCGCCGGGTCGCAACCGAAAAAGTACGCCCCCAGATGCACGACCGCCCGGCGCCGTTGCCGATCGAACTCGGTCCAACCCCTGGCCCGCTGTTCTTTGGTCAGGATCGATTCCACATCGGCCAGCGCATCCCGCTCCATGCGCGCACACTCCCTGCCCGCCTCGACGCTCCGGCGGTACCAGTCCGACATCTGCTTTTCCTGGAACGCGGCCTCTTGGTCCGGATCTTCAAGAGGCTGACGCGAGTGCGCTTGCCCGTCCCAGGGGGTGTTTTCCCAGACCCGCATGCTGCGCTTGTACGCCTTGGCCATCGCTTCCCGCAGGAGCGCATCCACGGCCGTTCGCTGCTCCGGGGTAAGGCCGTACACCCGGGCAAGCGTGCCGACATCCTCCTCGTTGAAGATCGGCTGCCCGGCGCCGATGTATTCGGCCATCAACTGCTGCCCGTGCGCCACGCCCGGGAGCAGGCACACCATCGCCACGATCGCCGTTCCGATCCGCCTCGGTCCCATGGGAACTGCCCTCACGACCGTCCCTCCGCCTCCCTCCCAAACCACATCCATCGAATCAGTCCCTACCGGCCCGCCGAATCCGAGTTTCGAGCCTTTCGAGGTTGGCGGGGTTTCTGTTACACTCTTCCCGTTCGTTGCGTGAGGGCCCGTTTCCAGCCCCCCACCTCTTCTGAGAGAACCGACCAATGCCGGTCGGCCCGCCAACCCCGGTTTCCCTCCCGTACCGCCTCGCGGAGATCGCTGTCGTCGCGTTCATCACGTGCGTCGCGATGCATCTGGGTCAGTCGGAACAGGCCGGGCTCCTCCGGCAGTCCGGGGTCTCGCCGCTCTGGCCGGCGACCGGCATCAACATCGCCCTGGTCTTTCTGCTCGGACCGCGCGTCCTGCTCGGCATCTACCTCGGGTCGCTGATCGACAACACGCTCACCTTCGGCCGGGTTCATCCGAGCATCCCCGTGCTCGCGCCGATCGCCGATACGATCGAACCGCTCCTGGCCTTGTGGTTGTACCGGGTCTCCGGGGGCCAGCCTCAACCCCTCGCCCGCAGCACCGACGTCATCCGCTTCGGCCTCACCGCCGCGTTCGCCGCGCCGGCCCTTTCCGCCGCGCTCGGCGTGGCGATGCTCTGGCACATCCCGGACTTCGTCAACAACAAGCCGCCGATCCGGGCGTGGATCGCCTGGGGGCTTCCGGCCGGCGTCGGCGCGCTCGTTGTCACGCCCGCGCTGCTCTGCTGGAACAACCTCCCCAGGCTTCCGTGGAGCAACACCCTGCGTCTCCACGCCGCGGGCATGTTCGTTTCCCTTGCCGCCCTGGAGTACTGGGTATTCGGCAACGCCGCCTCACTGGGCGACTTCGGCCACCACCTGCTCATCTTCCTCGTCCTGCCGATCATCGTGTGGGCCGCGCTGGTTTTCGGGGCGCGCGGCGGGGCGATCGCGGTGCTCGTCATCTCGCTCGTCGCCATCATCGGCGCTGTCCGCGGGCTGGGCCCGTTCAACAATCTGCCGCTCGTCCGGGCCCTGCTCATCCTGCAGGTCTATCTCGCCGCGTTCAGCGCGGTCTCCCTCCTGCTCGGCGCCGTCACCGAGGAGCGAGCCGCCGCCTACCGCGCGTCCCTGAAACAGGCCCAGACGATCCAACTGCTCTTCGAGGAACTCAACCACCGCGTCCGCAACAACCTCGCGTCGCTCCTCTCGCTGATCGACCTCAGCCGATCGGCCTCCGGCGATGTCGATCGGTTCGCCAACCTGATCGCGGGCCGCGTCCAGGCCATGGCCGAGATCCACTCCGTGCTCGCGTCCGGTCGATGGGTCTCCATGACCATCGACGATCTGCTCCGCTCCATCGCCCCGCCCGACGCGGCGCGCCGCATCGACTGCGATGGCCCTTCCGTGCAGACACCGCCGCATCAAGCCATGCCCCTGGGTCTGGTTCTCCACGAGTTGGTCGTCAACAGCCTCAAGTACGGCGCGCTGGCCTCCTCGGACGGACGGGTCCGCCTCAAGTGGTCGGCCGAGCCCGATGGCGCCGGCCTTCGGATCCGCTTCACATGGCGGGAGATGCCCAGCTCGCGCGTCTCGCCGCCGCCCCGGAACAGCCACGACCTGCTCCCCGACGGACACCACGCCAACGGTGAGGGCATCCGACGCTCGGGGCTCGACCTCATCGCCGGGCTGATCCGCTCCGACCTGCGCGGCAGCGCCAAGTTCTCTTTCCCTCCCGACGGCGCGCTCCACTCCTTCGATGTCCACCTGCAGGATGCGCTCAACCCGGCCTGAGCCGGCGGCAGAGCCTGGGCATCGAAGTCGCTCCCCTCGGACCGCGCCGCTCCTACGCTCACGACCCATGTCACTCCTCGTCGCCGGAACCGTCTGTATCGACACCATCTACACCCCCACCGTTCATGTCGAGAACGTGCTCGGCGGTTCCTGCACCTACTTCGCCGCCGCGGCCAGCTTTCACGGCCCGGTGCGCCTCGTCGCCGCGGTCGGCGAGGACTTTCCGCTGGAACACCACCGGACCCTGGCCCGGTTCAAGAACATCGACGCCTCGGGCCTCGAAGTCCGCACCGGCTCCAAGACCTTCCGCTGGGGCGGCAAGTACCACGACAACATGGACCGGCGCGACTCGCTGTTCACCGAGCTCAACGTGCTCGGCGAGGCGCCGCCGCGCATCCCCGAGCAGTTCCGGGACTCGCGCGTGGTCTTCCTCGCCAACATGCACCCCGGCACGCAGGCCGGCATCCTCAAGAACCTCCCGAAGCACAGGCTCGTCGTCGCCGACACCATGGACTTCTGGATTAACGGGGCGAGACCGGAACTCAACGCCGTGCTCAGGCAGGTGCACGGCCTGGTTCTGAACTACGACGAGGCCGAGCTCTTCACGGGCAAACGCAACCCGATCACCGCCGCGCGGGAGATCCTGAAACTCGGCCCGCGGTTCATCGTCGTCAAGAAGGGCGAGCACGGCGCGCTGCTCATTCATCGCGACGGGATCGGCGCGCTCCCCGCCTACCCCGCCGAGAAGGTCGTCGATCCCACCGGCGCGGGCGACACCTTCGCCGGGGGCATGATGGGCGCGCTCGCCGCGAGTTCCGCCACGCCCGCCCAACTCCTGGGCTTCGACAACATCCTCCGCGCCCTGGCCCACGGCACCGTGATCGCCAGTTTCAACATCGAGTCCTTCAGCCTGGACCGACTCAAGACCCTCAAGCCCGCCGAACTCAGGAAGCGATACGAGGCCTACTGCCGCATGATCCGCGTGCAGGACTCGAAGACCGCCTCCAAGCCGGGCTCTCCGCGCAGGACTCGCAAGGCGTCGAAGCGGCGGTGAAGCGAGTCCGCCCGCCCCCC
>JADLCX010000037.1 GCA_020846975.1 Phycisphaerales bacterium
AGTAGCCGGCGAGGAAGTCGAAGATGTCCTGCACCGAGACGCCGCCGGGCGCTCCGGGGCCGGGGGCGGACTTGTTGTAGTTGCCGCGGCAGCAGGGAACGGTGAAGCTGAACGGCGTGCAGACCGTGCCGGCCCCCGAGAAGGCCTGGTTCGCGCCCGAGCAGGCCGCGGCGGTCGTCACCGAGCAGTTCGAGCCGCAGCAGCACGCGCCCGTCTGGGGCGCGCACGGATTTGGCGTCGCGGTGAACTGGAACGCTGCGTTGTCCACGATCGAGGCCGTCGCCACGATCTCCGACTGGACGCCGTTACCGTTCTCGATGCCCGTCTGGTAGGCTGGCAGCGGTGTTGAGGACGGGTTGTTCAGGTCACCCAACCGCACCTCGCTGATGTTGGTGCCCTCGAACAGCACGATCTGGAACGTGTTGGCGTCGATTGGGATGCAGTCACCCGTGTACTGCGACACGTTCGTCCACTGAACGATCAGACGACGGGACGGGGCTGAACCACGAACCTCGTACTTCAGTCCACCGGTGGTGCACTGGGGGCTCAGGTCGGTCCAAAGGCCCGCGATCACGTCGTTGGGCTCCATCGAGTCGCCCAGGCGGGGCACCCACGATTCCGGACCGTCGCCGCCCGAGAAGGACAGATAGCCGTTGGCGCCCGCGCGCACATTCGTGTAGGTGTTGCCGTAGTGCGTGAAGCTGAAGCCGATCGGGATGCTCGTGCTGTCATCATCGCCGATGGCAATGTCGGTGCCGGTGGCGGAGATGTCCTCAAATGCGCCGCCCGTGCCCACGTCGTAGTCCTCGCACACGGTTCCAGCGCCCTGGAAACTGCCGCCGCCCGCCGTGCAGGTCACTTGGTACGAGATCGTGCAGGTCGTGCCGTTGCAGCAGGCGCCCGAAGGCGGACAGACCTGATTGTCGCCAAGGTATGTGCCGCTGACCGTCGCGCAACCCGCGGCGGACAGCACGGTGCATGACGCACCGCTGATGCACGCGCCGGTGTTCGCGAACGTGATGTTGGTATCCACCGCGTACACCGCGCCCTCGCCGCGGGCCAGGATGTACATCTGGCTGCCGTCGGCCGAGAGTTGCAGGTCGGCCTTGTCCATCGTCAACGCAGCGCCGCCCGGACGGTTGACCTTGAGCAGGCCGAAGCGATCCTGCGCGATGTCGTAGATGCCGATCTCGTTGCTGTTCCCGGCGCGAAGAACCCAGATGCGGTTGCGGGCGGGCTCAAACTCCATCGAGTGGCGATTCACATTCCCGCCGTCCGGGACGTTCGTTACCCACGGAAGGAGGCGGCCCGAAGCGCTCACGCGGGCACCCGGCAGGAACACCCGCTGATCACAGCCAATCCCGGTCCAGGCGGACCGACCGTAGATCGCGTTGTACGCCTGCGAGTTGTTGCTGATCGGTGCGCCCGCGGCGTCGGTCTGTTGCAGGTAATAAAGCAGCGAGCCCGTGCTACCGTCGGCATGGCCTTCCGTGCAAGCTCCGGCCCAACGGTTGCCGACGCCGGTAAGGTCCGGACCACGTGTGCCGTCCGTGTTCAAGCTCGGATAGAACGCGGCGCCGGTCCAGGTATGGAAAACGTGGTTCGTGCCGCCGAAGGTGAGCAGCGCCGCCGAGTGATTGCCGGTGTTTCCACCTGTCGCATCTCCATCGACGACCGTGACCCAGGTTCCGCTGCCAGAGTCGTAGCGAAGCAGGTCGCGCCAAGCGCCGCTGCCGGCCAGGCTTGCGACGGCGTACAGAGTCCCCGCGGTATCGGCCACCAGCGCCCCGGTGCCATCGGAGTCGAAGTCCACCTCCAACATGTCATCGACCGCGGCGGCCGCTGGCCCGCCGCTCCACGAAACCAGACCGTTGTTGCTGTCACTCGCGTAGATGGTTGCGCCAGATCGTGCCATCGAGACGGTCTCGCCCGCGTTTGTCGGGAGCGTGAACGCTGTCGTCACTTCCTGGCTTCCCGCATCGGCGTTGAAGACGCTCGACGGGACGATCGGGACATCGCCCGTCGGCGTCGGCAGCACAAAGCCCGGGTCAGCGGCGATCACCAGGTTGTCGATCCACATGCTGTTGTCGGCCGTGCCCGTGCCACGGAGTTGGAATGCCCGGATGGCGTTCGGCGCGAGCGGGTCATTGTTCTTGCGGACCGCGACCAACTGCCTCGATACGTGGTGTTCGCCCACCAGGATTTCCGTGCCGCAGTTGATGTCGTACAAGCCGATGTACAGAAGGCGACCGGGATTCACCGCGTCGTCCATGTTGAACCACATCTTGATCCGGTACCAGTAGTCGTTGGCGCCGGTGGCCTCCTTCAGATCGTGCGGGTTGAACGGTTGCCCAGGCTGGTAGGGCGATTGATCCATGATGCTGCAGGCCCCGATTGGGGCCGCGTTGTCGGCAAGGCCGAAGAACCCGTTCTGGGCCGCTGCGCCGCCGCCGCCGTTCTGGATGTAGGGTTGGTACTGGATGTCAACCGTGCCGGCCGGACTGGCGTTCGTTACACCGGCCCTATTCAGGATGTTGAGCCGCAGCAGGCCGTTTCCGGTCGTCCGAGTGGTGTTGCGGACATCGTATTGAAGCGTGACGATCCCGGTCGTGACCGGGGCGGCCAGATCCAGGCCGAGCCGCGACTGCGCCAAGGCAAGGTCGTGCCTCAGTGACTTGGTGCTGACACCCCCGATCAACGGATTGGCCAACGGACTGAAGACCGCCGCGTCCACCACGAGATCACCGGTCTCGCTACCTTCCATCTCCCACGTTGAGCCGTTCGGATCGGTGATCCCCGCGATCGGGCTTCCGGGCACATACTGCGGCCCTTCAAAGCTGAAGGTGTCGGCAATCGCGGCCGACGCACAGGCTCCTGTCAGAGCCAGAACCAGATTGATCCGCCTGCAAAACATCATGGCAGTAACCTCCTCGGAGATGCATCCTCCCTGGGGTGGAACAACAGCGCGACTGCGCCACATGATCCTAGACTACCACAAATTCCGGATTTGCAACACCCATTTCGGGGTTTTGTGGTATAATCGCTCGAGTTCCCACTACGCGCGAGACGCGGCTTCACCGCAGTTCGAGAACGCGACTTTCCCTGCTCGCCCGCCATTCGCTCGCTCCTTGACGCTGGCCGCATCTTCGGCGTAGCCTTTGCGTATCAGTCAAGGGAGGAAGGTGTCCACCCCGTTCGCGGGCCTTTTACGCCCGCCTCGGCCGATCCATGGTCGATCACCTGTCACCGCGGCACGGTCTGCGCTTCCCGGCCGCCGAACATGCGAGGTACCCCATGTGCCCGAATCGCCCTTCTGCCGCCGGCGCCCGACGTCGTGGTTTTACGCTGATTGAACTGCTGGTGGTGATTGCGATCATCGCCCTGCTGATCTCGCTGCTGTTGCCCGCGCTGAGCCAAGCTCGTGAGGCGGCCCGTTCGGCCAAGTGCGCGGCGAACCAGCGGTCCACGCTGCAGCTTGCCGCGTCGTTCGCCTCCGAGCGCAAGGATCAGGGCCCGATCGCCGGACTGTTCTGGGGCTACAACGGGAACTCCTTCGTCGAAGCCAACCTGCCGTCCGGCCTGACCTATTACCAGGACGGCCGTAACTCGCGACCTCTGCCCATCTACGCCACGCTCACCGATTTTTCCGGAATCGACCTCGACAAGTCGTCCCGCCCGAACCTGCTGGCCTCATTGGGGATCAACGTCCCCAATGGCCAGCGACCGACCCCAACCAAGTACTTCGAGTACAACCGCTGCCCGTCTGACAAAACCGCCGAAGTCGGCAACCTGGACCATTACGGCCAGACGCTCGCGGCGAGCGGCTGGTGGGACATGCCCACCAACTCAAGCCCCACGGGCGGAAACGTGATCCCCGAGTTGTCGTCATTCATGTTCAACGAGTGGGTGCTCGGACAGTGGCTGGCCTCGGGCCCGAACGAGAAGAGCCGCCTTTTCGGCCGTCTCGACAAGGTGGACTTCCCTTCCGAGACCTTTTACGTCGCCGATGGCGACACCAAGCGAAACCTCGACCGCTCGTTCATGACCGTGTGGGACAACGTCGCCGAGCGTCGCTTCAACCTGGCGCGTTACAACTACCTCTACACCAACAACAACAACGTCTACATCGAACAGTTCGCGCTCGACCGTCACAACCGTTCGATGAACGCGACCTTCGTGGACGGACACGTCGCCAACTCCCCGATCCGCACCGACCCGCTCAAGAAGATCCTTATCAACAACTGATCTTCTTGCGATTCAACGCGTGAGGCACCCCGCGGCAGACAGGCTCCGGGCGGTACACTGCTCGCATGCTCAACCCGTGGCCAGGCGGCCTCGATGTCGCCCGTATCGTTCCGTTTCGCTCCCGCTCCCTCTCCGCGGAGAACCCGGAGGGCCGAAAGTCCGGCGGTGCGCAGGCTGTGCCGGGGGCGGACGAGCACTGCACCCCCGCCTCCAGCCAGCTCGGGCGCGGCTGGAAAGTCCGGCCCTGCCTCCGCAACTTCGACCCCGGCCGCAACTTCGTCATCGCCGACATCGCCGGCCCCGGCACGATAACGCATATCTGGGTCACCGTGCTGCACGATGTGCACCGCTGGATCTCGCTGCGGGTCTACTACGACGACCAGCCCTTTCCATCCATCGAAGTGCCCATCGGCGACTTCTTTGCCAACGGCCTCGACGGCTCGGCGCTCATCAGCTCGTTCCCCATCGCCGTCAACCCCAAGGGCGGCATGAACAGCTACTGGCCGATGCCCTTCCGCAAGAAGATCCGCATCGAGGTCCGCAACGACGGCGTCAAGCCCATCCCCGAGTTCTTCTACCAGGTGTCGTGGGCCGAGCACGAGCTCGCCCCCGACTCCGGGTACCTCCACGCCGCGTGGAATCGCTCCCTGACCTCGCGCCAGAAGCCCGAGCACATCATCCTTGACCGTACTCTCGGCCGCGGCCGCTACGTCGGCACGTACATGGTGTGGCACCAGCTCTCCAACGGCTGGTGGGGCGAAGGTGAGGCCAAGTTCTTCATCGATGGCGACCCCGACGATGCCCCCACCATCTGCGGCACCGGCACCGAGGACTACTTCGGCGGCGCGTGGGGCTTCGTCATGAATCACACCGAGGACATGCGGCCCGCCACGTTTTCAACGCCCTTCCTCGGCTACCCACAGGCGATCTACGAGTCGTCGCTCAAATCCGGCCCTCGCCTTCCGAGCCATGCACTGTACCGGTGGCATATCCCTGACCCGATCCACTTCCAGCAAGACCTGCGTGTCACCATGCAGGCTCTGGGCTGGTGGCCCACCGGCAAGTACCAGCCCCTGACCGACGACATCGCCTCAACCGCGTTCTTCTACATGGCCCAACCCACCAAGGTCCCCGCGCTTCCGGGGCTCGACGACCGCTTGGTGCGTTGAAACCGGGACATCTGGCCGCGGCTTGCTCGCTCACTCCGCGGGCTCGATCGCCAGCGACAGCGTCGCAAAGCCGTCGATCTCGAAGTGCTCAACGACGATCTCCACCGGACCCGCCGCCGCCTGCTCGAACACGCCGCTGTCGGGCGTCGGGGCGTGCCAGGACCAGTTCTCGATGATGTTCCTTCCGTTGGCCGTCACCCGCACACCGTCATCGCTGAGCGTGCTGAACTTCCATTTTCCCTTGGGTAGATCCAGCGTGGTCCTGGCGATCATTCCGAACTTGTCGGCGCCGGGCAGCCGGTCTCGCATGGCCTGCATCGCCGGCTGATCCTTCGGCCCGCCGTGCCCGTAGGGCAGTTCGCTCAGGCTCTTGAGATCGACGGTGACCGCTCTCTCGCTCGTCGCCAGCTTGCGCCAACCAGCAAGATCTTCACGCGGGTCGGCCTGATCGGCCCACGAGAAGAACGTGGCCTTCCAATCGGCCTGGATGATGGTCCCGCGAACCGTCCTGTCGATTCCTTCTCCGGTGATCTTCACCGCGTAAGGCGCCACGCCCGCACGGGTCGCCCTCACCAATACGGACTTCGAGCCGTCAACCGGGCCCGACCCCAGACTGGCCACGATGTGACCCACCGGCTGGCCGCTGTACGCGGGCACAACCTCCGCCTTGAGGTTCTTGACGTTCCCGAACACCTGGAGGTCGATGCCGTCGCCCGATCTGCCGCCCACGCGGAACATGGGCGATTCGTGATCCCAAGGGCCCCACTCGCCCATGATGATGTTCTGCCGGCCGCGGAGCTCGGACCGAGCGCCGACCGGGCGCGTCTCACCGATCGGCTCAGCGATGGTCGGCAACGCCGCCAGATTGGGCGCGGTCGGCACGTTGTTGATGGTGGTCTTGCCCTTGGACTCGATCCGGAACCCGCCCTCGGGCGAGTTGCCGTAGAGCGTCACCGTCCCGGCGTCATTCAGCCGGAGCGCGATCGCGTCGGCGGCGAACGAGTTCGTCACGACCATGTTCTCGTCGCACCCGGTGTTGTTCGCCTTGCCCCACGGCGTCTTCAGCAGCCCTTCATCGTTGTCCCACCACAGGCCGATCGCCGTCGAGTTCTTGCTGAACGTGTTGCCGGCGTAGACGCACGCCACGGCGTGCTCGCTGTTGATGGCCCCGCCCTCCCAGGACCGAGGCAGGCCATTGCCCGTGAACTCGTTGTTCCGAACGTTCATCCGCTGCGAGTAACCGCCCCAGATGCCGCAGATCGCGTTCTCGACAAACCGGTTATCGATTATCCAGTTGTCGAAGCTGAAAGTCAGTTCCAGCCCGTGCGCGGGCGCGTACGAGAAATCGTTCCGCACGAAGATGTTGCCGTTGCAGCCCCGGTTCTTGTGGCCGAAGTCGGCGCTGGGAGCCGGGTTCTCGCCCAGAGCTTCGTGCCCGGCAAACCCGAAGAACCCGTCGCCGCCGTGCGTCGCAGAGTTCTCGATGAACGTGTTGTTGCTGCACTGCTCGAAGACCAGCATGCCCGCCGAGTCCTGGCCGCGGTTGTACACGCCGTGCGAGTAGCCGCGCACGCAGAAATCCACCGCGTTCCGGCTGATGATGTTCTCGCTCGACCGCCACATCGCCAGACCCCACCCCGAGAGGAACGATGCGTCGTTGTCGTACACCTTCGAGCCGTTCACCCGATCCAGCGCCAGGCCGTTCTGCGACTCGCGGACCCTGTTCCCCCGCAGCGTCACGCGGCTGGAGTCCTCCACATACACCGCCGCGCCGTAGTTCCTGGCCCATTCGTTCTGATCGTTCTTGTGCGGCCATAGCCAATCGGCCCCATCCTCCGCCTGCGGTGATGACCGCAACTGCATGCGGTAGTTGCTCCGCACATCCGCTCTCTCCACCGTCAACCCATCGGCGTTGCTGGCGTGGATGCCGACCTTGAACCCTTCAATCACCGCCCCGGTTATCGTCACGTCCTTGTGCTTCTCGATCCGGATGCCCGTTCCCGTGAACTCGTTGTACGGCGCGCCCGCCTTGGACCCGCGCAGCACGCTGCCCGGTGCAAACTCCACCTTCACGCCATCCTCTACGACCTGAATGACCCCGTTGTCATCCGCGTCTACCAGCACCATGTCCTTGGGAATCACCACTCGGCACGACTTGGTGATCTTCGTGTTGTCGACGGTCACTTCCAAGTTCGGCAACGGCTCGACCGCAACCAAACCTGTAAGCAAGGGCAGCACAAGGGTCACGAACATGGTGATTCTCCAAGTTAGAGGAAATCGTAGCGCATCCGCCGCGGAGTTGCAAAGCGTACCGCGTTCCCGCGCTCGTGGAGAAGCCGATCCGTCGAGTTCATCGGAGCTCGGATCACCGCCTTCGCGGCGCAAGACCTCGCCTCCAAACGAAGTCCAATCATCTCCGCCCCCCTCAACTGATCTCATGGCCAACCCATCGTCGTGATGCACACCGAACGCCATCGCCGTGCAGATCGGCGCGAAGCCAGGCAGATGACGCGACCTCCGTCTGGCCGAGCGCGGCACACCCGAGACCCGAACCGCATCCACAAGACACACGCCGCGGTCCTCGCCGACCGTTCCGCATTCGTCGAGTGTCCGATGGTCCCGAGCGCACCTTGACGGCTGTCACGAACGACTCGACCGGGGCATCGAACACCGACGAGCCCGCGCGCTGAACAAGCAGCACGGCAAGCACGAACGGCGGAAGCGCTCGAGGATGAGGGTGTCCGCGACTGGTTCGCGACGGTGCTGCGATCCCAGACCAAGGACCAGCAGCAGGAGAACAAGGCCCAGCGGGCCGAGCTTGAGCGGCAGGTCACTCTCCTGATCGCCCAGCGCGACCGTCTGCTCAACCTGTGCCCGAGCGATGAGATCGATCAGGACGGCTTCGCCCGCAAGGACACCGAGCTTCGGGACCGGCTCTCATCCATCAAGCTGCAACTGGATGTCGTGGACCGTTCCCACGACGAAACCGCCGAACTCGCCTGCAAAGTGTTTGAACTCTCGCAAACGCTCAAGAACAAGTGCTCTTCCGCGGATCACGCGGAAAAGCACCGAATCCTCGAAATCGTGTGTTTGAACTGCACGCTGGATGGAAAAACACTCAGGTTTTCCCTGCGAAAACCCTTCGACGTGCTCGCCGGAGGGTTCGATCCGAAGCAAAGCGGAGAGGGGGGGATTCGAACCCCCGATACGGTTACCCGTATACAGCATTTCCAGTGCTGCTCCTTCAGCCTCTCGGACACCTCTCCGGCGAAGGGTCCAAGTTTAGCCCGCACCTGGTCCGCCCGCACATCAGGCGAAGAGGAGGTTGGCGGCGCGAGCCCGTGATGCTTGCGGGCGCGGAGGCCGAGAGAGGTTGGGTTGGGGAGGGGAGGGGGCGAACGCTCAATCCCGCAGCCCGTCACGCTCCATCTCCAGGATCCTCGTCACCTCCACCGCCTCGGCCATCGTCGCACGGAGTCGGTCCGCTGGCCATCCATCTCGCACCGCTTCGACCATGTGCCGGGCTTGTCGTTCATACGCCGTCTCTCGCGGCAGATCGATCGGCTCGGCGCGGCCGTCGCGGCAGAGCAGAAGCGTCGGCGTGCGAGAAAGGTCCCAGTCCGCCGTCGCCCGCTCGAACGCCACGATGTACCGCATCCGGAACCCAAAGCCCGGTTGGTGATCCTGTCCGCCCTCGGCCACCACGTGCGATGGTCCCATCCCGGCATCGTACAAATACTGCGTGGTGATGTGCGACAGGCTTCCCGTGCTCCGCACGCCGCGCTTCGCGGAAGGGGGACCGAAGCACCACCGCACGAAGTCGGCGTCGTGGATGTGCAGGTCGAACAGCGTCCCCCCGCTGCGCGACACGTCGCCGTAGAAGTCCGGGCTCCACGCCGGCACGGTCCCCAGCCGCTGGAACATCGCGCTCAGCACGCGCCCGTAGCGACGTTCGCGGACCGCCTCGCGCAGCCAGTCCCAGCCCGGCCAGAAGCGCATGCACATCCCCGGCATGCAAAGCCGCCCCGACCTCGCCGCCGCCTCCGCCACGCGCTCAACATCGACCGAGCGGATCGCCACGGGCTTCTCCACCAGCACGTGCTTCCCCGCTCGCAGCGCGGAGAGCGCCAGTTCCACATGCGTGTCTGTCGGTGTGCAGATGCTGACCAGATCGACCTCGGGATCGTCGATGACCTCGCTCGGAGCGGCGCTCGTGCGAACCTGGGCAGGATCGAACAACCGATCACCCGCGGAGCCCGACCCGCTGTCCAGGTTTCCCGCGCCGGCGACCATCCCGAGCAACCGCTCGGGGCGCGAATCGCTCACGGCCACCACGCGGCAACCAATCCCGGCGTTCTGTGCGGACTGGTACGCCCGCACGTGGGTCGCGCCCATGAAGCCCAGCCCGATGACCCCCACCCCCACGGGCTTGCGGTTCATGCCTGGCGTGTTCATGCCTCTTCCCCCATGCGCCCGACGAGCTCGAACGCGGCCCGTGCATCTTCGACCCGGTGCTCTCCCGCCTCACGCTCGACTACAAGGTCGCACTCGACCCCAGCGTCCCGCAGCGCGCCAAAGAATCCGCGCCAATCGACCGCGCCCGTGCCCGCCCGCACCTCGCTCCCCCACTCGCCGGATCGCGTGGCCGGCACGGCATCCTTGATGTGCACCTGCACGATCCGCCCCGCGAGCCGACGCGCCGCCCGCACCGGATCGCCCATCCCATAAAGGATCATGTTGGCCGGGTCGAAGTTGACGCCGACCCTCGGCGCCTCGCCGCCGGACATCAGGTCGTCCAGTTCCATCAGCGCGGCCAGGAGCGTGTCCGCCGATTCCTGCCCGGTCTCGAACCCGACGCGGATCCCGCGCCGCCCGAACACCTCCGACAGTACGCCGAGGCGACCGAGCATGACCGTTCGCGCTCGCCCGGACTCGTGCGGGATGAACCCCGCGTGGAACGTCACCAGCCGAAGACCCAGGCGGCTCGCCAGTTGGGCGTTCTCTTCCGCCGCGGCGAGGTTCGATTCCCAGGTTGAGTCAGGCCGCACGCCACCGGTTCGGGCGATGGACTCGAGCGTCGAGTAGTCCTCGCCTTCCATCCCCATCATGCCGGAAACCACCTCGATCCCCGCGCCCCGCAGCGCATCAATCGTCTGACCCTCGGCCCAACCCGACTCGCCTCGCCGCAGCGGATCGAGGGCAATCTGCACACAGCGCACCCCCACCTCGCGGACCCTCTCGGCCAACTGGCACGCCGAACCGGCACGGAGCGACCATGAACACACGCCAACACGAGAGGGATGGCCCGGGAGTCCTGACATTGGCCGCATGATATACGATCACACGCCTCGAGCGGCTCGATCAGCCCCCGCGTCGAAGCCCGCCCAGACCGAGCCTCGTGCGCTCCTGATTCCACAACACCATCGCGGGTGGATGCTCCGCCACGAGCTTGATGAGCTGGCTCGCCGACACTTCCAGCCGCAGCGAAGCCCGCTTGGCGTCCCAGCCACTCGCCGCGATCACGTCCAGGGCCTCCGCGAGCAGCGCGGGAAAGTCATGATGTTCGGGGTTGACCACGATGTAGCCCGTGCCTCCGCCGCGAAACCTCCCAAGCGGCGACTTCCCGCCCTCGTGCCCCTTCGGCGCACTCCGCCGCCGCGACTTCCACAAGTCCGAGCCGATCGGACCCCCGGGAACCGGCTCACGAAACCCGACAGCCAGATTCAACCGCAGCCGCCGCAGGGCCACGCTCCGATTCTCCGCCTGCGACCGGCGCTCCCCCGCGTGGGCCTCGATGCCCGTCGGCCCGTGCACGAGCCTCACCAGCGACTGCACCTTGTTGCGATGCTGACCGCCGGGACCCGACGTGCGCCCGAAGCCAATCTCGCACTCGGCGATGAGGGCGTCATCGGTAAGACATGCGGGGTGCTGGTACATGTGCTCCGTGGTGCGCCGATCTCGTGACGCGCTCCCAATGCCGTGTCGCGTCGCTCGTCACATCCCGCTGGTCGTCGGCGCCGCCGTCATCGTCCACTCGTCGCCGACCCATCCGCGCTCGTCCAGCAGTTCGCCGCCGAGCGCGGCCACCATCGCCCCGTTGTCGAGACAATACTCCATCCGCGGAAGTCGCACATCGATGTTCCGCGACTGGCCGAGCTCGACAAGCCGCGTTCGTAGAAGCGAGTTTGCACTCACGCCCCCACCGACGAGCAGCGTGCCCACGCGGCCAATCTGCTCGAGCGCGCGCTCGATCTTCAGGATCACCGTCCCCACCGCCGCATCCTGGAACGTCACCGCCACTTCCGAGGCCGTCAGTAACTTCGCGGGTGCCTCTCCCCGTGCCTCTCTCTTCGCCCGCGTCCGCTCACCCTCCGGCACACCCCTGAACGCGTACAGCGCGGCCGTCTTCAGCCCCGAAAACGAGAAATCCAGGCTCGCCGGCGCGATCCGCGAGATCGGAAAGCCGGGCTTCACGGGCGCAACGCCGGCTTCGCTCGCCAACCGATCAAGATTCGGCCCGCCGGGAAAACCCAGGCCGAGGATGCTCGCAACCTTGTCGTACGCCTCGCCGATCGCATCGTCGATGGTTGCGCCGATGCGCCTGATCTTTGTGAACGACTCGCACGCGTACAGCGATGTGTGCCCACCGCTCACCACCAGCCCGAGCGCGGGAAACTCCGGCCGCGAAACGTCACCGCCCGGAGGGCCGATCGCGCCGCCGATCAGGTGCGCCTGCACGTGATCGATCCCGATCACCGGCACACCCAGCCCCCACGCCAGCGCCTTGGCCGCGGCCACGCCCACCAGCAGGGACCCGATCAGACCCGGGCGATTGCCCACCGCGACTGCGCCGACCTGCCCGAGATCCACACCCGCATCGGTGATCGCCCGTTTCACTACCGGCAGGACTCGCTCCGCGTGCGCCCGGCTCGCGATCTCCGGCACCACGCCTCGAAACTCCGCGTGCAGGTCGTGCTGGGAAGCGATGACGTTGGAGAGGACTTCCCACGTTCCGCACCTCCCCGAGCGCACCACCGCCGCCGCTGTCTCGTCGCACGACGTCTCAATGCCGAGAATGGTGCGGCTCGTTGCGCTCATCGCTGGCAACTTGATCAGACAACGCAGAGGACGCGGATATCTCACAGAGTTCAGGGAGAGGAACCGTCTCGGAGACCAACGGTCTAAATCCAACCCGGCCTCCGCGGCCTCCGTCTCTGCAACCTCCGCGTTGTCCGAACTCTTCTACTTGTCCTTCGTCTCAGCCCCCTCCACCTTCACATCCGCATTCACCAACCACCTCTCCAAGTCTCGCCCCGTTACCGCCAACGTCGCGACTTCCTTTCCATCCTTGTCGATCACCTTCACCCGGCCGCCGGTCAGGTCGAGCGCATCGGGCCAGAGACTCTTGGCATCACGCTTCGCCGCGCTCGCGCTCTCCTCACCCGTGGCCACCTTCTCCAGCGTGGCGATGCGCTTGTCGATTCTCGCGAACTCCAGCCCCAGCCGGTCGCGGGTCTTGAGCAGATCGTGCAGCTCCTTGTCCGCGAGTTTGGCCGTCGGCTGGCTGATCTCGCTTACGGGCTTCCACACGCCGGTTGCCACTCGCCCCTGCAGGGCCTCCAGGCCCGCCGCGAGCTGCTTGTCAAGCGCGACATCCCGCACCCACGCCGCATCCGACCACTTCTGCGGTTCGGCCTTCACCGTCGAGTCCGCGGGCGCATCCCCGCCGATCACGCCTCCCTTCCGCAGCACATCCCAGTCGCGCCGCTTGATGAACGACTCCAGCTTCTCCTGATCGGTCATCGGGACGAAGAACCCCCGCGTTGGATCGACGCCCCACTCGGTCGCTTCATCCGTCCGTTGGATCAGTTTGCCCTTGGGCAGGTAATACCGCTGCGTCGTGAACTTCACCTGCGCCCGAGGCGAGCGTCGCAGGTGCGCAACCGACTGCACAAGCCCCTTACCGAACGTGCGCGTGCCCACGACCACCGCGCGCCCATGATCCGACAGCGCGCCGGAGACGATCTCGCTCGCCGATGCCGAGCCCTCGTTGACAAGCACCACCATCGGGAAGTCCGGCAGCGTTCCGTCCTTCTCGGCGACGAAGACCTCCTCCGAGGCTCCTCCCGCCCGCCCGACTTGTCCGCCGGCGCCCCCGCCGCCCAGCGGCGCGCGGCCCCGGATCGACATGATCGTTCCGCCTTCGAGGAACATGTCCGCGATCGCCAGCGCTCCGTCCATGACACCACCCGGGTTGTTGCGCAGATCGAGGATCAACCCGCCGATTCCCTTGCCGGGCTGACCGTCCGTGCCCGGCTCGGCGGCCGCGGACTCGATCGCCTCCGCCAGCTCATCCGCCGCGTCGGGCGTGAACTGCGACAGCCGGATGTACGCGATCCGATCCTTCGGATCGATCAGGTAGTTCCACCTGGAAGTGTCCTCCAGCTTCCGGCTGAGCCCCCTCACCGCACGGTTGGTGATCGGCGCCCGGGTCAGCGTGAACGGAAGCTCCCTCCCGTCGCGTTCAACCACGAACGACACCTTCGTTTCCGGCTCGCCCGTCAGCATCTTGATGCAATCGTCCGCGGTGAGCCCGTAGGTGCTCTTGCCCTCGACCTTCGTGATGCGGTCGTTGGCGATGATCCCCGCGGCCAGCGCGGGCGAGTCCTCCAGCGGCGAGACCACCGTCAACCACCCGTCTCGCATCTCGATCTGGCACCCGATCCCCACGAAGTGCCCGGTCATCTCCTTCTCGAACTCCGCGGCCTTGCTCTCGGGGATGTACTCCGCGTAGTCGTCATTGAGAGCCTCGAGCATGCCGTTGATCGCGCCCTCCTGCAGTTTCTCCGCGTCGGGCTGGTCCACGTAGTCCGACATGAGCGCGCGGTACACATCCTCGATCGGTGTCATGAACGCGGGCTTGGTCAGCCCTACCTGCGCCAACGTCACGGGCAGCCTCGCCGCGAACACACCGACAAGGAACACCAGCGTGCCGCCCAACGCAAGCCGCCGGAACCGTCCGCCCTTCACATTCGACATGACGATTCCCTTCGCCCGTGGGCAACAACGGGCTTCTCCCGCGGCCAACTTCGTCCCAGCAATACCCACAAGCATCCGTACCGCTCCTGGCAACCGCCCGCCCCGAGCCACTCCAGCCGCGTCCCCGTGCCCGCCCCGCTCGAAACCATACGCGGCCCGCACCTCGCCGCCCGACCGCCGTCCCGCCCGGCATCAAACTGGACTGGAATCGGGGTGTCACGCCGCCGTGCCGTTCCCGCAAGTCCTGATAGAGGCCGAGACCCAGAGCTCCGGCATCCCGACTCGCGTGCAGCCGAGATGACCTGACCACGCCGGAACTCGACGCCACGGCCTCGATTGCATCAAGGAGCGCAGACATGAACCGCAAGTCCCTGATCACCGTGACGGCCCTGATCGCCGCCTTCTCCGCCAGCACTCTCGTCATGGCGCAGGCGCGGGCCCTCGACGTGTCAACGGACGACATCGCGAGCCCGCTCCCGACCACGCCGCCCGAGGGGCCGATCGCCATCGCCCCGACGGTGGGCAAGGAGACCGATCGTGTCGCCCCGAAGCCGCGGCCCGTGCCCGCGCCCCCCGGCGATGACGGCTTCTGCAAGGCCGACACCAACAAGGACAAGATCGTCCACTTCGTTGACCTGTTCGGCTTCCTCGAGCTCTACTTCGCGGGCGACAAACTCGCCGACATGAACGGCGACGGCACCATCGGCTACACCGACGTCTACGAGTACATCGACCACTTCGTCACCGGCTGCTGATCCGCTGCCTGGTCGGTCCTTTCTTCCGTCACTCCTCCCTCCACGCACGGCCCGAGGCCGGATCTCAAGCCTCGGGCCGGCTTTGCAGATTCAGACGAGCCTCCTCCTCCAAGCCGGCGTCGGCGCAGTGTTCCTCACCTACTCCTCCCACTGCGCCACGCCCGGCAGTTTGCGCGGGTCAGGCCGCCGGCACCGCGGAAGCGATGCCGGCGGTCTTGACGCTCGTTTCGACCGAGCATCGCACCCCACGGAAACAGAACCGCCGCGGGCTCTCGGCCCGCGGCGGTCGTGGTGAATGGGGTTGTTGTGTACCGGAAGTTGTGTTCAACGGACGGATAACACTGCTGCACGGTCACGGGCTTGAAGGCAGGCTCCCGAGTCTCCTCGCGGCTCTCTCTTTCCAGCGGGGCAATGGCCGCCTGCCGCCGGGACCATTGAGTTCGCCAACCCGGGCCGTCTCTCGCGGCGGCCGAGCGTTGTGCGAACCCGAGTCGTTGTCTTCCTCCATTGAACCGACACAACCGAACCCTCTCGCATCAGGCACGTGCATGGATCGCGGGTTCGCGGCCCGCGTCACCGTCCTGAATCCGCCCAAGCCGGCTCTCGCCGTGCCGAGCGGTGTGTGTGTTTCGCCGTGTGTGACCGGCGAGAGTGAGATGCGCCGGGAGAGTGAGGCCCGGCGCGTGAGGAGCGTGTTCCGAAAGTCCCTCGACGAACGGCGGCCCGCCGGGGGAGTGTGTGAGTCTCGCCGTGGGTGTGGGCGAGAGCGAGGAGGGTGCGCCGGGAGAGTGAGGCCCGACGCGCGTGAGAGCGTGAAAGACCGAGCTTGTCAAGGCCCACGCCGGGGGTTGGCCCGCCGCGGGGCGTGTGGGCGGTTGGCCGTCAGCTGCGAGAGCGAGGATCGCCGTTTGGAGTTCGCCTTCCGCGGCGCAGCGTCAGGGCCGCACCGGCCGCGGACAGCATCAACGCGCCACCGGGCGCGGGGATTCTGATGGTCTGAAACTCCCCCTGAAAGCCGCCTTCGTTCTCGGTTCCGAGCCATTCGATCCGGCCGTCCGCCGCGTAGTCGGCCTCGAACACACCGGCCGGGACAAACTTGATGCCCAGCAGATCGCCGAAACCCGTGCCGAACCACGGCTGTTGACCGCTGACCTGCGGCGCGTGTGTGATGAGGCTGGACGCGTCAATGTCGAACATCATCGTCCGGCCCAGCGCACCGTCCGGGAGTGACTCGTCCGATGCGGACACGCCGTGAATCCACGCCTGATCCAGGGCCGACTTGATCAGGTCCGGAAACTGCACGCCCGCCTGAGAAGCCGATGCGTCGCGCCAACTGTCGTGCCGTATGCCGCCGTTGTAGGTGTAGGATGAAAGTTTGATGATTGTTGTCTCATCCTGATCGAACGCGTCGAATGCATCAAAATAGATCATCGCATATCGGCCCTCCTGCCCAAGAGGAGAGGGTCCGCCCGTGAGCACGAGGTAAAAACCCTCGGTTGTGCGATCGGAGAAGTTGACCGTGAACGTCAGGCGCTGGCTGGCCTGGTCGAACGTCGCGTGCAGCGAACGGATTGTTCCACCCTCGGAGACCGAGCCCTGCCCCCCGGGCGTCGGTGTCCAATCCCAGCCGTGCACGCTTGCGTGCGCGGCGTGCGTGCACAGCACAGCCGCGGTCGCGACGGCCAGCGGCCGCGCGAGGAATCTTCGAGGAGCCATCTCTCTCCCTTTCTCGCCCAGGTTTATCCAACATCCGTCGAGAGACCAACACCCCGTGCGGGGCGGACAAAGCGGAGCAGGATGCGGCAAGCACCTCTCGCGGGAATCCACTCACGCATCTCCGGCGCGGTGCTTCCCGACGAATCTCCTCCGAACTTTTTTCCGATAGGTTTGAGAGACCTACGCCCGTTCGTGGGGCGGACCAACAGTTACAGACTAGCGGCTTTGGCCTGTGTGTCAAGACTTTTTTCGAGATTTTCTCGGTCTTTCCGCGTCGGTTCCCGGTTCGCACGACACAACGAAGCGCAACTGCCCGTGCCTGCGGCACTTCCGCAAACGCCGCTCATTCAGAGCCCAATGCGACACCTCCGCGGCTGCGCCCGGGAACGTGGTCGCGCTCCTCGCCGCCCAGGGGCCCCACGCCGACGGCGCGCCGCACGACCTGTGTCACGAGTGCGAGCACCGACTCGCCACATCGGGAGCTCGCTGTTCATGCACAACCGCCCACTTGCGTCTCCACCGATTCGTGCGTTGGCCGTCACTGCGCGATCTTCGTGCGTCACAACACCCGCGACCCATCCCGCGCCGTCGTCATCCTGTGCTCGCGCGGCGCGCGTACATGCTCTTGTATGCTGCACGCTCCCGGCTTGATCCACACGTCGCTCCCGAGCACGCGGGCGCTCCGCATCACGGATCGCAGCGATCGGCGCCCGACGACAAAAGAAAACGAGCGGACCTGTGAGGAGCAGGTCCGCCCGGTGCATAAGTCTCGGAGGTGCCTCTCGTTTGGTCTTGGAGACTATGCAGAGGAGGAGTGATGCCAACGCCTTCGGCGACCACCACCCGCGACTGCCTTCTCGCCACGGCAGGTTGCTCGGTCGCATGAGAACATGGGCAAGCCGCGTGCCACGCACGGGGTTTGCAGACCCAACCCCGCACGGCCCTGATTCTCGGGCGTCAAACCGGGATGTTGGGGGGATTCAGCGCAACTTGTTGCGCGTGGGCCACACGATGTCGGCCGCTTGCAACGATTACGCGGCACCTCAGCTCCGCTGCGCGGACCGGATCTCCACGAGCTCGACCTCGAAGATGAGCACCGCGTCGGGCGGGATGACGCCCGGCACCCCGGCCCGCCCATAACCCAGCCCGGGAGGGATCCGCAGCCGCCGCTTGCCGCCGACCTTCAGCCCCACCAACCCGTCGTCCATGCCCTTGATCAGTTCCGCCGCGCCGAGCGTGAAGTCGAGCGTTTCGCCTCGCGGGTACGAAGAGTCGAACTCCGAACCATCCTCGAGCGTGCCTCGGTAATGGATCGAGAGCGAATCGCCGCTCTTCGCGGATGGGCCCGTTCCGGACGCCAGGTCGGTGATCTGGAGGTTCATCGGAGTTCTCGCTGAGTCGTCCGTGCGTCACGCCGCGGCGCCGGCGGGAACACGCCGGGTCTTCAACAGGGCACGCGCCGCCATGCACCCACCGAAGAGCGCGATGGCGAATCCCAGATCACCCGCAACCGTGAACCGAAAGAACGGGAGCGCGGCCGCGTAGCAGGCGGCCAGTCCTTCGATCGTGCGCGTGTACAGGTCCGAACCCGCCCAGACCGCGAAGTTGGTCGTTACGAAAAAGAGGGTCGAAGCCGCGAGCGCCCCCAACGCCGCGTGTCCGAGCACAGCCGCGGCGGATGCTCCGCGGCGGCGACCGATCCACCGCCCGAAGAACACCGGGGCGATGAACGACCCATACACCGACATCATCACCAGCGGCTCGTACCCGCCCAGCACCGCATCCGCGATCAGCATCGCGCTCAGGGGCGCGGCTACCGCCAGCACCCGGCTGCGAAAGTACCACCCCGCAAACATCGCCACCGCGGCCACCGCCGCGAGGTTGGGGGTGGAGTCGTGCGGAACCACGCGGCTGGCCACCGCGAGCGAAACGAGCAGTCCGAAGGCAAGGAGGGTCTTCATGATGGGTGATTATTGGAGGGGTGACGCCCCGTCGGCGCGGCAATCCGCACGGGATTCACGGCCCCGTGGTCACGTCCTGCTTGAGTCGAGAGAACTCCCACAAGACCGCATCGCCCGGCCGCAGTTTCGCGGCCCCACATCCGACGGTGCCCCTCTTCCCGTTCACCGAGTACTGCCAGTTGAGCGCGTCCTTACCCGCCCCGTGGTTCTTCAGATCGTCGATCTGCACGACGAAGAACGTCTCGCCGGACCCCTTGTGTTCGAGTCTTACCCCGCGCGGGTGCTCGGACGCCGCCCTGAGCGCATCCGCCACCGTCATATCCTTGCTGAACGCGAGGGCGGTGAACGCTTTCTGCACCCCGTCGTGGTAGTCGATCGTCAGCCGAACCGGCGCGGGCGGATCTGCCGGCGGGGTGGACAATCCCAGCAAGAACACCGCGGCTGCAAGCAAGGCCAGGGTCGTCAAGAAATGGCGGGTGAGCATGTCGCGAGTGTAACACACACACTCCGGAGGGAGCCAAACCGCGCTCAAGCCGTCGCCACACGCCTCGTCACGAAGGCCACAAGCGGCCTCCCGAGTCTCAGCACAAAGACCGAAAACGCCGTCGCCCCATCGCCGCGCAGTCGCTTCTGCAACGCGTCGGTGTTCACCGCGCCGCCCCGCGTCTTCACCTCCACGATTCCCCCATCGCGCCCTCTCAGCCACCCTCGCACGTGCTTCTCGACCCACGGCATCGATTCCAAGATCTCAAACGAAGTACATAGCGGCTCGCGCGGCGCGAGCTCGCCGGTTAGCAACCCGAGCCCGCTGTGCAGCCCGTGAAGCCCGTGCCGCGCGCCGAACAACCCCAGCAGTCCGGCCCGTTCCACGCTGTCATCCGCCTCGACCAGGTACCTCCCCACCGGCCCCATGAGCAACTCGACCGGAGCACCGGTCACCTCGTGCGCACCCAAGTCCGTCAACAGCGTCGCTGTTCGTGCGCCATCCTCGCGTGCCAGCCGATCCAGCCAAGCCACGCACTGCGTCAGCCGACCACGCTCCGAGAGAAACTCCAACTCGCAGGGCGCATCGAGCCTCATCACCCGTGCAAACTCCAGGGCATCCAGACCCGGCCCCAGCTTGATCGCGCCGTACCCGTACCGCCCGATCACGTCTCCCCACACCGTCGGCGGCGGCGAGTGCTCTTCCAAAGCAGACACCCTCCGCCTCGCCCCGCCAGCCCCCAGCACCCGCCGCGCCGGGTCAAGATGGAACGCCGCGGCGGGCAGACCCGCGTGCAGCACATCGCACGCTCGATATTCGCACCGGGCGTTGACCCCGGCCATCCACGCCCGTACCGGGTCCGCATCCACCGCCACCACACTCAACCCCGCGCTTACCAGCCCCATCGCGTCGCCGCCGACGCCGCAGCACAGATCGAGGACCACCGCGCCTTGGCCAAGCCTCTCGCGGAAGCGTGCCGCTTTGTGATTCGCGGCCAACATCGAGCTCGCCATCTCCGCACCGGCCGGGTCGGACACCAGCCGACTGGCTTGCCCGGGCCACTTGGGCTCCAGCTTGCGTCGTGCCGCGGCCAGATCCAACGCCAGAGGCACCAGTTCGGCATCGTGGCGCAGTCGCAACCGTTCAACGGCGGCCACATCCGCCGGGTCGATCGCGGCCGCGGCCTCGACCAACTCCGCGTGTTGAGACGAAACAAGCCGCTGCCACTTGAGGAGTTGATCCGTCCCACGGCTCATCGCTGTACCCCCGTCCCGTGCGGCATGTCGGGTCGCCTTACCACCCCGGCAGGTTCTTCTCGATCCAGTCGTCCTGCTTCAGCACCTCCGCACGCGACCGTCGGCCGCGTGCCTCGGCCCGCCTCTGGGCCAGCCGAAACACGGCCAGCGCCCGCCTCCGCGACCCGCCCTTGATCTCATCCTGCGCCGGTGTGGAAGGGGTCTGACCTCGAACCGCCGCGATGAGCCGGCGCGCGTGCAGTTTCACCAGTTCGTCCTCGCAGCTCACGAACACCTGGGAACTGCCGGGATCGCCCTGTCGCCCGGCGCGGCCGATGAACTGCCGGTCGATCCGCTTGGCCGAGTGCATCTCCGTAAGCACCACGTGCAGCCCGCCCGCTTCTTTGGCCTCGCGGTCGAGTTTGATGTCCGTGCCGCGGCCGGCCATGTTCGTCGCGACGGTGATGGTCGAGTGCTTACCCGCCATCGCGATCAGTTCGGCTTCATCCTTGTCGAAGTTCGCGTTCAGCACCCGGTGCGGCAAGCCCCGCGCCGTGAGCCGCGCGCTCAGCAGCTCGCTGGCCTCGATCGATCGCGTGCCCACCAGCAGCGGCCGCCGCTGCGCATGAACCTGCTGGATCGACTCCACCACCGCGTTCCACCGGCCGTCGCTGGTGCGGAACGCCCGCGCCGGCCACGCTTCGCGGATCAACGGTCGGTTCGTGGGGATCACCGTGACCGGGCGCTCGTACACCTTCTCCATTTCCACCGCCGCATCCGCCGCGGTGCCGGTCATTCCGCACAGCACCGGGTACATGCGGAAGAACCGCTGGAAACTCATTCTCGCCAGCGTCTCGCGGTCGGCCGTCACGGCCAGACCCTCTTTCGCCTCCACCGCCTGGTGCAGCCCGTGTTCCCACGATCGATCCGGGAGGAATCGGCCCGTGTACTCGTCCACGATGACCACCCGCCCATCCACGATCTGGTACTGATGGCCGTGCGTGTAGCAATGCTGCGCCACCAACGCCTGCCGTACCAGTTCGTGCGCGCGTCGCGTGGCCCGCCACAGCGGGGCCTGCATGTGCGAGGCCATCTCCTCGACGCGGTGCCGACCGCGGCGTGTCAGTTCCGATCGCCTCCGGAGTTGATCGATGGTGTAGTCCGCCTTCGCGTCCAGCCGCCGCGCCAGTTCGGACGCCTCCTTGTAGATCGCGCCCATCTCGTCCTCGCGCCGCGCCCTCGCGATGATCAGCGGCACCACGCCCTCGTCGATCAGCACCGCGTCGGCCTCATCCACCAGGCAGGCCCTCAGCCCCGGGATCATCGGCCCCTGCGCCGCGTGCGCCGACAGCGGCGAGCCCGCCTCGCCTGCCCTCGCGAGCAGCTTTCGGCCGGTCCACGCGTTGTTCAACTGGCCCCCGTTCCCCAGGCTCGCGTTCAGGCGCAACTGGTCCCGCAGCCAGTCCGCCGTGATCTGCTTCGGCGTTCCGTACACGATCGACCTCGCATAAACGCCGAACCGTTCCGACTCGTCCATCGCCTGCACGATCGCCCCGACCTCGCACAGGCATCGCTTGTAGATCACCCTCCGGCTCTCCGCGTCGCGCTGCGCCAGGTAGTCGTTCACCGTGAACACGTGCAGGTAGCGGTTCCGCCAAGCCAGGATCGGCGCCGCCAGCGAGCCCGTCAGCGTCTTGCCCTCGCCGGTCAGCATCTCCACGATGCGCCCGTGGTAGAGCGACATCGCGCCCATAATCTGCACGATGTACGCTTCTTCCCCCGTCTCACGCCGTCCGACCTCGCGCACCGCCGCGAACGCGCGGCGGACCATCTCGTCATCGACGCGCCCGCGCACGAACGCCTCTCGCGTCTCCCGCACCACCTCGTTCAGCGCCGCATCCGAGTGCGTTTTCAGATCCTTCGCCAGCCCGTCCACGCGCTGGGCCTGGTCGCGCAGCCACGACAGCGACACGCGCCGGTGACGCAGCCTCATGCCCACGTACGCCGCGGCCAGATCAAGCCCACGGTGGTTCGGCGGCCGCCTCCGCCGGCTGCGGATCGACTCGAACAGGGCGTGGTAGCGGGTGACTGTCTGCGACACTACAGCTTCACCCTCCCCTGCACTTCCTTCCTCAGCCTATCGATCCACTGCGCGAGCAGCGGCCGCGGCTCCAAACTGAACCTCACCCGCACCCGCTCACCCGGCGTCAGGATCGCCGACAGGTCCTGCCCATCTGCTTCGGGCAGCAACTCCATGCGCACCGTGAACATCGGACGCTTCGACAGCACGCCCGATCGATCGCTGCTGTCGGTCTCTACGGTCCCGCCGCCCGCGAATCCCATCGCCGGGCTCGGCAGCCGACGCTGCCCCGCCTCCACGGGCTGCACCTCGGTCGCCTCGAAGATGTGGTTCAGGTTTGACAGCGGCCGCACCTGCGCGATCGAGAACTTCCGCGGCGGTTCGGGCTGGTCGTCGGCCGCCGGGGGAAACAGCCATCCGCTCTGACGCTGGTCGAGCGCGGCCGCGACCCGAAGGTTCGTGCAGTCCACCACTTCGCACAACTGCTCGCCGCGTCTCACGTACGCCCCAAGCCTCTGCTCGGGGTCGCCGGAGACCACCCGACCATCGTGGGGCGCCCGCACGACCAGCGCGGCCAGCCGCTCGTCGATCTCCGCCAGGTTCTCATCCGCGATCGCCATCTTTTCCCGTGCCACTTCCGCGAGCGCGGGCTGCTTCTCCAGCCCGTCACGGAACTGCACGCCGAACGCCCGGCGCTGCGCCTCGATCCCCCGCCGCTGCTGAACCAGTTCCTCGTTCTCCAGCGTCACGATCGGATCGCCCCTGCGAACCTCCTCGCCCGGCCGCTTGTGCACGGCCACGACGAACCCATCGGCATCGAAGAACACCCCCGACCGCGCCGCCGACTCCACCACCCCGACGCCCCGCCGACGGTCCGGCAGCGGGATCGCTCCGAACCCGACCGCCAGCAGCGCGACGATGGCCACGGAGGTCAGCACCGCGCGGCCCCGATGCTCCGAGAGCTGCGGGCTCGCCGCGTTCCAGTGGATGAACTTCCCGATAGGGATAATGAACCACGCCGCGGCGGTCCACACCGCCAGAACCAGCCCGAGCGCGAAGAACAGACCCAGCACGTACAGCGTGATCGTGATGAACAGGAAGATCCGGTACGCCCCGCTCAGGACCCCGTACGTCACGAGGATTGCCTGCTCCCCGGCCTGCGTGCTCGGCGGCGTCAGGTTCTTCAATCGGTAGATGAACCGCTGCGCCAGGTGGTAGAGCATCTTCTGCGAACGCTGCTGCAGGTTCGGCACTTCCAGGAGGTCCGACAGGATGTAGTATCCGTCAAACCGCATGAGCGGGTTGGCGTTGAACAGCACGGTCGAAACACTCGCCGTCACCATGGCGTTGAACGCCAGTTGCTTCCATGTCGGCGAGAGGTCTCCGTACAGCCACGCGAGCCCGCAACACGACGCCGTAAACAACTCGAAGATCATGCCGCCCGCGCCCACCGCCATCCGCTTCCATCGGCTCGGGAACGCCCACGTCGCCGACGCATCCACGTACGGCGAGGGGAGCAGCACCAGCAGCATCACGCCGAACTCGGGCACCTGCCCGCCGAAACGCTTGCAGATGATCCCGTGCCCGAACTCGTGGATCGCCTTGATCACCGCGTACGCGACGGGCACCAGAAGCAGGTTCTGCGGGTTGGTCAAATCCTGGAAACTGTCCTTGAGTTTCTGCCAGTGCGGGAACAGCTGCGTCGCCGTCGTCACCACGAACGCCAGCCACAAGAGGAAACCCCATTTGTTCAGGATCGGCCGCAGCACCGGCTCGCACCACGCCAGCAGCCGATCCGGGTTGAACAGGCGGATCTTGAAGTACATGATGCCGATCGCCTGGCTGGCGATCTTCCGCCGCGTCCGGTCTCGCCCGCGCCGCAGCAGTTGCTCGGTCTCGGGTGAGGCATCCACGCTCAGCAGGTTCGCGCTGTAGAGCTGGCTGATGAGCTGGATGATCTCGTTCTGGGTCGGCGCGGCATCACCGAACTTCGTCAGCGCGAGGTTCCATGCTTCCTCGATCGTCCGCGACCCGTCCAGCGAGCATACAAAGTCGTGCGCGATCGGGTTCAGCCGGTAGAACTGATTACTCGTCGGGTCGTGCACCACGTGCCACCGCCGCCCGCGGTAGTGCTGCCGCGTGATGTCCACGTGCGGTCGCAATCGCGGTTTCATCGCGCGGACGCGGTGCCAGAAAGGGCTGAATGTTGGGCGCTCTTGCATCGCGAATCACCAGAACCAGAGCCGCACGGCATCCACGATCCGCCGTGTCCCGATCCACAGCAGGCTCTTCCGTTCCGTGTCGAAGTTCGCCTGTCCCTCAACCCCCGCCACAAGCCGCAGCGTGCTCAGCGCGTCGGCATTCTCCGGCGACTGATCGATCCGCGCCCGCACCTCGAACACGTTCTGGCCCTCCCCCGCCGTCGCCATCGGAACGATGCCCTCGACCGTGAAGGCCAGCGGCATCGCCGGCGCGCCCTTGGTCGCGATCTTCCCGACGCCCCGCCTCTCGTCGAACGCCTTGCGGATCAGCCCGATGTCCCGCTCATCGACCCGGGCGATGCACAGGATGTCCGACGGATCGGCGACCTGGAGCAGGGGCTCGCCCAGCTTCACCGTCGATCCGATCCGCTCCTTCAAGTCGCCCGCCATCACCATCCCCGCGATCGGCGCGGTGATCTTCGACTTGGCGATCTTGTAGTTGAAGAACTCCACCTGCGCTTTCAATCGGTCCACCTGCTCCTGGGCCTCGGCCGCCTTCCCCCACTGCTTCGCCTCGCGAGCGGCCTTGGCCTGCAGGTCCGCCTGCGCGATCTGCCCGACGACATCCGCCATGCTCAGCCGCCACTCCGTGGTGTCGAGCTCGACCAGCACCTCGCCCTGGGCGACGGTCCTGCCGGGCTCGGCGTTCGCGCCGATCGAGCGGACGATCCCGTCGAAGGGCATCGACACGATCCGCTTGGTCCGCGGCTCCAACGTCGCCTCCGCCCCGGGCCGGTAGGTCATGTGGAAGAACGTCACGAACACCGCCGCCGCGAACACGAGCACGCTCACCAGCTTCCAGACCGTGTGCCGCGGCCCGACCGCCCACGAGGCCGCGCGGATCGACGAGTGGCACGCCCGCTGCGCCAGGTTCCGGTCATCGTTCCGCCGAATCCGAAGCACCGGTGCGACCAGGTCCAGCGCGGCCTGCAAAAGCTCGATCGAGCTCAGGTCGATCGGCCCCTCTCCGCCGGCCTCGATCGTCACCACACCCACCACCTGCTCCTCGGTCGTCTCCGCGGTCCCGGGGATCACATCCGTCGCGCGCAGAGGGAGGCTCGCCACCTTCAACTTCGCGTTCCCGCTCGCCAGTTCCCGGTGCGCGTGCACGATCGCCTGCGCCAGGATCACATCCCCGTTCGGCCCCTCCGCCGCGGGCGGCGGATACACCACCGGCTGCTCCTGATCGAGACACTCATCCATCGCGGACTGCAGCTTCTGCACCATGGCCATCCGCTTGTCGAAGTGCTCGGTGTCGCTGATCGCCTGCACCTTCACCGTGTCGTGCTTCACCCACCCCAGGGCGACGCGGTCCACACCGATCTGCTTGGCGATGTCGTTCGTGAGCTGGAGGCCCGCACCCTTGAAGTTCGGCGCGGTGTTGATCGACGCGATCAGCCGCGTCGCCACGTCCAGCGCCTGGCTCGCGCTCTGCGTTCGCTTCAGCGCGGCCCGCGCCTGATGCCCGTAGAAGTACCCCGACAGCACCTCCGCCATCGCCAGCGTCGAACGCACCGCCTCCTTGCTCCGCGCCTCCAGCAGGAGCGTGATCACGCCCGTCGGAGCCTGCGTCCCGCCGGCCTGAGCCTGCGCTGCGGCCGCGCCGAACAGCGGAACCGCCAGCACCGTCCCCCCCCCGCCCCCGCCGCCCCCCGCGTCGTAGTACAGTTCCTGCTTCCCTTCAAGGCTGAACACTCGCGACTGTCCCGCGCCGAACGCACCCCGCGCCGCCTCCATCGTCTCCCGCGCGTTGTCGATCGCCTTCACATCCGGCGCGATCGGCGCCTGCCCGCTCGCCGACTCCGCCCCCAACCCCCCCGCACCCGGCCGCGGCCACACCATCTCGATCCGAGGTTCGACATCCTCGCCATCCGTCCGGTTCGCGACAAACAGCACCGCCTGCCTGGCCGCGGTCGCCTGGCACACCACCCGCAACAGCCGCTCCAGGTACGACCGATCGTCGGGCGCGCCCGCCGAAAGCTCGGCGACGACTCGCTGCCAACCGGGCGCCTTGACATTGGTCAGATCAATCATGGGAGTGTCGGTAGGCCAGAGGCGATGGGACAGAAAGGGAATACCGAAGAATCAACGTGCGAGAGCGCGAGCCACCGAGATTCAATCTGTGTCGGGCGCGGCCGACCAGACCGCGTCAGCCAGGAGCGCCGACTCCCGGAGAGTCCGCACGACGCTTCGCGCCATCACCCATCGACCACCCGGCGTTTCCCGTCGGCTCTATGAACCTCACCATGGCCTGCGTTCCCGGCGGCCACCCCTTCGGATTCTCAACCTCGACCCGCACCCGCCGCGTCAGGCTCACCGGGTCCGCAACGGGCGACACCTCGATCACGCTGCCCTCCACCAGCGCGGGCTTTCCGGGCAGGTCGATGAGCACCCACGCTTTCGAGCCCGGCTTCAGGTTGAGCGTGATCGTCTCCGCCGTCTTCGGTGTCGGGTCCAGCCACATCTTGTCGATGTTCACGATCCGCAGAACCTTGTCCTGCTCCGTCACCCCCTGCCCGATCTCCGCCGACACCTCGTCGATCACCCCGTCGAACGGCGCGAGCAACCGGTAGCGTTCGTACTGCGCCTCGAGCTGCGCCAGCCGCAGCCGCTGCTGCTCCCGGTTGAACAGCGCGAGTTCCTTCCGCACCGCCGCCGTCTCCGACTCGATCCGCCGCTGCTCAAACTCCTGCCGCGACCACCCCTTGCTCGCCTTCAGGTTCTCAAACGTGATCGTTGCCAGCTCCAGGTCCTTCACCGCCCCCTGAATCTCCAGGTCGTTCTCCGACAGCGCCTTCTGCTGGGCGATCGCCGTCTTCACCTCTGAATCCCGCGCCCTGATCAGGACATCCCCCTTCTTCACCCGGTCCCCGCCCTTCACATTGATCTCGACCACCTCCGTCGAGAACGAAAACGACATCTGCGCATCCTTGCAGGCGCGCGTCGCCGCGGCGGTTCCCCCGAACGCCGCCGACACCCCCTCCCACCCGCCATCCTGTGCCCGTGCCGCACCAACGCTCTGCCCGAGAGCCGAGCCCGCACAGCACCCCGCCACGGCCGCCGCTCCCACCACCACCCACGCACACATACGTGTTCGCCGCATCGTCATGCCCTCATCATAGTGGCCGTGATCCCACCTCCCTCCGCTCCGATCGAGACACGTCCCCGGCGCGAGCGAGCGTTCGTCACGCCCGCCCGAACTCGATCGTCACACCCGCTCGCTCCGCTCCATACTCGCCCACCGCCTCGGCGGCCTCTTCATGTTCGCAACATGCTAGGGGTCGGTTCCACGATTTAGCAGACCGCCGTACGTCTGTTCTCGGACCGATCGCGCCGCTCCTGCGCCCAGTCGTGTTGACACCCCGAATCCCCAACCTCTTCGCAACCTGAATGTCGATGCCCAGTGCCCATTCGCCCCGTTCTGCGCACGCGCAGGCCACAGCACCAGTCGAACCTATTGGAACGATCGCAATGCCGACCACCCTCGCCCCAGCCCGGCCCCCCATCCGCGCTTCCCGATCGCGGATCGCCCAACTCGACACCGCCAACTTCGATCCGACCGGGGCCGACCTTCTGCGATTCGACCCGCTGGCCCCCGCCGAGCCTGCGAGGGCCGCACCCAGTCCCTTTGACCCCGCAGCCGCCGCCGAACCCTCCGGCCGCGCCGCGATTCAGGTCGGCCTGCTCCGCCACTCCCTCGACAGCGCCATCCGACTCGACAACGCCCTCGCGCAGCAGGTCGAGCGCTCGAACACCGCCAAGCGCGACCTCGACCGTCGCCTCATCGCCGCCGGCAGCGCGGTCGGTGTCCTTGAGCGTGCAACCTCGCTCCTCCACAAGCTCGAAGCCCTCGTCTCGCAACTCCAGGCCGCGGATGCCGCCGCGCAATCCCGGGTCAATCAACGGCTCGAGGCCCATCAGGCCGCGCTCGAGCAGCCACTCGCGGCCTTGCAATCCCGGTTCGAGCAGCGCGCCGCCGAGATCGAACGGTCCACCTCCGCCTCCGTCGCCCGCGTCTCCCTGCTCCTCGACGACTCGCAGCAGCAACTCGCCGACCTCGAAGCCCAGTCTACACGCATCGGCGCCGCCGCGCGCGATCGCATCGAACGCGCCTGCGAAGCCGCCGCCGCGGTTCTCGGACACGACCCTCGCGCCGCCGATGCCGTCCATCCCACCCCAGGCAGCCTCGCCGATGTCGTCGCCCGCGCCGAATCCGCCGCCGACCACGCCGACCAGGCCTCGCTGCGCCTCAACGCCCTCACCGAGCGCTCCACGCAGGCCGCCGTCTCGCTCGAAGCTTCCGTCGAGTCCGCTCGTCGCTTCGACGAGTCCCAGGCCTCACTCCGCGACTCCCTCGCCCGTAACACCGAGTCCGAGTCCCGCCTCGCCTCGCTCCGTGATGACCTTGAATCCGTCGCCGCCAGCGCACGCTACAACCTCTCGCAGGCACAGCAGGCCGAGGCCTCGCTCCTCCGCGCCGAGCAGCAGGCTTCCTCCCGCGTAGATCGACTCGATCACGCCATGCAGGACGCCACCGACCACGCCCGAAACCTCGTCCAGGTCGCTCGCGATGTCGGAGGCCTCATCCTCCAGGCCGAGCAACTCCGCCGCGACCTCGGCAGGCACACCGACAACCCCGCCGACATCGACACCGCTCCCGCGCCCGCACAACCCGTGGCCCCATCCCGCTCCGCCTCCCGCGCGGCGTGACGCCTCGGGCGACCGAACGAGCCTGGCAGGTGCCTTGAACGGGGTGGTCGATCCTTGATGCCCGCAACCGAAGGGTCGCCGCGGTGAGCCGCCATGCGATTTGCCAACGCGATTCTGCCAGCTCGTCGCATCCCCGCGCGTCACCCATCGTATAGATGACGTTCTTGCGCTTCGACAACTCGATGTGCTTTGGTCTGTCCGCACGGTTCATTGATTCGTGGCGTGTCGGTGCCGCAGAGTCGAGATTCTCGCTTCGCACCCGTTCTCATGTGCGGTCTCCAAACCGCAGGCCTGTCTGGGCAACTCCGCTCAACACCTCCACGCCGACATCCCGGTTCGAGCGCCCGTGACATCGCGGGAGGTATCGTCATGCGCCCCCGAGCACGCCTCGTCGCTGTGCTTCGCGCTCGCGTGGTGATCACAAGTCCCGCGCGCGGCACGCCATCTCTTCCGTGAACCCGCGTCCCGGCATCGGTGTCTTACGCACCGCGTGCGCGGCCGCGGCCGTCCCGCCGTTCCGTTCCTGCTGGCTCAGGTGGGGGGTGAAGCCATCCCGGAGGTCCTGCCCGTGCGCCACAACAACCATGCCATCTCGTTCGTCGAACTCCTCGTGGTCATCGCCATCATCGCCATCCTCATCGGCATCCTTCTGCCCTCGCTCAACAGTGCCCGCGCCCAATCCCGCCAGCTCAAGGACGCCACCAGCACCCGCACCATCGCCCAGGCGTTGTCGTTCTTCGCACACAACAACAGGGGCCAGTACCCGCTTCCCGGCTCAATCTACAAGCCAGTCGGTTCGAGCAACATCCCACCGCAACAGGGCGAACACCTCAACACCTCCGGCAACCTTCTGTCACTCCTCATCTTCAACGGCTCGCTCCCCGTCGAGATCTGCATCAGCCCCGTCGAGTCCAACACCGATCGAGTCGTGCGCAAGACCAACTACCAGTTCACCCCGCCCACGGCCCTGCCCGATGCCCTCTGGGACCCAACCTTCCGCGGAACTCCCACCGACGAGGCCCGCACCTTCGGCACGGTCTCGACCACCGCCACCGACCCCGGAAACAACTCCTACGCCCCACTCGTCGTCGTCGGCAAGCGTCGGCGACTGTGGCAGGACACCACCACCTTCGTCACGCCCGTCATCGGCAATCGCGGGCCGACCTACCAGGAGACCTCCGCTCCGGCTTCCGGACGCTACCGATTGACCAACGACGCCACCGGCATCTTCTCGCACACACTCCTCATCCACGGACCACGTCACAGTTGGGAGGGCAATATCGCCCACAACGACGGCCATGTTTCGTTCGAGACCCGGCCAGACCCTTCCGGACTCGCCTACACCTCCGCAAACCCAGGCACGCGTAACAGCCGAGACAACCTCTTCATCAACGAGACCGACGAACTCGGCGGCGACACCACGCCAACCAGCCTCTCCCGCGGCCAGAACATCCTGCTCCGGCCCATCTCCCGCGTCACCGGCGCCAACCCGAACTACACCTACACAATCTGGGTCGACTGATCGTCGTCGACATGCTTGCAGCCCGCCGCCAGCGCGGTAGCATGATCCGTACGCCATCCGCAGGAGGCCCCATGCCGAATCCCAGCCCGCGCCGCGCCGCCCGCCTTGCCCACCCCCACCACCTCTTCGAGCCCATCGAACCGCGCCTCCTCCTCTCCGCCGCCTTCGACACCGTCGGCCTCACCGCCCTCCGCGCCGACCCCGCCTTCAACGACATCGACGGCAGCGGCATCGGCATCGCCATCCTCGACACCGGCCTCTTTTCCACCCACCCGGACCTCAGCCCCAACTTCGCCGCCTGGTACGACGCCGTCGATCAGACCGATGCCACCGCGCCCTTCGACCCCAACGGCCACGGCACCCACGTCGCAGGCACCGCCGCCGCGCGAGACCCCGACATTGGCGTCGCCACCCGCGCCCGGCTCATCGGTGTCCGCGCCCTGCCCGACGGCAACGAGCGCCCGCGCCACGACACCGTGGCCGCGGGTCTGCAGTGGGTCATCGACAACCAGTCCCGCTACAACATCCGCGTCGTCAACATGTCCCTGGGCGTCCCCGGCCACAACTTCAACTCCGTCCCCGACGACCCCTCCGGCGAGGCCGCCCTCATCCGCCGCCTCGAGCGCCTCGGCGTCACCGTCGTCACCGCCAGCGGCAACAGTTACGCCGATTTCGGCTCCCTCGGCGCCTCCACGCCCGCCGTCTTCAGTTCCCTCAGCGTCGCCAGCACTTGGGAGGACAACGGCGTCGGCGACAACTTCCCCCTCTTCGCCGGAGGTGGCGGCCCATTCGCCGCGTTCGAGCGTGAAGGCCGTCGCGACCGCCTCGCCGGCAGCAGCCAGCGCAGCAGCCTCCCCAACCAGGTCGCCGCCCCCGGCCAGTCCATCTTCAGCACCTGGAACGGCGCCCAGGGCCAGATGTTCAACACCATCTACGGCACCAGTATGGCGAGCCCCCTCGTCGCCGGGATGGTCGCCCTCATGCAGGACGCCGCCCAGACCTTCGGCGGCCGCTACCTCTCGACGCCCGAGGTCGTCTCCATCATCCGATCCACCGCCGACACCATCACCGACGCCGCTGTCTCCACCAACGGCCGCATTGAGATTGCCACCCGCCGCCAGCTCGATCTCCCCGAGACCGGTCAGTCCTTCCTCCGCGTCAACATCAACAGCGCCATCCGCCGCGTCCGCATGACGCTCACCGGCAGCGAGTCGCCCAACCCCGTCCCCGGCGACGGCGACAACACGACCATGACCTCGATCGCCCTGGGATTGACCAATGGCACGATGACGCTCGCCGCGCACGGTGCGATCGGCACCGACGGCCAACTCACCGCCGGTGGGGCCGATGTCGATCTGTACCGCTTCGAGCTGACCTCCCCCGGAGCCCTCGACATCGCTCTTTCCTCCCACGAGGGCTCGCCCGAGTTCGACACCGTCCTCCGCCTCTTCGACGCCTCCGGCGCGCAGTTCGCCATCAACGATGACGCCGGCTCCTCGCTCTTCTCCCGCATCCAGACCGGTCCGCTCCAGCCCGGCACCTACTACGCCGGCGTCAGCGGCTTCGGCAACGACGCCTACAACATCATCTCCGGGGCCGGCGGCACGGGCCAGAGCACCGGCGTCTACGCCATCTCCATCGGTCTCAACAACCCCGACCCCGACGGTGTGGTCTCGGGCGCACGAGTCCTCGACGACCTCCCATTCTTTTTCGACAATCTCGGCAGCATCGGCTTCGACGGAGATGTCGATATCGGCGCGGGCGATGTCGACTTCTTCCTCGTCACCGCCCCCGATACCGGCACGCTCGGATTCACCATCGACACCGACGATCTCGCCGACGGCGCCGACACCCTGCTCCGCGTCTTCGATGAAGAACTCAACGAGCTCGCTTCCAACGACGACCGCGAACCCGGCGACATCGATCCCCTCATCGCCCTCGACGTCGTGAAGGGCCAGCGAGTCTGGGTCTCGGTCTCCGATTTTCAGAACGCGGCCTTCGACCCCGCCGATCCCTTCGACCGCCCGTCCACCGGCGCCGGCGGCTTCTACGAGCTCTTCGTCATCATGCTCAACGGCGACCAGAACGGCACCATCTTCGACGCCGTGCCGCTCGACCCCGGCGTCACGCTCGCCGGGTTGATCGGCTCGGACTTTGGCGGCCCAACCATCGGCTCCGACGGCTCGAAGGATGTCGATTTCTTCGCCTTCACTCCCGATGCCGGGGGCGTGCTCGACCTGCTCGTTTCCAGCCCCGACTCATCGCTCCGTCCGGTCGTCGCGCTCTGGAAGTACGACGCCGCCACCGACGACGTCACCCTTATCGGCCGCACCGCCGCCTCCGCATCCGACAACTCCGTCATTCTGCGTGCCTTCGTCGCCGCGGGCGAGGAGTACTACGCCTCCGTCACCGGCCTCGGCAACGACGACTTCGATTGGTTCGCCGTCGCCACCGGTGTCGGCGGCGACACCGGAGCGTACTCCCTCACCGCCAACCTTCGCGCCCGCGCGTTCTCCCGCGCCTTCATCGACAACTCCGTCAACCTCGGCACCCCCGTCGTTGTCTCCCTCGCCAACCAGGTTTCCGCCGAGATCGGCGCCGACGGCCCGTTCGCCCTCGACGGTTTCGACATTGATCTCTACACCTTCACCGCGCCCGCAACCCAGACAATCGTCTTCCAGACCTTCACCACCGCCGAGGACGCCACGGATACCGTCCTTCGTCTCTTCGACGCCGCCGGCAACCAGCTCCGTGTCAGTGACGATATCTCCGACACCAACCGCGGCAGCCGCATCCGCTTCACCGTTCAGGCCGGCCAGACCTACCTCATCGGTGTCAACGGCTACAGCGCGGACGCCTTCATCTATGACCCCATCACCGGCGACGATGCCGCTGACGGCGACACCGGCGCGTACGTCCTCTCCATCGGCCCCGCCGCCGCCCCGGAGATCGAGCTCCTCTCCACGTCCGGCACACCCATCCTCAACGGCGATGCCACACCCAGCCTCGACGAAGGGAGCCGTTTCGGTTCCGCGGCCGTCCTCGGCCTCGGCGGCTCGCCCGTCGTCCGCGAGTTCACGATCTTCAACTCCGGCAACCGCCCCCTCCAACTCAACGGCGCCCCACGACTCCAGCTTTCGGGTGTCAACGCCGCAGACTTCTCGACCAACAGCGACCTTCCGGCTTCCATCCCGGCGCGGGGGTCTGCCACGTTCCAGGTCCTGTTTTCACCAACGCTGGCCGGGACCCGCCGCGCCACACTCACGATCCCTTCCAACGATGCCGACGAAGCCTCTTTCACTTTCGCACTCGCCGGACAAGGCGCCAACCGCCCCGAGATCGACCTTCAAGGCTTCAACGCCTCGGGATCGGCACGCGCCATCCGCGCTGGCGACGCGACACCCTCGCTCACCGATGGCACCCGCTTCGGCTCAACCCCCATCGGTCAATCCATCCAGCGCGAGTTCATCATCCGCAATCTCGGCCGCAAGCTCCTCCGACTCAACGGCACGCCGCGCATCCTGATCTCCGGCGCGGCCGCCTCCGATTTCTCCATCATCGACCTCCCCGCCGCATCCATCCGCGCGGCCCAGCAGGACCGCCTCGTGATCCGCTTCGCCCCTTCCGCCGCCGGAGCCCGCCGCGCCCTGATCACCATCGCCTCCGACGATGCCGACGAATCCGCCTACACCTTCGCCATCAGCGGGGCCGGCCTCTCTTGAGTTCCGTCCGCACTCCTGATGGATCGCGGCGTGGCTTCGGCTTCCAGCCGATGTCGGCCCGAGGAACCTGGGGTCCTCGCCCCGAGCCTCCCGGTGCTCGTACCCTCATCGCCGCGGCCCATCCCGGCGCTACCCGCCAAACGCCCCGCCGCCCGCGAGACCGCATGTCACTCAAATACGAATCCCGCCTCTTCGCCCACATCCGCCACGACCGCTACGAGCCCGCGCCCATCCCCGATCTGGTCCGCGATCTGGGCATCGATCCCGATGAGACCGGGTCGTTCACCGAGGCCGTCCGCGCCATCGCCGCCCAGGGCCGCCTGACGATCGACGGCAGCGGCAGGGTCCGCCTCCCGGCGATGCCCGACCTCATCACGGGGCGCATCAAGAAGAACCCGCGCGGGTTCGGCTTCGTCTCGCCCGAGAAGCACTACCGAGAAGGCGATGTCTTCATCCCCCCCGACCAGATCGGCGACGCCCTCACCGGCGACACCGTCAGGATCGCCGTCAACCGCGGATACCGCAACGGCGAGCGAGATGTCACCGGAACCGTTCTCGAGGTTCTCGCCCGCAAGCGCAGCAACTTCACCGGCGAACTGAAGCAGCGCGGCGGGCTCTGGCTGGTTCTCCCCGACGGCCGCGAGATCACCCAGCCCATCGTCGTCGATGACCCGACCATCAAGAACGCCCGCGCAGGCGACAAGGTCTCCGTCGAGATCACGCACTACGCGGAGGGCGCTGAACTGGCCAAGGGCGTCGTCGTCAAGGTGCTCGGAGAGGCCGGCCTCCCTGATGTCGAGACCCAGGCCGTCATCGCCGCCTACGACCTCCCCGGCGAGTTCCCCAAGGCCTGCATCGATGACGCCCGCAACGCCGCCGCGAAGTTCGAGCAGGATGTCGCCCACGCCGCCAAGCGCGGCTACGACAAGCACGAGCGGCTCGACCTCACCCAGGACTTCATCTGCACCATCGACCCGCCCGACGCCAAGGACTACGACGACGCCATCAGCATCCGCAAGACCGAGGACGGATGGGACCTGGGCGTCCATATCGCCGATGTCGCGAGCTTCATTCCTCCCGACAGCGACCTCGACCGGGAGGCCCGCGAGCGCGGCAACAGCGTCTATCTTCCGCGACTGGTCATCCCGATGCTGCCCGAGGTGCTCTCCAACGGCATCTGCTCCCTCTCCGAGGGTGTCGTCCGCTTCTGCAAGTCCGCGTTCATGAGCTACGACTCGCAAGGGCACATCGTCCGCGAGAGCGTCGGCGCCACCGCCATCAAGTCCGCCAAGCGCCTCACCTACCTCGAAGCCCAGGCCCTCATCGACGGCGACCTCCGCGAGGCGCGGAAGCACGCCAAGACCGAGCCCAAGTACACCGACGATCTCATCCGCACCCTCCGCGAGATGGACCGCCTCGCCAAAGTCATCCGCGCCCGCCGCAAGTCCGCGGGCATGATCCACCTCGAACTCCCCGACGCCGTCCTGGTCTTCGA
Organism: Phycisphaerales bacterium; assembly: GCA_020846975.1. GTDB lineage: Bacteria > Planctomycetota > Phycisphaerae > Phycisphaerales > UBA1924 > JADLCX01. Next base: position 36,395 of record JADLCX010000037.1, read on the forward strand.
CGATGCCGGCCATGTCGTCGATGCCGTCCCCGAGGATGACGCGTTCACGCACACGCTCATCGAGATGTTCATGGTCGAGGCCAACGAGGTCCTCGCACGCCTCTTCGAGAACATGGATGTGCCCCTGCTGCGCCGAGTTCACCCCGAGCCCGCGCCCGGTGATGTCACCGAGCTCCGCCAGACCGCCAAGGTGGCCGGCTACTCCATCCCCAAGAATCCCACGCGCCAGGAACTCCAGGCCCTCCTCGACGCCACCGCCGGCACCCCCGCCGCCCGCGCCGTCCACTTCGCCGTCCTGCGCACGCTCACCAAGGCCGAGTACTCCCCCGCCCTCATCGGCCACTTCGCCCTCGCCAGCACCGCCTACGCCCACTTCACCAGCCCGATCCGCCGCTACCCCGACCTGACCGTCCACCGCGCCCTCAGCGAGTACCTCCGCCAGACCGACAACGGCCAAGGTGGGGGCAGACCCAGGAACGACAAGGAACGCAAGCGCATGGGACTGGCGCTCCTCGATGTCGGCGCCAAACGCGGCATCCTCTCCGAAGAGGACCTTGTCGAGATCGGCCGGCACTGCACGCGCACCGAAGAGAACGCCGAAGAGGCCGAGCGCAGCCTGCGCCAGTTCCTGGTCCTCCAACTCCTCCAGGACCACCTCGGCGAGTCCTTCCCCGGCATCGTCACCGGCGTCTCCGGCGCGGGCGTGTTCATCCAGATGGAGAAGTACCTCGCCGAGGGCATGATCAAGACCGCAGACCTGCCCAGCGGCAATGTTCACGGCCGCGGCGGCGCAGGAGGGGGCTCGTGGGGCGGAGGCGGTGGCCGGTGGACCATCGACCAGCGCTCCGGCGCGATGGTCAACGCCACCACGGGCCGCTCGTTCGCCGTCGGCGACCGCGTCAGCGTCACTATCGCCGCCATCGATCTCGCGGCCCGCACCATGGACCTGGTCATCACCGACCCGAGCTCGCGCCAAGTCGGCAAGCCGAAGTCGCCCCAACCCGCGAAGCCGCCGCGCGAGGACCACGACCAGCGCCCCGACTCCGGCGCCGACCGCCGCGCCCGCAAGAGCCGGCAGCGCGACCAGGGCAAGCAGGACTTCCGCAAGAATCGCAAGGAAAAGCGCCGCGGCCGGTGACTCGGCCTTTCTCGTGATCTGAACACGCTGACAGCGCGGCCCCAACGCGCCAGCCGAAGATCGCTGACGCCAATGCCCGCCTCGACTGCCGCGACCAGGCCACCTTCGGGTATACCCGCGCTCGCAACGATCAGGTCGCGCTCCACCAGTCTCACGTGGATCGCCTCCGCAGCCAGCCAGAACCCCCATCGCGGCCTCGGCAACCAGCCCACCGACGCCGCTGCCAATCCAGTATCCGCCCCGAGGCGGAACGCACGCCGCGGAGTTCCCTCCACGTTTTTCAATTCTTCCAAGCGTACCATCCCCGAACAACGACCTCTCGCCCCGCAACGACCACACCCGCCGAATACGCATGTCAAGCAGCACCTCGAACCCGCTCCAGGCCCCCGTCCCCAGGACGCAGATCCGCAACTTCAGCATCATCGCGCACATCGACCACGGAAAGTCGACACTGGCTGATCGATTGTTGCAGGCGACCAACGCCGTCTCCCCGCGAGAGGCGAGGGAGCAGTTGCTGGACTCGATGGACCTTGAGCGCGAGCGCGGGATCACGATCAAGGCCTCGGCCGTGACCGTCTGGCACAGGCACAAACTGGGCGCCAAGAGCGATGAGCTTGAAACCGACTTCGAGGAGACGATCGACGAGGGTGGCGAGCACAAGAGCGTGAAGGGTGCGGCCGAAGAGCACGGCGAGCTGTTCATGCTCAACTTCATCGACACTCCCGGGCACGTCGATTTCAACTACGAAGTCAGCCGCGCGCTCAAGGCGTGCGAGGGCGCGATCCTGGTCGTCGATTCCACGCAGGGCGTGCAGGCACAGACGGTCGTCAACGCGTACCTGGCGATCAACGAGGACCTGACGCTGATCCCGGTCATCAACAAGATCGATCTTCCGAGCGCGCGCCCGGACGATATGGCCATGGAGGTCGAGCAGATCGTCGGCCTGCCGGCCGAGGACTGCATCTACGTCTCGGCCAAGACCGGCCAGGGGATCAAGGAACTGCTCGCAGCGATCTGCGAGAAGTTCCCTCCCCCACGCGCCGCGGCCATGCCGCAACTCCGCGGCCTCATCTTCGACGCCAAGTACGACGACTACCGGGGCGTGATCGTCTACGTGCGGATCATGGATGGCGCGCTCAAGGTGGGCGACAAGATCCGCATGATGGGCACGGGGCGCACGTTCCAGGTGACCGAGCTGGGCAAGAACACGCCCAAGCCGCAGCGGGTGCCGAGCCTGGCGCTCGGTGAATCGGGCTACGTCGTGGCCGCGATCCGATCGCTCAAGGATGTGCGTGTAGGCGATACGGTCACGCTCGAACTTGACCCCGCGCCCGAACCGCTGCCCGGCTACAAGCCGCCGATGCAGATGGTGTTCTGCGATTTCTACCCCGCGACCGCCGACCCGGACGCCGCGAGCGATGGATCGAAATCCAAGAACGACTTCGAGTCGCTGCGCGAGGCGATGGGCAAACTCTCGCTCAACGACTCGTCCTTCACCTTCGTGCCGGTGCATTCCGAGGCTCTGGGCTTCGGCTTCCGGTGCGGGTTCCTCGGCCTCCTGCACATGGACATCATCCAGGAGCGGCTCGAACGCGAGGGCGGGGTCGAGGTCGTGCAGACAGCGCCCACGGTGTCGTACCAGGTGATGATCCGCGGCGCACTGGAGAATATCCTCCGGCACAAGGCGGAGAAGAGCGGCGTGGCGGGTGTGCCGCCGACGGTCATCGCGGAATCGGGGCAGGTGATCCCGGGGACAAAGGACCGTGTGAAGGACGGGTGCACGCTGATCGAGGTGCACAACCCCGCCGACCTGCCCGACCCATCGTACATCGAGGAGATCCGCGAGCCGATCACCAAGGTCGACATCATCCTGCCGCGCGAGTACATCGGCGACATCATGAAGCTGTGCCTGGATCGGCGCGGCCTGTACAAGAACCAGCAGTCGGTGAGCGAGACCCGCGACATGATCACGTTCGAGATCCCGCTCGCGGAGATCATCTACGACTTCTACGACAAGTTGAAGGGGATGACGTCGGGGTACGGCACGATGGACTACGAACTGATCGGCTTCAACCCGGACACGCTGGTGAAGATGGACATCCTCGTGAACGGCGACCCGATCGAGGCCCTGAGCGTGATCGTGCACCGCGAGAAGGCCGAGTACCGCGGGCGGATCCTGGTCAGCAAGCTCCGCGAGCAGATCCCGCGACACCAGTTCGAGATCCCCGTGCAGGCGGCGATCGGGAGCAAGGTCATCGCGCGCGAAACGATCAAGGCGTTCCGCAAGAACGTGACGGCCAAGTGCTACGGCGGCGACGTTTCCCGAAAGCGGAAGCTGCTGGAGAAGCAGAAGGAAGGCAAGAAGCGGATGAAGGCGATCGGCTCGGTCGAGATCCCGCAGGAAGCGTTCATGGCGGTTCTCGATCAGGGAGAGTAACACAGCGGCTGTCCTGCTGGCATTCCAGGCACGCCGGAACCGACATCTGCTCCTCGTGCTTCACCCGCGCTTCCGGGTCGCGGATGGACCGCGACTTGCTCCTGTCCCGCGCGAGCAGGGTTGCGACAGGCGGGAGGGGAACTGCACCGATGGGCCCAGGTCGCGAAGCACCGAGCCACGGACGATCCAGCGCGTGGCGTGAGGTGGCGTAGCAAGCACCAAGACCTGATTTCAGGACCTGTTTCGATATCTGGCCGAAGTCGAGGGTGGAGATAGCCGAGAATCACTTGCGATGGGAAGTACGCCATAAACCGCACGACCACGATTTGGTTCACACTCACCCCCCCCAACCGCTGACCGAGCCCCGCGCGTAGCCGAACTCCGGCCTCGCGCATAGGTACATGTGAATCGCCCGCGGCCTGCCCACCCACCACTACCACGGGGGCAGGGATTCGCGGGCGATTTCGTTTGGCCGAAGCCCGAGAGAGTTCGGCGTGGATGAGCGCCGCGCGATAGGCTGAGACTGAATGCGTGAGTCGGCGGCTTGTGCGAGCGGCCGATGCAGGGAGTGCTGGCGGATAGCACGGGGGCCTGACCGGGCAGACCGTGCCCGCGCCCACGTCGTATGCGTGGTGCCGGAGCGGCGCATCCGGTCCTTTGATCGAGAACGGCCCGAAGTACACAGACGCCACGACGGCTCGACTGCGGACCAACTACGTGTCGAGCGCGGACGAAGGACCGCACACGCTGGAGGTCGGTTATCGGTTCCGGATTGTGCGCGGTGAAGCGGTGCTGGCGGTCATCCCGCGGTGCCGGACCGTCTTCAACGAATCCGACGCGGCGAGCGTGCAGAACCTGTTCGATTACCTCTCGGTCTGCTTCGGCGGATGTCCGTAGGCGCTGCGGCCTACTTCTTCCGCGTCATCTCGATGTCCAGACCCTCGGTAACCTTGCTGCCCTCGATGTGGGCCCAGTGCTGGACGATGTGGTCGGCATCCTTGATTTCCAGGTGCATGCGGCCCATGTAGAGCTCGTTCCCGCCGGACCAGTTGGACACCGAGTCGGTATCGAAGTTGATCCAGCCGGGCTTGGCCCCGGCGCGCGCACGGAGGTGGGGCTGGTTTCCGGCGGCGCAGTAGTGCGTGAGCAGGAGCGTGGGACCATCCATGTGGTAGAGGTTGGTCATCTCGTGCGATGAGCCGGGAAACATGATCTCGCGGACGGCGGTGCCGGCAGAAGACACCTTGAAGACGCTGGAGGTGACCGTCTTGCCCTGCTCGTCGGTCGAAGTCCACTCGCCTTCGAGAGACTTGATCTGGTCGAGAAGCGCGGCCTGTTGGGCGGGCGTGGCCTTGACAACCGTGGTCATCTTGCCGCCGTGGGTGGCACAGCCCGAGGCGAGAGCGAACGCACAGACGAGGACGGTGGTTGGAACGATGGACGGCATGGGCTGGCTCCGTTGGTGGTCGTGCGGGCAGCGTACAAGAAGTCGGTCGATGCGATCGAGGCAACCAGGTCGGCTGGAAACCGAGGCCGCGGCTACGAGCAACCGGAGAAATAGGCCGCGAGGAAGTCGAAGATGTCCTGAACGCTCAGAACGCCGGAGGTGTTGAAGTCGGCCGCGACGTTGTTGCCGAAGTACGCGGCGAGAAACTCGAAGATGTCCTGGACCGTCGGAGGCGGGCCGGACTGGTTGAAGTCCGCGGGGCAACACGACGGCGGGGTGGCGAGATCGCACAGGTCGATGATCACGAACTCGGCCGCGTCGAGCGTGCCGTTGGCGTTGACGGAGGCCGGGCATTGCGCGCCGCTGACAAGCCCGCCACCGTCGCTGGTGGCGTAGGGTGTGAAGGCCAGCGCGACCTGTGCCGGGAGTGCGCCGAAGCGGGCCGCAAGATCGACCGTGCCTTCGAGCACACCGCCGTTGGCGCCGGTCGCGGCCTGAACGTTCGACAAGGTCGAGGCGCCGCCCGCATCGAACCAGCCTTCGTAGTCGTTGTTGTTCTCGTCCGCGAGGAAGAGCGCCCATGAAGCGGCCTGACCCGCCTTGGCCCACGGCGCGGCGCGGAGCGAGCCGGGCGTGACAGGAGGGACGCCGACAAAGATGAAGTGATCGTTGCCATCGCCCGCATCGGGCGCGGCGAGGTAGAGCGTGCCGCCGCGAACCGCGGCCCGGAGCCACGTCCCGTTGCTGGCCGCGACCTCGGTCGCGCCGGCATCGAGCACACCATCCATGACGAAGGTTGGCGGGGGCGGCGCGCACGGGTTGGGTGTGCAGCCTCCGCCGCTTGTCCACACGCCCATACACGCGGATTGCAGAGTGACCGTGCAGGCGGAGGCGATGCAGCAGGAACCCGAGGGGTTGGGGTCGGCACCGGTGACGGTGAAGTGCCAGTCGGCGCCTCCGTTGTTGTCCCACGTGGCGCCGGTGTCGTTGAAGGCCAGATCGAGTTGGGACGCGTTCGCGGCAACGGCGAACGAGCCTTCCCAGCGAGAAGTCGGAGCATTCCAAGCGAGTAAGACGTCAGGCGAGACGACGGTCTGCCAGTTGTTGAAGCCGACGTGGGCGCGGACGTTCGGCGCGCCGGCGAGGGGGCGTCCGGAGGGGTTGTAGGCAATCGCGACGGATTGCCCCGCGACCGCGGGGTTGGGCGCAATGGTCACGACATCGCCCCCACCCCCAGGGGTCGAGCCGCTGCCGTCGCCGATCCACACATGCTGGATGGGCGAGCGCTTCACGTTGCCCCGCGTGTCGATCGCTTCGACGTAGTAGTCGATCAGCACGGAACGCAGCCCGGTCAGCTCGATGTGGTACTGGTCGGCGATATGGGTGGGAAGCTCGAAGAAGTTGATGGACGGATCGTTGAGCAGATTCCCGGCCGGAAAGGCCCGGCGAGTCATGGCGAGCGATTGCCACGCACCGACACCGGCTCCGCCCGCGTAGGTCTCGTTGTCGGCGGCGCTCGCCGAGATCGCGGGCATGTGCCCGTCGGCATCGATGCGGTACTTGAGTGTGACACCGCCGGCGGGGATCCCGCTGACATCATGGATGAAGGTCCAGACCCAGAAATCGCCGTTGTTGATGCGCTGCTGGTAGCCGTGACCGGGGCCGAAGTTGGTCGAGCCGGGATTCCACGGCCATCGCTGCGGGAGCCAGATGGTCGGCGCGGTGGCGTCCTGCGCTCCGCCGGGCGGCGAGTTGATGACGGTGTCGGCGTGCTGCGCGGCTTCGTTGCACGCGACCGTCGGTTTGACTTCCATATCAAGAGACGTGCCGTAGTACATGTAGCCGGAGTTCAGGCTGCCGAGAAAGAAGTGCCAGCCGCGTTCGGCGCTGTTCGCGGAAGCCGTCGGGTTCAGGATGTCACCGATCTCGACAATCTGGCCGCCGCTCGACGTCAGTTGCTCGGCGGTCTCGACGCGGTTCTGCGCGGCGGTGATGACCGCCCAGTTACGCTCATCCTCCGCCCAGCCGTCGGGGATATCGACCTGGCCGGAGGCGTTGACCAACGGCCAGTTCCAGTTCAGGAACTGCGGCGCGCCAAAGTCACCATCGGCGTTGACCCACGCGCCATCTTCGACATGCACAAAGGCATTGGCGGGAACGGGGTGATCGGCAAGGTAGCGCTCGACGGTGCTGGGAATGTACCCGGCGGAAGATGCCGCGTTGGCGAGGTTGGGCGTGGCTTCCATGTAGTACGAGAAGCCGCCGCCCCAGGCGTTGTCGCCGTCGTGGGCGAGCACGACCAGCATCGGCCGCGCGGGGTCGTTGCGCTGCTGCAACGTGTCGAAGTAGCCCGTGCCGAGCGGGGCGTAGCCGTCCTTCCAGCCGAGGGACTGAGAGCACGGAACGACAATCATGGCGTAGACCGCGCCGGAGGCGGGGTCGATGTATCGAGCGCGTTGGGGCGTGAAGGCGTAGGGATAGGCCTCGGCGGGCGAGCACCCGCGGTCGATCTGGAGCCGCAGGTAGTTGGTCGCGCCCTGCGCGGGGTTGATCTGATCGGCACGGTTGGGCGGGTCGCAATTGATCCCGCCCGTGCCGTAGACGACCGGGAAGTCGGCGCACGCGCGGCTGATCTTCTCGCCCGAAACGAACGACCACGCGATGCCCTCCTCGACAAAGGGCTTGATCAGGCGCGTGCCGAAGGCCATCTCGCTGGGAAAAATCCCGCGGGAAAGTCCGGGGTTCGAGCCCCACGCGCCGGGATAGATCGCCTTGTAGAGTTGGATCTCCTTGCGGACCGTGGTTTCGTCGAGCAAGGGAAGCAGGGCGTGGTGAAACGAGAACAGGACGATGTCGCAACGGGTCTTGCGCCTGGCGGGATCGGCGCTGTCGGTTGTCCAGCCGCGAGCCTCCTGGAAAGCGCTGTTCCACGAGGGTGAGTAACCCAGCTGGCCCGCACCGCCGAGCGACTGAATGTTCTCGATCAGACCGCCGGAGTAACTCACCTGCGCTCCCGCTTCGGGGAGCCCGCGGATGGCGTTGATGCTGTCGCGAACGCGGTGCTGGTACGCCGCGACGCGATCGGCGAGGCCGAAGATGTCGGCGAGGTTGTTCTCGGGGTGGACAGCACCCGAGTTCTTGCGCTGGAGCGACTCCCAAGCCCGTTCATACCGGTCGGCCCCCGAGATCTGCTGATCCGGCCAATAGATCGGCTGCTCGAGGTGCCAGAGGTAGGTGTAATGGACGCGTTCCTGCGCGCAGGCTCCAGAAGCGAGCAGCGCGGATCCGGCCAAACCGTGAATCAGACAGAACGGACGCATTGAGTGAGATCGGGAACCCGGCATGGTCAAGAGTCTACTCGCAGGGAAAGGCTCCTCCCAACGCTGTCAGGCCGACGGGTTCCCGCACGCGACCACACCGCGGATAGGTCGTCAAGCTGGGTAAGCTCTGATAACACGGCTCGCGGCACGTTGGGACCGGGAAAGACGCTGAATATGCGGGCATTCCCCTTGCATCGGTGCCAATGGCGTGCTAATTTCCAGTCTAACTGGTTCTGGGGAGAGAGAAACCCCTCAACCCGTTTGTTTGGACGGCATGTCCCGCTGTGGGCGGGTGGTGCGGCGTGGTGGTCTGTGCGTACAACCGCCGCGAGCGCGTGGTCTTGAGGGGATTCTTCTCGTTCACTTTCGCCGACACCAAGCGCCCGACCTCGCCGCCCCGGATGGCCGCGTGGGATGGAGTGCCGAGTGCTGCGCGTGAAACATGGATTTGTCCCACCCTGACTTGTTGACCGCGAGGGCGGCGGGTCAGCGGTGCACGGACTCTCTCTCGCCGGGGTGGCGAAAGCCCCCCGGCGGGTGTGTTTTTGGGGTTCGGCAAGGCCATCAACGGGCCAAAGTCCGAGTTGACCAATCGACAGGATTGATCGGATTCTGACAAATCCGGCTACCGCGATCGGTAAATTGGGGGTATCTTGCGGATGCGTCCCGCGCGTCGCGGGCGTTCGTGACCAACCAGTCATGAGAGTACCCGCGGCCTTGTCTCCACCAGGACCGCGGGTTTGCCGAGAAGCGAGTCACGCCCGGCGGTCAGTTCACACGGGCCGCCGGCAGAACGACCAGGTCGTCGGGATCGGCGCTGAGCGTGACCTTCTCGCCGACGCTCGTGCCCGCACGGGGGTTAAGCAGCGAAGCACGGATACGAATGACCTCACCGGACGAGCCCGCGAGTTCCGTGAGGAGTTGCGCCGTCTCGCCGAGGTAGGTGGACGCTTCGACACGGCCGAACATGTTGTTGCGCCCGTCGGAGGTGTTGATACGGACGGCCTCGGGACGGAGCGAAACCACGAGGTTGGTCGAACTGTCGATCGAATCCGCGGCCGATGTGCCGACAAGGCGCCCGATGGGCGTCTGCACGGCGATATGGCGGCCCTGTTGCTCGACGAAGCGAGCGGGGATGAAGTTGGTCTCGCCGAGGAACTCAGCCACGAACGGGGATGAGGGCCTACGGTACAGCTCATCGGGCGGACCGACCTGCACGACGCGGCCTCGATTGACGATGGCCACGCGATCGGCCATCGAGAGAGCTTCCTTCTGATCGTGGGTCACGTAGACGCCCGTGATCCCGGACTGTTTGCAGATACGTCTGATCTCGGACCGCAACTCGATCCGGAGTTTGGCGTCGAGGTTGGACAGCGGTTCGTCCAGCAGGAGCACATCGGGGCGGATCACCAGCGCCCGAGCGAGGGCGACCCGCTGCTGCTGGCCGCCGGAGAGCTGGTTGGGCCGCCGCTGGGCGTATTGGCCCATCTGCACGGCGTCGAGAGCCTCCGCGACGCGGCGGTCCCGCTCGGCGGCGACGACCTTCCGTACGTTCAGCCCGAACGCGACGTTCTGGGCGACCGTCATGTGGGGCCAGAGGGCGTAACTCTGGAAGACCATGCCCGTGTTCCGCTTGTTGGGCGGGACATTGGTCATGTCGCGAGACCACTCGATCGCGCCCGTGGCGGAGTTGACGCGCTCGAAGGTGATGAGGCCGGAGGTGGGTTCGAGGAACCCGGCGATCATGCGGAGGAGCGTGGTCTTTCCGCAGCCGGAGGGGCCGAGAAGGAAGAACAGTTCGCCGGCATTGATCGTGAGCGTGACATCGTCGACGGCGACGGTGTGGGACGGCTTGGCCGCACCCTTGCCCCCCCCACCGCCCGCGGCGAAGGCGTCGAACTGCTTGGTAAGTCGCTCGAGCCGGATGTTCGTGGCCATGTGAGCCAGACGGTAGCCGATGCGGGCGGCGGGTGCGCGCGATATGCTGCGCGAGCGATGGACCATCCCGACTGGGATCAACTGGGTCGGGTGAGGCGAACTCGGGTTCGCGAATCTCCGAGTGGCGACCTGCGCCGGCTGTTCCTTGCGCAGGCGCCCGAGCTCCGACGGCTGCGCCGGCAACTGGCGGGGATCGCGGCCTCGTGGGCCGAGACGATTCCCCCGGAGATCGCCGCGAGGACTCGGCTCGAAGGCATATCCCGCGGCGTGCTCCGCGTGGGTGTGCCGGATTCGGCCGCGGCGTACGAGCTCGATCGCGTGCTGCGCTCGGGTGCCGAGGCGGTCGTGCTCCGTGGCGGCGGCGCGGGGGTGCGGAGCGTGCGGGTCGTGGTGAGCAGTGAACTCGGCTCGGGCCCAATGTCGTAATCCGCCTATTTAGGGGACACGAGGCACATTTCGCGTTGGCGTGCTCGTCGAACACGCCGAGTTTGGAGAACTCAGCCAAATTCGTGTTGATTTTGGTGGTGGTTATGGTACCTTCTGCCGTCCGAGAAGCCCCGAATGCGGGGTGTGCGAGGGTCTGAGAGAGAGATTCACGCACAAACTGGGTTGGTCGCGCCGCCGCGGGAGCGCGGGGGCGTGTCTGGTTGGCGGTGACGCAGCGTCATCGGCGACCCGACTGATCGGAGAGTGTTCGCCGCACTGGAGTAAGGCGCGGCGGGATGAGTGTGCGAGAGTGAGCGCCGGAAGGACCTCCGGCGCGGAGGAGAGAGATCCATGAATCGAGTTGTGAACGTGGCCGCCCTGGTGGCGGCGGTGTGCGGCGCGGCGATGAGCGCGTCGGCGGATGTTCGTGAGCGCGTGGCCGTGGAGCCGGAGGCGCTCGGGTCGCGCTTTGCGACGCGCGGCGCGGTGGATGGAATCGGGTTCGAGGCCGGCGAGGGGTTTGTGCTCGGCGACATCGCGGGCCAGAACGGGTGGCTGACCAACAGCAACCCGTTGGGCGATCCGCCCGTGCTGATCGGCGACATGCGAGTCACCGATGGCGTCAACGACGGGAACGGGAGCGCGAACGCGCTTCGATTCAGCGTGGGGCCGCAGGCCCAGGGCACTGCCGGCATCGCTCAGGCGCCGTTGACGCTCGGGTCGAACCAGGTCACGGTGGACACGAAGATCGATGATGATTTCGGTGCGAACTACTTCGTCCGTGGGCTTGCGCTCGCGAGCGGTGGCGGGGCGACGCTCTCGTTCCTTGTCGAGTTCGACTATCGTGGCAGCATCTTCGTGCAGAATCCGTCGAGCGGTGACTTCACAGACACCCTGGCCGCCTGGGGCCAGGGCCTGTGGCGCTCGCTGGATGTCGTGATCATCAACAACGCGTCCGACAGCGCGATCGATTACTTCTACAACGGCAACCTGATCTTCCAGCACACGGGACTTCCCGCCGGGTTGTACCTCGATGTCGTGCAGTTCGGGCACGATAACTTCCAGGCGATCGGCAACGGCTCGTTCAGCGGTGAGCCCGTGCCGGCCGGGTACTTCGACAACCTTCGCGTCGTGCCCACACCTGGCGCGGCCGGCTTGCTGGCGATGGGCGGACTGCTGAGTGTTCGTCGCCGTCGTCGCTGATCGCTCGACTTGGAACAGTTTGGAACGATGACGATCGGGGCCTTGAAGCCCCGATCGTCGTTTTTGCCGTGAGGCGGAAGCTGCTCGACCGGGTTAGACTCGGCCCATGCAGAGTTCATCATTGGACCGGGCCATCGAGCATCATCGAGCGGGCGAGCTGGACAAGGCGACCGCGCTGTATCGGCACGTGCTGAAGACGGCGCGGGGTGCCGAGGCCTCGCGCGTGGGGCAGATGCTCGGTGCCGCCTTGCAGCAAGCCGGGCACATGGAGCAGGCCGAGGAGGCCCTGCACGCGGCAATCCGCGCCGAGCCGGCGCCCGCGCTGAAGGCCCGGAGCGCGCTGTCGATGATGCTCGCGGGGCGCGGGCGGTCCGGCGATGCGATCGGGGTGTGGCGAGACGCGGTTGAGGCGGCCCGTGGGCACGGATCCAAGGCCGCAGGCGAAGCACGGCTTGGGCTCGCGATCCAACTCGCGGAGTCGCGTCGCGTCGATGAGGCCGTGCGCGAGATCGATGCGCTGGCGGCTGATTTCCCGGACGTCGCGGGCGTGCGGTACGAGCGCGGGCGGCTGTTGGAGCGGCTCGGGCGACTGGCCGAAGCCCGCGACGAACTGCGGAAGACGCTCGAACTGGCCGGAGGAACCGTCGAGGCCCACATCCTGCTGGCGAGGATCGATTCGGCCGAGAGTCTGTTCGGTGATGCCAAGACGCGCCTGGAGTCGCTGCTCTCGAACGCGCCGGGGCGGCTGCGCGGCGTGCTGCTCATCGAACTTGCGGGTGTGCTGGATAAGCGGGGGGAGTACGCCGCGGCGTTCGAGGCCGCCCGAAACGGGCAGGCCCTGAACTTCGGGGCGTTGCCGCCGGGACCAGCGAGAGACGGACGGATGCACGAATGGGTCATGTCGGCATGCCTGCGGTTGACGGCCGAGCAGGTGTCGCATTGGGCCGCGTCCTCGCCAGTCACGGGTGCCGGCACGGGCGGTGTGTTGGGGAGTCCCGTGTTCCTGGTCGGGTTCCCGAGATCGGGCACCACGCTGGTCGAGCAGATGCTGGCGGCGCATCCATCGCTGGCGGTAAGCGACGAGGCCCCGCTCCTGCAGCGTGTGCGGGAGCGGTTGTTCCTGCGCTTCCGGCCGCGGGGGGAGTACCCGACCGATCTGGGAGAGTTCACGGCCGAGCAGGTGACCCGGGCACGGCGGTGGTACTCCGAACTCGCCGAGAATGCGATGGGAACCGATCGGTTGCGCGGGAAGCGGCTGGTGGACAAGCAGCCGTTGAACACGGTGGACCTGTGCTTCGCGCGGCTGCTGTTTCCCGAGAGCCCGGTGGTGTACGTGATGCGCGATCCTCGCGACGCCGTGCTGAGCACGTTCCTTCAGGGGTTCACACGCGGCGTGCCGCACCTGTTTGACCTGGAGATGACCGCCCGCCTGTTCGCGCGGTTCGGCGAGGTGTGGGAGCATAACAAGGCGGTGTTGGGGATGAAACACCTGGAGGTAAAGTACGAAGAGCTAGCCACCTCACCCGAGCGCGAGGCCCGGCGGCTGATCGAGTTCCTCGGGTTGGCGTGGAGCCCGGAAGTGCTGGCCTTCCACGAGGCTCGCCACAGGCGGTACGTGACGACCCCGAGCTACGGCGACGTTTCGCGGCCGGTGCACACGAAGGCGGTTGGGCGATGGAAGCGGTATGAGGCGCAGTTGGGGCCGGTGATGGGCGTATTGCAGCCGTGGGTGGAGCGGTTCGGGTATAAGTAAACCAAGACGATCCCGGACAACACGGAGGTCTCAGAGGTTGCTCAGAGGTCACGGAGAGAGGCAAAGAAATGAGAGTCAAGCTCGTTTTCTCCGGGTTTTCTGTGTTTCCTCGGCGAACCCTGCGTTGTTCTGATTGGTCTGGCAAGCAACCAGATCGTGTGGTTCGTTGAGCTGGGTGTTTGGAGATCGGTCATGGAAGCAGACGAGAATCGCGAGTTGCTGGAGCGACTGCTCGCGACGAGCGATGCGCCCTGTCCATCGTGCGAGTACAACCTGCGCGGGTTGAAGGGGCAGCACTGCCCGGAGTGCAACCAGCGGTTGGTGCTCCGCGTCGGGCTTGCCGAGCCGCGGCTTGGCGCGTTTGTGACAGGTCTCGTGGGGATCGCGGCGGGGCTCGGGTTCTGCGGTCTGCTGGGCATCTATTTTCTGGTGTACTTGATCCATCGCAACTTCCAGTTCGCAGGACCGGGGGCCGCGATCGTCCCGTTGCCGATCGGGACGACGTTGTGCGGCGGGCTCTTGTGGTGGTGGATCGACAGGCGCGGATGGCTGGGTCGGAAGGAGAGGGGCCCGAGGTGGGCCATCACCGCGGCCGTATTCGCGGTATCGCTGGTGTGTCCGCTGGCGTTCACGGTATTGATCAGGTGAGCGGGTCGGCGCGAAGGCAACGAGGGATCACCGATGAAACCGACGGCGAGCGGCGATGGTGAGGACCTGGTGAGGTATCTGAGCACGCGCGACGTGTCATGTCCCGCGTGCGGGTACAACCTGCGCGGCCTCACCGCCGACAAGTGCCCGGAGTGCAATCAGCATCTCGAGTTGCGGGTGGCGTTGAGCGAACCGCGGCTCGGGCCATATCTTGCGGCGATGCTCGGTCTGCTCGCGGGGGGCGGCGCCGCGTTCGTCGTGGTGGTCGGCGCGGTGTGCATCTCCATGGTGCAAGGCTGGCCGCGGCCGGACATGACGTGGACCGTGTTCGGGCTACCGTCGGTGATGTCGGTTGTGCTTCTGGTGTTGGCCGCGTGGCTGCTGCGATCGCGGCCGTGGTTCCGCGGCCTGTCGCGGGCCGGGCGCGGCTGGACGATTGGAGGTTGCTGGGGGCTGACCGCCATGTTCTTGGCGTGGTTTCTGATCTCGGTCGCTCACCTTGCATGAACGATGTGTATAGCGGCGATCCCGCAAGGCGAACTCGGCGTATGTATGGGTGGAATGGGGCGCTCAAACTGCCGATAACGTCGTTGTTGCCGTCATCCTCTCTCGTAACGCTCCCGAACCCGCCGCGGAGCGTCGGGGTACCCAGACCATGCCCGCCGCCACCAACACCGACCTCTCGCCCGAACTGCTCGCGCACATGCAGGCCATCAAGGCCAAGGCGATCGAGTACGGGCTGACGTTCCCCGAGGTGATCTATGAAGTGCTGCCGTTCGACGTGATGAATCAGATCGCGTCGTACTCGGGGTTTCCGGTGCGTTACCCGCACTGGAAGTGGGGCATGGAATACGAATCGCTGAGCAAGCGTGATGCGTACGGGATGGGGCGTATCTACGAGATGGTGATCAACACCGATCCGTGCTACGCCTACCTGCAGGAGAGCAACACCGTCACGGACCAGAAGCTGGTGATGGCGCACGTGTACGGGCACGCGGACTTCTTCAAGAACAACTGCTGGTTCGCCAAGACCAACAAGAAAATGATGGACGAGATGGCCAACCACGCGACGCGCGTGCGGCGGCACATCGAGCGGCAGGGGCAGGATGTGGTGGAGCGGTTTCTTGATGCGTGCCTCTCGATCGAGCACCTTATCGATCCGCACTCGATGTTCATGACCAGGGAAGGGCCGAGGGGTGAGGGCCGAGGCCCCAGGGGCGACGGCGAAGGCGGGTTCGTTCCGGACAAGCTGCCGGCCAAGGAGTACATGGACCCGTTCATCAACCCCGCGGGGGAGATGAAGCGGCAGAAGGAGGAGTTCGAGAAGAAGCGCGAGGCGGAGAAGGGGCGGATCCCGGCGCGGCCCACGCGCGATGTGCTGCTGTTCCTGCTCCGCTACGCGCCGCTCGAGGACTGGCAGCAGGACATCCTCACGATCGTGCGCGATGAGGCGTACTACTTCGCGCCCCAGGCGATGACGAAGGTGATGAACGAGGGCTGGGCCGTGTACTGGCACAGTAAACTGATGACGCAGCACTTCGTCGAGGCCAAGGAGATCATCCAGTACGCCGACCAGCACTCGGGCGTGCTGGCGATGGCGCCGGGCGGATTCAACCCGTACAAGATCGGGTACGAGCTGTTCCGCGACATCGAGCGGCGCTGGGATACCGGGCAGCACGGACCGGCGTGGGAGAACCTCGAGGGCGTCGGCGCGAAGGAGGGCTACGACGACAAGAGCCGCAAGGGGAGGGAGAAGATCTTCGAGGTGCGCCGCATCTACAACGACGTGCAGTTCATCGACGAGTTCCTGACCCCCGAGTTCGTCGAGCGGAACAAGATGTACCAGTACCGGCGTGACCCGAGCACGGGCGAGATGAAGATCGTGTCGCGCGACTTCGAGCGGATCAAGCAGACGCTGCTGTACCGGCTGACGAACATGGGCCAGCCGTTCATCTACGTGGTCGATGCCAACTACCGCAACCGGGGCGAGCTGTACCTGGCGCACCAGTTCAACGGGCTGGAGGTCGAGGTCGCCAAGGCGCGGGAGGTGCTGCGGAATCTGCGGATCATCTGGGGCCGGCCGGTGCACCTGCAGGCGCGGCTGGACGACGACCAGTACCTCTTCTCCTGCGAGGACCCGGAGAGCGAGAACGTGAAGAAAGAGAAGATCGCGGCGGGCACGCAGCGGCCGGCGCACACGATCGAATAGCCGTACCGGGCGTTAACCCCGGACCGCCGCGTCGGTACAAGTCTGCATGTCCCGTGATGGAGCGTTTCCCGTTCAGGCTCGCGATTCACGCGATGCACTCGACGCGAGGTGGCGTGCGTTCGTCACGAGGAACAACATCGCCTGCCCGACGTGCGGCTACAACCTCCGCGGGCTTGAGGGCCAGAGGTGCCCTGAGTGCGGCGTGGAGTTCAATCCCTCGGCGTTGATGTACGTTGGCAGAGATGAGCCCATCGTGCGTGGGACGCTGGCGCGGCTGGGGATCATCGGTGCGTGCGGCGCGGCGGGGTTCCTGCACCTGATCGGGATGCTGGCCGCGCCGGGAACCTACCCGCTCAACCCGTGGTCGGCGGGCCGGCTCTCGAATGTTCTGGGTTTTCTGCGGGCGGTTGACCTTGCGGTCACGCTGCCGCTTGCATCGGGGGCGGCTGTTCTGATCTGGACTCGCGCAACCAGACGGAAGGACGGATCGGTGCGAGCGCCCGGATGGCTGGAGCACGCGGCCGCGCGGCTGGGTCGCGGCCTCGGCACGTGGTGCTGGACGCTCGTGGGCATCAAGGCCGTCGTGCTGGTGGTCATCGTTTCGGGCTGAGCGACGGCGAACTCACCGCGGAGCGGACTTTGCACTCTCCGTGCGGCAGGTGATCACGAGCCGCCCGGGCTGGGGGTCGAGTTCGAGGATGCGCACGCGGCGGCCGTCGGCGAGGCGGATGATCGCGGAACCGAGCAGCGGGCCGCGGCCGGCGAGGGCGTCCATCACCCGAGAGAACTGGGACGGGACGGACTGGCTTGTGGCGGCGGGCGATGACAGTCCCGAGGCCCGGGGTTTGAGGACCCACGAGGCGGGGACGGGCAGGCGACCGATGCTGACCGACGACGCCGTGCACCAGAACGAGCCATCGGCGCGGACATCGGGGCGGAGCACGGCCGACAGCGCCTGGAGGCGCGGCCCACCCGACGTCGTCGAACGCTCGACCATCGCGCCGATGCGGATGATGCCGCGCTCGAACGAGACCTGGGGCGTGCCGACTTCGGCCGGCCATTTCACTCCCCGTCCCCCCCCCACTCCCGCCCCCTCGCGCGCGGCCTGATCCTCGAGCCAGCCGCGCAGCCGCGCGCTGAGCCAGGCATTGGCCTGGTCGGTGGTGATGAAGACCTTCCATGGTTCGGAGCCCGCGGGCGCGGCCGGCGCTTCGGGACGGACCTGCGTGAGCGCGGTGGCCATGCCGTTCTCGACGGCGTGGGCGACCGAAAGCGTGTCAGGACTCGCTGGGTCGATCTGCCGCCACCACGTGGGCCGTTCCTGCGTGAGCGCGAGCGCGACCAGCGCGCCGGCGGTGAGGAGGGCGATGACGATGAAGACCGCGGCAACGAGCAGCCGACGCGGGGTGACGCGGCTCGGGAGCGGAGCCAGAGGCCCTCGCTTCGGCTCGGTGGCGATGATCGGGGCCGATTCCGCGGTCTCGACGGTTGCGTGAATCGGGTCGCTCATCGCGAGCGGAGTGTACGCGAGCGGGACCGCGCCTCGGACCCAAGCACAAACCCGCCCGGAAGGCCGGGCGGGCGGAGGAAGCGCGAACACGACACTGACTCGGCGCACGGCAGGGGGCGGGAGGCGGGGAGCGGGGGGGTCGCGTGTGCTTTGGTCAGCAGCCGCCGAAGTAGAGCGCGAGGAAGTCGAAGATGTCCTGCACCGTGACGTCCTCCGACTGGTTGACATCGGCGGACGGATCGGCGGAGAAGTAGGCGGTCAGGAAGTCGAAGATGTCCTGAACCGTCACGCCGGACTGCCCGTTGAAGTTGGCCGGGCAGCACGTGGTGGGGTTGCCGACCTGGCCGCACGCGGACGCGTCGCCCTGATACTGCCCGGAGGCTGTCGCGCACGAAGCCGGGCTCCCGACAGTGCAGGTTGTGCCGACGCAGCAGGCGCCCATGGCGTCCGGGCATGGCGAGGGCGAGCACGAGAGCGCCATCATCCAGGTTCCGGCGCACTCGGACTGCTCGGTGACCAGGCAACTGCCACCGGCGGCGCAGCACGCGCCGGTCGGCTGAGCGCAGGGGTTGGGCGAGCACGCGCCGCCGGGGGTCCATGCCGCTCCCTGGCCGCAATCCTCGCGAAACACGAACGTGCAAGAGCCGCCGGCGTCACAGCACGTGCCCTCGACATCGGGGCAGGGGTGGGTCTGGCAGGTCGTACCGGTACCCTGATAGATGCTGGAACCGGTGCAGGCGCTGAGCAGCTCGATGGTGCAGAAGCCCGCGCTGTCGCAGCAGGCTCCCTCGAACGGCGCGACCGAGAGGATGACGTTCGCCGAGCCGGTCTGTCCCGCGACGACCGAGCCAACCTGGAAGAGCAGGGTCTGGCCCTGGTTGACCGCGATGCTGAAGGGGAAGCCGAAGTCGTCGCACCCACGCAGCGAGGTTGTGCCGCTGGGGCACGAGGCGGTGAGGTAGACGGCGACACGGGAGTTGAACGACGGCGCAGCGGCGACGCTGTCGGTCGTCACGCTGACCGAGCCGGTCAGTGGGGCGGTCCATGTGTACCAGACGTCGTTGTTGACGGGGCCGGAACTCGGGCATCCGGAGTTGGGGAACGACTGCTGCGGGCTCGTCGTCGCGCCGAGGTTCGAGAACGGGAGCTCGCCGCCGGCGCTGCCCCAGTGGATGGGCGCCGAGCACTCGTTGTTGGAGGGCGCGATGTTCGCGACGGTGAAGGCGTTGTTGAGCGTGACGGACTGACCCGCGCCGTCGGCGTTGGTGAGCGTGAGGTTGCGGGCGCTCTGCGGCGCGGCGGGGGCGATCACGAACGACAGGCCGGTGATGGTGGTGCCGTCGAAGGTGACCGAAGGTGTGCCCGAGACCGTGACGCCGGAGCCCGAGACGGAGACCTGCGACGCGCTGGTGATGCTGCGAAGGTTGACGCCGGTGATCGTCACGGGGATCGCGCCGCCCGGGCTTGCGCTGTTCGGCGAGACGGCCGCGACGGAACTGGTCGCGCCGTAAACGGTGACGAGGATCGTGTCCGTCGCGGACATGCCGTTGGAGTCCGTCACCCGCAGCGTGACGCTGACCGGTCCGTTGGCGGGGTAGGAACGGTTGGGCTGCGGGTTGTCGAGCACCTCGAACAGACCGTCGCCGTTGAGGTCCCAGTCATAGCTGGCGTTGTTCAGCGTCGCGCCGGTCTCGTTGACCTTCGTGTTGACGTTGCCCATGAAGTAGCACGCCTGACCGAACGGGATGCGCTTGTTGATTCCCGCGATCGCCTGCGGCGGAGCCTTGCTCGTGCCGACACGAACCGTGAGGTCGTAGAGCTGCAGGGTCTGGTTGGCGTTGGGGCCGGCGTCGGCGACGCGGACCGTGTAGGTGCCGGCGGGCATGCTGTTGAAGGTGATGGTCTCGGCGACACCCGCCGCTCCGGCCGCATCGGCGGTGCGGACCACGGTCGTGCCCGCCGCGTCGCGCAGTTCCACGTTGAGGTTTCCGGCCTGGCTCGCGACAACCGTCGAGGTGGTGCCGGAGCAGCCGCTGGATTGCTGACCCTCGGTGTACGACCCTCCGGTGGGCGTGACGTTGACGACGACGTTCTGCGCGCTGGAGAGCGTGAACTTGAACCAGTCCGTGCCGGTTCCGCCGACCCCGGCCGTGCCGTTGGTGGAGAGGTTGCGATGCACGATCGACTTGACGATCGGCGTGGTCAGGTTCCCGAAGTCCGTGGCGGTCGCGGCGGAGTTATTGCCGGCGAAGCGGTCTCCGTAGTTGCGCTGCGAGCCGCGGATCTCGTCGATCTGCTGCACATCGAACGCGCTGCTGGCCGAGGGCTCCATGAGCTTGGTGTCGTTGCAGGGCACGACGTGGAAGTACCCCAGGCCGTGGCCGTGCTCGTGGGCCGCGACGTTGCGCAGGAAGCGGTAGTTGTTGCTGCTGGACCAGAAACTGCTGCCCGAGAAGTCGTTGGTGTCCAGGGTCATGTCCCCGCCGCCGGTGGGGAAGAAGTTGTACGCGAGCACGCCGAAGACCCCGTCCTGCGGGATGGAGCCGATCCGGATGTCCCCCACGGTCGCGGGCGCGGAGCCGGATGTGCTGAACGCCGAACCGCTGTCGTTGACCTCGTTGTAGGTCAGGCCGGCGACCCGGCGCCACCCGGCCAGCGCCTGCCGGATCAGTTCGCGGCCGCGATCGACGTTGCCGGCGCCGAAGCGGGCGGTGATCGCGGCGTTCAGGTCGTTGGGCGAAGCCTCACCGCCCCAGGCGATGCCGTCGGGCGGGAAGCTGTACCTGAGCGTGGCGCGCGCGGCCCGGCTGCTCGCGCCCTGGGCGCTGTTGCCGGACCAGACGGTGGTGGCGGTGCGGAATCGGTCGCTCGTGCCCATCACCAAACCGGGCGGGAGCATGTCGTACATCCCCACGATCCTCGCCATCTGCTCGGGCGTGGAGTTGGGTGAGAAGCACAGCGGGCTCGACTGAACCTTGTCGAGAAGGGCCTCGCGCCGGCACGCGGCCTGCTCGGGCGTTTCGCCAGCGGGTGCAAGTTCATCCGAAGCGACCATGAGTTTCTCGAGCAGCGTGCTCCCGTGAGCCGTGTGTACGCACGGCCCCAGGCAGGCCGGCTCACCCGCGATCTCGGCCAAGAGACGCGTTCGCGACTCGGCGATTGCGGGAATGGTCAGACACAATACCGACAAAAACGCTGCACGATGGATCGCCACGAATTCCCTCCAGATGCTCAACTCCGCACCGATTCTGACGCTCGCTCCCCCCCCCTTGCATCCGACACGCGAACCGATGGGAGACCGCCTGATGAACCGAGTCAAACTCTGAACCGCCGGACCACCAACGTCCAGCAATCCGGACCTTTTTCAACCTCGCCGAAGAGTTGTCGCGAGCTGGGAGCCGACGGATGCGGCCCAAGGATATCGACGCTCGCCATACGCAGGGCAAGATCAGCCGGCTGCATCCATCGGATGAATCAGGCCGAATTCAAGCCGAACGAACGCATCACTCCGATCATCTTGCGAACATCAGCAGCCCGCAAAGAAGAGGTCGAGGTAGTCGAACAGGTCCTGCAGGGTGATGCCCGGCAGCCCGTCGGCTTCGGCGCGGGGATCGAGCGCGAACCAATACGTCAGGTAGTCGAAGATGTCCTGGGAAGAGACTTGCCCGGAACTGTTGATGTCGGCCTGGCAGCAGGTCGGGGCCGTGCAGGTGGTTCCCGCTCCGCCGAAAAGCCCGCCGCAGGCCGTCGGTTCGGCGACGGTGCAGGTGGTCGCCACGCAGCACGAACCCGTGGTCGTGGTGGTCGAGCATCCCGCGAAGTAGGCATCGAGGAACGCGAAGAGGTCGCCCAGTTCGACACCGGCGAAGAGGTCGAACTCGGCGCGCGGGTCGAGCGCGAACCAGTAATCAAGGTAGTCAAACAAGTCCTGGATGCTCAGCCCGTTGCTGTCAAGGTCGGCCTGGCAGCAGGTCGGCGCGGTGCAGGTGGAACCCACACCTCCGAACCGGCCGCCGACGCAACTGGCCTGTGCGACGACGACGCAACCGGTCCCGCGGCAGCAGGAACCGTTGGTGGGTTGCGGGCAGGGGTTGGGGGTGCAGCTCGAGTTGAGGCCCTGGAAGTTGCCGACCGCGCCGGTGCAGGCGGTGGGTGTCAACTGGTTGCAAGATCCATTGGCGAAGCAGCAGGCGCCGGTGAGCGGGCTGCAAACACCTACACCACAGCTTGTTCCATGGCCGACGTAGCTTCCGCCTCCGCTCGTGCAGTCCTGCTGTGTGGATACGGCGCAGCCGCCGCCGAGCAGGCAGCACGCGCCGGTGGGCGGCTGCGGGCACGGATTCGGCGTGCACGATGTGCTCGGGCCCTGGAACGCGCCGCCGACACAATCGCCGGCGTTGGCGGTGAGCGTGCAGGAACCGGAGGCCGTGTTGCAGCACGCGCCTGGTGGCGGGAGGCAGGGATTGGGTGTGCAGGACGTCATGTCACCCTGATACACACCGGTGCACGCGGCCATCGTGGTTGTTGTGCAGATGCCCGTGCCGCCGCTCTCGCAGCACGCGCCGGTGGGCGGCTGCGGGCACGGATTGGGCGAGCACGCGGTGCCGATTCCCTGGAAGGTCGAACCGCTGGCGCACTGCGCCTGCGTCGTGGTGGTGCACGAGCCGTCGGCCGCGCAGCACGCGCCCGTCGGCTGCGGGCAGGGGTTGGGATTGCAGACCGAGTTGTTGCCCTGGTAGAGGTTGCCGCCGACGCAGTTGAACGGCGTCGTGATGGTGCACGACCCGTCGGTCGGCACGCAGCACGCGCCCGTGGGCGGGGGTGGGCAGACGACGCTGCCGCAGGGAAGGCCCGGCTGCCAAGCGCCGCCGGCGGTGGCGCAATCGGACTGGTTGAGTTCGGAGCAGGTGCCCGTGACCAGGCAGCAGGCCGCGATCGGCGGCGCGCAGCTCGTGCAGGGCGTGCCCAGCCCCGCGAAGTCGTTGCCGACACCGGCGCAGTCATTGGGCGCGACGCGCGTGCAGGCACCGGTGTAGATGTTGCAGCAGGCGCCGACGGTGGGATCAAAGATGAGGGTGACGGTGCCGCGGCCGCCGGAGCGGGGGAGCGTGCTGCCGACGCGGAAGGTGTAGGTCGCGCCCTGCTGAACCGGGACGGTGAAGTTCGCGCCGTCCACCGCGCAGGCGAGCAGCGTCAGCGGCAGCGGGCAGGCGCCGGCGTACATCGCCACGCGCGAGCTGAACTGCGGGAGCGAGTTGGTGCGCACTGTCAGGTTGCCGGTGTCGGGCGCGGTCCATGTGTACCACACATCGGCGAACATCCCGCCGGGCGCGCAGGGGGTGGATCCGAAGTTCTGGTCCGGCGACTGCGTGGCGTCGGCGTTGTCGAAGTCGTTGATGGCGGTGCGGTCGGTCATCGGCGGCCAGGCGATCGCGCCCGGGCACTCGTCGTTGACCGGCGGGTTGGCCGGGCCGATGACCTCGAAGCCGTCCACCAGCGTGTGCCGCGTCGTGCCGTCGGTGACGGTGACATTGCGGAAGCCCAGGGGCGCTGCGGGGTCGATGACGAACGAGAGCCCGACAATCTCGGTGCCGTTGTTCATGGCAACGGGCGTGCCGACGACGGTGACGCCGGAACCATCGAGCCCGATCTGGCTCGCGCTGATGACCGCGCCGAGGTTGGTTCCGACGATGCGGACAGGAACCACGTTCGGCGGCATCGCGCTGTCTCGCGAGCCCTGGCCGGGATCGATCGAGGTCACGGCGATGGGATCGCCGGTGACGACCAAGAGGATGGTATCGGTGGCCTGGAGGCCGTTGTCGTCGGTGACCCGGAGCGTGACGGGAACCGCGGCGTTCTGGGTGTAGACCTTGCGAGGCTGGCGCAGGAGCGTCGGGGGCACGACGGGAGTCGCGCTCACGCCCTGCTCGTCCGGATTGGTGCTGACATCGAAGAAGCCGTCGCCGTTCAGGTCCCACTCGAACTGGTCGGTGCGGAGAGCCACACCCGGCTCGAGCGCGCGCGAGAGCAGGTCGCCGATGAACTGGCAGGTCTGGCCGACGCGGATGCGCTTGTTGATGCCGGCGAGCGCGAGCGGCCCGTACGGGGCCTGCGAGACCAAGAGGTCGGGGTCGCCGATGCGGATCTCCAGGTCGTAGAGCTGCACTGGCTTGAGCAGGTTGGCGCTCGGTCCGAGGCCCGTGCAGCGGACGCGGACCAGGTACTCGCCCGCGTTGAGGTCGGAATTCGAGTTGCTGAAGCGGATCTCCTCGACCACGCCCGGCCCTCCGGTCATGGAGAGCACACCGATGGGGTTGGCCGGATCCGCGGCGTTGTAGACCTCCAGCGCGAGGTCGCCGGTCGTCAGGGCCTGCTCGGAGGCGAGCATGTCGCTCACGCACATGGACTGCTGCGGACCGTTGGCGTAGATGCCGCCCGTCGGACGGACGGTGATGCGGGCGAACTCGGCGGTCTCGATCCGGAAGCGGAACCAGTCCTCGGCCGTCGGGTTGACGGTGCCGTTGCCGGGATCGGCGACACCGTTGGTGGAGAGGCTCTGAACGCGGACTGAACGACGACCCGCCCCGCCGGGTCCGGAGAGCACGCCGAAGTCGTGGGCCTGTGCGGAGGAATGGTTGGGCGCGAAACGGTCGCCGTAGTTCTGCTGGGCTCCGCGGAGCTCGTCGATCTGCGGGCCGTCGTACGCGGTGGAGTTGAACGGCTCCATCAACTTGGTCTGGTTGCACGGGAGGCTGTGAAGGAAGCCCAGGCCGTGGCCGTGCTCGTGCGAGATCGCGTTGCGGAAGAGGCGAAAACTGTTGGAGGCCGATCCGCCGTAGAGGTTGTCAACCGGCGGATCGCACGCCGGCTCGGGATCGCCGAAGTAACTGGTGTTGACGGTCATGTCGCCGCCATCGGCGGGCAGGTAGTTGAACGCCAGCACACCCGCGCCGCCGCACTGCCGGTAGCCGCCGATGCGGATGTCGCCGTGTCCCGTGACGTACGGAGTTGTGGCCGTCGCGCCGAGCGTGTTCAACGGCTGGTTGTCGTCGGTCTGCTCGAAATAGGTCACGCCACAGGCCAGTCGCCACTGCGCCATGGCCTGGCGCATGAGTTCGCGGCCGTGGTCGTTGCCCAGCAGAGGATCCTCGGTCGGGAACATCTCCCGCAAGCGGGCGTTGAGCGTGTTGAGTTGGGTGTCGTCAGCGCCCCAGAGCGTGCCATCGTCGGGGAACGAGTACGAGAGCCGGATGCGGCTGGCCGGGCGCTGCTCGTTCTGCGGGATGGACGTGGTCTGGGCGGGCTGGCCGAACGTCGCGACCCCGCTCCAGATCTCGGGCTCGGTAAAGAAGCGATTGGAGAACGGGTGGGCCTTGACCAAGCCCGGCGGAAGTCCGTCGTAGAGCGCGGCGATCGCATCGAGCTGCGCCTGCGTGGGATACTCGACGAAGCAGTGCGTGGATGACTTGAGTTGCTCGAAGAGCCTTTCGCGGGCCGCGACCGAGTCCTCGCCGCGCGAGGCGGCTCGCTTCTCTCCGGCTCGCAGCAGCGCCTCGAGCGTGCTCGACGGCTCGTCGGCGCGGTCATCGGCGACGGCGGCCCCCGCCGCGAGCGCGGTGAAACACGCGGCCAACGCCGGCACCCGAACACACTTCTGCCCGAACTTCCTCATGGAACCCACAACCTCCGGTCTAGCTTCCCTGCGGCCGTTGGTACCCAAGCGCGCGGTTACGCCCGAACCAAGACAAGGCCACGGCTTTCACCCTTCGACCACCAAACCCACCCGCCCAGCCCCCCCTTTCCACTCGGGCAATCTATACGCCCGGCAGAGGTTGCCTGGACGCATCGATTGCGGCGAATATTCGGACGTCCGAGAAGAAGTTCGCGGTACGGCCGAACAGCCGCGGGGCTTTCATCGACCGTCCGCGCGACACTGGCAAGTGTCGAATCCCCTATTTAGGTGTCCATCGGGCATGGACCCCGTCACGACCTTCCCCAGCTTGCAAATCCCGTCGAGACCCTCCCGTATCATCCCGACCCCATGCGACCTCCCCCAAACAAGTTCCTGCGAACCTTGGTCCCTCTGGCCTTTCTGCTGGCTGGGGTGGGCATCTTCTTCGCGGTCTCGATGAACTCGAAGAAGGCGATGCAGGGCCAGCCCCCAGCGGGGACGCCGACCGCCACGAGCGCCACCCCATCGGCCGAGGCGAAACCGGCCGAGGCACCGGGCACAGCGGTCGTGCAGCCGGCCGCGGCGGACCCGGCGAAGGAACCGAGCGCAAGCCCGGCCAAACCGACGGAGCCCCCGGCAACGGCGACCGCTTCGACGCCAAATCTTCGGGTGCGAAAGCACCCGCTTCCGGCCGGGGGTTACCGGCCGCTCGGCGGCTCGACTCCGGCCAAGGAAGGCGGGAAGTATGAACTGGAACTGCGGTTCAGCGACTTCGGCGCGGGGCTGGATCGCATCACGCTGGCGAACCATTTCGAGGAAGTGCTCAAGCCCGAGCCGCACATCGTGCAGAGCGCGCAGCAGGTTCTGGGCGACCCCACGCAGCGATTCAAGCTGACGGCGTTCAGCGCGAAGGGCCTGACGGTCAACGGCGTGACGCTGAGCCTGCAACTCGACCCCGCGGACCCAGCGAGCACCTACTGGCGCGAGGTCGCGCCGGGCGCGTTCGAGGCGGTGATCGAGGACGAGGCCGGTGAAGCGGTGTTGACGATCGCGCGCACGTTCTCGCTCGCGGAGGGCGCGTACGAGTTCGGGATCGCTCAATCGATCGCGAACAGGAGTTCGCAGCCGGTGACGGTGGTGTACCACGACATCGGGCCGATCGACCAGCCGCAGGGCGTGATCCGGTACGGCGGCGATCCGAGGGCGGTGCGGTTCGGGTTCATGGATGACCCTAAGGATGACCCGTCGAGAACGGTGCGGTCGGGGGATGGGAGTTCGTGCCTGTTCATCACGGACAAGGGCCAAGGCCTGGTGACGCGCCACAGCGCGCTGGGCAAACCGAACTTCGACGGCGGATATCCGGCGACGACGCTCTGGCCCAACGCGCAGAGCGCGAAGGAGCAGCAGGAACTGGTGTGGGTGGGAACGACGAGCCGGTACTTCACGGTGGCGGCGTATGCGCCCGCCGGGAGCGGGAGCAAGTCGCTCGCGACCGCGCAGGTTGATCGCGTGGCGATCCCCATCGCGGCTCCGCCGAAGACCAACATGAGCGGGCCGTTCGCGGCGATCGGGCTCGAGTTCGTGTCCGCTCCACGGAAGATCGAGCCGGGGCAGACGGCGGAGTTCGGGCGGGAGGCCTACGCGGGGCCCACGAGCAAGAAGTTCATCAACGCGCAGCCGCAGGCCTCGAAACTGGGTCTCGCGGAGGTGGTGATCTACACGTTCGGCGGGCCGTGCGGGTTCTGCACGTTCCAGGATCTGACGCGGCTGCTCCGCGGCTTCCTCGCGCTGCTGCACGACAACATCCTGTTCGACTGGGCGCTGGCGATCATGGTGCTGGTGGTGTGCGTCCGGACGACCCTGCACCCGGTGACCAAGTGGAGCCAGGTGAACATGCTGCGGTTCAGCAAGAATCTGCAGCGGCTCGCGCCGAAGCAGAAGGCGATCCAGGAGAAGTTCAAGGACGAGCCGATGAAGATGCGCGAAGAGATGGCGCGTCTGATGCGGGAAGAGGGCGTCGGGATCGGCGCGGGGGCGATGGGATGCCTGCCGGCGTTCCTGCAGACGCCGGTGTGGATCGCGCTGTCGGCGACGCTCTATTTCGCGTTCGAGCTGCGGCACCAACCGGCGTTCTTCGGCGTGTTCCAGACGCTCAGCGGCGGCAAGTGGGGCTTCTTCGCGGACCTGGCCGAGCCCGACCGCTTCATCCCGTTCGGGACATCGTTCAACATCCCGCTGCTCTCGGGCTTCATGGGCCCGATCGACGCGCTGAACCTGATGCCGATCCTGCTGGGCATCGTGTTCTTCATCCAGCAGAAGTACATGACACCGCCCTCGGCGATGACGATGACGCCCGAGCAGGAGCAGCAGCAGAAGATCATGAAGGTCATGATGGTGGTGCTGTTCCCGGTGATGATGTACAACGCGCCGAGCGGGCTGGCGCTGTACTTCGCGGTGAACTCGATGCTGGCGATCTTCGAGAGCCGGCACATCCGCAGGCACGCCGAGTCGAAGATCGAGGCGGAGATCTCGCGGAAAGCGGCGAAGAAGGCCGCCGGCGGCACGGCGCGCAACGGCAAGGCGAGCGAGCACAAGCCGGGCATGTTCGAGCGCCTCCAGAAGCTGGCCGAGCAGCGGCAGAAGATGATGGAGGAAGCCAAGAGGATGCACGCCAAGCGGGACAAGGGCAAGAAGTGAGCCGAGCGAGCAGACGTGGAACTCGGAACGCGGAACCGGGAGCCGGAGAAGCAGGTCCCGGAACTCGAGCGCCGGACCCACGGCTCATCGCGAGTTTGCTGGCACGGTGGTTTCCTTCGGTCGCCCGCGTGCTGCCGTGGCGGGCCGGCGAGCCCGGCTCTCGCGATCCGTACCTCGTTCTGGTCTCGGAGGCGATGCTTCAGCAGACCCAGGTTTCGCGCGTAGAAGAACGCTTCCCCGCTTTCACGCGGCGCTTTCCGACCGTCGAGGCCCTGGCCGAGGCTGATGTGGACGATGTGCTCGCGGAGTGGTCGGGGATGGGCTACTACCGGCGCGCGAGGAACCTCCACGCGGCGGCACGGATGATCGCTCGCGAGAAGGACGGGGTCTTCCCGCGATCGGCGGTGGGGTTGCGCGAGCTTCCGGGCATCGGTCGTTACACCGCCGGGGCGATCGCATCAATCGCGTTCGACCTGCCCGAGCCGATCGTGGATGGGAACGTGGCGCGGGTGCTTCAGCGCGTGCACGGACGCGATGCGGCGAGCGATGATCGTGCGGCGCAGGCGTGGTTGTGGGAGCGGGCGGGCGCCATCGCGGGCGCCGGCGAGAGCGCGGGCGCGGTGAACGAGGCGATGATGGAACTCGGAGCGACGGTGTGCGTCCCGCCGCCGGCCTCGCCGCGGTGCGATGCCTGCCCGCTCCGCGGCGTGTGCGTCGCACGCCAGGCGGGCACTCAGATGTCGATCCCGCGTCCGAAGTCGCGGCCGGGCAAGAAGGCTCTGTACTGCGCCGCGGCCGTGCTGACGCGCGAAGATCACGCGATTCTCGTGGAACAACGGCCCATGGGAGGCATGTGGGGCGGCTTGTGGCAGGCGCCGACGATCGAGAGCAGCGAGGCTCCCCCGACCGCACCACGGGTCGCGGCGGCCCTGGGCCTGAGCGCGTCAATGCTCCGACCGGAAGCCAGTTTCGAGCACCAGACCACGCACCGGCGGGTGCTGTTCCAGGTGTGGCGTGCGGCGGGCGGGCTTCCGCCGGCGTACTCACCGCCTCGGGGGATCTGGATGCGGACCGAGCAGGTCGAGCGGCTGGCGCTGAGCAACGCGCAGCGGCGGATCCTCCTGGAGAGCGAGGTGGGTGGGACGCTCTTTGGTTGAGGTGTGAGCGGCGAAGAGCCGGCGCGATCATGGTTCGGATGAGCCACGCACCGCGCGGGGTCATGTCGGAGTGGCAGGTCTGAGCGGAATACCGCGTCGGAGACGCGGGGTACCCAGGGTGGGGTACTCAAGTCGGATCAGCCGTTGGCTTCGGTGGCGCGGATGACCTCTTCGACGCTGGTCAGGCCCTGGGCGACCTTGTGCATGCCGTCGGCTCGGAGCGTGACCATGCCCCGCTCGATGCAGATGCGGCGGAACTCGGCGACGTTGGGGTTGCGGGCGATCATGTCGCGGAGCTGGTCATCGACGGTCAGCAACTCGTAGATGCCGACTCTGCCGGTGTAGCCCCGGTTGCGGCACTTATTGCAGCCCTTGCCCGCCCACACGGTGTCGGCGCTGAGGCCGACCATGGTGAGGTACTCGGCGAACTCCTCGCTGGGCTTCTCCTGGACCTTGCAGTTCGCGCACAGGCGGCGCACGAGCCGCTGGGCAAGCACGGCGCGCACGGCCGCGCCGACCAGGAAGGGCTCCAGGCCGATATTGACCAGGCGCGTGATCGAGCTGGGGGCGTCGTTGGTGTGCAGGGTGCTGAGCACCAGGTGGCCTGTGAGCGCGGCCTGAACGGCGGTCTCGGCGGTCTCCTTGTCGCGGATCTCGCCCAGCATGATCACGTCGGGGTCCTGGCGCAAGAGCGCCTTGAGGGCCTTGGCGAAGGTCATGCCGATCTTGTCGTGCATCTGCGTCTGCGTGACGCCGTCGAGGTGGTACTCGACCGGGTCCTCGACGGTCGAGATGTTCATGCTGTTCTTGTCGAGCTGGCGGAGCGACGCGTAGAGCGTGGTCGTCTTACCCGATCCGGTCGGACCTGTGACAAGCACGATGCCGTGCGGCTCGTCGATCGCCTTCTGCCACACCGAGAGCGTGTCGGGGTCGAAGCCGAGGTTCTCGAGTTCGACGTTGATCGACTTGGTGTCGAGGATACGCATGACCGTCTTCTCGCCGTAGGTGTTCGGCAGGGTGGACATGCGCAGGTCGAGTTTGCGCCCGCCGACAACGCAGCGGATGCGGCCGTCCTGGGGGAGGCGACGCTCGGAGATGTCGAGGTTGCCCATGATCTTGAGCCGGCTGGTGATCGCAGCGGACATTCCCGCGGGCGGGTGCATCATCTCGAAGAGCACGCCGTCGATGCGGAAGCGGACCTTGAGCTTCTTCTCCGCGGGCTCGATGTGGATGTCGGAGGCGCCCTCCTTGACCGCGGTCTGAATGATGTAGTTCACGTAGCGGATGACCGGCGATTCGGCGGCCTGGGCCTCAAGATCGACCTCCTGGCTCTCGCGGATCTTCTCGACCTGGACATCGGCCTCGTCCACGTCCGAGAGGATCTCGGAAAGGTTCTCCTGCTGCTGCTGCTCGGCGACGGCCTGCTGGCCAACGAGCTCGATCGCCATCTTGACATCCGACGGCGGCACGACCACGAGCTTGACGCTCGCCGTGCCGAGCCGGCGGCGGACCTCGTCGAGCAGGAAGACATCGTCGGGGCGGGTGGCGCCGACGACGACGCGACCGGGAACGCCCGGCGCGCTCTTGACCACGCGCAGGGGGAGGATCAGGTGGTTCCTGCAGAAGTCCGACGTCAGTCGCTGGAGCATCGTTCCGTCGAAGCCCCCATCGAGACCGCGGTCGATATCGACACGCTCGAACGGGACATCGGCGAGTTCGGCGACACCCTGGTAGACCTTGATCTCGTCGGCTCCCTGCTCGACGAGCAGGTCGGCGATGTTCTGACCCGACGATGTGGCGACAACCTGCTGCGCGGCGGTCGCCTGCGCGGGGGTGATGCTGCCCTGGTTGACGAGGAACGCCGCAAGCTCGGCGGGCGCGTGGGCGAGTTCGCCGTGGCCTTCCGAGGCAGGATCGTAGATGTTCGAGAGAGCTTCACCGACCGTGGCGCGCGGCGCCTCGGGGGGCTTGATCGGCACGGCCGGATCGTCAGCGGAGGTCGGTGCGTCGTCGCGGAGGCCGAAGCCGCGCTGGCCCGACGGCATGGCCGGGAGCGGGCTGAAGGCCTGCTCGGCCTTGTCGATGGTGTGGCGGTTCACCGGGCCGCGGGGCGAGCCGGGCGGCGCGAACGGGTCGAGCTTGCGGGCGGGGCCGCCCTCGTCGATGGGGCCGGGCTGGTCGGGGCGCGGCAACTGCTTGCGGTTGCGCTTACCGTTGCCGTCGCCCTCGCCGCTTACGCCGAGGTCGTTCAGGATGTCGTCGATATCGAACTTACCCACGTCGCCTCCGACCGTTCACGGACGCGCCGGGAGCGCGCCCGCGGGTGCTTACTTGCGCCTGGGCGCGGACTTGCTCTTGCCGGCGTTGGAACCGTCGTCGAGCGAGATGGTGTAGACCTGGCCGTCCTCGGTCTCGAGATCGATCTCCCGATCACGCATGGCCTTGACGGTGAAGAGTTCCTGGATCGAATCGCCGATGCGGACGGCGTCGTCGTTGATCTGGGCGACGCTGTTGGGGCCGCTGCCCAGGATGGCGCGGACCTTGAGCGTGCCGAGCACCGAGTCGACCTGGCGTCGGCGGGCTTCCTGGTCGCGACGCGCCCGCTCTGCGGCGGCGCGGGCGGCCTTCTCGCCGTCCTCGTTGGGATCGGGCGGGGTGTTGACCATCTCGGCGAGCTTGAAGGGGTTCTTCTGCACCTGGTCGATCGGGACCTGGGTCTTCACCGAACTCTCGGAGAGGTCCTTGAGCACGCGCTTGTGGTCGCCGGTCTTGCCCTTGAGGTCCTTGGTGACGTCGTAGTCGGGGGCCTTGATCTTCGCGAACGAGGCCATCGGGCCGATGCCGATCTGGCGCATGAAAAAGAGGATACCGCCGCCGATCACCATCAGCACGAGGAAGAACAGCGCGCTCTGGGAGACCCGGGACTTGGGCGCGGCGAAGGCGTCCTTGCCCGCTTCGGCCGCGCCGGGCGCGAGGGCGTCGAGGCGGAATACCCCGCCTCCGCCGCCGGGCGCGTCGGACTTGGGGTCGGTTCGCAGGGCCTTGCCGTTCGAGTCCTTGCCGGGCTCGATCGAGGCGAGCGAGTTGTCGGGCTGGGGGTTGGTCGTCTTGCTCATTTGGCGGCGCCTCCTGCGTCGGTCTGCTCGCCCTCGTAGTACACGCTGAGCACGAGCTTGGTCTTCATCTCGCCGTCGATCTTGTCGGAGCGGACGATCGAGAGATCGGGGATTCGGGTGATGCGGGGCAACTGCTCGAGATCGAGCAGGAACTTGTAGAAGCCGTCGAAATCGCCGGTGATCTCGATGTCGGTGGGCTGCTCGAACGCGAGCCCGGCGGGTCCGGTCTTGTCGGACTTCTTGAACTGCGGAACCTTCAGGCCGGCCTTGCCGGCGAGGTTGGAGACCTGGCGCAGGACGTTGTCCATCTCCTTGTTGGAGGGGAGGCGCGCCTGGATGGCGTCGATCGCGTCCTTGATCTGGTCGTTGGCGCGCTGGAGGTCCTCGGTCTGGGCCGTGGCCTCCTTGAGCTTGGTCAGGAGCGACTCCTTGAGCTCGATCTCCTTTCGGGCCTTCTCGATCTCGCGGTTCTGCGGCTTGAAGACCAGGAAGTAGCTGGCGACCGGGAGGGCCAGCAGCACCAGGAAGAACAGGAACTGTCGGAAGAACGGCGTCATGTCTGGTTACTCCTTGTCCGCCGAGGTGCTGGTGGAGGAAGGCTGCGGCTTGGTGGGGTCCATGTCGTTGGGGTCGTAGGGCTTGCTGGGCGAGGTGAGGCCCGGGATGCTGGGAAGACGCGGGATCTGGAGCGGTTCGATCTGGCGCGCATCGGCGGTCGGGCGGATCATCGCCTCGACGCGGAACTTGCGCATCTCGACCTCGTCGACAACGACCATGCCGGAGTAGATCATCTCGACCTTCATCAGCAGCGGGCACTGGACCAGGGCGGAGACGTAGTCGGCGATGTCCTCGTCGGAGGCGCCCAGGCCGATGAGTTCGAGTCGGAACTCGTACTTGGGCGCGGTGGGCTTGGGCTTGACCTGGGCTTCCTTGTCCTTCTCCTTGGCCGCGATGGAGGCCTTGGTCTGCGGCCCCGCCAGGGAGCGAGGCTTGGCCTTGGCGGCGTTGCTGGGCTTTGGCGCGTCGTTGATCCGCTTGCTCTTGAGGGCGAACTCGGTGAGCGTGAGCTGCTTGGGCATGCGGTTGATCAGTTCGGCCATGAGGATGGAGCGGGGGACACGCTCGATGAGCGCGGTCGTGACCTCGGCCTTCTCGAGCATCTCGGCCTTCTGGGCCTCGAGCTTCTTGAGCTGCTCGATCTTCTGGGTCTCGAGCGCGTACTCGGAGTTGATCTCCTGCTGACGTTGCCGGACGGTGTTCCATTGGCGGTGCGTGACGAAGAACGCACCGACGATTCCCATCACGACGATGGCGAACAGCGAGAGCGAGATGACGATGGACCGCCGCTCGGACTTGCGCCGCAGGTAGTCCTCGGGCAGGAAGGAACTCCCGCCCATCGTCGCGCCGGACCTCTTGTTCATGAAGCTCATCGGTTGCTCCCTTGCTCGTTCGATGCCTCGCGGCGGGTCGCGCCCTCGGCGGTGCTGGTCTCTAGAAATCCGTCGGGCAGAGCCCGAGCCCGAAGACGGTGGTCCATCCGGGCTGCATGGCGCCGAAATCGACGCCGTGACAGGGCTCCTTCCCGGTGCGGGCCATTCGGGCAAGCGGATCGGCGACGTGGGCCGGTGACTTGACGCGGCGGGCGATGTGCTGGCACAGGCCGCGGTGGCGGGCCTCGCCGCCCATGAAGATCACGCGGTCGATCCGGCGGCCGCCGAACAGGCTCTGGTGGTAGCGAAGACAACCCGCGATCTCATCGGTGAGCATCTCCAGCGGTTCGCGCACATCGAACTCTGGCGGTGCGACGGGCGCGGCGTTCTGGCCGGCGAGATCCATCGTGAGCCCGGGCGCGGTGAGACCGCCGCGCGGGGCGCGGCGATCCTCGGCCAGAGCGGCCGCGTCCGCCGGCGCATCGGGCTTCGGCGCGGCGTCGGTCGCGTCCTTGGCCAGGGCCGCGGCGAGCATCGCCATCCCACACCCGGCGGCGGGCGGGATCGGCGCGGCACCGGCACGCGCGCCCGGGACTCCCTGGGCACGCACGGCCTCGGCGACGAGCACGGCGGCGTTGAGCCGCCGGGAACGGGCGGTGGTCAGATCGCATTCGAGCGATCGGGCGACGGCGAGGTCGAGATCGCGGCCGCCGACACCGATGGTCTTGGCGAAGACCAGGTTGTGGCCGTGCGCGACCCAGGCCTTGGTCGTGCCTGCGGCGATATCGAGATAGAGCGTGGCCACGCTCGCGTCGTTCTCGCGGCGGTGGATCTGCTCGAACGCGCGGACGGCGGTGAGGCACTCGGGGTGCATGCCGACGGGCTCGAGGCGGGCATCGCGGATCGAGTCCATCATCTGGCCGATGAACTGCCGCGACGCGGCCATGCAGATGACTTCCTGCTTGCCGGCCGCGGGGCCGGCCGCGCCGTTCGGGTTCTCAACGACGACGTGACGGTAGATCAGCGCCTCGGCGGCGCAGCCCAGGGCCTCGGGCACGGCCTGGCGAACAAGCTCGGCGACGCCGACTCCGCCCCGCGGGAACTGCATGTGTTTGCAGAACATCTGGGCCGCGGGGATGGCGCACATGGCGCGCTTGCCCTTGAACCCGACGGAACGCACGAGCTTGGGCAGGGCCTTGAACTGGAACTCGAAGCGCTTGGCGGGGTCGCCGAGGAAGTCTTCGGGCGTCGGCAGACAGGCCGCGGCGACCAGCGAGGGCGGATCACCCGCGGTCAACTGCAGGATCTTGAGGGATGAGACCCCGAAGTCAATGGCGATCGGCAACGTGTTCCCGTTGAGGGTGTTCATGGCGGCTGAACGCACTTTTCCGAAGGAGACCAGGGACATCCGCACGCCTCCGCAGAACGACCGGGAACCATGCACGCGTGCCGGCGGCACGCGCGAGCGCGGGACGGACCATCCCGACGCGCGTCATGGATCGGCGGTGCGTGGGTCCGTGTTGACCGGCGGCGCCGCCGTCACGGACCCCTTGCCTTCGCTTGCCCGCGCAGACCGACCAGCCCACACGACGAACGCGGGAGAGTCCGAAAACCACTGATCTGACGACCGACTCCCGGTCACGACCCGTCCGCGAGGGCCGAGTTCCCGGCGCCGACCCGAGGCAACTCAAGAGGCCGGAAACCCGATACAAGCGGCAGCACGCCATGCTGCGAGTGAGCCCGAAAAACGCCGCGCCGGGAATGGTGATCGCACTCCCGGTGTTTCACCCGCAGAAGCCCGGGCACGTGCTGCTCAAGCCCGGCGGCGTGCTGGATGCCGACATCATCACGGCCCTGCTGGAACTGCACGTCCACACGCTGTGGATCGAGTACCCACCCACCTCGTTCATGCTGAGGCACATCAGCCCGGCGGTGCTGGCCGAGCATGGCCGGCTCGCCATCGCGCTGGGCGACGAGTTCGACAGGGTCCGGCGCGATGTGCACGCGGACCTCGACTTCGGCGTGTTCTGCCCGGCGGTTCGTTCCCTGGTGCACAGGCTCGTGGATGACGACGGCGCATCGGTGTTCATCGACGCGATCGTCGCCGCGGGAGATCCGCTCCTGACGCACGGCGCAAACGTGGGCATGCTGAGCCTTCTGATGGGCCTCAAGCTCGACGGCTACCTCGTCGAGCAGCGGGCGCGGGTTTCGCCGCGTCGGGCGCAGAACGTGGAGAACCTCGGCATCGGCGCGGTCCTGAGCGATGTGGGGATGCTGCACATCGACACCGCGGCGGCGTCCAGGTGGTGGTCGAGTTACAACGAGGCGGACCCGGCGTGGCGCCGCCACGTGCTGCTCGGCTTTGAGCGCGTGCGGGGCCACATCCCCGCAACCGCGGCGGGCGTTGTGCTGCACCATCACCAGCGGATGGATGGTTCGGGGTTCCCGCGAAAATCGATAGTCCAGGGCTCGCCGCGAGCGCCGCGAGGCCAGGACATCCACATCTTCTCGCGGATCGTGGCGGTGGCAGACGAGTTCTGTCGCGCGCGGGCCCGGGCCGGAGTGGATCAACCCATCGCACCCTCGGTCGTCGGACTGCGTCGGGTGGTCGATCTGACCCGGGCCGGCAAGCTGGATGCCAACGTGCTGCGAGCCCTCGCCGCGGTGGTGCCGGCGTACATGCCGGGATCGACGGTCGAACTGAACAACGGCCGGGTGTGCGTGGTCACAGGCTGGGACCCCACGCGACCGTGCTCGCCCGAGGTTCGACCGCTGATCGGGCACGA
Source organism: Phycisphaerales bacterium (assembly GCA_020846975.1). GTDB lineage: Bacteria > Planctomycetota > Phycisphaerae > Phycisphaerales > UBA1924 > JADLCX01. Next base: position 73,282 of record JADLCX010000037.1, read on the forward strand.
CCCCGGCACACGCGAGCATGTGCTGGGCGCGCCGATCAACCTGGCGCAGCAGCCCGCGCTCTCGATCGTGCGGAGCGACGGCGAGCCGGTGGCGAACACGAACTTTCATCCCGAGCGGTTCGGCGAGTTCGACCTGCGCGCAGCGCAGAGCGCCTCGCTCGAGCTCGACGCGGCATGACCATCCACACCGGATGCGGCCTATTTCGCCGGCGTCTGCGCAGCCGGTGCGGCGGTCGACCCGTCTCCAGAACCCGAGGGTGCAGCGCTCGGTGACCCACTGGAAGGCGCGGCGGGCTCGCCCGCGCTCCGCGCCGGCCCTCCCCCACCGCCACCTCCGGTCCCTCCATCCCCGCCTCCGTCCCGCGGGCCGCGGCCCTGGCCGCCTCCACTCCCGCCTCCGGAACCACCTCCGCGCCGCCCGGGTCCGCCGCGGCCTTCCGCGCCGCCCTGACGAGCCGCGATGGCCGCCGCCGAGGGAACGATGTCGCCGCTCGAGTTGATCTCGAGCCCGACGGCCGCCAGTTCGGCCGGGTTCCAACCCTGGCCGCGGTTGACGAGTTCACCGGCGTCGGGCTTGCGGAGCAAAACCCGCTCACCGGACTGAAGCCCGACCTTGATCTCGGCGAAGCGGTCGGAACGCTGTCCGACCATCACCGGGCGCCGGGCGAAGAGGCCCGAACCGGTGGGGACATGCACGTAGCGCAGCAGCCCCTCGCTGTGGACGGCCTGGATCGGTACGGTCAGAACGTCGGAAACCTTGCCGAGCGTCACCTCGGCCTCGCACCGCATCGAAGGTCTGAGTTGGGTGGACTCACCCGACGGCGTGTCCAGCGCGATCTTGACGGTGTACTCACGCAGGGTGGGATCCATCCAGCGGCTGGTCTGCTCCGCAAGCACGCCGACGCTGTCCACGCGCCCCGTGAAACGGGCATCGCCGGCGGCGTCGATCTTAACGGCACAGGGCATGCCCTTGCGAACCCGCCCGGCGAGCGACTCGTGGACCTTGACATAGGCCATCATCTCGCTGGTGTCGGGAAGCACGATCAGCCCCTGCTGGGGGAACACCTTGCTGCCGACCTGGAGCGGGCCGGACTCGTCTCCCCACCGGCCGGAGTCGATGCTGCTGGCGTAGACGACCAGTCCATCGGAGGGCGCGACGATGGTCGCGGCCTCGAGCTGCTTCTTGAGGTTGTCAAACTTCTCCTGGCGGATCGAGAGCGCCCGCTCCTTGTTCTTCCGCTCGGCCTCCTTGCTCACCAGGCGGCTCGCGTTCTGCCGCTTGACGCGGTCCACCTCGGCCCTGGCCTCCTCGACATCGCTGGTCTTCTGGCGCAGCGCCTTGGGGTGCTCGTACTGCCAGTAGATCTCCTTGGACAGCTTGGCCTTGTCGAAGGCCGCGACCGCGCGATCGAGCTCGAGCTCGTCCTGCTTCAACTGGTCCACGCTGTAGAAGCCGGCTTCCTTCAACTCGCGGCTCTTGGCCACTTTGTCGGTCAGGCGGACGACGTCCTTCTCCGAAGTGTCGTACCCGTGCTGGAGCTCCTGCTCCTTGCTCTTGACTTCTCCCAGCCGCCATTGATCGAGGCTCAACTCCGCCAGCGCGAGCTTGAGCTCGGCGGCGCGGCGGGACGAATCGTTCTCGCTCTCCTGGATCAGGTAGCCCTCGTTGGCGGCGACAAGATCGGCACGGGAGGTTTCGAGCGACAGTTCCTCTTCGTTCAATCGTGTCTGCGTGCTCTCGGCGTTGAGCCGAACCAGCACGCTGCCCTTCTTCACCACGGAGCCCTCGGGCACGATCTCGAGGATGGTGGTTTCCTGCTCCATCTCGCTGCGAATCTCGACCTGGTTGCGGGCGCGGAGATCGCCGGACGCCGTGGTCGTGATCTCGAAGTCGCCCTTGACCACCTCGTGAAGGTCGAGCGTGCCGTGTTGAGCCCCTCCCGTCCCAGCCCCAGCGGCGCCGCCGGGCTGAGTGCTCCGGCCCGGACCGAGCGCGAACAAAGCCGTGATGCCGCACACCCCGACCGCCAGCCCGGCTACGGCAATCGCCCGGCGCAGGCCGCGCGACTTGGCTCGGGCGTCGTGCTTGTTCTCGGACATCGCCAAACTCCTGAGATTCGGGCCGCCGCGGACCGACCCGCGCCGCTCAATCCTTGAACCGGCAAGACCAGGTTCGGTTTCGGGTGGGATCAAAGGCCCCCTTGAGAACTATGCTAGTCCGACTCGGGTGTACGGCACGAACTCCGCTCTGGGACACGCATGACCGCCCACGAACCCACGGCTCCGGGATCGACGCTGCTGCTCTTGACCGCCGCGACGAAGGAACTGGCCGCTCTGGCCGCGGCGTGGCCGGGCGTGGAAACGACGGAAGAGGACTTTGTGGTCCTGGAGACGGGCGGGGGCGTGCTGCTGGCCAAGTCCGGGGTTGGGAAGGTCAACGCCGCGATCGCCACGCTGAGGCTCTTGCCCCGGCACGAACCCGCCGGCATCGTGAGCATCGGGCTGTGCGGCGCGTTGCCGGCGCGAGATCAGACGCTGGCGATCGGCGACATCGTTCTGGCCACGGCGAGCGTGTACGCGGATGAAGGGGTGGCGACGCCGGAGGCCTTCAAGAGCCTTGATGAGATCGGCTTTCCGCCCGGCGGCCGTGACTTTGCAGGATCGTCGCTCGCGCCCGACCGTGTGCTGCTCGAGCGGCTCGCCACCGCGCTGGGCGGCCAGGCCAAACGGGGGGTCGTCGCCACGGTTTCGACGTGCTCGGGCACGGATGCACGTGCCGCGGAAATCGCCCGGCGGACCGGCGCGATCGCCGAGGCGATGGAGGGAGCGGCGGTCGGACATGCCGCCGCGCGATCGGAACGCGGCCGGGTGCGCTTCGCCGAGCTTCGTGTGGTCAGCAACACCACCGGCGACCGCGCCCGACAGCGTTGGGACTTTCCGCTGGCTTTCCGACGGATGACCGACGTCGCCCGCCTTATCGGGGATCACCTGAGGTGATCGGCGGCATGAGTTGGAACGACGCCGGAACGCGCGGGACGAGCACGACCAGCGCCCGTGCGGCCGGCTCCCGGGTCTGCTCCGATCGACCGTCCGCGAAGACCCGATCTCGCTCCGCGCCGAACAACGCTTCTCCCAACGTGGGAACCGCGGGGACGATCGGACCGGCGTCGGTGATGCCCGCGCCGGGACTCCTTGAACCGGCGCTCGACGCCGGTCCCGATCCCGAACGCCCGTGTCGCACGACCTCGCCGACGCGCGGCGCGGCGTCAGACGTGGCGGGTTCGCTCGACTCGGGGTGCTCGTTGACGTAGTCGCTCCAGTTCACGCCGGGCCGCTCGGGAACAAGGACATAGACGAACTCGACGCCCGTACCCGCTTCGCGGCCGCTCGCCTCCGCTCCGACCGATGGCCCGGCCGTTCCGTGCGCCGACAACTCCAGCAGGAGCCGCGAGAACACCAGTCCGGCTTCGAGCTTGTCGGGCGGCGCGGACGGCGCTTCGGTCATGGCCAACCTCTTCCAAGCCCGCGCTTGTGACTCAACGTGCTGAGGCAGCAGTTCAATCGTCAGCCTGGCCCCGATGCCGGCTCCTTCGGAGACAGGCACGACCGGGGCGGGCCAGCAGCGGGCCAGCAGCCGCAAGCGACCGGGCCCAAGATCCAGGCGTTCGGCGTCGAGCGCGATTGTCTGTCCATCCGGCTTGTCCGGGCCGCGGACGATCTCAACCCAGCCCGAAGTCTGGTTGATCCATTGTCGCTGAGACGCGCCGGAGAGGCGCAGCTTGGCGCTCAGCGATGGCCAATCCCCGAGCGGCACTCGGACGATGCGAAGACCGTTGACCGCCCAGGTATCGGCGCGTTCAGGGCTGCAAGGCAGGGGCTGATCGACGTACGGCAGTAGAGAAGTCGCAACGGTTCGGCGATCCGCGGTCGCGACCATCCAACTGACTTCGAGCCCCGCCTCGACGCCGCGGCCGCCGCGCCCGGGTGCGCTCAACACCGGGGCTTCGGTCAGGTCAACCGCGCCGGACTCGGGGATAACGCGGATGGTCTGGCTCCGCTCGCCCGAACATCCACCCTCTCCCCAGCTCAGCCCAACGACCGAACTGGCAGCGATAACCATGGCGATCACGCTGCTGGACCTGGAACGGCTCATGGTTGATGGTACGGAAGGTGGTTCGTTGCGGCTGCGTGCAGCCGGCGGCGATCGCCCGCGATACAACCTCGCACGAGCGCCAATCGCATGTAGACTTGTTGAGGGGGAGAACCGGTGTACCGGCGGAGCTGGTCCATGAACGTCATGTCTGTGCTATGGATACTGACCGCGGTCACGATGCCGAGTGTCGTGACGGCAAGCCCGCGCGACGGCGCGCCGCTTACGCCCGAGAGCGCGCTGGTTGCCGCGGCGGAGGCCGTGCTGGAGACTTCCGCGCCGGGTGAACCGTACAAGGAGCCTCGTCCCACCTTCGATCAGGTCAAGGCCGCACGCCTTTCGCGGGTCGTCATCACGACCGCGGAGAGTTCGGGTTCGAGCGTCAAGCCCGGCACGCCGGAGTTCAAGCCGATCAGCGTGCCCAGCAACACGCTTGGACCGGGGGAACCGCTGTGGCTTCGCAGCGATCGCCAGGCCGCCGAGGCCCGCATCGCTCGCGCCGAGGCCGACATCGCCGCGCAAGAGGCCGCGAGGCCGATCGATGACGACTGCGACGATTTCGTCGTGTATGGACCGCACGTGCCGCGGTCGGCTGTTCGCGGGTGGTACCGCGGCGTGCGCCCTCCGCTGCTGCGTCCCGAGCATCGCCGCGGGCTTGTTCGAGTCGGCACCGACCGGCACGGAGAGGTCGCGACCGACGACCTGTTCGACCGCGCCCAGCTCCGCTTCGGCGCGACCGCATACCCGAGAATCCGTGGGCCGATCGAGGCGCAGCAGAACGCCCAGCGAGAGTACGCCCGGACGGCCCAGCCGCCGATCGTTCGGATTCAGAACGATATCGACAAGGCTCAGTTGAAGTCCCGCAAGGGCGCGCCGAAACCCCGGTAACGCCCGTGGCCTTGTCCGCCCGCGCGGGCCGGGGTTCGCTCTGCACCCGTGCCGCGGTTTCCGCTGCCGGGTACGGGTCCTGAAGTTCGCACAAGACGACCGCATACGATCCGCCCCCACCTCGCGGCCCGGCCCATCACGCGGCCGCGAACAAGGGCGAAAGGACCCCGCGCCGAAATGTCCGCTACCAACCGCCAGGAACTCGATCCGCCCGCCAGCCCCCCACCGCCGCCGGTCGGCGTCCCGCCAGAGAAGCCGGCCGTTCGTCGCGCCGATGATCCGTCCATCGCGGGACGACTCGACGACCTGATCACCGAGGTCGGCGGCGTGCCGGGATCGTTCAACGCCAAACTGATCAAAGACCTGCTGACCACCGCGCTCAAGCTGATCCCTGACGGGCGCGATACGGGCGAGTTGAAACTGATCACGACGGCGATCAAGGAACTTCGGTACGCGTACCGGGTGTTCGGGCAGTACCCATCGCCGCACAAGGTGTCGATTTTCGGCTCCGCCCGAACCCCGCCGGCGCACCCCGACTACGCCTCGGCACGCGAGTTCGGCCGCCTGATGGCGGACGCGGGATGGATGGTGATCACCGGCGCGGGCGATGGGATCATGAAGGCCGGGCACGAGGGGCCGGGCCGCCAGGCGAGCTTCGGCGTCGCGATCCGGCTGCCTTTCGAGACCAACGCCAACGAGGTGATCGCGGGCGATGACAAACTCATCCACTTCCGGTACTTCTTCACTCGCAAGCTGATGTTCCTGTCCCAGGCCGAGGCGGTCGCGCTGGTCCCCGGCGGGTTCGGAACGATGGATGAGTCCTTCGAGGCGCTGACGCTCGTGCAGACGGGCAAGAGCTCGATGATCCCGATTGTGCTGCTGGAGGGCAAGGGAGGGACCTACTGGGAGGAGTTTGACGCCGCGATGCGGAAGATGCTACTTGCACGCGGGTGGATCAGCCCGGAGGACGTCTCGCTCTACCGGATCATGCGTTCGCCCGCCGAAGCGGTCGATCACATCCGGAAGTTCTACCGCAACTACCACTCGTCTCGCTACGTGAAGGACGACCTGGTGATCCGACTGCGCCGACCGCTGAGGGCCGCGGACATCGAGCGGCTCAGCTCCGACTTTTCGATGCTGATAAGACCCGACGGTGGCGCGAACAACTCTCCGACGCGGATCGTGCAGCGCGGGCCGTTCGACGTGGAGGACGATCATCCCGACCTGCCGCGGCTCAGCTTCCCGCACACCCGCCACAAGTTCGCCGTGGTCCGCCAGCTCATCGACCGCATCAACGACTGCGACCCTGAATGAGCCGGGCCATCATCGCTCGCCGGCGTCAAGCGGGCTGAACAGCGGCGTCGCGGACTCGATGCCCGGGGCGGCGAGAGAAGGCCTTGCCGAACGGGGGTTGATCGCGTCGCCCAGCATCCTCCGAGTGCCCGTCAGCGGTTCGGAACGAACGACCGGCGAACCGACCGTCCCCGTCACACGGGTCGTCATGACCTCGTTGCGCAGCGCCTCGAAGACATCCGACCACACGGGGATGCGCTGCATCGAACGCGAGTTGAACGACATGTCGAGGTCGAGCGCGGGCCAGGTGATTGTCCCGCCTCCCACGATCGCCACGGAGTCCGATCGGACGGTGATGTCCTCGAACACCGCGACCGGACCGTCGATGTAGTACGTGGAGTCCAGCGAGGTGCGCTCCTGACCGAACGGCAGCATGAGGTTGCTCAGCCGCACCAGCGGAAAGATGATGGGCATGTTGAGCACATCTCCGTCGGTGATGCGGACCGAGCCTCGCCCGCGCCGGGAGAAAGGATCACCCGTCGTGAAGGCCACGGACATCCGTGCGTCCATCAGGCCGCGGCTGGGATCGGGGGCGGACCCAGGCGCGATCGGATCCGCCGTGCTCGATCCATCCGACCGCACCTCGTCCGCTTCCGCCACAACGTTGGCCGCCGCGAGCTCGGAGCGAAGCGAGGCGAACGCCACATCCTCGACCGTGAGGTCGATCGCGACATCCTTCCCGGTGAGCGGGGCAGCCCGCGGGCGAGCATCCAGGTCGGCGACGACAAGCCCGCCGTGCGAGCGGGCGGACATCCCATGTGAAGTCATGGCTCCCGATCGCTTCCATACCAGATCGGCGGAAGCATCGGTCAACAAGATCGACGCGAGCGTCGCGCGGTCGAGGCGAAGCTCAAGTCGAGCCGATTCCGAGTCATCCGTTTCCGGCTCGGCGATGAGATTGACGCGTGCGAGCCCGGCGCCGTGATCCAGTTTCAGCCCGAAGTCGCTGCTGACATCGTCGAACCGGATCTCGCCGCGGAAGCCGGCGACCGGATCCTCATCAACCGGCACGCGCAGAGAGAGGTTGCTGTCGTCGAGACCCACCCCGCCGTTGCAGCGCAGCGAGATCGCGGGGATTGCCTCTCGCACTGCGGCAGGGAGCAGTTCGATCAGCGTCGGCGACAGCCCCTGCGATCGAGCCGACAGTTCCGCTTCGACGCTCAGCCCGGATGTGCGATCAATCGACCACGCGGCGTCGGTCTGGGCCGACCAGTCGTCGCGGGCGACGCGTCCGCGCTCGACCCGTCCTCGCGCCGACCCGCCCGAGGCCTCGAACGTAAGACGCCCGCCGATGCTGTCGAAGTGGTAGGGCTTGCCTCGCAGATCGAACGCCAGCGCTCGTGGCTCGATCCAGCCGTTCGCGGCGAACCCTCCATTGCCACCACCCGTCACATCCAAACTCAGATCAAAGAGGCCGCTCAAACCAAGCCGATTGACTCGCTCCGCCGTCTCGGCATCGGCCATCCGGGCGAGCGCCTGCCTCAGCAAGCCGCTCTCGAAGCGTCCGCCCCGCACTGTTGCCTCGACGCTCGACACCCCCGCCTCTGCTCGACCGTCCGAGACGTCGATCCGGCCACTGACTGTCGCCTCGCACGGCGGGTCGTCGTTGAACCTCAGCCCCGATGCACACTCGGCGAAACCAAGAACCAGCCGCTGCTCATCTCCCCCGGGCCCCGGCTTGCGGTCGAGTCGGATCCGACCCCGGGGCGAGTCCAGCGCCAAGCGCCCTCCGAGCGCATCGAATGCCAGGCCGGTCGAATCTCCGATCTGTGCGGTCAGCATCTTCGCGCTGTCATCGAACGCTTCGAGCACGATGTCGGCATCGATCGTGCCCGCGGGCCGGCGCTCGGCGCGTATGGCCGCGAATCTCGCCGCAGCATCGGGCTCGAACACGCCGATGGCATCCTCGATCCGGTCGGCCAGATCGAGGTCGTCGATTGAAATCGACGCCCGCACGAGCGGCTCGTCGGTCCCGGAGCGTCGCTCCATCGGACGCAGATCGACGTTGAGCCCGGCGACCAAGCCGCCTGCCGCGGCCGCATCGAGCATCGAGCCCGAATGGCCAGCCTCCAGGCTGCCGATGCGAGCCACGAGCGGATCGATGTGCACGCGATCGTGGCTCACGTGCAGCGTGCCTGACAGTTCCCTGAGACACAGGGCCAGCCCCGTTTCGCTATCCACCACACGGTGCCGCGGCCGAGCCATCAACTTGTCGAGCTTGACCTCCAACGCCCACTCCACATCCGGACTCTCCACCGGGCCGGTGAATGTCGCCCGCTCCGCGCGACGCGCCTCTTCCAGCGGATCGATCGACACGTGACAATCCACCCGCCCTTCGATCTCCAGCCGTCGCAGCACCGACGCGGCCGAGATCGGACCTCCCGTATCGCTCCCGTTCGCATCTCCGGGCACGGTGCTCAGGAGCAGGCGATCGACAGGAATATCGACCGCATCGATCCGCACGACCGGTCGGGAGGGGTCGTCGGCGTGTTCGCCGAACTCGACGCGGGCCGAGAGCTCGGCCGAACCGCCGTGCAGTCCGGCGAACGTCCCTCGCGTAAACCTCGCCTCGTGATCGTCGATGAACAGGTGCACATCTCGGGCCAGGATCGGGTATCCGAACGGCTCGGGCACCAGCCCGGCGGAAGCAAAGTCGACATCGACCTTCGTGTACCACGGCGTATGCCGGCCGCGCGGACAGCCGACCTTGATCCCGACATCGGCCAGGCCGCCGAACGCGAAAGGGCGAGGCCCGGCTCCGGCGGCCTTCGATCCCGGCAAGGCGACCAGCCCGTTCCCGAGCAGCCCCTCGTACTTCTCCCTGCAGAACAGCACCTCGAGCATGCGACGATACGAGGGCTGCATCGCGTCGAGCAGGTGGTCATCCACCGGCGCGCCGCGCACGCCGATAACCAGGTCAACCGCCGCATCGTCTCCCAGCGGAGAGATGCGCCCGCTCGCGGAGAGCATCGCCCCGCTCGGACCGTCCCCCTTGATTCGCCGGATGTTGATCTCGTCGGCGCCGAAACTCACCTCGCCGGACATGTTGTGGAACGGGTATGGAAACTTGTGGAACGCCGCCGCGCCGTTGCGGAACTCCAGAGTCCCTTCCTGCACAACGAAAGTCGCGGGTTGCCCGCCGACCGGATCACCCCGCGTGATGACGACGCGGGGGCGGACATCCGCCGTCGGTCCGCCGAACCAGTTCAGGTACTGCTTCACCACATCCGGCACGTAGGGAAGGAACGCGGGGTGCCGCGAGATGTTGATGTGCTCGCCCGAGATCTCGCATCGAAGCGAGCAGTTGAGGTCGGTGCCGTAGGTGTCGAGCACCACGCGCGACGGCACGGACTGATCCTCGACAAGCCCGTTGAGGTCGGCGTGGAGGCCCGACGCGCTGAGGGCGATCTGTCCGTTGACCCTCCGCAGCGTCAGGAACGCGTCGGGCGCCTCCGGCTTCTTCGCGGGAATCAGCGCGATCATCGAGATGTCTTCAACGATGATGTCCGCCTCGACGCCCGTGTCGTTGCCGTAGCGGAAGATCGCCTCGCTCACACGCCCCTGCATGTTGAGCCTTCGCCAGATGTCACGCATGAATCGAGGCACCGAATCGGCCGGCCAGGCGTCGAGAGAGAAGTTGTAGATCTGCAGCCACCCGTCGTTGGTCGCAAGGTCGATCCGCCCGTCGAGAATCAACGCACGACGGTCCGAGCCGCCCGCGTCGGCGCCGGGCGACGTCTGCGCCCGGCCGGTCTCCTGCAGACGGAGGGCGTACACCGGCCGCGGGTTCGGCCCCACGCTCACCGGGTCGAACGATCCCGATACCGGAATCGTGTTGAGCAGCGTGTACCCGCCCGAGCGGTCGGAGTGCTCCGCGAACTCGACCCGTCCATCGACCACATCCAGCCGTGGAAGTTCCGCCATCGGCTTGCCCGTCGACGGCACGGGTCGAAAGTGCCCGATGTTCAGCGAGTCGTCGTCGATCGACTGGCTCAATCGAAAGACCGGCCGCGTCAGGCGAATCCCCCGAACCTGCGGACCGCCCGAGCCCCCGGATCCCGACGAGCCCGCTCCGCCGAAGAACCACCTCACCACGGGCAGACCCGACCAGTCGATGTCCGCGATCGCCTGCGGCGCGGCCAGAACCTCGCCCGCCTCGCCGGTCGTGCCCGGCGCCCGCAGCGACAGGCCCTCGATGACGAGCTGCCCGTTGGGCGCGATCACGGCGCGTTCGGCCTTCCATTCGCCGCCGGTCAGTTCCGCGACGGCTGCGCCCACCATCCGTCCGACCAGCGGCGAACGCATGAGCAGGACCACGGCAAGCAGGGACAACAGCGGCAGCCCCACCACCACGCGCACCACCCATCGCCACGCGCGGCGCTTCTTCCTCGCGGGTGCGACAGCGCTGGTCAGACTCGTCTCGGGGCTGGTGCTCATGCACGAGGGCGCATCGCGCTCCGGACAACTATAAGCCCCTGCTGACCCGGTCGGTTGCGAACAGGTCAGCCGCCGACTCAGCGCGGCCCCTCATCCTCACCAAACGCCCCGACATCGACCTCGGGAAAGAGCTCGCGCATCCGCGACTCGAACTCCGCTTTCAACATCGCGGCGTGTTCCCCCAGCCTGGTCCGCACGTTGCGCCGAACCTGATCCGCCCGCCGCAACAGCCGCGGCGGCGCATCGCGGCGTTCCAGCCGGCGCGCGAACGTCCGCGACTTGCTCTCGACCCTCGCGCCGCCGTCGTCCAGCTTGCCGTTGATCGACTCCATCGCGGCGGCCCACAACGAGCGCAGGTCGCTCTCGCTGGGCCCGAACCCGGCGATGATCTCCAGCACCATCCCGGCCCGCGCCGCCGCATCATCAAGCTCGGTCCTGAGCCGACCCTCGATCTCGCCCATCTCGGTCCGCATGTTCCTGAAGCAGGCCGTCGCCGCCTGCGACGGAGGGGCGCTGTAAGCCATTGGCGCAACCGCCAGAATACTCGCCGACGCGGCGCCGACGATCCAACGCATGGGGCCTGTCCGCACGCTGTACACTCCAAGCGGCGGCCCGCGGGCGCGGCGGCTTGCGTGCCGCGCAGACGAGCCGTTCCGGCCTCACACCAGATGTACGATACACGCACGTGCCGGACAAGCGCCGTCTCACCCTCACACTCCGCGCACGCCGCACCGTCCGCGTACCCCCCGCTCTTCCCGCTTCTTCCAGATACTCTGACCAGCCATGGCCAAACTCCGTACAGCCTTCGTCTGCCGCCAATGCGGCGGAGTACAGGGCCGCTGGATGGGCAAATGCCCCGACTGCGGCGCGTGGGATGCGCTCGAAGAACAACGCATCGAACGGAGCGCGGAGAAGGACCCCCAGCGAGGCCTCATCGAAGGGTGGCGAGCCGCCGATCCTGCCGCCACCGCCGCGCCCGACGAGCCCGCCTCCCTCGCGCCGGCTTCCGCCGTACCCATCGCGTCCGTCGCCTCAGACGCCGAGCCCAGGCCTCGCCTCCACACGGGCATCGCCGAGCTCGACCGCGTCCTCGGGGGCGGCATCGTCCCCGGCAGCGTCGTGCTTATCGGCGGCGACCCCGGCATCGGCAAGAGCACCCTCATGCTCCAGGCCGCCGGCGCGATGGGAGCCGCCGCTGCGCAAGCCCGCCGGGTCCTCTACGTCTCCAGCGAGGAATCCGCCGAACAGGTCCGCCTCCGCGCGGCCCGCCTCGGCGTCGATCGCGCAACCAACCTCTTTGTCCTCGCCGACACCAACCTCGCACGCATCGTCGAGCAGACCCGCAAACTCCTCCCCCACATCCTCGTGATCGACTCGGTCCAGATGATCTACAAGGCCGATTTCGACGCCTCGCCCGGCTCCATCGCTCAACTCCGCCGCTGCTGCGCCGAACTCGTCTACCTCGCCAAGCTCAGCGGCATCGCCATCGTCCTCGTCGGCCATGTCACCAAGAACGGACAGCTCGCCGGCCCGCGACTCCTCGAGCACCTCGTCGATGCCGTCCTCTACTTCGAGGGCGACCGCTACCACGCCCACCGCGTGCTCCGCGGCGTAAAGAACCGCTTCGGCACGACGCTGGAAATCGGCATCTTCGAGATGACCGGCGCGGGCCTCCGCGAAATGCCGGGCGGTCTCGGCATCGGTGTCCTCGACGGTCCGGCTTGCGGCGCGAAAGTCGGCGCCGTCGTCTGCCCCGTCATGACCGGCACGCGCTGCGTCCTCGTCGAGATCCAGGCCCTCACCGCGACCGGCTTCCTCGGCGCGGCCAAGCGCAAGTCTTCCGGCCTCGATGCCAACCGCCTCGCGATGCTCATCGCCGTCCTCGAACAGCACGCCGGCCTCCGACTCGCCGACCGTGACATCTTCGTCTCCAGCGTCGGCGGTCTCAAGGTCGCCGAGCCCGCCGCCGACCTCGCCCTCCTGCTCGCCCTCGCCGGAGCCCACCACAAGCGTGCCCTTGCCCCCGGCACCGCCGTCATCGGCGAAGTCGGCCTCGGCGGCGAGGTCCGCCCGGTCATGCAGCCTGAACTGCGGGCCAACGAAGCCGCCCGACTCGGTTTTCGCCGTCTGATCGTGCCCGAATCACGGGGCAAGCTCGCGGTTAAGGGTGCCGAGATCACCCCCGTCCGCACCATCTCCCAGGCGATCGAGCACCTCGGCTGAAGCTCGCCCTGCCACCGTGGCCGATCCTGTGGGTACACCCTGCGTGGTCGAGTCGGAGGAGGCACCGATGGCTGGCGACCGGTTCAACGCGTCGATTGATGAACCCAGAAGCCGCGCGCGCCCCACCGCGTGGGGCTTCACGCTCATTGAACTCCTCGTCGTCATCGGCGTCATCGCGCTCCTGCTCGCCATCCTCCTCCCCGCCCTCGCCGGCGCACGCGAGAGCTCCCGCGCCACCGCCTGCACCGTCAACGTCCGCTCGATCGGCCAGGCCCTCGCCGTCTACGCCGATGACCAGCGCGAGGTCTTCCCCCACTGGTCCGCCTGGCAGGTCTTCGGCGCCAATGGCACGGGCGATGACACCTCAGGCCCCGGCTGGGCCGAGCAGCTCGATCCGTATACCGAGACACTGAAGATTCACGAGTGCCCCTCGCGCCGCATTCCCGAGGCGCCGTTCGCCTACTTCCTGCAATCCCGCTACACCGCCATGCTCAACCGCGGCCGGCTCTACACAAGCCTGCGCCACGCACAGGTCGTCTTCGCCCAGCAGTTCGTCGTCGCGGGCGATGAGAACAACCAGGTCTTTTACCCGCGCCCGTACGGCTTCAGCGTCAAGGCCCCCGAATGCGATGCCGACGATGCCCGCTGGCCCGGCGTCTTCTTCGGCACCGACCAGGGCCAATCCGAGCTCACGCCCCACAAGGGCGCAGGCAACATCAGCAATATCGCCTTCCTCGACGGCCACGCGGGGGCGTTCAAGAAGTTTGAGAAGAACACGATGACGTGGCACGGGCGGGAGATGCGGGATTGGGCGGGGACGCAGTAGTGCGAAGTAGAGCCGAGCGGCGCAAGCCGCCCGTTGCGTTCGTGCGTGCGCGTCGCGTATCGGTGATGTGGTCCGCGCTACGCGCTCGACGGCACCAACCACTCCGGCAATCCCGCCGGCCGCCCACTCCGATCCAGGCTCGCCAGGAGCGTGGTCCCCGTCATCAGCAGTTCGCCGGGCGTCCTCACCTGCGGCAGGTTGTTCCCCGCACCGCTCGCACCGACCACACCGCGCAGTGACGGGTCCGCCGCAGCCCGATACAGCTCATACTCGTGCCTGATCTTGATCCGCGAGCCCCCCACCACCTTCGTCCGCACCTCGATCAGGTCGTCGTAGTACGCCGGCCGCCGGTACGAGCACTCCATCTTCACGATCGCCAGGAACACACCCGCGGTCTCCAACTCCGCGTAACTCACACCCGCCTCGCGCAACAGTTCCGTCCGCCCGATCTCCAGCCACGGGATGTACGCCGCATGGTGCACGACGCCCATCGGGTCGCACTCGCAGTACCGCACGCGGATCTGCACGCTCCCCGCGCTCGGCACGGGCCTGATCGGCGCGGCCACCTGCTCACTCGTTCTTGAAGTCATCGCACCCAGTCTACGACCCCCGAACCAACCCCATCGGCCCACCGGTTTCCCCGATGCGCTAAACTTGCCCCGACCTTGAACAACGGCGACCAACCCAACCCCGCTCCTCAGCCCGAACTCCCGGGCCAGCGACTCACCAACAAGATCCGCGTCCGGCTCCTCGAGCCCGACGATTCACTGGCCCACCTCACCGGCATGCTGCACCGGGCCTACAAGCAGCACGCCGACAAGGGCATCAAGGCCCTCGCCGCCTTCCAGCCCGAAGAGGTCACCCGCAAGCGCGTCGCCGACGGCGAGTGCTACGTCGCTCTCTTCATGGGAAAGATCGTCGGAACGATCCTCTTCCGCCGGCCCGGGGGGGGTGCGGCCGGCGGCACGCAGACCGGCACGCCATGGTTCTCTCGCACCGATGTCGCCACCTTCAGCCAGTTCGCCGTCGAGCCCGAATACCAGGGCCGCGGAATCGGCTCGGTGCTCATGTCGCTGGTCGAACGCCGCGCCGCCGAGAACGGCGCATCCGAACTCGCCCTTTCCACGCCCGAGCCCGCCGCCTGGCTCGTGATGATGTACGAACGCCACGCCTACCGCATCGTCGAGCGCGTCAACTGGAACGAGACCAACTACACCAGCGTAATCATGAGCAAGGCGATCGTTCCAACGATCGGCGCAATCTCACCCGCCAAGTTGCAGCACAGGTAAACCAACTCACCGGGAACGCCCGGATCACCCCGCTGGCCGCGACTGGCCCCCATTGGCCGCCGCCGGTGTTCCCATGGCCACCCACCACCCCGTCCGCAGCCTGCGGCCGCCGTTTCGCGTTGGCACATCTGTTGCAGTCTCACCTGACCGCGCCCTCTCCGTGGACCGCGCGGCGAACCCCAGGAGTTTCCATGAACGCCGCTCAAGCCATTCTCGCCGCGGTCGTCCTGAGCGCGGCCGTACCCGCGCTCGCGGATGACGGACTGCCCCCGTTCGACTTCAGCGACGCGTTCTACCGCGCCAACGGCGTGGACCCGGCTCAGATCCCGGGCCGCCCGACCGGCGCCAACGCCAACTCCGTCATCGACAACCGCGAGAACGGCCCCGACTTCAACAACGTCCGCGTTCTCCAGCATGTCGCGGCCTACGACCACTCCGGCCACCGCATCTTCTTCTACGTGACCGGCATCGTCGGCCCCAACACATTCCTCAACAACGCCGCCGGCCGCGAGGCACGCCGGATCGCCGATCAGTACAAAGTCTACGAGTTCCCGCGCGCGGCCAACGCTCCGTTCGCCGTCTTCCCCAAGCGGCAGGACCTGATCGCCGACCTCCGCAACGGCTACTTCGGCAACGACCCGCTCGGCCTCTGGCAGGTCAACGATGTGCGCTACACGCCCGCCGCCCTCAACACCGAGAACGGCCGGCGCACGCTCGCCGAACTCGCCGCCCGCAACGGCGCCGACATCGACGGTACACCGATCATCAAGACCATCAGCGAGATCGAAGACCTCGAAGACGACGGGTTCGTGACGATCGATGTTCCTCCGGCCGACGGCACGGCCCTCCGCTGGTTCTTCTGCCCCGTGATCGAGGACCCGCGCGACGGCGCCACCGCCCGAGATGCGCACGTCGAAGTTACCGGGAACTCGGACGCCGCGGCGTTCCGCAGCCTGTTCGACTGCCTCCAGACCACCGGGCGCGAGGACTGTTCGTCCTCCGGCGGCCGCCGCAGCGACTGCAACGGCGACGGCAGCCTCGGTGTCGGCGACGTCTTCCTGTTCCTCGACTGGTACTTCACCAGCGACGACCGCGCCGACTTCGACGCTTCGCGGACGATCGCCGTGGGCGACATCTTCACCTTCCTCGCCGAGTACTTCGCCGGAATCTGACCGAGGATCCATCCCACATCTGCGCCGGTCGCACCCGCCGAACTGCCGCACAGTGTGCGCTCACGTACAACACGGAGTTCGGCGGGTCTGCGACGGTCGCACGCTCCCGGGCGATCCGGTCAACGGTCTGTTCCGTCAACCTCGCCGACTCACGACCTGCTCATGGTCGCGATACCACGGATCACGCCGCTCGCCGAAGAAACCGCACGCTCACTCCAACTCAGCACGGCCCGAAGTACAGCGTCAGGAAATCGAAAATGTCCTGGACGCTCACGAGGTCGTTTTCGTTGATGTCCGCGCTCGGCAGGCCAGCAAAGTAGGCGGTCAGGAAGTCGAACAGGTCCTGCACCGTCACAAACCCGCTGAAGTTGAAGTCCGCGGAACAGAAGACCGTGATGTTCGCGGTCTGGGAAACCGCCATCCCGCCGCACGCGCCCGTCGCCGTGCAGGTGTGATGCCCGGCATCGGCAAACTGCACGTTGGCGATCCCGAAGATCGGGGCCTGCGCGCCGGAGACGATCGAGCCGTTCCCGGTCGGACCGTCCGCATACGTCACATCCGGGGAGGTTCGACGCCACTGGTACTGCGTCGGGGGCTGTCCGCCGGCGACCGCCGTGAGCGTCGCGGTCTGGCCGCGACGAACATTGATGTTTGTCGGTTGCGTCGCGAACGTCACCGGCGGGCAGACGACCGAGAACTGCCGCATCATTTCGTGGTCCTCGTGGTCGAGGATGTGGCAGTGGTACGGGAACGTACCGGGGTAGTCGAGGAACCGCGTGATGACGCGCGTGATCTGGTTCGGCGTCGCCTGAACCGTGTCCTTCCAGCCGAGCTCGTTGGGCGCAGGAGGAATCACCGGCCCGCTCGGCACGACCGTATCGCCCGGACCGATCGTGAAGCCCTGTCGGTCAAGCACCTGGAACTGCACAAGGTGCATGTGCATCGGGTGCGACACGCCCGACCTGTTGATCCAACGCCAGATCTCCGCTGTTCCCAGAACGGGGAACTCGGTGATATCGTCCCACATCAGCGAGTTGATCAGCCACATGTCGTGGTTGCAGACCGTGTCGAAGACCTTCTGAAGGTGCAGGTCGCGCGTCTGAACGGCCTCTGCGACCGGGATCGGCGGAACCGGCACGAGCGTCGCCGGCAGCGGATCGGTGTCGCCCGGTACGCCGGTGTTCCTGAACTCCATGACGGTGGTGATGTCCGGCCCGATGCCGCCCGCCGGGAACGGCGAGAGCGCGGAGTTCTCCAGCCGCCAGTTCGTGGCCTCGATCGACTCGAAATCGATCACCACATCCGCCCGCTCGCCCGGCATCAGCGTGAGCGAGTTGATCGTGATCGGCGCGGGCAGCAGCCCGACATCGGTCCCGATCTGCACCATCGGCCTGACCGCCGCGCCCTCCACCAGCCTGAGCGTGAACGTCCGTGAGTTGCAGCCGTTGAGCACGCGGAACCGGTACTTGCCGCGGCGAACGTCGAGGTAGGGCCAGACCTTCCCGTTGACGGTGATGAAGTCACCGAAGAAATGGTCCATGAACGTTGTGTTGTACCTCAGTTGACCGGCGGGGGTGAACGATCGGTCCTGGATCGCCAGCGGGATCTCGTTCGGTCCCTGCGGCAGGTTCAGCCCCGCTTCCGCGTCATCCCGCAGAAGGTAGAACCCCGCCAGCCCCATGTACACGTTGAGCCGCGTCAGCCCCAGCGCGTGGTCGTGATACCACAGCGTCCCGGCCTGCTGGTTGTTCGGGTACGTGTACAGCGGCGAAGATTGCCCGGGCGGGAACGCCAGGTCGGGCAGCCCGTCGCTCTCGGGAGCTACGTGCCCCCCGTGCAGGTGCACCACCGTCCGCGGGACGCTTCCCCACACGTCCGGTCCGTGCAGGCAGGTATCCACGGGCAGCACATGCTGCGTCTTGAGCGGCTGGCCGGCCGAGTCGTGATCTCGCAGGTTGTTGGTCCACCGAACACTCACGGGACGATCGCGCCGCGCCTCGATCGTCGGTCCCGGGTAAAGCCCGTCGTACCCCCAGACCGTCGAGAGCGGCAACTCGCTGTGGAACCGGTGCGTGAACTCGGCGATGTCGATCGTGTACGCCGCCGCATCGCCGGGCGAGCCCGAATCCGGCACGGCCACCGCCGGCAGGGGCAATGGGTCGATGAACGGTGTCAGCACCCACGGACACTCCACGCCCGAGCACGAGGTGTTGTACCCCCGATAGGCCCCGCCCGAGCCCGAGCACACCGTCAGCGACACCACCGAGCACGTGGCGTTGGCCGCGCAGCACCCGCCGGGAATGAGCGGGCACGGGTTGGGCGAACACACGGATCCGTTGGAAACATACGTGCCCGCGGCCGTACCGCACTCTGTCGCGGTCAGGACCGAGCACGCCCCGCCCGCGCCGCAGCACGCGCCGGTCGGTTGCGGGCACGGGTTCGGCGCGCAACTCGTCCCGATCCCCTGAAACGTTCCGCCTCCGCCCGAACACGACGCACCCGTGCCGATCGAGCATCCTCCACCGGCCGCGCAGCACGCGCCCGTCGAGGCCGGCGCCGTGTACGTCACCGTCAGCGTGGGAGCCTCCGATGGCGTCGGGTTCTGGCGGCTGCTGATCCGGCGGGCCGTTCGGCTCCCCGTCTCGTTGCCCAACAGCAACCAGCCGAAGTTGGTCGAGGGCGCATCGAGCCAGTTCTGCAGATCGGAAACCATCCCCGCCGAAGTGAACGTCTTGGGGCCGGCGACCGAGCTCACACTCGCCGAAGCGCTCGCCGTTCCCGCGAACGTCCCGCCCGGGTTCGTCCACGCCAGCGTGCTCCAGTTGCGGTGCGACCAAGTCACGTCGCCGGGCAGCGCGCCGACGCCCCCTCCACCCGGACCGCCCGGATCCGACGGTCCTTCCGACCACTCCTGCGTCACTCGACGCAGTTCCACGGTCTCCGTTGGCCCCGAGTTTCCCCCGTCGTCGACGCGGATCGTCAGCGTCGCCGCGGTGATCGTCGAACCCGATGGGATGACCGACAGATCAAACTGCACCAGCGCCCGCCGCGCGAACCCGTTGCTGTTGTTCCCGCAGTGGATGTACACGCCCGCGCCGTTGGCGACGTCGCTCACCTCTTCGTAGATGCTGGCGTCCTTCGACGCGACAATGTCCACAACCACGCCCTGCGCAACACTCGCGACCAGCATGGCCGCGCCGCAGACCAGACCCACCAACCACGTGCCGCGCACGCTCGTCATCCAACACCTCCGAAACAGAGCTCGATCGGGTGCCCAGCCATTCCTCAAGCCCGCGGCCGGCACCCTCAGATTCTAACCCCGAAAAACCAACCCGCACGTCCGTAAACCGACCGAGATCAACGTTTCGACCCCCAACCACCCGGACGCCCGGAGGCGGAGAACTTGGGCCAGTTGACAACGCCTCGCGCCATCCAGAATCTGACACAACCCAGATTCACGCACCCGCGCAAACCCGGACCCTCGACCGCATCCTGTTCGGTCAGGGACGAACCACCGGTTCCAAGACTTCAACCGACAAAATGAGCGAATCATCCCCGGCACCGGGGCCGCGAACCAGCCGTCGCTCGCCCGCGGCCGCCGCCTCATAGCGGCCGGTCGCCGCGAACCTCGAACCCGCCGCGATCGACACGGGCTCGGCGTACTCGTAGCGGATCTGCCAGCGGAAGTCGAAGCGATCCGCCGCGAGCACCGGCCGGGTTGTCCCGTCCGGCAGTCGAAGTTCGACGCCCACCGAGCGACCGCTCGCTCGCATGATCGGCTGGATCGCCAGCACGCGCGAGGCGCTCGGCACGCCGACCTCGCACATCGCCGTGACCGGCCCGTCGCCGGTCGGCCCGTCGAACCCCGGCGCGATCGAGACCAGCGACCGAACCCCCCACTTCACCGCGCCTTGCTCGACCTGCTCCCTGGGCACGAACCTCATCGCCAGCCGAAGCGAACTGATCGCTTCCTTCCCCATCGGCACGCCGTACAGGTCGATGAGGAAGATCGAACCGGGACGCACGCGCCTCGCCGCGCCCGACGGATACCGCAGCACGTTGTCGCCCGGGCTGTACGTGCCCAGCAGTTCGAGCCCCTCGGGAATCTGGTCCGTCGCGGGCAGCGTGTTCCCCGGCGCGAGCACCCACACCACCGCGTGGTGCACCGTTCCCGCCTCCATGGGGCGGAACTCGATCGCGCTCAGCCACCGCTCCTCGCTCGGCGAGAACGCGGCCATCACCCGCGCATGCCGCAGCCCGCCCTGCACCGGCAGCCTCATGCCCGTGCTCAGCAGCAGCAGGTCGGGCTCGCCGATGTTCCAAGTGTTAGAGAGCCTCGCCGGCACGGGAAGGCAGAGGCTCGCCTCGCCCCGCGGCCGATCGCTCCGCAGCCACGCCAGCAGCGCATCCCGATCCCCCGGCGATATCGACCGATCCGTGACCCACGGGCTCGCCTCGCCCTCGGCGCGGGCCGCGCCGTGCCAGGGCGGCATCAGCCCGTCGCGCACGACCGCCTCGATCATCTTCGCACGCGCGTTGACCGCTTCGTAACTGTCGAGCGCAAACGGGGCCGCGTTCGCCGCCGCGCCGGGGCGGTGACAGGTCACGCAGTTCTCCGCCATGATCCACGCGATGCGGCCGTTGTACGTCGGCGCGCCAGCTTCTGCCGCGGGCGCAGCCCCGAGGTCTAGCAGACAGCCCGGCGACCATGTCGCCCGAACCCTCGGCCGGGGTGCGCCCGAGACCAGCGCCTCCACCGCATCGCGAAGATACTCACTCCCGGGCGCATCGCGCGTCACGCCGATCCCGTACTGGTCGTCCACCGCGCCCCGGTAGTACATCGTCCGCGACGGATCGAGCAGGAAGACCTCGGTGGTCGTCCTCGCACCGAGCGCACGGGCAATCCGATGGTCGCGGTCGGCGACGTACGGCCGCTCGATCCGGTACTTACGGATCTGGTCCCCAATCTCGCCGCGCGTCTCGGCCTCGGCGGGGTTCACAAAGACCCACGCGATCCCCTTGGCCGCGAACTCCTTCTCGAGCGCGGCCAGCCGCGGCGAGTACTTCACGCACATCGGACACGTCGCCCCGGTCAGCGCGATCACCAGCCCCTTGCGGTCCTTGATCTGCGCCGAGATCGTGGATTTGTCGCCCGAGAACAGCGCGAGCTCGAGATCGGGCACCGGCCGGCCCACCCCCAGCGACGCCGCGTCATCGACGTGCGCCGTTCGCGGCATCTCGTCGTCCGGCCGCGGATCCTGGGCCGCCAAAGGCCGGGCCACCCCGCCCATGGCCACTATCGCCGCCAGAGCAATAGCCCCCATCCGGGTCAAGCCGCCGGTCATGCACAAGTATGGAACACGCACCGGGTGTCGCACGCCCGAACTCTATCAGCGCCGCGCCCGCCTCCGCCGGAGCCCGCGCAGGCCCGCGAGCCCCGCCAGCCCCGCCGCGCCGGGAGACGGCACGATGCGCACGTTGAAGTTGTCGTAGACCACCGTGTTCGAGTACGCGAACGAGCCCGAGTTTCCGACGATGAATCCGAACCGGATCGGGGCCCCCGTCGCCGAGAAGTTGAGCGGCGGAACCGCGCCCGCGCTAAGCGGCTGGAAACTGCCCGCGGTCAACCCGACCGCGCCGTGCGCCGTCCACGCGCCCGAACTCCCGGTGATGTCAGAATCGGCGAAGTACACGAACGATCCCTGCTTGGCGCCGAACAGGATCGCCTGGCCCTGCCCGCCGAGTCCCGTCAGCCACTGCGAATCGATCGACCAGCTGACGCTCGATATCGCGCCGAGCACCACCGGGTCGTAGCGGCCGACCGCGTTGGTCGTTCCATACCGGCTGAAGCCGTAGATCTCGCCGCTCCCACCGCCGTTGACGGTGTTCGCCAGTTGACGCGCGTTCCCCGGATTGCCCCCGCCCACCTGCGAAGCAGCGGAGGTCCCGCCAGTGCCGGCCATGAGCGTCTCAAACCCCCAGGTGGACGTGGCGAACTCGGTATCCGAGTAGACCACGTCCGCCGCGGCGGAGCCCGCCGCCAACGACAGCCCGAGCGCGCACACCGCCGAACAACGAAGGTTCAACAACATACTCTTCACCTCCGGCACAAGTGTACCGCGCCCCGATGCGGATGCCAGCGTGTCCCGCGCCTCGCATCCGAACGGAGCTCGCACCAACGACAAGCGGGCCTCTGCGGCCCGCTGGTCACGGCAATTCAACCCGAAGTCCTCTTCTATCGGACCAATCACTTGCTCGCCAGCGCGGCGTCGATCGCGTCATCCAGCCGGTCGATCCGGTTGCGGACATCGAGCGACTTGCTCATCGCCGCCTGAACATCCTTCTGCGCGGCGAGGATCGCGGACTCGGACAGATCCTTCGACATCAACTTCGACACGTTGTCGTACGCCGCCATCAGGTCGCCGAAATCGCTGCGGGCCTGCTGCAGATAACCGAGCGCCTGATCGACCTGCGCCTTGCTCGCGGCGGCCTCGGCCCGTACGGCGGCCCGATCCGCGGAGGGCGCGCGCGTGGCGTCCTTGGTCCATGCCGTGAAGTACTTCGCCGCGTCAACCTCGGCCGCGTTGGCTTCGCTCCCGACCGCCATCGCCTGCTTGCGCAGCGACTCGAGGCTCTTGTTGAACTCGCGGAAGTCGTCGGCCCGCTTCGGGTTCTGTCCCGCCGTAGCCGCGACCAGACGCTTGGTCGTTTCGTCGATCTGCGCCGGCATGCCCTGCAACTGCTCACGGAACTTCGACGCTTGCGAGAGCATCTGGCCCTTGGCCTTGTCGGACTGGGACTGGCACCCAAGCACGCCCGCGGCCGCGACAACCAGGCCCAAGGCAGAAACCTTGACGATGTCCGAAACTCGAATCCTCATGTGCTGCTCCTACGCCCCCCTCGCCGCATCCACGTCCCCACCTGAACGGCGCGATGATACCACCGTCCGCCGCGTCGGCCCGACGCGGGTACACCGTTCGGTGAAGTGCGGATAGGATGAACTTCGATCTCTCCGGACGCGCCCGCCGATGAGACCCTCGCCGCGCGAGGTTCCGCGGTCGGCCCTTTCGGGCGGCAGCGCCGTGACGTGCACGGCCGCGCCCCGCGCCCGGCACGGGCCGCGTGGCGAGGTGCCCACGCTCGGAGCCTGATCCACGTGTCGAGCGAACCGTGGCCGGGCCTTCGATGGACCCGGCCGCGCGTTGGTCACTTGCTCTTGGTATCTCCCCGCGCGAAGATGCTCGCCACGTAGTTGAGCACATCCGTCGCCGAGGTCTCGTTGTAGCCGAACTGCTTGATCAGCCGCTGCTTCACGATGTCGATCTTCTGCTGGGTCTCGTCATCGACGACGCTCGACACCAGGTTCTTGAGCTTGATCGTGTCGCGCTGATCCTCGAACAGCTTGAGTTCGAGGGCCTTGTACAGCCGCGCGTTGGTGTTGTACTCAAACTTCTTGCCGTCGAGCGCCAGCGCGCCGATGTAGTTCATGATCTCCTGGCGGAAGTCGTCCTTGCGGCTCTCGGGGATATCGATCTTTTCCTCGATCGAGCGCATGAGCCGTTCGTCCGGCTCCTCGTCGCGCCCTGTGTAGCGGTTCTTGACGCGCTCTCGCTGCGTGTAGGCGCGGACGTTCTCGATGTAGTTGGTGCACAGCCGCTTGATCGCGTCCTCATCGGCGCTGATCGCCCTCTGCACCTCGGCCTTGATGATGTCCTCGTACTCCTCCTTCACCACGCTCAGCAGTTCGCGGTACCGCTTCTTCAGGTCCTCGTCGTTGATCAGCGAGTGGTGCGAGAGGCCGCTCTCCAGCTCGTTGAGCACCATGAACGGGTTGATGCACTTCTCCTCGACCGCCTGCCGGCTCACCAGCGTGTTGCTCACCTTGTCCTGCACGTACCTCGGGCTGATCCCGTTCATCCCCTCGCGGTTCGACTCCTCCTTCAGTTCCTTGATCGAGTCCTCCGTGAACCCGGGGATCGCCTTGCCGTTGTACAGCTTCATCTTCTGCATCAGCGTCAGGCCCGCCTTCTTCGGCGGGTCCAGCCGGCTCAGCACCGCCCACATCGCCGCCACCTCCAGCGTGTGCGGCGCGATGTGGATCTGCTTGATCCGGTCCGGCCCGAAGTCCTTCTGGTAGATCTTGATCTCGTCATCCAGCCGGATGTTGTACGGAACGTCGATCTTGATCGTGCGGTCGCGGAACGCCTCCATCATCTCGTTGGATTGCAGCCGCTTGTACTCGGGCTCGTTGGTGTGCCCCAGGATCACCTCGTCAATGTGCGTCTGCGCGAACTTCTTGGGCTTGATCAGGTGCTCCTGGCTCGCACCGAGCAGGTCGTACAGGAACGCCACATCCAGCTTCAGCACCTCGATGAACTCGCACACGCCCCGGTTGGCGATGTTCAGCTCGCCGTCGAAGTTGAACGCACGCGGGTCGGAGTCCGAGCCGAACTGCGCGATCTTCCGGTAGTTGATGTCGCCCGTCAGTTCCGTCGAGTCCTGGTTCTTCTCGTCCTTGGGCTGGAACGTGCCGATGCCCACGCGGTCCTTCTCGCTCAGGATGATCCGCCGCACCTTCACGTGCTTCATCACCTGCTTCCAGTCCCCGCCATAGTGCCGCATCAGGTCCGCCATCACCTTCCGGCAGAACGGGCACAGCTCGCCACCGAGCTTCAACAGCCCGCCGCGGTGCTGCGAGCTGAACTTCGCGTTCAGCCTCCCCATGATGTCGCCCCTCGCCTCCCGCGGCACGAGCATCAGCGGCTCTTCGTGCATCGGGCACGCGAACTCCGTGTCCATCCCGCCCGCCCCGGCGTGCTCATCCAGCATCCAGCTGAAGCTGTACAGCGCGCCCGCATCCGTCCTCGAGTACGCCTCGATCCCCTTCTTCAGCAGCCGCGCGATCGTGCTCTTGCTGCTCCCCACCGGACCGTGCAGCAGCAGGATGCGCTTGTCCGTGCCGTACCCCTCCGCCGCCGAGCGGAACACATCCACCAGCTGCATCAGCGCGAAGTCCAGCCCGTAGATCCCGTCCGCGCCGTTGTCGATCGGGTCGGAGAAGAAGTGGTAGCGGATGCAGTCCTTCTTGAACAGCCGGTACTTCTCGAACCCGTAACTCAGGATCGCGTCGTACATCCGCTGGTACGCGTTCCTCGCCACCGCCGGGTTCCGGTACGCGATGTCCAGGTAGTCATGGAACGACCCCTCCCAGTGGTGCTGCTGGAAGCTCTTGCGGTCGATCCGCGATTCGATCAGCGACAGCAGGTCGGCCTTGCCGTCCCCGCTCCCGCCCGATCCGCCGTTCTCCGGCGAATACCCGCTCCCGAAATACCCAGATCGACGTGTGTCTTCCGGCATGGCATCGCTCCCGCGGGCGACTCGCGCTCCGGCCGTTTCCCAACGGCCATCACGCGGCCACCGGCTTGCAAACTTCCGAACCTGTCAAGGAACCCACCCGACGCTCAGCCTGCACTATGGACGCGAGTTCCGCTCTCTGTGCTATCGGCGAGCCAGCCCCGCGCCAACAGAGCCTTCATCATCAGATACCGAGATGTACGCTCGAAGTTCAAGTCTGGATCAGCTTATCGCCCCTTGAGCCCGTCACTCGGAAGTCGAGTCCCCAGAAGGGGTTACTCACGCTCTCCAAGAAGACATCGCCCTGTCGGTGCGGCGTCATTCTGCATGTCGGCTGTTCTTGCAACTCAATTGCATGTCGACTTCCCTTAGCCGCCCCGGGGGTTCGGAGTCTTCCGCCATGACACGACACGTCCTGATCACCTTCGCCGTCGCCACCATCGCACCGAGCCGCGCCGTTGCTCAATCTGATGCCGCTCCTCCCGATGGCGGTCCCCTCGAAGCCAACCTGTTGCACGGCTGGCTGGATCAGCACGTTCACAGCGGCATCCACAAGGCCACCAGCTTCCGCCATGTGCGATTTCGGTGTGACTCACCAACACGAACAACTCGATTGCAGTGAACCATCAACTCACAGGCAGACAGGAGTAGCGTGGATCGAGCTCAGAAAAACCTCCTGTGTTCAATCTCCAATCATCCTTACATACCCCAATCGCGCACACGGAACTGCTCGCTTCGCTTGGGTAAACTGCGTCGGCACAATCTGCACTTTCTGTGATGAACATCTTGACTGTCGCGGGGGGGGGGGGGTACATTCTCCGAGTCGGAAGCCCTTCGGTGGTGATTCGAGAAGCTTCGTGGGAGTACATCGCACCCATGACCTCCCTACCACTAATCACCGTCATCGTTTCGTCTGCGACACTGATGCCTAGCTCGCCGAGAGCCGAGTTTGAGCGTCTGTGGCAGCTCGCTACCAACCCCGCGCCTTATTCAGACGTGGGTCGGCATGTGTTGCTAACGATGAACTATGAACAAATTGGCGGTCCGTCGGCAACGGTCGTCTTTGAGGTGTGGAAGCATGGCGGAATCTATCGAATTCGCCAGGACACCAGCGGCGTTTCACAGAACACGATGGACTATGCGATCGACGAACACGGCAACGGATGGAAGTGGAGTGAGGCATTATCCTCGTCAAACTCGTTGACCATTTTCGAGCCCGGACTCGCAGCGCCACGAGGGGTCGACTTCACGAAGATGCAAGGCCAGTTCTGGTCGCAGATGTGCGCCTTTGATTCCCAGGGATTATCCCTTATTCGAAACTGGCCTGAACTACCCACCTTCATCCAGTCGAGCGACCACTCATTCGCCGCGCATTCGTCCATTCCCGATGCAGACCTGCGAATTGTCGGCACTCTTGACCCGCTCCGGATCTTGTCCATTATTCAATCTGGCAAAGCGGCAGGCGAGACGTTCCAGGTCTCCGTGACCAACACATGGCAAGGGGAGCACCTCACAGCAATACAGTATGAGCTTCGAGGGCATGTTCGCAAACGGTTCACTCTCCACGCGAGCGATGACATCTCACGCGACTTCGCCCGTCGCATGGCGACTGTTCCCTCCGACAGCGAGCCCGATCCCATACGCACTGGTACAAGAGTTAATAAGATTGATGACGCGAGAGGCGACACTCGCCGCCGTTCGCGTCTCGATGGCGAACAACGCGTTGTGCTCGATACCGACCGATCACGTGGCAACGTGGTTCGCTCTGCAACTCGCTACGCATGGATGGGCGGACTAATCGTCATGGTCGTACTGCTAGTTGTTCGACACCGCTTGAAAGGACAGGCTTCATGAAACACACACTCTTGCTGATCGCGGCGTTCACCTTGTTGGTTGTGGCCATCCAGTCGCAGGCCGCGTGCTACATGCTGCTCAACGGCGAGTGCTGCGCCTCCAAGGGTCGTCCCAAGTCGATCCCATGCGGGACTGCTACGTGTTGGGACGAACTTGATCACGACGACCCTTACGACTACGCCGTACCGGCCCCGCCGATGCAGTTCGGAGAGACCGACATTGATACTGGCAGTTGGTCTTGGTGCAAGTGGAGATCCCCGGTGTGCAAACCTACGAATCCACCACACTGCGAATGGCCTGTCATGCAGTACGAGAGCGGGTGTAGCAACACGGTTTTGGACGGCTCAACCTGCAGTGGATCGTGAGCCTCCACCATGTCGTGTCGACTACTTTTGGCCTGGGTGCCGATGCTTTACATCTTTGTCGTCGGCTTGCTCAAGCTTTTACACCCAGATCGCTTCTTTGTTGCTCTGGCTTCGTGGAAGTCAATTCCCAGTGTGACAACACCTTATATCGTAGCCATCGTGCCCCTTGCGGAACTTGCTGTAAGTCTAGCATGGATATTTGGAATTCAAAGAACAGCATGTCAGCTAGTTGCACTAGTCAGCATCTCGGTGTTTTCGCTTTCTTACCTCGACCACCTTGCGAGATATGGTATCCCGCACTGTGGCTGTACAGGGGTTGAGATCACATGGCTCGAGAGCCCTCTGTTTGTCGTTACTCGAAACTCAGTGCTGGTGATCCTGCTCTTTGCGTCGCTATGCGGCGCGGGTTCTCGCTTGTCGAAGCCGTCGCGGTGATCGCGGTTGTCACGGTGCTTCTGGCACTAGTCGCGCCATCGCTCTTGAGGTCCAGTGCATCGGCTCGCGATCTCGATGCGGTTTCCAAGTGTGCCCAACACACCCAGGTGTTGATGCTGTATCGCGGAGACTACCTCGATGTTTTTCCCTTTTTAACCGACCCGTCTGGCGCGACTGTTTCGGTTCAGTGCTGCGGCTTCGACGCAGTCGAGGCCACCTATTTTGATGCAGCGTACTATTGGAACATCTCGCTCGCTGACACATACTACGATGGGGATTGCATGTCAATGTTTCACGCGCGGCATCAACCCGGCACTCGCTGGAACGCCTGGCGATACCCGCTCGCATTCATTACACGCCCGGAGTACTGGAATCAGTCGTTGCGACTTTCGCCTCCTCAGCAGTTTCGACCGACATTTGGAAGTGATGTTAGCTTTCCCTCTACCAAAGCGTCGGTTGTCGAGGTCTTACTCGAGGGCCACACCGGTCGATCAGCCGTGGGGTTCTGTGACGGCCGGGCAGCTCGATTGAGTACTTTGTCTCCTACGGACCCTGCCTTGGATGTATCCCCCACAGGTACTTTTCCTACATGGGAACGGGCAGTTCACTGGCAGAGCACGTTTGGGGTGACCCGCGATGGCGTTCGCGGTCGAGACGTGCGATAGACTCGTCCATGTCCTTCGGCCTCGCACGCGACCGCGAACTCTCCGACACCGGCATCGGCATCACCCCCGTCGAACTGCCCCCGCTCCCCGACTCGATCCTCACCGATCGCGAGTCCGGTCGCATCGACCCGCGCGCGTGGTTCGCCGATCCCGCCCTCCCCTTCGAGATCGAGATCGGCGTCGGCAAGGGCACCTTCCTCGTCAACCACGCGCCGAAAAACCGCGACACCAACTTCCTCGGCATCGAGTGGGCCCACGAGTTCTACCTCTACGCCGCCGACCGCCTCCGACGCCGCGCCGCGGCCGAGTCCCTGCGAAACGTCCGCCTTCTCCACGGCAACGCCGTCGATTTCCTCAAGTGGCGCGTGCCCGCCACCATCGTCCGCGTCATCCACCTGTACTTCTCCGACCCCTGGCCCAAGACCAAGCACCACAAGAACCGCGTGATGCAGAACGAGTTCCTCGCCGAAGCCTGGCGCGTGCTCACACCCGGCGGCGAGCTCCGCATCGTCACCGACCACGATGAACTCTGGGCCTGGAACCTCGAACACATCGCCCGCTGGACAAGCCCCGACCTGTCCACGAACCTCGGCGTCCCGCACTCGCGGCTGCCCGTTCTGACCGCCGCGCCCTTCGCCCGCGAAGCCTTCACGCCGCCCGAGTGGGTCGGCGAAGGCCAGCTCGTCGGCACCAACTACGAGCGCAAGTTCCAGCGCGATGACCGCCCCGCCCACGCCTGCGTCCTCCGCAAGCTGGCCTGACGCGGTTATCGCACCTCTCCCACCCCTCTCGCTCCGACCTTCGCACACCCTCCGTCAAGCCGGGCCGCGCACCGGTCGATCCAAGCATTCGACTTCTGCCGGACGTCCGCGACCGACGCCGCGTGCCGCACCGCCCCCTCCCCCCACTCTCGCGGCGGGCGCGTGCGCGGCCGATGCCGCGCCACGCTCCCCGTGCGTGTTCCAGACGGAGAGCCCGTTGAACATTCACACCACCGACAAGCCTTCCGGCCCCCGCGCGAGCAACGCCCCCGCGCGCCGAGGACCCGGCCCCACAACCCCGGTCTGGCGGGTCGTCGCCATCGGCGTGCTCCTGGTCGTTTGCCTGCTGGTCTCCTTCGGCGCCTCGCTCTCGGCCGAGCACCGCGCGGTCGCCGTCGCCCGACATGTCGGCGACACCTCGCAATCGGTCTGCGACACCCTCGACCACTGGGTCAACGCCCTGATCGACGATGCCGACGCCGCGCTCGCGGGGCACGAGACCGACCACGAGTCCGCCGACATGCGCGTGCTCGGCCGCGTGCTCTTCGAGCGTGCCCGCTCGCTCGAAGGCCTGGGTGTCGATTGGTTCGAGCTCCGCTTCCGCCTCAACGACCTCACGCTCCCCCTCGCCCGGCTCGACGCCACCGCCCAGTCCTGCCGCGAATGGTCCGCGCAGGCCCACCGCACCAACGACGGCTGGGCCGAGTCGGCCGGCCGCGCCCGCGGAACGCTCGCACGCCTCCAGACGCTCGCTCGCGGATCGCCCCAGCCCGACACGCACCTCCACGCCGACCTCATCGAACTCACCCTCATCCTCGAACGCCTCATCGCCGCCGAAAGCCCCGACGCCCTCGGCGCGATCGCCGAGCAGCAGGCCGCGCCCTTGCTCGCACGCATCGATCGGCTTCTCGACGGCACGCCAGACCAACCCACTCAGGACCACCAGACCGCCCGCGCCCTTCGCGACGAACTCCACCAAGCGATCCTCGGCCGGCCCGCCGACGCGCCGTCAAGCCGCGATCCCCTCGCACCCGGCGCCGACGGCCTCGTCCACGCCGTCGCCGCTCGCCTCGAGGCCCAGCGAGCCCTCTTCGAGCTCCGCGGCCAACTCGCCCAGTGCGCCTCGCAGGTCCATTCCGCCAAGTCCGGGTTCCTCGCCTCCGCCGCGCGGCTCGAAGCCGCCACCACCGCCCAGGTCGAACACTCCACCACCCTCGCGTGGTTCGTGCTCGTCGGTGTCGGGGTCGTTGGCCTCATCGGCTACCTCATCCTCGGCCGCGGCGTCGCCAGCCAGGTCCTCGCGCAGGCCCGCCAGGTCGAGGCCTCCAACCGCGACCTCGACGCCGCCCACCGCCGGCTCAGCCACGCCAAAGACGCCGCCGAAGCCGCCAACCAGTACAAGACCGACTTCCTCGCCAATATGAGCCACGAGATCCGCACGCCCATGACGGCCATCCTCGGCTACTCCGAACTCCTCGCCGACCCGCTCCTCCCGCCGCCCCAGCGAGACGAGTGCCTCACCACCATCCGCCGCAACGGCGAGCACCTGCTCACCATCATCAACGACATCCTCGACATCTCCAAGATCGAGGCCGGCGCGATGACCGTCGAGTCCGTCCCCACCGAGCCCCGCGCCATCGTCGAGCAGGTCTGCTCGCTCATGCGCGTCCGCGCCGCCGCCCGGAACATCACCCTCGACGCGCGAGTCGCCGACGCCGTGCCCGACGCCGTCGCCGCCGACCCCACCCGCCTCCGCCAGATCCTCATCAACCTCGTCGGCAACGCCATCAAGTTCACCGACACCGGCGGCGTCACCATCCTCGCCGACTACGCGCCATCGCCCGACCCCGCCGCGCCCGCTCGCCTCACCATCGCGGTCGCCGACACCGGCATCGGAATGGACCAGCGGCAGGTCGAACGCCTCTTCACGCCCTTCACCCAGGCCGATTCCTCCACCACCCGCCACTTCGGCGGCACGGGCCTCGGCCTGGCGATCTCCAAGCGCCTGGCCGCGATGATGAACGGCGACCTCGCCGTCCGCTCCGACCCGGGCAAGGGCTCGACCTTCACGCTCACGCTCGACACGCGCCCGGTCGAACGACCCGTGCCGGCACCCGCGCCCGCTTCCTCGGCTTGCCCCGCCGCGACCGCGTCCCCGCAGACGCAACCTCTCCACGGCCGCCGAATCCTCCTCGTCGAAGACGGCCTCGACAACCAGCGCCTGTTCTCCCACCACCTCCGCAAGGCCGGCGCCCATGTCGAGATCGCCGACAACGGCCGTGCCGCCGTCGATCTGCTCACGCGGCCCGACGCCCCGCGCTTCGACGTGATCTTCATGGATGTGCAGATGCCGCTCATGGACGGCTACGAGGCGGCGCGGCGGCTCCGCGCCTTCGGCCTGACCACGCCCATCATCGCCCTCACCGCCCACGCCATGAGCGAAGATCGTGCCCGCTGTCTCGCCGCGGGATGCACCGACTTCCTCACCAAGCCCGTGGATAAGGTGCTCCTGGTCGAAACGGCCCGCCGATTCGCCACCTTGCCCGCCACACAAACCGCCACCGCCGCCTGAGCCGCGGCCGGCCCCGCGTTCCACGTCCCCGCTTCCGAGTTTCAAGCAAGGGTGGCTGACGGGACTCGAACCCGCGACCCCGAGAATCACAATCTCGTGCTCTAACCAACTGAGCTACAGCCACCATCGTCCCCAACGTCTCCATTGGGGCCTGTACGATAGGACGGGTGCGCGCGCACGGTCTCCCGGATCGCCCCGGCGCGTGCCGCCCGAGCAATCACCCGGATTCTCCACCACATAACCCATTGACAATCAATGGGTTATGGAAATACCACACAAAATGCGATCATGCCCTTGCATACCAAACAAAAATCTGGTATGCTGTTCATGTTTCTTTCGGTCATCGCTTCCACGGCCCAGAGGGGGGTCCCATGCCACGACAGTTCTCGGCCCGACCGGCCGGCTCACCACAGCATCCGCACGCGCAGGGTCTCCGGGATCGCACGCAGCCGCTCGGTGATCCGCCCCGCATCGGTCGGATCGACATCCAGAACCACGTACCCAATATCCGCGTTGGTCTGCAGGTACTCGGCCGCGATGTTCGCCCCGAGTTCCGCGATGATCCCGTGCATCTTGCTCAGGACGCCCGGCACGTTCTGGTGAAAGTGCAGGATGCGGTGCCGCCTCGACCTCGCCGCGTGCGTCTCCAGCGTCTCCGCGTCGAT
This sequence comes from Phycisphaerales bacterium, assembly GCA_020846975.1. Taxonomy (GTDB): domain Bacteria; phylum Planctomycetota; class Phycisphaerae; order Phycisphaerales; family UBA1924; genus JADLCX01. The sequence continues at coordinate 106,291 of JADLCX010000037.1, forward strand.
CGATGGGGCGCTCCACTGCTCCGGCAACTCTACCTGCGGCACGTTCACGGCCGTCGTCGTGCTCCCGTTGTTGATGAACTTCGCCAACTTGCCCGCGACATCCTCCGCGATCGCCGCCTGAGCCTCTTCCGTGCTCCCGCCCACGTGCGGCGTCAGGATCACGTTGCCCAGCCCCCGCACCTCGCTGCTGAATGTCTCGCCCGCCACCGCGGGCTCGTTGGGAAAGACATCCAGCGCGGCCCCGCTCAGGCGTCCGGACTTCAACGCCGCGGCCAGCGCCCCCATGTCCACCACGCTCCCCCGCGCGTTGTTGATCAGGTACGCCCTCTCTCGCATCTTCTCGATCTGCTTCGCGCCGATCATCCGCTCGGTCGCCTTCGTCGCCGGCACGTGCAGGCTCACCACATCGCTCGCGCCCAGCAACTCATCCAGCGACCGCGCCGAGCGCGCGTTCCCCAACGGCAGCACGCTCAGGACATCGAAATACACCACCCGCATCCCCATCGACTCGGCCAGCACGCTGACCTGCGACCCGATCCGCCCGTAACCCACGATCCCCAGCGTCCGCCCGCGCACCTCGTGCGCACCCGCGGCCGACTTGTCCCACTTCCCCTCGTGCATCTGCGCGCTCTTGTCCAGCAGCCGCCGGTGCAGAGCCACGATCTCCGCGATCGTCAGTTCCGCCACCGACCGCGTGTTGCTGAACGGCGAGTTGAACACCGGCACCCCCGCGTGGCACGCCTCCCGCAGGTCCACCTGGTTGGTCCCGATGCAGAAACACCCCACCGCCAGAAGCCGCGGCGAGGCCTTCAAGACATCGCCCTTCACCTGCGACCCGCTCCGGATCCCCACCGCGTGCGCCTCGCGGATCGCCTCGACCAGTTCCCGCCCCTCCAGCGCCTTCTTGTGCGACTCGACCCTGAACCCCTCCGCGCTCAACATCTCCACCGCGCGAGCATGGATGTTCTCGAGGAGAACGACGCGGACTTTGTCTTTGGGAAACGACGTTTGCAATGTTGACACCGATGAATCACTCCGCCCCGACCACACTCTATCGGCCAATCTCCCCGCACGCCAAAGCCCCGTTCGCCGACTCGCGCCAGGGTCACCGCCACCACCACAACCGCTCCACCGATCACCAACACCATCAGCCCGAAACACAACGCCCACCTCGACCACGCCGGGCAGCGCCCTTCATCGGCAACCGAGCCGGCGCTCAGCGCTTCGAGTACGGACTCAAGCACAGGGGACGGCGCCCGTCAGCTCCTCACCCCGACACTCCCATCACCCTCTCACCCTGACAACCCCTCCCTACACCCTCACCACGCCCCCCACCACCAACCCCACCAGCGTCGCCGCCAGCACCAGCCTGTACCACCCAAACGGCGTCAACCCGCTCCGACCCAGAAACCCGACCAGCCACTTCACCGCCACCGCCGCCGACACCATGGCCACGACCAACCCAATCACGATCGGCATCGCGCCCAGCAACTCGAACATGTTGGGGTGCCCCGCACCCTCCGGCCCGCGCGAGAGCATGATGTTCTTCGCCAGTTTGTACAGGCACGCCGCGCCGAGCGTCGGCACCCCCAGCAGGAAACTGAACTCCGCCGCCGCGGCCGGCCTCAGCCGGCAGAAATACCCGCCCGTGATCGTCATCATCGAGCGGCTCGTCCCCGGGATCATCGCGATGCACTGGAGCAACCCGATGAACAGCGCCTCGTGCGGCCGAAGTTCTTCGACGCCCCTGTCCCCGCCCGCGAATCGCGGCCGCGCCAGCCCGCCGCGACGCCTCTGGTCCACCACGATCATGTACACCCCGCCCAGGGCGAGCGCACCCGCCACCGGGCCGGTGAAGAACAGCCTCGCCTCCAGCCAGTCATCCAGAAGCGGCCCGAGCGCGGCCGCGGGCACGAACGCGATGCCCAGGTTCATCAGCAACGCGAACCCCGCGTTGTCCTTGCCGAGCAGCCCGCGCAGCATCTGCACGAACCGCGACCAGTACAGCCCGACCACCGCGAGAATCGCCCCGCCCTGGATCACGATGTTGAACGCATCGACCGCGCTCTTGCTCGATGGGCTGTCCAGCCCCAGCAGGCTCGATGTGATGATGAGGTGCCCGGTCGATGAGATCGGCAGGTACTCGGTCAGCCCTTCGACCACACCGAGAACGGCGGCTTGCAGCGGTGTCATGGGCCGTTTACTGCTTTCGCATCCCGCTGATCATCGCTTCCCACGCGCCCTCGTTCTGCGAAATGACCGAGATCGGACCGGTAAACTTGATGTACGCCGAGCCCTTCGGCCCCTCGATGATCGCCGCGCGGAACCCCGAGTTGGGCATGTCCTTGGCCGGTCCCCCCATCGTCCCGCCCTTGAGCGTGCCATCCATCGAGACCGTCGTCACCTTGATCCCGCTCACCGTGCGCACCTTGGTGTTGGTCTCTTCAACCGACGCGCCCTCGGGGTTGACAACCTGCTGCCGCCACCGCTCGATGTTGCTGATCGCATCACCCCCGATGCTCCCGAAGAACGCGACAACCGTCTCGCCCCCGCCGCTGTCGGGCGCGACGACGAACTCCGCGACGCGCATCGAACTCGATGGCTTGCGGCTCGTCCACGACGTCGGCACGCTCAGGCCCACGCCCGAGACCGTCACGGGCTGGGCCTCGCCGGTCCCCTCCGCCGCGATCCCCGACGCCTCGTTCTGGTAGTTGACGGCATCCCTCGCCACATCCCGCCCACGCGCGGCCGACTTGCCCAGCAGCGAGCTCGGCGACTCCGCCAGGTTGTTGATCCCCTGCCCCGTCGCCGAGGCCGGAGGCTTCGAGCTGTCGTCGCAGCCAGTGGCTAGACCGGCGATCGAGAGCAACAACGTGATGGACGTGATGGTTCTCAGCATGATGCAAGTGTAGTTCAGTTCGTGACCGCATCGCCAACCGGTTGGAACGAGGCGCAGAGAAGACGGAGGATCTCGCACAGGACACGAGGGGAGACACTTGAGCATCGCAACCGTCCTGCCTCCCAATCCACTGCGCCCTTGCTTTCTGGTCGATCGCTCGATCACCGAAGAATACTCAGTCTCCACCCCTTCTCTGTGCTCTTCGTAATCTTCCCTCCGTGTCTCTGTGCTCCGGTCTTTGCCGATGAACCTCGTCCCGATACAAGACCTCTCCGATCCCCGCCTGGCGCCCTACGCCAACATGCGCGATGCCGAGCTTGCCCAGCGCGCCGACCCGCTCGACCCCGCCGCGCACGGCGGCCTGTTCATCGCCGAGGGCGAACTGGTCGTCCAACGGCTCATCGAGTCATCCTTCCCCACCCAGTCGGTGCTCCTCACGTCCACGCGCCTCGAGGCGATGCGCCCCGCGCTCGCCCGCCTTCCCGCATCCACTCCCGTCTTCCTGGCCGATCCTCCGCTGCTCTCGCGGATCGTCGGCTTCAACATGCACCGCGGCGTGCTCGCCATCGGTCTTCGCACGCCGCCCGCGCCGCTCGATCCGCTCCTCGACCTGCCCGGCCCCCTGCTCGTTCTCGAAGACCTCACCAACCACGATAACCTCGGCGGCATCTTCCGCAACGCCGCCGCGCTCGGGGGGCCCGGGTGCGCCGTCCTGCTCAGCCCGCGCTGCGCCGACCCTCTCTACCGCAAGTCCCTCCGCGTCTCGATGGGCCACATCCTTTCCATCCCCTTCGCTCGCCTGGCCGACTGGCCCGGCGATCTTGCCCGCATCACCGCGGCCGGATTCGACACGCTGGCCATGACGCTCGCCCCGGGTTCGATCGACCTCGAAACCGCCGCCACCGTCAATCGCCATCGCCGCGCCGCCATCGTCCTCGGCACCGAGGGGGTCGGGCTCTCCCCGGCGGCTCTCACCGCGTGCGTCCGGCGGGTCCGGATCGACATGCGCCCAACCCCGGAGGGCCGAATCATCGACTCCCTCAATGTCGCCATGGCGGCGGGAATCGCCCTCTACCGGCTGGGAAAGCCCGAAGTGCGCGTCCCAAGTGAACAAAGTTTGTTCTGAGCCGTCCAAACAGGTGCGTCTGATGAACCGTGTCCCTGTAGAATATGGTGGGGTTGGGTCCAGTTTGGGGTATGACTGCGCGCGGGGCTCTCCCGCGACGCCGTCCGGAGAACCGTGCATCATGGTCAGTCTGCGTCAGCGTTCCGGGGGTTCGATGCTCATCAACACAACCTGCGCCGTCGCGGCGGCGCTCGCGCTCGCCGGCGGCGCGCTGGCCCAGCCCAAGTCGGCGGTCCGCATCGAAGGCTCCGGCGCTCACCGCGCCGAGTGCGACGCGATGCAGCTCAAGCCGTTCGACGCCGCGCTGTGGGAATCGCTCAGCAACTGGTCCGGCACGGCGCCGACCGCCGACTCCACCAAGGAGAAGGTGATCCTGCTGTTCACCTGGGCGGGCTGGAACAAGAACACCTTCAGCGCGGTGCGCGTCGCCGAGGCCGCGCACAAGAAGTGGGCCGACAAGGGCCTTGTCACCATCGGCATCCACAACCCCCGCGACTTCGCATCCGCGGCCGAGGCCGCCAAGTCCATCGGCGTCACCTTCCCCTACGCCGCCGACGAGCAGGGCAAGGTTCGCGCCGCGCTCAAGGTCGATGGCGACCCGGACTTTTACATCGTCGATCGCGCCGGCAACATGCGCTTCGCCGACGTCGAGACCTCCGGCGTCGAGCACGCCGTCGAACTCCTCGTCGGCGAGACCGCCGAGCAGGCCGCGGCCGTTCCCGAGTCCCTCAAGACCGCGGCCAAGGTCAAGATGGTCGAGGCCACCAAGACCGACGACACCAAAGGCCTGGTCAAGCCCGGCCAGCCGCTGACCGTCACCTTCCCCGACCCGCCCGAGGAGGCCTACGCCGCCGCCGACTGGCCCCACTTCGTGGACACCACCGGCCTCAACGACTACGACCAGCTCGCGAAGAAGATCAAGCAGGAGAAGCCCGTGGGTGAACTGCCCGAGGAGGGGTGGGCGACCGCCAAGCCCGTGACCCGCGGGCGCATCACCGCCGTCTACATGTTCGACCCGCTCGACGAGGACTGGCTATCGCAGATCCCCGTCATGAACCGGGCGCAGGACGCATGGCAGCGCGATGTCGTGGTGGTGGGAATGCCCCTGCCCAACCCCGACAAGCGCAACCAGCTCCAGAGCGAGGAGGATCGGGCCAAGTACGACACCGAGCGGCTCAACGCGGCCAAGAGCATCGTCGGGTCGCGCACGGTCAACCACGCCGTCGTGACCTCCACGGGCGGTTTCGCGACCATCGACAAGTGGATGGCCTTCGCAAACTCCGGCCGCAAACTGGGCGTCGTGGTCCTCCTGAGTTCGGACGGCAAGGTGCGCTGGCTCGGCAACCCGCACCTCGACAACTTCCGGCCCGCGCTCGATCAGATGGTGCGCGTGGACCCGGGCGTCAGAGCCCGCCGCCGCGCCGAAGAAGCCCGGGCCAAGATTGAGAACCGCTAAGCCCCCCCGACCTTCTCGCCGACAGGAACCCGCCATGACCATGCTCCGCTCCATGATTGTCGCCGCGGCCGCGCTCGGCGCGGCTCCCCTTCACGGGCTCGCCCAGCCCGAGGTCAAGCTCGAGGGCCAGGGCAACTCGCGCCGGGCCAACTCGCGCGCCAAGATCGACGCGATCCAGAACAAGCCCTTCGACACCGGATTGCTCGGCAAACTCAGCCAGTGGAACGGAACGGCGCTGACGGCCGAGTCCATGAAGGGCAAGGTGGTCGTGTTCGTCACCTGGGCGAGCTGGTACAAGACCAGCCTCGACGCGATGAAAACCGCGCAGCGCGTCGCTGACGCGGGGGTTGGCGAGGGCGGGAGCGACAAGGGCGTGATCGTCGTCGGCGTGCACCACACCAAGGGCTTCGAGAAGGCCGCCGAGGCCGCAACGGCCGCGGGCGTGACCTTCGCCTACGCGCTCGACACCGACAACAAGTTCCGCGAGGCCCTGTTCAGCACGCAGGACCCGGACTTCTACCTCGTCGATCGCGCCGGCAACCTCCGCTACGCTGATGTCGAGACCACCTCGGTCGAAGACGCCGCGGCGTACCTCGCCGGAGAGACCGCCGAGGCCGCGGCCGCGTTCAAGCCCGAAGCGCCCAAGCCCGAGCAGGGCAAGGCCGCCGACGGCGAGGTCAAGCTCGCGAACTACACGCAACCCGACGCCGCGGAGTACAAGTCCGCCAAGTGGCCCGCCCACAACAAGAGCGAACTGCACGCGGGCGACTTCCAGGGCAAGCCCCTTCCCAAGCCGCTCGGCAAGGAGAAGTTCATCGACAACGCCAAGCCCGACCGCACCGGCAAGGTCACGGTCCTGGACTTCTGGGCGACCTGGTGCGGCCCGTGCAAGATGGCGATGCCCAAGCTCGACAAGCTGCACAAGGAGAGCAAGGACGTGGTCGTGATCGGGATCAGCAATGAGCCGGAGAACACAATCAAGACCTTCCTCAAGAAGAGCAAGCACGCGTACGCGCAGGCCACCGATCAGACCTCGACGGTCAACAACGCCCTCAAGATCCAGGGCATCCCTCACGTGGTCGTGCTCTCGAGCGACGGCACCATCCGCTGGCAGGGCAACCCGCTGCAGCCCGACTTCGATCAGGTCGTCAAGTCGGTCGTGGAGGCCGATCCGGGCGTGAAGGCCCGCCGCGCCGCGGAATCCAAGTGACGCCGACCCTCCACAGGGCTATCGTTGTGCTCGGGCGATTCCGGCCGAAAGCCGGACAGTTCGACCGCCGATAAGACCGGCGGATGACAAGTCGGGCTTGTAGCTCAGTTGGCTAGAGCGCACCCCTGATAAGGGTGAGGTCCGCAGTTCGACTCTGCGCAGGCCCATTGGATTTTCTCCACCCACCGACCCCGGCGATTGATCGTCGGGGTCGCGTCGTTTTCACGAACCCTTGTCGGCGGCCTTCGCGCCAGGCTTGGCCGGCACGGCCGGCTCAAAGCGCCAGCGACGCCAGATCTTCTCGTAGGCTGCGAGGCCCTTGCGGCAGCCCTCGTCCCAGTTGGCGACCAGTTCGTAGCCTTCGAGCGCTTCGGGGTCGATGTCGATCTCCGCGCCCTGGGCTTTGCGCTTCCAGGCCTTCATGCGCGTCGCGAGCTCGATCGGCAGCGCCTCGTACAGGAAGCACTGCGGGATCCACGTGACCGCGGCCTCGAAGCTCCCAACCTCATCGCTCGGCGACCACTGTTCCATGAACCGGCCGGCCGCGGCCTTGTGGTTCTCGAGCGCGGCATCGAAGCCGAACGACTTGGCGAAGTCCTCCATCGGCTTGACGCCGCGGAAGTCGTCTCTCGCGGCGATGAGGTGGCCGAGCCACGCCCCCCCGTCGAGGTAGAGGTCTTCGGCCTTCTGGCAACCGGCGGGCATCGACTCGCGGATCGCGGCGACATGCTTGGCCGCCTCGGCTTCGATGAGCTTGATGACCTCGCGGGCTCGCGACTGGACCGCGTCCGAAGGTGCGTGATCATCCTCGAACGGGGCCTCGCCCGTGAGCGGGCCGGGCTCGGAGAGGATGCGTCCGAGCAGTTCCCGCGCGCCGGCGTACCAGACCGGCGCGACGTAGTCGTACTCGTCCACGGGCTTGGGCGTGAGGATCGATTCGACGCACGCGAGCGTCTCGGCGGGGTCGTCGGTGCGAACACCGACGAGGTAGTCGATGCACTCGGAGACTCGCACGGGGTTCGGGTAGTCGTTGAACGCGCGGAGGGCGCGGAGCCGCACCATGCGGTTGCCCGCGGCCTTCTGCGCGTCGAGCTCGCTCACGGCCGCGGAGAACGGGACGATGCCGTTCTTGACTCCGTGCACGAACACCACGGGGACGCTGGACTTGACGATCTTGAAGTCTTCGGGCAGACCGCAGCCGTAGGCGACCGCGCCGTCGCACAGCGCGGGGAAGAGCCCCGCGAACGAGACGACGAAGGCTCCGCCCCCGCCCGTGCCATAAAGGAACACGCGCCGGCCGGGCATGGTGCGGGTGAGTTCGAGGACAAAGTCCCGGAAGCGAACCGCGGCCGCGCCGGTGGCCGGGAAGGTGCGACGCTCGGGCGCGCGGGCCTCGCCGCCGGGACCGTCCGGGCTGACGACAATGCAGGTGGGCCGGAAGATGCGCGATGGGTCGGGCGGGACGGCGGCCTCGGCGCCACCGTCAGCACGCGAAACGGAGAAGGCGTGGCTGCCGATGCCCCAGCGGAAGTCGGCGTTGGCCGGGTGGCAGATGACGACGATGTCGTAGCCCGCGTTCCCGTCGGGCTTGTAAGTGATCGGGATGGAGTAGGCGTAGCGCAGGCCGTCGGCGGAGCGCCAGGCGTACGTCTTCCCGGCCTCGACATCGCGCGCGGGGGCCTTTCGCGGCGGGTCGGTCTCGAGCCACGAATCGGGAGAGGGAACGAAGCCTTCATCCGGCGCGGCCTCGGGATCGTCGTCGGATGGATCGGGCTGGTCGTCGGGTTCGGGCGGCGCTGCGGGCTGAGGGGCGGCGGGCTTGTCGCCGGGCTTGTCGGGGCGCGGGCGGCCGAAGGTGGGCTGCGCGTGCGCGGTGTGCACGAGCAGGGCCGAGAGCAGAATGGTGACGAGCGTTTGGCGGACCATGGTGTGGCTCTTGCGAGACATGCGAGCGCTCGTTCGACTCGGACGGGTCGCCGCGCGAGCGAATCGACATCGGCAAGGATGCCGATGCCACTCAGGGCGCGGCGTTGCGCAGGGCGAGGAGGGCGTAGGCGGTGATGAGCACGGGGTTGTCTTCCATCCATCGCTTGTCGAGGCTCTTGAACGAGCCGTCGGGGTTCTGGAGCTCGGCGAGGCGGTCGATCAGGTCGTTGGCCCAGTCTCGCTTCTCGGTCCTGGTGACGGGCTTGCCATCGGCATCCTTGGAGACCGATGCGACGTCGATCTCGGGCTGGCCCCATGCGTTGAGGCCGCGAGAGAACGTCACGTAGTAATAGTACATGCCGCTGGCGCCAACGCCGGGATTCTCCTGAACGGTGTAGTTCTTACGAATCCAGTCGAAGGCGGCACGGACGCGGACATCGTCGCGCGGGAGCGCGGCGTAGAGGTAACTCTTGAACCCGGCGTAGGTCATCGACCCGTAGGCGCGGAGGCGGGAAACCTTTGTCCCGTCGTCGAGCGATTCCTCGATCATCACCGCCTTGCTCTCGCCGGCGCGCTTGTCCACCGAGTCGGCGTTCTCGGCGACGGAGTAGACAAAGCCGCCCTGCCTGCTCTTGTCGGCGTAGGGCATGTCGTTGACCTCGTCGAGCATCTGGAGGCGCTCGAGGAACTTGACGGCCCGCTGCACGGCGGGGTCCTCGGGCGAGACCCCCGAATCCTGCATCGCCTGGAGCATGAACTGGGTGTTGGAGAGGTCGGGTCGGCCGTGCTTGCCGTAGCCGACACCGCCGTAGTAGGGGTGCGACTTGTCCACGGGCTTGGCGGCGTCGGGGCCGCCCGCGGCGGGGTCGGAACCCTCGCCGAACTGGATCTTGCGGAGGAAGTCCTGGGCCGCGGGGATGGCGGCATGGGCCTGGGGCGTGTCGGCCTTGCTCAGGGCCGAGAGGCAGATGGAGGTGTTGTAAGATGGCAGCATCTTGTCATATATGCCTCCATCGGGTTGCTGAAAGTTCAGGATGTACTTGATTCCCAACGCGACGGCGGGGTCCTCGCGCTGGGCTTTGGGACCCATGAGCATGCCGTGGAGGACCAGGCCGGAGATGGCGGGCAGGTGGGGCTGGGTTGAGCCCTCGGCGGGGACCGACCAGCCGCCGGTGGCCTTGTCCTGCTTGGTCTTGAGGTAATCGAAGGCTTTCGCGGCGAGCTCGTCGGCCTTTTTTTTGTGCGCCTCGTCGATGGCGAGCGCGGGGGCGGCGATCACGGCGGAGAGGACGAGTGCGGTGGCGAGCGGTCGAAGCATGGGTTCTCCCATTCGGGGCGGTGGGTGGTTTGTACGGGAAATGTATACCGGCGAGGTCCGCGAAGAGTGCGGTGGGAGTTGCGGGACCGAGAATCGAGGGTTGTCGCGGGGAATTGGGAGGGGCAGGGTGCGTTTGGCCCGACCGGTGTTACACTCTGTCAGGAAGAGAGGGCAGAGGCGGAGGCCGGCCCTTGCCCAAGTTCTGCCAAAGTTGTTTTCGGACCGGTCGCGGCGTTGGCGTGCGCGAGCCTGGTCGCTTGTGCGTCGATAGCCTGCGCGGATGTTGATCCGGTGAGCGGGATCGACTTTGTGCGGATCGGGGCGGTGGGGAATGCGCCCTACCAGGCGAGCAACCCGAACGCCTTCGTCCATAACCGGGGCGGGATTGCGTATGAGTACTCGATCGGGCGATTCGAGGTGACGACGGCGGAGTGGGTTCCGTTCTTCAACGCGGCGTTCCGGTTGCCGGCGGATCAGAGGATTCCGCACATCGTGGCACCGTCGTTCTGGGGCGCGGCGGGATCGCCGGGGAACTGGACGGTACCGGCGGGGAACGAGCGACGGCCGGTGGGGGACATCTCGTGGCGGATGGCGGCGATTTTTTGCAACTGGAACCACAACGGGAGGGGCGCCACGCGCGAGGCGTTCATGTCGGGGGCGTACGACGTGGAAAGTTTCGGGTTCGAGAGCGGGGTGCCGAACCTGCGGTTCACGGACCAGCAGGCGCACTCGCCGGGGGCGCGGTACTGGATACCCACGTTTGATGAACTCTTCAAGGCGAGCCACTTTGATCCGAACGGGAACGGGCCGGGGCAGGCGCGGTGGTGGGAGTACAACAACGCCAGCGACACCGCGCCGGTGTACGGAACGCCGGGCGTGCTGGTGAACGGCGTGCTGGCGCAGGCGAACGCGGGGTGGGACAGCGGGGACTATCCGGGGCGTTCGCCGTTTACGGTGCCGCTCGGGTCGTACGGGGTTCAGAGCCCGTGGGGCTTGCTGGATACGGCGGGGGGGACGACGGAGTGGACGGAGACGGTTACTACCTCAAGCAGTGGTACCCGGTCTCGGGTGTTTGATGGGTCATTTTGGAGTCATGACGCCGGACAGGCGGTCTTGCTGGATGGACTCCGGGGTCGAGGCGAAGAGTTCCCGCACGTTCCCACGTTCGAGTTTGGCGTGCGCCTAGCATCGTCGGTCCCTGCGCCCGGCACAAGCGCCGCTGGGTTGTGTTTGCTGGTTCTCACCGGCGCTCGTCGCAGCAGGAGACCAGCACAATGCACTCGTTCACAGGAATCGTCCTCGGCGTAGCCCTCGGCCTGTCGGCCGGTGGCATCAATCCCCGAATCGTCGAACGCACGTGCCACTGACCCGCTCAGGGCAGCGGGTCAGTGGCCCGAGAGTCGGAGGCGGGGGCATCTTCTACGGCATCTTCCTTCTTCGGGAGCGTGGCGCGCCACGCGGCGTCGAGATCGGCGAAGGAAATCCCGAGCACGGTCTGGGTGGCGTCGTTGAGCTTGGCGCCCTGGGCCATGGACTTGAGCCAGGCGTTGCGTTTGGCGCGGCCGAAACGCTCGGAGATGTAGCCGAGCATGTGCTGACCCTGCTTGTAGACGTGGCCGCCGAGCGAGGACTTGACGGTGCGGAAATCGGTGAGGTCGTCCCATGCGGCGAGTTCGCCGGCGCGTGCCCAGCCCTTGACCACGGCATCAGCATCGCGGCCCCGGCCGCCGCGGCCGCGGGGAGGGGCGGCGTCGGGGTTCTTGGCGCCGGCTTCGCGTCGCGCGGCGTTGAAGTGCTCGGCGGAGAGTTCGGCGACACCTTCGAGGATCCACCAGGGCATGTCGCTGGCGTGCGGGCCGTACTCGAACGTGGCGACGTGGCCGTATTCATGGGCGAGGAGGCTGCGGAGCTGCTGCTTGCCTGACTTGTTGGAGGCGAGGAGCTTGATGGATTCGCCGGGCTCGTTCCAGCCGCCGAGGCCGTCGGCGTAGGAGAGGTAGATCGAGGCCTGGAGGTGCTGCATCGTGGGGTAGATCTTGATCTCCTGCACGTGCTTGATCGGATTCTCGAAGCCTTCATCGACGTGGGCGCGGACCTCGGGGAGAACCTCGATGATGCGCTTGGCAACATCCTCGAACCCGGGAAAGAAGAGGCAGCGGTTGGGCGAGGTGGAGCGCGGGAGAGAAGGTTCGTCGTCGTCGGCCTCGGGCGTTTCGGCGGCGGGCTTGGGCGTGTCGTTGATGGCGGCCCAGACTTCGCCGCAATAGAGCCAGCGCGGGGCGCCGTCGGCCGCGACCGACTTGGCGCGGACAAACTTGACGGGGTAGGAGATGGTGCGATCGAGGTCGCGGCTGCGGCGGCCCACACCGGTCATGGTCCAATCCATGCGGAGCTCGAAGATGGCGACACCCTCGGCATCGTCGCAGGTGAAGGGCTGGACACCGTCGTGGTCGTCATCGTCGGCGTCGGCGTCGGCATCAGGCTGCTTCTCGCCGGGCTTGCGCTCGTCGGTGGAGGTTGATGAGGGCGCCTCGGCGGTCTTGGGCGGAGTTGGCGGTGGCGGAGGGGGTGGATCGACGATGGAGAGCTTGAACGCGGTTGGGATGTGGTGCTTGAAGTCCGCGGCCCAGTTCTGCTGCTCTTTGAGGAAGATCGGATCGTCGGTGGCGACGTGCTTGAGGTAGCCCTCGATGTCGCCGGCGAGAACGGTCTTCTCGATGGCGCGGAGGGTTTGCTCGATCGCGGGGCGGTCGGCACGGACTTGGCTCGCGATCGTTCCGATCGCTAGACACGGCAGCAACATCAAGGCGATGGTGCGCAGCGGCTGAGAATCACGACGGGTTGAAACGGCGATCACGGAGCCTCCACATGCCATAACGGGTCCAACTCACGGAGCAGGGCCGCGGCTTCGTGCCGCAGTTTGGGAAGGTGCATCGTGACGATCTCCCAGACCCGGCGATCATCCACCTTGAAGTACCCGTGGGCAAGAACGTGGCGAAACGCCACGTTCTGCTGCGCGCTGCCAAGTCGGTCGTAAGCGGAGGACTTGGCCTCTTGCAACTGGTAAGTCGCTTCGCCGACGATGAACAGTTGCCGCTCGATTGCCCATCGGATTACGTTGTTGGTCACGTAGCCGTCGAGCGATGCGCCCGCCGCCATAGATGCGATATGGTCGGCGGCTCGCACGATGTCGTCGAGGAACGCCTCGTCGCTACGCCGCGGCATAGATGGGCACCTTGGTTTCCTCGATGCTTGCCCGGACGTAGCGGTTCTTGATGACCCCCACTTCGGCGAGATCGATGCGGCGTCCGAGCAACTTCTCAAGATCGAACATGAGGCCGAAGTACTGATCGGCCCTGGCGCCGAAAGGGACCGGCTCAAACTCGACAAGGAAGTCGACGTCACTTCGCATCGGGTCGAAGTCTCCGCACGCGGCGGAACCGAAAAGTTCAAGCCGCAGCACCTTGTGCTTGATGCACAGCGCGGCGATGGCGTCGAGGTTGTCCTTGACGAGCTGAACCATTCGGTCGGAATAGTAGCAAACACGAGCGGGGCGGCGGCTGTCGGGGCTCGGGATGCCTGAGCATAGCAGACATGCGACGTCAGTCGTCGTGCGAGGCGCTCACCCGGCCCTTGCGGGCCGGGCCAGTGACTTTCGCCCGCTTCATCCGTCCATGGAGTCTCCACATCTGCCACGCCGACCACGCGTACGCGGCGGCGGCGATGAGGAGGGGGAGGGTGAAGCTGCCGGAGAGCTTGTAGAGGCCGATGCCGAGGAGCTGGAAGAGCTTGCCGCGGATGCCGACGAGGGTGGCGTGGATGGCGACGTACTGCGGGACCTTGTCGGGGCTGGGCGCGAGGGAGACGGGACCGAGCATCCAGCCGACGTTGGCGCCGGCGTGGGCGACTCCGTAGGCGATGCTGGCGATGAGCAGGTCGTGGGCATCGCGGGCCATGATGAGGCCGATGGGGTAGATCGTGAGGAGGGCGAAGGAAAGGCCGGTGCTGCGGGCCGCGCCGAGCTTGTCCATGAGCAGGCCGGCGGGGTAGAGCATGGCGACCATGGCGAGCAGGTAGGCGACGACGGTGCTGCTGGAAATGGCGTCGTAGTCCAGGCCGAGGCCGGTGGTGACGAGGATGGGCAGGAGGGCGTAGCCGATCATCCATCCCACGCCGTAGGTCATGTACGCGGCCTCGTAGCGGGCGAAGACCGGGTCTTCCTTGAGGACCGTGCCCATGTGACCGATGGGCTCGAGCGTGCGCTGCCATCGTTCTTTGAGCGACAAGCCGTCGAGTGCATCACGGGTCCGGATGATCCGGCGCGTGGCGATGCCGGTGGTGCGGGAGAGCCAGATGAAGACGCCGATGCCGGCGAGTTGCAGGCCGGCGGCGATGGGCAGGAAGGTGCGGAAGGCTTCGCCGTCGCGGGTCATCCACTTGCCGACGATGTAGGCGCCCGCCGCACCGACGATCATCGAGACACCCCAGACCGCGCTGTAAACCCGGCCGCGGATGCGATCGGGGTAGAGGCCCTTGAGCAGTTCACCGGAGGCAGGGTGGAAGCCCGCGCCGCCGATGCAGGTGATCAGGTGCGGGATGAAGAGCATCCAGTAGTCGCGGGCGAGGGCCATGAGCGCGAGCGGGAAGCAGGCCCAGACCCAGTAGGTGAGGAGGTAGCGTCCGAGGGGGCGGCGGTTGAAGTGGTCGTTCCAGAAGATCGAGAGGGAGAAGAAGATCGTGGGTGTGGCGGTGATGAGGAGCGTCTGCCAGTCGTTGGCGTCGAACCGCTTGCGGGCCAGGACGGGCGTGAGGAACGTCACGGCCATCCAGGTGGACTGGATGAGCGTCTGGGTTGCGATATGGGCGGGAACGACCCACCGCCGGAATGGCGCTTCAGCGGGCTGGGTCGGTGGGCGTTGGGATGTATCGATCGAAGTCAATGCGTTGCACAATAGGCCGGGAGGAGCGACAGTCTTGATTGTGAAGTCACCCCACGGGTTGTTCTCCACGGTGTTCGTTCTGGAGTTGGGGGGGGGGGGGGAGGGGGGGGGGGGGGGGGGGG